>NZ_JBNDKZ010000003.1:0-525528 GCF_050435845.1 Kosakonia sp. 1610 | reverse complement strand
ATCAAACTCTTCAATTTAAAGTTTGATGCTCATCGAATTAAACCGTAATGAATTACGTGTTCACCCGTGAGACTTGGTATTCATTTAGTGTCCGAGGACATTAAGAATCCATGTCACCTGAGTGCCCACACAGATTGTCTGATAAATTGTTAAAGAGCAGTTGCGACGCGCTTCAGCGCTCTGTCGCGAGGTGGCGTATATTACGCTTTCCTCTTTCAGAGTCAACCCTGAATTTCAGGATTTTTTCTCTTCCGACTTAACGTCGCTGCAAGCTGTTGTTTGCTTAGCGCCGTGTCGATGGAGGCGCATTATAGGGAGCCTACGAGGAATGACAAGCGGAAAAATGCATTTTTATTTCAACCGCTCATCTTTTCAACATAACGGCTATTTTTGGTGCTTTTTAATCGCTGCAGGCAGCTCCGCAAGGCTATTTAGCACCCAATCTGCACTTTTTTCCGCCTCTGGCGTCACTGGCTTACCGGTACGCACCAGCACTTTCGTGCCGACGTTCGCTGCCGCACCCGCCTGCATATCTTCCATTTTGTCGCCCACTATATAAGAAGCGGCCATATCAATGTTCAGGAAGTCACGCGCAGAGATCAGCATGCCCGGCTGCGGCTTACGGCAATCGCACTCCTGGCGATACTCCTCTACGCTCGCCTCAGGATGATGCGGGCAATAGTAGATACCATCAAAATCGACATCGCGATCGGCGAGAGACCAGTCCATCCATTCGGTCAGCGTTTCAAATTGCGCTTCACTATATAAGCCACGCGCAATACCAGACTGATTGGTGACGAGCACCAGCGCATAGCCCATCGCTTTTAATTCACGCATGGCATCAATGACGCCATCGATAAACTCGAAGTTATCGATCTCATGAACATAGCCGTGATCGATGTTAATCGTGCCATCACGATCGAGAAAAATAGCGGGTACTAAAGTTGCCAAAGGTTTACTCCTGATAAAGGCCGTGTTGCGCTGTAGTATCTCATGTTTCGCTACGCAGGAAAGTGCTCATCATAACAGCGCGACATTGATTTAGACGTCTGGATGCCTTACCATCCGCTCTGTTTACGGCTATTTCCCGTAACCGGCAGAACAAAATGCCACGGCTCACTCTTATACGATAAAAATAATCTAATGATTAAACTTTCGAATATCACCAAGGTGTTCCAACAGGGAAACCGCAAAATTCAGGCGTTAAACAACGTCAGTCTGCATGTGCCTGCTGGCCAAATATATGGCGTGATTGGCGCATCTGGCGCAGGGAAAAGTACGCTGATTCGCTGCGTAAACCTGCTTGAGCGCCCATCACAAGGCAGCGTGCTGGTCGACGGTCAGGATCTGACCCAGCTCTCTGAAGCGGAATTAACCAAAGCGCGCCGCCAAATCGGCATGATCTTCCAGCACTTCAACCTGCTCGCTTCCCGCACGGTGTTCGGCAACGTGGCGCTGCCGCTGGAGCTGGATAACACCCCGCGCGAAGAGATTAACCGCCGCGTTAAAGAGCTGCTCGATCTGGTCGGCCTCGGCGATAAGCACGACAGCTACCCGGCCAACCTCTCCGGCGGGCAGAAACAGCGTGTCGCCATTGCCCGTGCGTTAGCCAGCAACCCAAAAGTGCTGCTGTGCGATGAAGCCACCAGCGCCCTTGACCCGGCGACCACCCGTTCGATTCTTGAATTATTGAAAGACATTAACCGTCGCCTGGGACTGACCATTCTGTTGATCACCCATGAGATGGACGTGGTGAAGCGCATCTGCGACTGCGTGGCGGTAATCAGCAATGGCGAATTGATTGAGCAGGATACCGTCAGCGAAGTCTTCTCCCATCCGAAAACGCCGCTGGCACAGCAGTTTATTCAGTCGACGCTGCATCTGGACATCCCGGAAGACTATCTACAGCGTTTGCAGCCTGAGCCGCAGGCGGATAGCGTTCCGATGCTACGCATGGAGTTTACCGGCCAGTCGGTCGACGCGCCGCTGCTGTCGGAAACCGCCCGTCGTTTCAATGTGAATAACAACATTATCAGCGCGCAGATGGATTACGCCGGCGGCGTGAAGTTCGGCATTATGCTGACCGAAATGCACGGCACCGCGCAGGATACGCAGGCGGCCATCGCCTGGCTGCAAGAACACCATGTAAAAGTAGAGGTACTCGGTTATGTCTGAGGCAATGATTTGGCTGTTCGCCCGCAGCATCTGGGAAACGTTGTTTATGACCTTTGCCTCCGGCCTGCTCGGTTTTATCGTCGGCCTGCCGTTCGGCGTATTACTTTATGTGACCCGTCCCGGCCAGATTATGCAGAACCTCACGCTCTATAGCGCGATTTCGGCCACGGTCAATATCTTCCGCTCTATCCCCTTCATTATTCTGCTGGTGTGGATGATCCCCTTTACCCGCGTCATCGTTGGCACCTCGATCGGCCTTTACGCAGTGATCGTGCCGCTGACCGTTGGCGCAGCGCCGTTTATCGCCCGTATGGTGGAGAATGCCCTGCTTGAACTGCCGGCAGGTTTGATTGAAGCGTCTCGCGCAATGGGCGCTACGCCGATGCAGATCATCCGTAAGGTATTGCTGCCGGAAGCGCTGCCGGGGCTGATCAATGCTGCCACCATTACCCTTATCACGCTGGTCGGTTACTCGGCGATGGGTGGTGCCGTGGGCGCGGGTGGTCTTGGCCAGTTAGGTATTCAGTACGGCTATGTCACCTATAACCCATTAGTAATGAACACGGTTTTAGTATTGCTTGTGGTTTTGGTTTACTTAATTCAATTCGCGGGCGATCGTATCGTCCAGGCTGTGACGCACAAATAACGTTACACAACATAACGACTCTGACAGTAAGGAATAACTGATGGCTTTTAACTTCAAGACCTTTGCCGCCGTTGGCACGCTGATCGGCTCTCTGGCGCTGGTTGGCTGCGGCCCGGATGAAAAAGATCCGAATCACATCAAAGTCGGTGTGATTGTTGGTGCTGAGCAGCAAGTTGCGGAAGTGGCGCAGAAAGTAGCAAAAGAGAAGTATGGCCTCGATGTTGAGCTGGTCACCTTTAACGACTACGTGCTGCCGAACGAAGCACTGAGCAAAGGCGATATCGACGTTAATGCCTTCCAGCATAAACCGTACCTCGATCAGCAGATCAAAGATCGCGGCTTCAAACTGGTGCCGGTCGGCAACAGCTTTGTCTATCCGATCGCTGGCTACTCTAAAAAAATCAAAGCGATCTCCGAGCTGCAGGATGGTTCTCAGGTTGCCGTTCCTAACGATCCGACCAACCTTGGCCGTGCCCTGCTGCTGCTGCAGAAAGAGGGTCTGATCAAACTGAAAGATGGCGTTGGACTGATGCCGACGGTGCTGGACGTTACTGAAAACCCGAAAAACCTGAAGATTGTTGAGCTGGAAGCCCCGCAGCTGCCGCGCTCACTGGACGATGCGCAGATTGCGCTGGCGGTGATCAACACCACTTATGCCAGCCAGATTGGCCTGACCCCGGAAAAAGACGGCATCTTTGTTGAAGACAAAAACTCTCCGTACGTGAACCTGATCGTCGCGCGTGAAGATAATAAAGACGCGGAAAACGTGAAGAAATTTGTGCAGGCGTTCCACTCTGACGAAGTCAGCGAGGCCGCCAACAAAGTCTTTAACGGCGGCGCGGTGAAAGGCTGGTAATCTCATCAGTCTGTAATATCATTCAGGGCGGGCGAAAGCCCGCCTTGTCATTTGTGCACGCCCTTGTTTCAATACGGCGTTAAGAAAATTTTTGTGAGGATACTTTTATGCGTGCTTTCCCGATCTGTCTATTAGCACTCACGCTGAGCGGCTGTTCGTTGCTAAGCAGATCACCTGTCGAACCCGTGCAGAACAACGCAGCGGAACCCAAAGCAGAGCCGCAAAAAGCGAAAGTCGCACGCGCCGCTCCCGTTCGCATCATTACCAACGCAGAAGAGCTGGTCGGCAAGCCGTTCCGCGATCTCGGTGAAGTGACCGGCGAATCATGCCAGGCCAGCAACCAGGATTCACCGCCGAACATCCCTACCGCCCGTAAACGCCTGCAGATCAACGCCTCGAAAAAAGCCAAAGCGAATGCCGTTCTGCTGCATAACTGCGAAGTCACCAGCGGCACGCCAGGCTGCTACCGCCAGGCGATCTGTGTCGGCTCAGCACTGAATATCTCGGCCAAATGAGTCATTTTGCTTTCGAGCAAATCGGCGTTATTCGCTCACCCTACAAAGAGAAGTTCGCTGTCCCGCGCCAGCCTGGCCTGGTGAAACACGGCGGTGGCGAACTTCACTTGCTGGCGCCCTACAACCAGCCCGATGCGGTTCGCGGCCTGGAGGCGTTCAGCCACCTGTGGGTGCTGTTTGTTTTTCATCAGACGATGGAAGGCGGCTGGCGCCCAACGGTGCGGCCTCCGCGCCTCGGCGGCAATGCCCGCATGGGCGTGTTTGCCACCCGCTCGACGTTCCGCCCCAACCCGATCGGTATGTCGCTGGTCGAACTGAAGGGCATCCGCTGCCATAAAGATCAGCTGATCCTGCAACTCGGTAGTCTTGACCTGGTCGATGGCACGCCGGTGGTTGATATCAAACCCTACCTCCCCTTTGCAGAAGCGCTGCCCGATGCGCAGGCAAGCTATGCGCAGCACGCCCCCGCCGCGACTGTCGCTGTGACCTTTACAGCTGAGCTTGCACCGTCGCTCGCCCTGCTGGAGAAACGCTATCCGCACTTTGCCGCGTTTGTGCAGGAGGTGCTGTCGCAGGATCCGCGCCCGGCCTACCGCAAAGAGGAGGAGCCGGGGAAAACCTACGCCGTCTGGCTGCATGATGTGAATGTCCGCTGGCGCGTTGTCGACGGCGGTTTTGAAGTGTTTGCCCTTGAACCACGCTAATTTTGAGCCCCTCTCTTTTGGCATCTCTGCCGGGCTGATAAACTAAACCACTTTTTTGTGTCAGGCCGCCTCCGGCCTGCTCCAATTGTCCAAATGGAACCGTAACAACATGCGTACTAGCCAATACTTGCTCTCTACTCTGAAAGAGACGCCTGCCGACGCCGAAGTGATCAGCCACCAGCTGATGCTGCGCGCCGGGATGATCCGCAAACTGGCCTCCGGGTTGTACACCTGGTTGCCGACCGGTCTGCGCGTCCTGAAAAAAGTCGAAAACATCGTGCGTGAAGAGATGAACAACGCCGGTGCGATTGAGGTGTCCATGCCGGTCGTGCAGCCAGCCGACCTGTGGCAAGAGAGCGGTCGCTGGGAGCAGTACGGTCCGGAACTGCTGCGTTTTGTCGATCGCGGCGAGCGCCCGTTCGTGCTCGGCCCGACCCACGAAGAGGTGATCACCGATCTGATCCGTAACGAGCTGAACTCCTACAAACAGCTGCCGCTGAACTTCTTCCAGATCCAGACCAAGTTCCGCGATGAAGTGCGCCCGCGTTTCGGCGTGATGCGCTCGCGCGAGTTCCTGATGAAAGATGCTTACTCTTTCCATACCTCTCAGGAGTCGCTGCAAGAGACCTATGACGCGATGTACGCCGCGTACAGCAAAATCTTCAGCCGCATGGACCTCGATTTCCGCGCGGTGCAGGCAGACACCGGCTCCATCGGCGGTAGCGCATCCCATGAGTTCCAGGTGCTGGCGCAGAGCGGCGAAGATGATGTGATCTTCTCTGACTCCTCCGATTTCGCAGCCAACATTGAGTTTGCCGAAGCGCTGGCACCGAAAGCGCCGCGCGCGGCTGCCACGCAGGAGATGACGCTGGTCGATACGCCAAATGCGAAGACCATCGCCGAGCTGGTTGAGCAGTTCAATCTGCCGATTGAGAAGACCGTTAAAACCCTGCTGGTGAAAGCCGAAGAGGGTGCCAGCGCGCCGCTGATTGCGCTGCTGGTGCGTGGCGATCACGAACTGAACGAAGTGAAAGCGGAAAAACTGCCGCAGGTTGCCAGCCCGCTGACCTTCGCCACCGAAGAAGAGATCCGCGCGCTGGTCAACGCTGGCCCGGGCTCGCTCGGCCCGGTTAACCTGCCGATCCCGGTAGTAATTGACCGTACCGTTGCCGCGATGAGCGACTTCTCAGCTGGCGCGAACATTGATGGCAAACACTACTTTGGCATCAACTGGGATCGCGACGTGGCGACGCCGGAAGTGGCGGACATCCGCAACGTGGTAGCAGGCGATCCAAGCCCGGATGGCAAAGGCACCCTGCTGATCAAACGCGGTATCGAAGTGGGTCATATCTTCCAGCTCGGCACCAAATACTCTGAGGCGCTGAACGCCGCCGTACAGGGTGAAGATGGCCGCAACCAGATCCTGACCATGGGCTGTTACGGTATCGGCGTGACGCGCGTTGTCGCGGCTGCCATTGAGCAGAACCACGACGATCGCGGCATCATCTGGCCGGATGCAATTGCTCCGTTCCAGGTTGCCATTCTGCCGATGAATATGCACAAGTCCTACCGTGTGCAGGAGCTGGCAGAAAAACTCTATGCCGATCTGCGCGCGCAGGGTATTGAAGTGCTGATGGACGACCGTAAAGAGCGCCCGGGCGTGATGTTTGCTGATATGGAACTGATCGGTATTCCGCACACCGTGGTGATCGGCGATCGCAACCTCGACAATGACGATATCGAATACAAATATCGTCGCAGCGGCGAGAAGCAGATGATTAAAACCGGCGATGTGCTGGATTACCTGGTAAAAGCCATCAAAGGCTAAGCCAATAAAAAAGCCCCGTTAAACGGGGCTTTTTTTATGCTGTCAGAGACTACTCATCGCAGCCTTTATCCGCGCTGAATTTGCCTTTGTTATTGGTCACCAGCACTTTCTGCGCCGCACCGGTATCCGGGTTCGGCTCCAGCGCAAAATGCCCCTCCACCACCAGCAGAATCGGTTTCAGCTCCGTGCCGCGCGCCGCCGCATAATCACGCTCAAGCTGCGCATTGCTGGCAACCGCCACCTCTTTTCCGGTCGCGCAATCGGTAAAGACCGCCGCATCCGCCATATATTTATACATACCGCGCATCGCCATTGGCGTGGTTGGCAGTGGCGCTTTTACCGGCTGCAGGGTGTAGTTGAGCGACGACTCAATCGGGTTACCCTCCTGATCCAGCATCTCCAGCGCTTCCCCCTTCGCACGGAAATAGGTTTTGTCGCCCTGGCTATCGGTAAGGACTAATTTATCCGCCGTGCGCGCCCAGTTGCCATAGGTGCCGAATACCGATGGCGCTTTCCCGCCCTGGTAACGCTGGTTCATTACCCAACTGCCATCTTTTTGCAGAAACAGCGAGGTTTCAATACCTTCACAATCTGCGCAGGGCAACACACCGCGCCAGCTCTGCTGCATCGGTTTCAGCTCTTCGACCTGGGTCGGCTGCACCATCTCGGTCTCGTTACGGTTATTACAGCCGAAAAGGGCAAAGAGGGTACACCCTGCCGCAACGGCTAAAATCGCTCTGTTCACACTCGTTTCCTTATGCTCGTTCTCTTTCTGTTTATCCGCCGTCATGGCGACGGACTTTGCCGCGCAGAGATTTGACCGTCGACTTTTGTGATTTCGTCGATAACCGCCGCTCTTTCGAGGCACGGGTCGGGCGCGTGGCCCGGCGGCTTTTCTGCACTACGGTTAACTCTTTAATCAACGCCACCAGGCGGGCTATCGCCGCTTCGCGATTCATCTCCTGGCTGCGATACTCCTGCGCTTTGATGACGATCCAGCCATCCTGGCTTATCAAATGGTGCGACACCTCCAGCAGGCGCGCCTTGTAATACTCTGGCAGGCTGGAGGCGCGAATGTCAAAACGCAGATGAATAGCGGTTGAGCTTTTGTTGACGTGCTGCCCGCCCGCGCCCTGCGAGCGCACGGCGGTGATATCCAGCTCATCCTCAGGCAGGGAGACGGAGCGGGAGATCTCAATCATGGTTGCTGCCAGGTTTCAAAATGGAACTCCACATTTTGCGTGGCATCAGAGAGCCAGATTGCGCCATCCTGCAGCGTCGCCTGCAGATTCATGGTGCGATCGTCGGCAAATGCGCTGAGCGCTGCCAGCTGTGCGTCATCCAGATACCAGATACTTAAATTGCTGAAGGTTGCGCAGCGCGCCTGGTTTTGCTGCCACCAGATGTTCGCCGCCCGTGAGTTATAGGTAAAGAGCGCCACCTCTTTTGCCTGGTTGCACGCCTTCTTCAGCCGCTTTTCATCAGGCAGGCCAAGCTCAATCCACAGATCGATCCCGAGGTAGTCGTTGCGCAGCCACGCTTCCGGCTCATCATCAGCGCTCAGCCCGCGCGTAAACTGCAACCGCTCGTCGGCATACTTTATCCAGGCCAGCAGGCGCAGCATCATGCGCTCCTGCGTTTCGGAAGGATGACGGGCCAGCGTCAGGGCGGCATCTAAAAACTGGTTCCGATCCATGTCGGCTACATTCACCGTCGCCTTATAAATTGTCGCTTTTAACGCCATTACATCCTCCTTCATAAAATGGCCGCCATTGTAGCGAAAATAAGCATAAAGCGCTGTTATCTCTTGCCGCGAGCGTTATTCATCACTCTGATAATGGTAAACAAGCTATGGTATAGTCACCTTGCTAAACAGAGGTTAACTTCGTAGGCTTAGTGTTATCTCACAGTAAAGCCGGGAGACTGGCAGGAGGTGATGTGGATAATTATTGTGAGCTAGTGCGCAAACGTTATGCGGAAATCGCCAGCGGAGATGTAGGGTATATCCCGGACGCGCTGGGGTGCGTATTGAAGGTCTTGAATGAAATGGCGTCGGATGACACCCTTTCAGAGTCGGTCAGGGATAAGGCAGCTTATGCTGCCGCGAACTTACTGGTGAGCGATTATGTCAATAAATGATGCCTATCAACCCATCAATTGTGATGATTATGACAATCTTGAACTCGCCTGCCAGCATCATCTTTTATTGAAGCTGGAAATGAAAGATGGCGAGGTACTCAGCGCCAAAGCGAACGATCTGCTGTTACGTAAAAACGTTGAGTATCTGGTGATTGACGCCGCCGGGGAGACCCGAGAACTGCGTCTGGACAGAATCGCCAGCTTCAGCCATCCCGAAATCGGCACCGTAGTGGTGAGCGAGTCCTGAACAGTGCGGGCAGCGTCGCTGCCCGCTATCTTTGCCACACCAGACGCACGCCCGTCTGCCCTGCCTCTTTTATCCCTTCCTGCGTTACAAACCGATCGGCCGCCGCAATCAGTGTATCGCCATAAAAGAGCAGCGGCGTAGCATCGCGCTGCCAGGGGGGAACGCCCAGCTCCTGCCAGATTTTTTTCAGCTTACGCCCGCCGTGCCGACCCACAATGTGGATCAGGCCGGACGCCTGAAAGCGCACTGAAACCGCTTCATCGACAGCGGGCGCGCGTAACTCACCGCCGGAGAGCAACGACAGGGCTCCCAATCCCTGCGGTAAAGTGAGCGTGGCGAAAGGCGCAGGCCATGCAAGTTCGGCATCACGCGGATGCGCGGTGCGTTTCACCCACCATAAACACCCCTGATAGCGCCGCACCTCATCGTCACCAACGCGCAGGCACGGCACCGCATCTTCCCGGGCGAGCGCCACCTCCTGCCACAGGCGATCGAGCATCGCCCGCGAAGGCATCATCGCCCCGCGCTGCGCCAGCCAGCGGCGTAAAAGCGCTCGCCGCCGCGCATCGCTATAAGCGGCGAGAGGCGCAATCGTCAGCGCCCCCTCTGCGGTGGTCACTGTTGATAACGACTCTGCCAGCAGTTCATCGAGTAACTGTTCCTGTTCGCCGCACAGCGCGGCACTGCGCGCTGCCGCATCGGCAAAGTGCGGCCAGCGGGCGTTTAACAGAGGAAGAATTGCCTTGCGCAGGAAGTTGCGATCGAAGCGCGTGTCAGCGTTGCTCTCATCCTCGATCCAGTTGAGATGGTGATCGCGCGCCCACTGCTCAAGGGACGCCCGGCTCTGGTTGAGCAACGGGCGGATCAGCTGCGTATCGCCAAACGGCAGGCTCTGCGGCATCGCAGCCAGCCCGGCAGGCCCGCTACCGCGTTTAAGCGCTAACAGCACCGTTTCAGCTTGATCGTCAAGATGCTGCGCGGTGACAAGCACCTCACCCGGCAGCAGGGCTTCGCGAAATGCCTGATAGCGCGCGGTACGCGCCTGCGCCTCAATCCCCTTCCCCTCATCCACCAGCGTGACGCGAACGGTTAATAGCGGGATCTGCCAGCTCTCACACAGCGAGGTGCAGTGCGCTGCCCAGCGATCGGCATTCGGGCTTAAACCGTGATGCACATGAATTGCGCGCAGCTGCACATCGGGGTGATCTTCACGCCAGAGCCGCAGTTGATGCAGCAAAACGGTGGAGTCTAATCCGCCGCTGAACGCCACCAGAAACTGGCGTGATTCGGTTGGCAACGAGAGAAGCAGTGGCGTGGTCATAGTGAGTGTTAACACGGGAACAATGCCCGGCACGTTACCGGGCATTCACAGAAGTGGCAAGCCTTACTGCTGGTAAAGCTCCAGCGGCAGGCCGTCGGGATCGTTAAAAAAGGTGAAGCGTTTATCGGTGCAGGGGTCGATGCGGATCTCTTCACACGCCACGCCCTGGGCAGTGAGATGGGCAACTGCCTGGTCAATATCATCGACGCTGAACGCCAGGTGGCGTAGCCCGCAGGCTTCCGGCCGGCTGGGGCGCGCGGGCGGGAACGGAAAGGAGAAAAGCTCGATAACGTACTGCCCGTTAAGCGCCAGATCGCCTTTCCATGAGTCGCGCGCTTCGCGATAGACTTCACTGAGCAGCGTAAAACCGAGGATGTCGCAGTAGAAGGCTTTGCTCTTCGCATAATCCGTCGCAATGATGGCGATATGGTGAACCTGTTTTAAACCCAGCATAATCTCTCCTTTTTTTGATGCCAGAACGTTACGCCCGCCGCGAAACGCCCGCAACCATTCAGCGCGTTTTTAGGACTCTGACGTAATAACACCCCTCTTCGTCCCGTTTTGCACCGTGAATATCCGTTTCGAATCCCGGATAGTGGCGGCCAATGGCACAGAGCATCAGCAGGAAATCGAGCACTGCCCGGCTCTGCTCGGTGATCATCTCGCCCGGCATCACCAGCGGCACGCCCGGCGGATAAGGCAGGATCATATTGGCGGAAACACGTCCGATTAACGCTTCCAGCGCCACCGTTTCGACATCCCCACGTACCTGTCGCTGCCACGCCTGATGCGGCGTCAGTTTCATCTCCGGCAACACGTCGAAGGCCTGCAACATCAGGCGCGGCAGATCGTGCTGGCGGATCAGCTTATGGATCCCCTGCGCCAGATCCTGAATGCGCATATTGCGGTAGAAGTCGGGATCTTCTGCGTAGAGATCCGGCAGCATATTGCGCACCCGCAGGTTGAGATCATAGGCGCGCTTAAACTCCATCAGGCCGCGCAGCAGGCCCATCGCCCGCGTTTTATCAATACCGATACTGAAGAGAAACAGCAGATTATAGGGCCCGGTTTTCTCCACCACTACGCCGCGCTCATCAAGGAACTTCGCCACCAACGCTGCCGGGATCCCTTCGTCGCCCATATTGCCGACCTCATCCATACCCGGCGTCAGGATCGTTACCTTCACCGGATCGAGGAACATATGATCCTCATCGGCTTCACGAAAACCGTGCCAATCCGCACCGGGTGCCACCGGCCAGCACTCCGCTTCATCAATCTCTTCCGGCTGCCAGATATCAAAGAACCAGCCATCGGCCTCCTCTTTCAGCCGTTGAACCTCTTTGCGGAAGTGGAGCGCGCGCTCCACGGAGCGGTTAATCAGCCGCTTGCCGGGGTTGCCGCGCAGCATCGCCGCCGCCGTTTCGATGGAGGCGACCAGCGGGTAACTTGGCGAGGTGGTGGTATGCATCATAAAGGCTTCGTTAAAAGCATCTTCGTCATATTCACCTTTGATATGAATCAGCGACGCCTGCGAGAAGGCGGCCAACATTTTGTGCGTCGACTGAGTTTCATAGAAGACTTTTCCCGGCACGCGATCGCCGCTCATACCGCT
The DNA here is from genome assembly GCF_050435845.1 of Kosakonia sp. 1610. Classification (NCBI taxonomy): domain Bacteria; kingdom Pseudomonadati; phylum Pseudomonadota; class Gammaproteobacteria; order Enterobacterales; family Enterobacteriaceae; genus Kosakonia; species Kosakonia sp. 1610. The sequence goes on along the minus strand of NZ_JBNDKZ010000003.1, from coordinate 513,485 downwards.
TTTCCCGGCGTAGATCGGATGGAAGTTGGTATAGGGAACCCAGGCGGAGTCGAAGTGAATCGACGGCACATCCAGCGTCTTCTTGATCCAGTCGGTGTTGTAGAGCAGGCCATCATAGGTGGAGTTGGTGATCACCGCATGCACCGGCCAGCTTGCGCCCGGCGTGGCAACGATCTTCTGCTCAATGCTGGCTGAGGCAAATTCACGGCGCGGAATGCCGCCAAGAATGCCCAGCGCGTTGCGCCCCGGTTTCAGCCACAGCGGCGTGACATCGCTCATCATCAGCAGGTGAGCCAGGGATTTGTGGCAGTTACGGTCAATAAGCAGCGTGCTGCCGGTTGGTGCGGCGTACATGCCGACAATCTTATTTGAGGTGGAGGTGCCGTTCGTCACCATATAGCTCTGCTCGGCACCAAAGGTACGAGCGATATACTCCTCCGCCTCAAGATGCGGGCCGGTGTGATCGAGCAGCGATCCGAGCTCCGTCACCGAGATCGAGACATCCGCTTTCAGCGTATTGCCGCCGAAGAAGTCATAGAAGAGACAGCCGACCGGGCTTTTCTGATAAGCGGTGCCCGCCATATGCCCTGGCGTACAGAAGGTGTACTTCCCCTCTTTAACGTAGGTAAACAGCGCCCGGGTAAAGGGCGGGGTAATGTTTTCCAGGTACTCTTTGGTGTATTGCGCGATGCGCGTCGCAATATCATCCGCCACGCTCAACGCATATTCGAAGAACCACAGCGCCATACGCATATCCTGGGCGCTGACATCCATCGTCGAGTGAGTGTTGATAAAACCGTAGAGCGGGAGGTATTCGTTAAGCTGGTTGATCTCGCAGCACAGGTCGAGGTTGTACTCGTCCCAGTCAAAGATCACGCCGCAGATGCGGGGGTTGTGTTCAATAAATTTCAGTAAGTCGGTGCTGTTTCTCGGCCAGATGATCTGAAAACCCTGCGCCTGTAAGGCCTGTTCCAGCTCCTTAATCGGCTCATCTTTGTAGAAAACGCCATGGGGTCCCATGATGGCAATAATATTCACAACTACCTCCGTTAAAAACTTTAGCTAAGCATAGTTGAGGTAAACAGCAGGTATAAAAAAAGCCGCACCCAGGGTGCGGCTCATTATCGCGCTTTACACAGCGTTTCGCTATCAGGCGTAGCCGTAGCTCATCAGACGCTGGTAACGGCGGTTGCGCAGATCGTCTTTGCTCAGCCCTTCCAGATCGGCGAGATCTGCCAGCAGCTGCGCTTTCAGCGAAGCGGCAATCGCTTCCGGGTTGCGGTGCGCGCCACCCAGCGGTTCCGGAATGATAGAGTCGATCAGTTTCAGCTCTTTCAGACGCGGTGCGATGATGCCCATTGCATCAGCTGCCAGCGGTGCTTTGTCCGCGCTTTTCCACAGGATCGAGGCGCAACCTTCCGGGGAGATCACCGAGTAGGTGCTGTACTGCAGCATATTGACCTTGTCGCCAACGCCAATGGCCAGCGCGCCGCCGGAGCCGCCTTCGCCAATCACGGTGCAGATAACCGGCACGCTCAGGCGAGACATTTCACGCAGGTTGCGGGCAATCGCTTCAGACTGGCCGCGCTCTTCCGCGCCCACGCCCGGATACGCACCCGGCGTGTCGATGAAGGTGATGATCGGCATGTTAAAGCGTTCCGCCATCTCCATCAGACGCAGCGCTTTACGATACCCTTCCGGCGCTGGCATACCGAAGTTGCGGCGAATCTTCTCTTTCGTTTCACGGCCTTTCTGATGACCAATGATCATCACCGGGCGACCATCCAGACGCGCGATGCCGCCAACGATAGCTTTATCGTCAGCATAGGCGCGGTCGCCGGCCAGCTCGTCAAATTCGTCGAACGCCAGGCGAACATAATCCAGGGTGTATGGACGCAGCGGATGGCGGGCTAACTGCGCAACCTGCCAGGCACCGAGATCGGCAAAGATTTTACGTGTCAGCTCTACGCTCTTTTCACGTAGACGATGCACCTCTTCGTCGATGTTAATATCCAGTTTTTCATCCTGACGGCCAACGGCGGTCAGAGAATCGATTTTCGCTTCCAGCTCAGCAATCGGCTGTTCGAAATCAAGGAAATTCAGACTCATAGTATTCCTGTATTAGTCAAACTCCAGTTCCACCTGCTCCGAACCAATGAGGCCACGCAGATCGTTAAGTAAACGATCGCTCGGAGAGACACGCCAGGTTGCGCCGAAGCGTAACCGCGCGCGCGCATCCGCCCTCTGGTAATAGAGATGTACTGGAATGGTTCCCGAACGGTGGGGTTCCAGAGACTGACGGAGTCGGTTTAAAAGCTGGTCATCAATTTGCCTGTCCGTCAGCGATATAGCAAGCCCGCGGGCATATTTTTCACGGGCCTCGTCAATGTCCATGACTTCACGGGCGGTCATTTTAAGCCCACCGCTGAAGTCATCAAAGCTGACCTGTCCGCTGACGATGAGTATGCGGTCTTTTTCCAGCAACTGCTGGTATTTATCCAGCGCGTCAGTGAACAACATCACTTCAAGACGCCCGGAACGGTCATCCAACGTACAGATGCCGATACGATTGCCGCGCTTGGTGACCATAACCCGCGCAGCAATGACGAGCCCGGCCGCCGTGGTGACCTTCCCACGTTCGGTCGGATGCATGTCTTTCAGCCTGTAGCCTCCGACATAGCGCTCTATCTCTTTTAAATACTGGTTGATCGGGTGTCCCGTCAGGTAAAGCCCCAACGTCTCCCGCTCGCCCTCAAGCTGAACCTGCTCCGGCCACGGCTGGCAGCTGGCGTAGGATTGCTCAATCTGCTCCGGCTCTTCCGCCAGCACACCGAACATATCCGCCTGGCCGATCGCTTCCGCTTTCGCGTGCTGATCGGCGGCTTTCAGCGCATCGCCCAGCGAGTTCATCAGCGCCGCGCGATGCGGGCCAAGGCGGTCGAACGCCCCGGACATAATCAACTTTTCCAGCACCCGGCGATTGAGCTTTTTGATATCGGTACGCGCACAGAGATCGAACAGCTCGCGGAAGTAACCGCCGTTGTTACGCGCTTCGATAATCGCTTCAATCGGCCCTTCGCCCACGCCTTTAATCGCGCCGATGCCGTAGACGATCTCGCCGTCGTCGTTGACGTGGAAGTGGTAGAGCCCGGAGTTAATGTCCGGCGGCAGGATCTTCAGCCCCATGCGCCAGCACTCATCCACCAACCCGACCACTTTCTCGGTGTTGTCCATATCGGCAGTCATTACCGCCGCCATAAACTCGGCCGGATAGTGCGCTTTCAGCCACAGGGTCTGGTAGGAAACCAAAGCATAGGCGGCGGAGTGCGATTTGTTAAATCCATACCCGGCGAATTTCTCCACCAGGTCGAAAATTTTTATCGCCAGTTCGCCATCGATGCCGTTTTTCTTCGCGCCATCTTCAAAAATGGAGCGCTGTTTGGCCATCTCTTCCGGCTTCTTCTTACCCATCGCACGACGCAGCATATCCGCGCCGCCGAGGGTGTAACCGGAGAGCACCTGGGCGATCTGCATTACCTGTTCCTGATACAGGATAATGCCGTAGGTCGGCTCCAGCACCGGCTTCAGGCTCTCGTGCTGCCACTGCACGTCCGGGTAGGAGATCGCTTCGCGCCCGTGCTTACGGTCGATAAAGTTATCTACCATGCCCGACTGCAGCGGGCCCGGGCGGAACAGCGCCACCAGTGCGATCATATCTTCGAAGCAGTCCGGCTGCAGACGCTTAATCAGATCCTTCATGCCGCGGGATTCAAGCTGGAAGACCGCCGTGGTCTCCGAGCGTTGCAGCATGTCGAAGCTCTTCTTGTCTTCAAGCGGGATGGCGGCGATATCCAGCGGCGGCTCGCCCTGCTTCTCGCGCCGGGCGTTGATCATCTCCAGCGCCCAGTTGATGATGGTGAGCGTACGCAGGCCGAGGAAGTCGAACTTCACCAGGCCCGCGTATTCCACATCGTTCTTATCAAACTGGGTAACCGGATGCTGCCCGGCTTCATCGCAGTAAAGCGGTGCAAAGTCGGTAATTTTAGTTGGCGCGATCACCACACCACCGGCGTGTTTACCGGCGTTACGCGTCACCCCTTCCAGCTTGCGCGCCATGTCGATCAGCGCCCGCACCTCTTCATCAGCTTCGTAGATCTCCGGCAGCTGCGGTTCCGCTTCAAACGCTTTTGCCAGCGTCATGCCCGGATCGGGCGGCACCAGCTTGGAGATACGGTCGACAAAGCCATAGGGGTGGCCCAGCACACGGCCAACGTCGCGGATAACCGCTTTCGCCGCCATGGTACCAAAGGTGATGATCTGCGACACCGCGTCGCGGCCATACATATCCGCCACGTGCTCGATCACCTGGTCACGTTTCTCCATGCAGAAGTCGACGTCGAAGTCGGGCATCGAGACACGTTCCGGGTTAAGGAAACGTTCGAACAGCAGGTCAAACTCCAGCGGGTCAAGATCGGTGATCTTCAGCGCATAGGCGACCAGCGACCCGGCACCGGAACCACGTCCAGGCCCAACGGGCACGCCGTTATCTTTCGACCACTGGATAAACTCCATAACGATCAGGAAGTAGCCCGGGAAGCCCATCTGGTTGATAACCTGGAGCTCAATGTCGAGGCGCTCGTCGTAAGGCGGGCGTTTCTCGGCGCGCACTGCCGGATCGGGGAAGAGGAATTCGAGTCGCTCTTCCAGCCCCTCTTTCGATTTCACGACCAGGAAATCTTCAGTGGTCATATCCCCGGTCGGGAACTGCGGCAGGAAGTACTCGCCGAGGCGCACGGTGACGTTACAGCGTTTAGCAATTTCGACGCTGTTTTCCAGCGCTTCCGGAATATCGGAGAAGAGTTCGCACATCTCCTCTTCGTTGCGCATATATTGCTGCGGCGAGTAGTTACGCGGGCGTTTGGGATCGTCGAGGGTAAAGCCGTCGTGGATGGCGACACGAATTTCATGGGCGTCAAAGTCGCCCTCTTCGAGGAAGCGGACATCGTTGGTGGCGACAACCGGCACCCCCTGCGCTTCTGCCAGCGCGACCGCCGCGTGCAGGTAGTTCTCTTCGTCCTGACGACCGGTGCGGATCAGCTCCAGATAGTAGCGATCCGGGAAATGGGTTTTATAGAAATCGAGGCACTGCTCCACCAGCGCGCTGTTGCCGCGCAGCAGGCTTTTGCCGACGTCGCCCATTCGCGCGCCGGAAAGCAGGATCAGCCCTTCGTTAAGCTCAATTAGCCAGTCGCGATCGATATAGGGTCCCGCCGCGCCGTAGCCGCGCTGATAAGCGCGCGAAATCAGCAGCGTCAGGTTCTGGTAGCCGGTATTGTTGGCGGCAAGGACGGTAAGCTGCGTCAGCTCGTCACCAATCAGATCGCACTGCACGTGGAAGTCAGCGCCGACGATGGGCTTGATCCCGGCACCGTGCGCCGTTCCGTAGAACTTCACCAGACCGCAGAGGTTGGTGAAATCGGTGATCGCCAGCGCGGGCGAGCCAAGGGCGGCCGCCTTCTTCACCAGCGGCCCGGTTTTCGCCAGCCCGTCAATCATGGAGTAGTCGCTATGCACCCGCAGGTGTACGAAACGTGGTTCAGCCATTATTCAATTCCAGCCTGTAGTTTCACGTTCTTAAGAGTCAGGAGACGACGCCCAACGCGCGCCTGACCGGCGCAAAGCTGCGTCGGTGATGCTCGGTTGCGCCATGCTCCGTCAGCTTTTCCAGATGAAAAGCCGTGGGATAGCCTTTATGTTGTGCAAAGCCATACTGCGGGAAGATCGCATCCAGCGCGGCCATTTCGGCATCGCGCGTGACTTTGGCGATAATCGACGCCGCGCTGATTTCCGCCACGCGGCTGTCGCCTTTCACCACCGCCATCGAGGGCATGGCAAGCGCCGGGCAACGGTTGCCGTCAATCAGCACGTACTCCGGCGTGATAGCAAGCCCGGCGACAGCGCGCTGCATCGCCAGCATCGTGGCGTGCAGAATATTAAGCTCATCGATTTCGTGCGGCTCCGCGCGGCCAAGACTCCAGGCCAGCGCTTTCTCTTTAATCTCATCAAAGAGCGACAAACGGCGTTTTTCGGAGAGTTTTTTTGAGTCGTTGAGACCCACAATTGGCCGAGCGGGATCGAGGATCACCGCCGCCGTCACAACCGCGCCGACCAGCGGGCCGCGCCCTACTTCATCCACACCCGCAACAAGATGCGTGTGCGGATAAACAAACTCAATCATTTTGCTAACTCCAGTACCGCGTCCGCTGCCTGTTCATCGGCATTACAGCGGATGCGCTGATGCAGCTCGCGAAACAGATCATGCATTTCATGGCGGGTTTCACTGTTCGCCAGCAGCGGTTCCAGTGCGGCAGCCAACGCCTGCGGCTGGCACTCTTCCTGCAACAGCTCTTTAACCACTTCGCGCCCGGCGAGCAGGTTCGGCAGCGAAACATAAGGCGTTTTCACCAGCCGTTTCGCCAGCCAAAAGGTGAAGGGCTTCATACGATAGCCGACCACCATCGGGCATTTCGCCAGCATGCACTCCAGCGCCGCGGTGCCAGAGGCAAGCAGCGCGGCATCGGACGCGATCATCGCTTCCCGCGCCTGGCCATCAAGCAGGTGCACCGTCAAATCCGGCGCAACTTGCGCTTTGATCTGCTCAAACTGCTCGCGGCGTTTCGCATTGACCAGTGGAACCACGACTTCCAGCTCCGGGTAGCGCTCACGCAGCAGCTGCGCGGTACGCAAAAAGTCGGCGCTGAGCATCTCGACTTCTGCACCACGGCTGCCGGGCAGCAGCGCCAGGCAGCGCGCCTGCGGGCTAATCCCCAGGTGCGCGCGCGCCGCATTTTTATCGGGATCGAGCGGCATGGCATCGGCCATGGTGTGCCCGATAAAGCGGCATGGAACATTAAACCGGTCGTAAAACGCTTTTTCGAAAGGGAGAAACGCCAATACCAGATCGGTCGCTTTACCAATTTTGAAAACGCGCTTTTGTCGCCACGCCCAGACAGACGGGCTGACGTAGTGAATCGTTTTGATGCCGCGTTTTTTTAAATTACCCTCAAGGGTAATGTTAAAGTCCGGCGCATCAATCCCGACAAACACATCGGGTTGCAGCTCGCTGAATCGACGGGTCAAATCAGCGCGGATATGCAGCAGGCGACGCAGACGGCCAAGCACTTCGACGATCCCCATCACCGCCAGCTCTTCCATCTCATACCAGGCTTCACACCCTTCAGCCTGCATACGCGGGCCGGCAACGCCAACAAAACGGGCGTTGGGCACGCGCGCTCTCAGTGCGCGGATAAGACCGGCACCAAGAATATCGCCGGAGGTTTCTCCGGCGACAAGGGCTATCGTAAGCGGACGCTTGTCGACCATTAACGGATCAGGCCACGCGTCGAGCGCTCAAAAAACTGCATAAACGCATCAACTTCCGGGTGCTTCGCGGCAAGCTCGGCAATCTCCGGTTTTGCTTCGTCGAGCGTTTTACCGCTGCGATAGAGCAATTTGTACGCGTTACGGATAGCCACCAGCGCTTCGCGGCTGAAGCCACGGCGTTTCAGGCCTTCGATGTTCACGCCATACGGCGTGGCATGGTTGCCCTGAGCAATGACATAAGGCGGTACGTCCTGCGCGACGCCGGAGCAGCCGCCAACCATCACGTGCTCGCCAATAATGCAGAACTGGTGAACTGCCGTCATGCCACCGATGATCGCAAAATCACCGATTGTGACGTGGCCGCCCAGCGTTGCATTATTCGCGAGGATGCAGCGGTTACCGATAATGCAGTCATGCGCAACGTGCGAGTTGATCATCAGTAAGTTATCGCTGCCCACCTTCGTCAGTCCAGCGTCCTGTACTGTGCCACGATGGATGGTGACGCTTTCGCGAATGCGGTTGCGATCGCCAATTTCCACGCGGGTCGGTTCACCAGCATATTTCAGATCCTGGTTTACTTCACCGATGGAGGCGAACTGATAAATCTCGTTATCACGACCGATTTTGGTGTGGCCGTTAACAACAACGTGAGATTTCAGTACGGTCCCTTCGCCGATTTCGACGTGAGGTCCCACAATACAAAACGGGCCAATATGAACGTTGGCGCCAATGACGGCACCCTCTTCAACAATGGCGGTAGGATGAATAAAGGCGGTTTTATCAATCACGTATCAGGCCTCCCGGCTACGTGCACACATCATAGTAGCTTCACAAACAACTTTACCGTCAACCATAGCAACCCCTTTAAAGCGGGTCACGCCACGGCGCGTTTTCTCGAAAGTGACTTCCATGATCATCTGATCACCAGGCACAACGGGGCGCTTAAAGCGCGCTTCGTCGATGCCGGCGAAGTAGTACAGCTCACCCGGTTCCAGTTTACCAACGCTTTTAAACGCCAGAATACCGGTTGCCTGCGCCATTGCTTCGAGGATCAGCACGCCCGGGAAAATCGGTTTGCCAGGGAAGTGGCCCTGGAAAAACGGTTCGTTTACCGTAACATTTTTGACTGCGCGCAGAAAACGACCCTCTTCAAAATCCAGCACACGATCTACCAGTAAGAACGGGTAGCGGTGCGGCAGAAGCTCCAGGATCTCTTCAATGTGCAGAGTATGAGTGTCAGTAGTCAAAATACTCTTCCTGTCTAAATATACAAAAAAGCAATAATAACACGGCCCGCGACATTCCTGAGAATGCCAACAGGCCGGGGAGTATATACACTTTATGCGTCGAGTTGCAGAGGCGTTTTGTCGCTTTTTCTGTTAACCCGAACGCTTTTGTGTACAAGCGTCAGGTGAATGAATTACTCGTCTTGTTGATTTATCTTGCGTTCGACAGCTTTCAAACGCTTACTCATCTCGTCGATATTCATCACCAGGGCTGCGGTTTTTCGCCACGTTTTATTGGGTTGTAACGGAATGCCGGAAGAATAAATGCCTGGCTCAGTGATAGGACGCATCACCATACCCATCCCCGTTACCGTAACCTTGTCGCAAATTTCCATATGCCCGTTGATTACGCTGGCTCCGCCAATCATGCAGTAACGGCCAATTTTCAGGCTGCCTGCCATGATGACGCCACCGGCAACGGCGGTATTGTCGCCAATCACAACGTTATGTGCAATCTGACACTGGTTATCGATAATTACGCCGTTACCGATACGGGTGTCATCAAGCGCGCCGCGGTCGATGGTGGTACATGCGCCAATCTCGACATTGTTGCCGATGATTACGCGACCAAGTTGCGGGATTTTCACCCAATTTCCGCGATCGTTAGCATAACCAAAGCCATCCGAACCTATTACCGTCCCCGATTGAATCAGGCAGTTCTCACCGATCTCAATCTCATGGTAAATAGATACGTTGGCCCAAAGACGCGATCCTGCGCCAATTTTCGTATTTTTCCCCACGAAGCAGCCAGGGCCGATCACGACGTTGTCGCCGAGGGTCACCCCGGATTCAATCACCGCATTCGCGCCGATAGAGACATTGCTGCCCAGCGTCGCGGTCGGATCGATAACGGCGCCAGGCGCGATGTTCTGGGCAGGCTGCGGCGTGGTATCAAGAATTTGTGCCATACGCGCGTAGGTCAGATAAGGGTTCTTCACGACCAGTGCGGCGCTGTGGGCAAAAGGAAGATCGTCCTGCGTCATTACAACGGCAGAGGCCTGGCATGCGGCCAGGTGTTCACGGTATTTAGGATTTACCATGAAAGTGATATGACCTGCTTCGGCAGATTGCATGGACGCAACGCCGGTGATGACGATATCGCCATCACCGTGTAATTCTGCATCCAACTGCTGAGCTAAATCAGCGAGTCGAATTGAAGGCATTACTTATTTAACCTGTTTCAGTACATCAGCGGTGATGTCTTTCACATCATTGCTGTTGTAAATAACGGCATTGGCAGGGATAACCAGATCCACACCCTGATCGGCAGCGACTTTCTTCACTGCGGACTGGATGCGGGTGACCAGCTTGCCGCGCTCTTCGTTAGAGCGGCGAGCCTGATCCTGCTCAAAAGCCTGCGCTTTCTGAGCGAATGCCTGGCGACCGGAAGTGATATCTTTTTCCAGTTTGCTGCGTTCGCTCGCTTTCATGGTAGAACCGTCGCGCTGCAAACGCTGTGCTTTTGCTTGCAGGTCGGACTCCATGCTCTGCAGTTCGTTGGCACGGCCGCCGAATTCGTTTTTCATGGTCTGAGAAACGCCGGAAGTCTGTGCGACCTGCTGTAACAGGTTACCCATATCAACAATCGCAATTTTGTCAGCAGCTTGAGCCGACGCGGCCATTGCCAGACTTAAACCTGCAGCTAATAACAACTTTTTCACAATTAACTCCTTACCATCCCGTTTGTACCCGGAGGTACAGCTCTTTGCGAGGCTGGGCTTCTTCGAAGCCGCAGCCATCACTACACTGCTTGCGCATTCCTTTGCAGTGCGGCGTTACCAGGTTTTACCGATGTTAAACTGGAACTGCTCCGCTTTGTCTCCATCGTACTTTTTAAACGGCTGGGCGTAGGAGAAGACCAACGGCCCCAATGGGGACATCCATTGTAGTGCGATACCGGCAGACATGCGGATATTGCTCGGATCGCTATAATCCGGAATACCCAGCGCTTTCATCTCCGCGGTATTTTGCCAGTTCGTATCCCATACGCTGCCCGCATCCCAGAAGAAGGAGGTACGTACAGAGTTAGCATACTTCTCGCTGATAAACGGCGTTGGCGTGATCAGCTCGGCGCTGACAACACCCATTGCGTTACCGCCCACCGCATCGTCAGACTTACAGAATTTCGACGTGGTAGTGTTACAGTTTTCCAGACCGCTGCCGCCGTAGTAGACCGCTTTCGGACCAATGTTATTGGACTGGAAGCCGCGCACGGTGCTGGAACCACCTGCATAGAAGTTCTCATAGAACGGCATTTCTTTGCTACCGATACCGTCGCCATAGCCCCAACGTGTACGACCCAGAACCACCCATTTGTGATCGTCGTCAATCGGGAAGTAGGACGCGGTATCGACAGTGACTTTGTAGAACTCGTTATCGGAGCCCGGAATCGTCACTTTACCGTTCAGGTTGACGCGTGAACCTTTCGTCGGGAAGTAACCGCGGTCAAGGTTGTTATACGTCCAGCCATAGTTGAAGGTAAAATCATCCGCCGAGTAGCCGTTGCTGTCATCTTTGGTGCTGGCATTCTGCCCCACAGAATCGAGATAACGCCACATGGCGATCTGCGGCTGCATCTTCGACAGGCTGTTGTGCACGTAGCCTAAGCCGGTGCGCAGCGTGTTGTATTCGTTGATCGGGAACCCGAGCGTGCCATCCAGACCATAACTTTTGTTGGTGTAGGATGAGAGGTCCGCGTCGTCCGCTTTAAAGTCGTTGTAGAACAGACGACCGCCGAGGCTCACACCATCAACCGTGAAGTACGGGTTGGTAACCGAGAGTTCCGAGTAGGTCTGGTAGTCGTTCTTGGTGCCGCTGATGCCGACAGAGTAACCGGTACCTAACCAGTTATCCTGCTGCACGCCGACCTGGAAGCTGACGCCGCTTTCCGTGCCGTAACCGACACCAAAGTTGAAGCTACCGGTGTTACGCTCTTTGACTTTGTAGACCACATCAACCTGATCCGGGCTGCCCGGAACACGCTGCGTTTCGCTATCGACGGTTTCAAAGTAGCCGAGACGGTTCAGACGCTCTTTCCCCTGATCGACCAGATCGCTGCCGAGCCATGCCCCTTCCATCTGGCGCATTTCGCGACGCAGAACGGTATCTTTTGAGGTGTCATTGCCTTCAAAGCGGATCTTACGCACGTAGAAACGGTTACCCGCATCGACGTTGATATGCAGCTTAACGGTCTTATCGGCGTCATTAATCTCAGGCTGAGACTGTACGCGCGGATAGGCATAACCATAACGACCCAGAAGCTTTTTAATATCGTCTTCCATTTTGGTCACTTTGGTGCCGTTGTAGAGCTCGCCCGGCTGAATTTTGGTCAGGCCTTCAATTTCCGCTGAGTGGCCCGCCAGATTGCCGGCAACCTGCACGCCAGAAAGCTTGTACTGATCGCCTTCGGTGACGTTAACGGTAATGTAGATACCTTTTTTGTCCGGCGTCAGGCTGACCTGCGTCGAATCAATGTTGAAACGGGCATAACCGCGATCCAGGTAGTAGCTGCGCAGGGTTTCAAGATCGCCCGCCAGCTTCTGCTTCTGGTATTTACGATCGCCGACCACGTTCCACCATGGCACTTCATCGCGCAGCTGGAAGTTAGAGATCAGCTGTTCGGTCGAAAACGCGTGGTTACCGACGATGTTGATCTGCTGGATCTGCGCGGAGACGCCTTCCTGGAAGACCAGCTTAAGATCGACGCGGTTACGCGGCAGCGGCGTGACGACAGCTTTTACGCTGGCGCTGTATTTACCGACGCTGTAGTAGAAATCTTCCAGCCCTTTTTCAATATCGGAGAGGGTGGTGCGATCCAGTGATTCGCCAACACGCACGCCAGAAGCCTCAAGGTTCTGTTTCAGCATGTCATCTTTTACCGACTTGTTGCCGGAGAAGGTGATGCTGGCGATTGTCGGGCGTTCTTTCACCTGAACGAGAAGGGTATCGCCATCACGCAGGACACGAACATCCTCAAAGTTGCCAGTGGCAAACAGTGCGCGAATGGTGTTACTGATGTCTTCATCATTCACCGTATCGCCTGGACGTACTGGCATACTGAGGAGGGCCGCACCAACGGCGACACGCTGTAGGCCTTCGAAATGAATATCCTTCACTACGAACCCCTCAGCACCGTATACGGTGGCGCTGCTAAACAGCAGCGACGCTATGAGCAACTTTTTCATCGCCATCGTTATTATGCGTTCTTCCTAACAAACTCTCTTACAAGCGAGAGAAATCATTGAAAAGTGCAAGCCCCATTAACAACACCAGCAAAATAGAGCCAATGCGATAACTAAAGTCTTGAACTCGCTCGGATACCGGTCCGCCTTTCAGCTTCTCAATCGCTAAAAACAGCAGATGTCCGCCGTCTAAAACGGGGAGCGGGAACAGGTTGATAATGCCTAAGTTCACGCTTATCAAAGCGAGGAACATCAGGTAGTAAATCAACCCGAACTCTGCTGACATCCCAGCCCCCTGGGCGATAGAGATCGGCCCACTGAGGTTGTTCAGTTTTACATCACCGGTGATCAATTTCCCCAACATACTGACCGTCAGCTTCATCAACTGCCAGGTTTTACCCGTGGCTTCGGCGATGGCGCTGAAAGGCCCGTACTGGCGTACTGTCTTATATTCATCCGGCAGCGGGATAATTTTGGGCACGACGCCCGCAAAACCCTCTACCTTGTTACCGGGTTTTGTATCCGGTACCAGTGTGACGGACAAGGGAGTCCCCTGCCTGTCCACGTCTAACGCTAACGCCTTACCGGGGTTGTCCCGCACCAGCGTGACAAAGGTGGTCCACTGCGTTAACTGCTGACCCTCGACTTTAACGATCCTGTCGCCTGCTTGCAAACCTGCTTTGCTGGCGGCGGAACCGCTCTGGACTTCAGCGAGCACCGGTTCCAGCTGCGCGGAGCGCGGCCGAATCCCCAGCGACATCACCGGATCGTCCTTATCAGGCGCAAAGGTCCAGTGGCGCAGGTCCAGCACTTTATCCTGTCGATTGTTACTGCCGAAAGGTGCCACGCTGACGGTCGTCTGACTGTCACCGATTTTTGACACCAGCTGTAAGCGCACTGCATCCCAATCAGGCGTTTCGATACCGTCAATGGCTTTAAGTTCCGTGCCGGGTGCAATTTGCGCGCTTGCAGCGATAGAGTTGGGCGTTATTTCACCAATTACCGGGCGAACGCCAGGGACGCCGATGATAAACACCAGCCAGTAGGCGAAGATAGCGAAGATGAAGTTGGCGATGGGACCCGCCGCGATCACCGCGGCGCGCTGGCCAACGGTTTTGTTGTTAAACGCGAAGTGGCGCATCTCCGGGGCGACCGGCTCGACGCGCTCATCAAGCATTTTGACGTAACCGCCCAGCGGGATCAGGGCGATAACAAATTCGGTGCCCTGCTTATCGAAGCGGCGCCAGAGCGCTTTACCAAAACCAATGGAGAAGCGCTCGACGCGGACGCCGCAACGGCGAGCAACCCAGAAATGGCCAAATTCATGCACCGTGATCAAAACACCAAGCGCAATAATGAACGCCGCCAGATTCCAGAGAATGCTCAGCATAAAACCTTCCGTCAAATCGTCCTGAAAACCAGCAGTAACAGACAGGCAAATACGGGAACCGCCGCCGTCAGGCTGTCAATGCGATCCAGTATACCGCCGTGGCCTGGAATAAGATGACCACTATCTTTAATGCCGGCTTCACGCTTGAACATGCTCTCGGTTAAATCGCCCAGCACCGAAGCAAGCGCGGCCACCACAGAGCAGATCAGCAGCGTAGAGTGCGCCACTTCGAGGTTCGCCCATGCGCCGTAGCCCCATGAGATGATCCCCGCGGTCAGCAACCCGCCGAGGAAACCCTGCCAGGTTTTACCGGGCGATACCTTCGGTGCCAGCTTATGTTTGCCAAACAGTTTGCCAAACATATAAGCACCCGAGTCCGCGCCCCAGACAAGGATCATGACGTAGAGCAACCAGATTGCGCCGCTGTAGGGGTTGACCTCATAGTGCCAGACCCGCAGCGCCAGCATGCCCCAGAAGAAGGGAATGATGGTGAGAACGCCAAACAGCAGGCGCAGCGCTTTAGAGTTGCGCCACAGCGCCGCAGAGGCCGGATAACCCAGCACCAGCCCCAATGCCGCCAGCCACCACACCAGAGAGGCCCAAAGCGAGCCTTCAACCAGCGGCTGGTGAACGTTGTGATGATACTCCGGCAGCGTAAACAGCATCAGCGCTAACAGCAGCCCACAGAGCACCGCCAGCCACACGCGCTGCGTGCACGAGGTTAAGCCGCTCAGCTGGCCCCATTCCCATGCGGCGAGCATGCAGACGGCGAGAGTGATAATCGCAAATCCCACCGGTGGCAGCAAAAAAAGCGCCGCGATAACAATGGGTATCAATACAAACGCAGAAATCAGGCGATACTTCAGCAAAAGCAACCCCCATCAGGCTTTGTCGCCACCAGGCTCGGTACCACCGAAACGACGCTCTCGATTAGCAAAGGCATTCAGCGCACCTTCAAAGTCTTGTTCATCAAAATCAGGCCAAAGAACATCAGTAAAGTAAAGTTCGGCATAGGCAATTTGCCAAAGTAAAAAATTACTTATGCGATGTTCGCCGCCCGTCCTAATCACTAAATCAACGGGAGCCAGCTCATGCATGCAGACTTGCTTGTTCAGCGTCTCTTCATCTATTTCGTCCGGGCGCAACAGCCCTTCCTGCACTTGCTCAGCTAAATGCCGAACTCCCTGAACGATATCCCAACGCCCACCGTAGTTGGCGGCGATATTTAACGTTAGCCCGCTGTTCTGGGCGGTTAACGCTTCCGCTTTGCGGATTCGCTCCTGCAAACGCGCATTAAACCGGCTGGTATCGCCAATAATGCGTAAACGAACATTATGGCGGTGCAGGCTTTTCACTTCGCTATCCAGCGCCCACACAAACAGTTCCATCAGCGCACTCACTTCCTGCGCCGGACGGTTCCAGTTTTCGCTACTAAAAGCATACAGCGTCAGCGCGTCGATACCATTGTTGGCGGCAAAAGAGACTGCGCGGCGAACGGATTTCGCTCCCGCTCTGTGTCCAAAGGCACGGAGTTTCCCCTGCCTTTTTGCCCAGCGACCATTGCCATCCATAATTATCGCTACATGGCGGCAGCCATGCGTTGGCAAATTTTCGCTTATCGGTTGGTTAGCAGACAACATAACGCGTTTTAGTCCCTGAAAAGGATTTAGCGGTACTCAGGAATACAAAAGCCTTCACACAAAAAAGCCGCGCAAACCACGGCTTACACAATTCGCCATAATAAAAAGCGGCAATTTTGTGGCGCAGACTATATCACTGAAGCCCTACGCTAACAAATAGCACCGTCACTCCGGACAGCATTATCACTAGCTTGCGAAGCGCATCACTTGTTTTTGCGCAATCTCTCGTGCCAGTACATCGACGGCCAGAACGTCATCAATACTCTGCGGTTCACGTAAATCCATCTGTTCCAGCACAGAGAGATTGAGAGCGGCAATATCAGTGAAACGAATAGCGGATGCCAGGAAAGCCGAAACGGCCACCTCATTAGCTGCGTTGAGCGCAGTTGTCGCCGCCTGACCCTCGCTGGAGGCGTCAATCGCCAGCTTCAGACAGGGATAACGATCGAAATCGGGGGCGGCAAAAGTCAATGCGCTCAGCTTGCAGAAATCAAGGGCGTTGACACCTGACGACACACGCTCCGGCCAGGCCATCGTGTGTGCGATGGGTGTTCGCATATCCGGCTCACCCAACTGCGCCAACACACTGCCATCCTGATAACGCACCATGGAGTGGATCACCGATTGCGGGTGAATCAGCACTTCCATCTGGCGGGCAGCGGCATTAAATAACCAGCGTGCTTCAATGTATTCCAGACCTTTATTCATCATGGTGGCAGAATCAACGGAGATTTTACGCCCCATCGACCAGTTCGGATGGCGACAAGCCTGATCCGGCGTCATTAGCGCCAGATCCGCCATCGGCGTCTCCCGGAATGGGCCACCAGACCCGGTAAGCAGAATAGACGATACGCCATTCTGTTCGAGATCAGCGTACCCCAGGTTATGCTGGATTGGTTCCGGCAAACTCTGAAAAATCGCATTATGCTCGCTGTCGACCGGCAGCAGCTGCGCCCTGCTCTCTTTCACCGCCTCCATAAACAGGCGGCCGCAGGTAACAAGCGACTCTTTATTGGCAAGCAGTACGCTCTTACCGGCACGAATAGCCGCAAGCGTTGGCAATAATCCAGCCGCGCCGACGATAGCAGCCATCACCTGATCGACTTCATCAAGCGCCGCCATCTCACAGGCGGCCTGCTGGCCGCTCAGCACTTCCGTACGGCTGCCATGCTCGCTCAGGGTACGCTGTAACTGCTGCGCGCTGTCAGCGTCATCCATCACCGCATAGCGTGGAGAGAACTCGAGGCACTGCTCAACCATGCGCGCGACATTTTTTCCCGCGACCAGCGCGGTGACGGTGAAACGATCGGGATTATGACGAACCACAGCAAGCGTGCTGCAACCTATGGAACCCGTTGAGCCCAGAAGAGTTAAATGCTTCATGAAACGCTCGCAACGTTGCAAGGGGGAAAAGCAAAAACGCCGTCAGCAAGCCGCTTGCACGGCTCTCTGGACGGCGTTTTAGTCGTTTTTTATCGAATCAGAACTGCATCAGTTCCGCTTCTTTATCCGCCAGCGCCGCGTCAACTTTCTTGATCGCAGCGTCGGTCAGCTTCTGCACGTCATCCTGAGAACGACGGTCATCATCTTCGCTGATCTCTTTGTCTTTCAGCAGTGCTTTCACTTTATCGTTAGCGTCACGGCGCACGTTGCGCACGGCAACACGGGCCTGCTCAGCTTCACCGCGCACCACTTTGATCAGATCTTTACGACGCTCTTCGGTCAGTGCCGGCAGCGGAACGCGAATATCGCTGCCCGCGGAGCTTGGGTTCAGACCCAGATCGGAGGTGAGGATCGCTTTTTCAACGGCCGGGCTCATCGAGCGATCGAAGACGTTGATTTTCAGAGTACGGGAGTCTTCTACCGTTACGCTGGCCAGCTGACGCAGAGGCGTCGGCGTACCGTAATATTCCACAACGATGCCGTCCAGCAGGCTCGGAGAAGCGCGGCCGGTACGGACTTTGCTGATTTGGGTTTTGAAGGATTCTACGCATTTTTCCATGCGTACTTCAGCATCTTTTCTGATATCGCTAATCACGTTACGGATCCTTGAAATCTTGTCGCAGACAGGCCATACGGCGGTTGTGCTAAGTATAGCCTTGTTCCCATGATGGCATCGTAAAGATGCCGGAACGTTCTGCTGAATAAATTAAAGCGGAATCTTACCTTTATTTATCGCTTACGGGAATTATTCCGTAATCAATGTGCCCTCTTTTTCGCCCATTACCACGCGGCGCAGCGCGCCTGGTTTGTTCATATTGAACACGCGAATCGGTAATTTATGGTCGCGAGCGAGGGTAAAGGCGGCCAGATCCATCACTTTCAGTTCTTTATCAAGCACTTCAGTATAGGAGAGGCGCTCGCAGAGGGTTGCGGTCGGATCCAGCACCGGATCGGCGGTATAGACGCCGTCCACTTTGGTCGCTTTCAGCACCACATCGGCTTCGATTTCGATACCGCGCAGGCAGGCTGCGGAGTCGGTGGTGAAGAAGGGGTTACCGGTACCGGCGCTGAAAATCACTACGCGGTTATTACGCAGCAGGCTGATTGCTTCAGCCCAGCTGTAGTTGTCACACACACCGTTTAACGGGAATGCGGACATCAGGCGCGCGTTCACATAGGCACGATGCAGAGCATCACGCATTGCCAGGCCGTTCATCACTGTTGCCAGCATACCCATGTGATCGCCCACAACACGGTTCATCCCCGCTTTCGCCAGGCCCGCACCACGGAACAGGTTACCCCCGCCAATGACTACGCCAACCTGAATACCCAGTTCAACCAGTTCTTTAATTTCCTGCGCCATACGGTCAAGAATGCTTGCGTCGATACCGAAACCTTCAGAGCCCTGAAGCGCCTCGCCACTCAGCTTAAGCAGAATGCGTTTGTAGATGGGTTTTGCATTGGTAGCCATGTTTCTTTCCTGAGACTGTGAACAATTAGACGGGTTTAATCTGGCGCTATGATACGTCGCCTGTCAGCGCTAACACTAGTGTGCTGGCTGTTTTTCAGATGAAGGACATAAAAAGAAGCCGCCCTCAGGCGGCTCCTTTTATTGATTAAGACTGCTTGGACATGGCAGCAACTTCTGCTGCGAAGTCAGTCTCAACTTTCTCGATGCCTTCGCCCACTTCGAAGCGGATGAAGCCAGTCACGTCAGCGTTGTGCTCTTTCAGCAGCTGGCCAACGGTTTTGCTCGGGTCCATAACGAAAGGCTGGCCGGTCAGAGAAACTTCGCCGGTGAATTTCTTCATGCGGCCTTCAACCATTTTCTCTGCGATCTCTTTCGGCTTGCCAGACTGCATGGCGATGTCCAGCTGAACCTGGTACTCTTTCTCAACCACTTCAGCAGACACGTCTTCCGGCTTAACGAATTCCGGCTTGCTTGCAGCAACGTGCATAGCCAGCTGCTTAACCAGCTCCTGATCGGCGCCTTTCGCCGCAACCAGAACACCGATACGCGCGCCGTGCTGGTAAGAGCCCAGTACTTCGCCTTCCAGGGAAGAAACGCGACGGATGTTGATGTTCTCACCGATTTTAGCAACCAGTGCAACGCGCTCTTCTTCGAACTGCGTTTTCAGAACTTCAACGTCGGTGATTTTGCCAGCAACAGCAGCGTCCAGAACTTTGTTAGCAAATGCCTGGAAACCAGCATCTTTAGCAACGAAGTCAGTCTGGCAGTTAACTTCCAGAATGATGCCGTAGGTGCCGTCGATTTTGGTGATGATCACGCCGTCAGCAGCAACGTTGCCCGCTTTTTTCGCCGCTTTGATCGCACCGGACTTACGCATGTTCTCGATTGCCAGCTCGATGTCGCCGCTTGCTTCGGTCAGCGCTTTTTTACAGTCCATCATGCCTGCGCCAGTACGTTCACGCAGCTCTTTTACCAGGGATGCGGTAATTTCAGCCATTCTTTAATCCTCGGGAGAGATATGACCTGCCCGGTTCCAGGAACCAAACAGGCTTGAAAGTGAAAAAGGGGGCCATAAACAGGCCCCCTAACCAAACTCGGTACTACCTGCTCAATAAGGGGCTCAGCGAGCGTGCCTTATTACTCAGCTTCTACGAAGCTTTCTTCCGCCTGAGTAGCCAGATCAGAAGAACGGCCTTCACGAACGGTAGCAGCAACGGCATTCAGGTACAGGCTAACAGCACGGATTGCATCGTCGTTACCCGGGATAACGAAGTCAACGCCGTCCGGATCGGAGTTGGTATCAACGATAGCAAATACCGGGATACCCAGGTTGTTTGCTTCTTTGATTGCGATGTGCTCGTGGTCAGCGTCGATAACAAACAGTGCGTCCGGCAGGCCGCCCATGTCTTTGATACCGCCCAGACTGTTTTCCAGCTTGTCCAGCTCACGAGTGCGCATCAGCGCTTCTTTCTTGGTCAGCTTGTCGAAGGTGCCGTCCTGAGACTGAGTTTCCAGGTCTTTCAGACGTTTGATGGACTGACGAACGGTTTTCCAGTTAGTCAGCATGCCGCCCAGCCAGCGATGGTTCACGAAGAACTGATCGCAATTCTGAGCTGCTTCTTTCACCGCTTCGCTTGCAGCGCGTTTAGTACCAACGATCAGGATCTTGCCTTTACGAGCAGAGATCTTGTTCAGCTCAGCCAGGGCTTCGTTGAACATCGGTACAGTCTTCTCAAGGTTGATGATGTGAACTTTGTTACGCGCGCCGAAGATGAAAGGCTTCATTTTCGGGTTCCAGTAACGGGTCTGGTGACCAAAGTGAACACCAGCCTTGAGCATGTCGCGCATGGAAACAGTTGCCATGATTAAAACCTCTATATAAAAGTTGGGGTTATGCCTCCACGTATCCCATATTACCGACCCCGAAGGGCACCCCGGAATATGTGCCGATACGTGTGTGTTATTACACAAAGTGAGATTTGTGGCTCCCATTCCAAAACAGGAACGGAAGTCCGGCGCGCTTTATATCACAAAAGCGAGCAGGACACCAATAGTTGTTACCGCAGCGTGCTGTTAACGATTCTCAATTTGGCACAACGCTTGCCCGACTGTTACCATTGACAGCACTACTCCTGGTATAGTCGAAAAAATCGACACTGATGGACACTTCTCATGGCTATCTCTATTAAAACACCCGAAGAAATTGAAAAAATGCGCGTTGCCGGCCGTCTCGCCGCCGAAGTGCTTGAAATGATCGAACCGCACATTAAACCCGGCGTCAGCACCGGCGAACTGGACCGCATCTGTAACGATTACATCGTTAATGAGCAACACGCCGTTTCGGCCTGCCTGGGCTACCACGGCTTCCCGAAATCGGTCTGTATCTCAATTAATGAAGTGGTTTGCCACGGCATCCCGGACGACGAAAAACTGCTGAAAGATGGCGATGTGGTCAATATCGACGTCACCGTCATTAAAGATGAGTATCACGGCGACACCTCGAAGATGTTTATCGTCGGTAAACCGACCATTCTTGGCGAGCGCCTCTGCCGCGTCACCCAGGATAGCCTCTACCTGGCGCTGCGTATGGTAAAACCGGGTATTCGCCTGCGTACGCTCGGTGCAGCTATCCAGAAATATGTTGAAGGCGAAGGCTTCTCCGTGGTGCGCGAATATTGCGGTCACGGCATTGGTCGCGGCTTCCACGAAGAGCCGCAGGTGCTGCATTACGATGCTGATGACGGCGGCGTAGTGCTGAAAGCCGGTATGACCTTTACCATCGAGCCGATGGTAAATGCTGGTGATTACCGCATTCGTACCATGAAAGATGGCTGGACGGTGAAAACCAAAGATCGCAGCCTCTCTGCGCAGTATGAGCACACGATTGTTGTCACTGAAACCGGCTGTGAGATCCTCACGCTGCGTAAAGATGACACCATCGAGGCTGTGCTGACCGCCGCCTGATAGCGCCTCTCTGCCTGCCACAACGGTCCGCTTCGCGGGCCGTTTTTTTTTGCACGCTTTCCGGCCGGGTCATACATATAAACGACTTTTCATTTCCATCCATCTCTTTTACTTTGTTTTGCAGTGGATCCGCACGCCAACTGGGTGGCTAATCATGAGCAATATCTCTTCCGAACAATTTGTCAGCAGCGTTCAGCCCACCCTTCCCGGCCAGCCTGAACATCCCGGAGTATGGCCCGCAGAGGAGCTGCACTGCGCCACCATCAAAGCGCGCATTGATGCTTTTCAGCAGTGGCTGGGGCAGG
The DNA here is from genome assembly GCF_050435845.1 of Kosakonia sp. 1610. Lineage (NCBI taxonomy): Bacteria > Pseudomonadati > Pseudomonadota > Gammaproteobacteria > Enterobacterales > Enterobacteriaceae > Kosakonia > Kosakonia sp. 1610. The sequence continues at coordinate 491,422 of NZ_JBNDKZ010000003.1, read as the reverse complement.
TGTTTGACGCCGGGATCTCGGCCGAGCAGTTAATTGAGGCGCGCACCGAATTTATCGATCAGCTTTTGCAGCGCTTGTGGCTGCAATATGGCTTTGGCGATGCGGGCGATACCGCGCTGGTGGCCGTTGGCGGCTATGGCCGCGGCGAGCTGCACCCCTTATCCGATATCGATCTGCTGATCCTCAGCCGCAATAAATTGCCGGATGAGCAGGCGCAAAAGATCGGCGAACTGCTGACTCTGCTGTGGGATGTGAAGCTGGAGGTGGGTCACAGCGTACGCACGCTGGATGAGTGCCTGCAAGAGGGGTTATCGGATCTTACTGTCGCCACTAACCTTATCGAATCACGCCTGCTGGTCGGCGATGTCGCGCTGTTTCTGGAACTGCAAAAACATATCTTCAGCGACAATTTCTGGCCGTCGGAGACCTTCTTTCCGGCAAAAGTGGTGGAGCAGAACGAGCGTCATCAGCGCTATCACGGCACCAGCTATAACCTTGAGCCCGATATTAAAAGCAGCCCGGGGGGCCTGCGCGATATTCATACCTTACAGTGGGTCGCGCGCCGCCATTTTGGCGCTACCTCGCTTAATGAGATGGTCGGCTTCGGCTTTCTGACCGAAGCGGAACGCAACGAACTGAATGAGTGCCTGCATCTGCTATGGCGCATTCGCTTCGCCCTGCATCTGGAAGTGACGCGCTACGATAACCGTCTGCTATTCGACCGCCAGCTTAGTGTGGCGCAGCGCCTCAACTATGTCGGCGACGGCAATCAGCCCGTTGAGCATATGATGAAGGATTTCTTCCGCGTCACGCGCCGCGTGTCGGAACTTAACCATATGCTGTTGCAACTCTTCGACGAGGCGATTCTGGCCCTGACGCCTGACGAAAAGCCACGCCCAATCGATGATGAGTTTCAGCTGCGCGGCACGCTTATCGATCTGCGCGATGAGACGCTGTTTATCCGCGAGCCGCAGGCGATTTTACGTATGTTCGCGATTATGGTGCGTAACAGCGCCATTACCGGCATCTACTCCACCACCCTGCGTCACTTGCGTCATGCGCGCCGCCATTTAACCCAGCCGCTCTGCTACATTCCGGAAGCGCGCACAATCTTCCTCAGTATGCTGCGCCATCCGGGCGCGGTGAGCCGTGGATTGTTGCCGATGCATCGCCACAGCGTGCTGTGGGCCTATATGCCGCAGTGGTCGCATATTGTCGGCCAGATGCAGTTCGACCTTTTTCACGCCTATACCGTCGATGAGCACACCATCCGCGTCCTGCTGAAGCTGGAGAGTTTTGCCAAAGAGGAGACGCGCAGCAAACATCCGCTCTGCGTGGAGCTCTGGCCGCGGCTGACGCACCCGGAGCTGATTCTGATTGCGGCGCTGTTTCACGATATCGCCAAAGGGCGCGGCGGCGACCACTCGGTGCTGGGTGCGCAGGATGTGCTGAAGTTCGCTGAGCTTCACGGCCTGAATTCGCGGGAAACGCAGCTGGTCGCCTGGCTGGTGCGCCACCATCTGCTGATGTCGGTCACCGCGCAGCGCCGTGATATTCAGGATCCGGAAGTGATTAAGCAGTTTGCCGAAGAGGTGCAAACGGAGAACCGCCTGCGCTTCCTGGTCTGCCTGACGGTTGCCGATATCTGCGCGACCAACGAAACGTTGTGGAACAGCTGGAAGCAGAGCCTGTTGCGCGAACTCTATTTCGCCACTGAAAAACAGCTGCGCCGCGGGATGCAGAACACGCCGGATATGCGCGAGCGCGTGCGTCATCACCAGTTGCAGGCGCTGGCGCTGCTGCGCATGGATAATATAAATGAGGAGCGGCTGCACCAGATTTGGGCGCGCTGCCGCGCTAACTACTTTGTCCGCCACAGCCCAAACCAGCTCGCCTGGCACGCGCGGCATCTGCTGCAACACGATCTGACCAAGCCGCTGATCCTGTTAAGCCCGCAGGCGACGCGCGGTGGAACCGAGATCTTTATCTGGAGCCCCGATCGCCCCTATCTCTTTGCCGCCGTCTGTGCCGAGCTGGATCGCCGCAATCTCAGCGTCCATGACGCGCAGGTCTTTACCACCCGCGACGGCATGGCGATGGACACCTTTATTGTGCTGGAGCCGGACGGCAGCCCGCTCTCTGCCGATCGTCACGAGGCGATCTGTTTCGGCTTGAAGCAGGCGATCACCCAGCATACCTGGCAGCCGCCGCAGCCGCGTCGTCAACCGGCCAAGCTGCGCCACTTTACCGTCGATACCGAAGTGAATTTCCTGCCGACCCATACGGACAGAAAATCGTTCCTGGAGTTGATTGCGCTTGACCAGCCAGGGCTGCTGGCGCGGGTCGGGCAGATTTTTGCCGACCTTGGAATTTCGCTGCACGGCGCAAGAATTACAACTATTGGCGAGCGAGTAGAAGATTTATTCATAATCGCTACCGCCGACCGGCGTGGCCTTAATAATGCGCTGCAAAAGGAGGTACAACAACGGTTGACAGAGGCCCTCAATCCAAACGATAAAGGGTGATTATTTTTTTACACAAGATGGAAAGAGTTTAACAATGCAGCAGTTACAGAACGTTATTGAAGCCGCTTTCGAGCGCCGCGCAGAAATCACCCCGGCCAATGTCGATACCGTGACCCGTGAAGCGGTCAACCAGGTTATCGCCCTGCTTGACTCCGGCGCGCTGCGTGTCGCAGAAAAAATCGACGGCCAGTGGGTCACCCACCAGTGGCTGAAAAAAGCGGTTCTGCTCTCTTTCCGCATTAACGATAACCAGGTTATCGACGGTGCGGAGAGCCGCTACTTCGATAAAGTGCCGATGAAGTTCGCTGATTACGACGAAGCGCGTTTCCAGAAAGAGGGTTTCCGCGTAGTGCCGCCAGCGGCAGTACGTCAGGGCGCCTATATCGCTCGTAACACGGTATTGATGCCTTCCTATGTCAACATCGGCGCTTACGTTGATGAAGGCTCAATGGTAGATACGTGGGCAACCGTCGGCTCCTGCGCGCAGATCGGTAAAAACGTTCACCTCTCCGGCGGTGTAGGTATCGGCGGCGTACTGGAACCACTGCAGGCAAATCCGACTATTATTGAAGATAACTGTTTCATCGGCGCGCGCTCCGAAGTGGTTGAAGGCGTGATCGTTGAAGAGGGTTCGGTTATCTCGATGGGTGTTTATATTGGTCAAAGCACCCGTATTTACGACCGCGAAACGGGCGAAGTGCACTATGGCCGCGTACCGGCAGGCTCAGTGGTGGTGTCCGGTAACCTGCCGTCGAAAGATGGTAAATACAGCCTCTACTGTGCGGTTATCGTGAAAAAAGTGGATGCGAAAACCCGCGGCAAAGTCGGTATCAACGAACTGCTGCGCACCATCGACTAAGCCTTTTCCCTCTCCCCGTGCGGGAGAGGGTGATATAGCCCGCCTTTTTTGCATACGTCAGTGGCGAAAATAGATTTTTTCGTTAATTATTCATAGGTTATGTTGAGCTTAAGGGTCCGCTATGTACGACAATCTTAAAAGTTTAGGCATTACCAATCCCGATGAAATCGATCGCTATAGCCTCCGCCAGGAAGCGAATAACGACATTCTTAAAATCTATTTTCATAAAGACCGGGGCGAGTTCTTCGCCAAGAGCGTCAAGTTCAAATATCCGCGTCAGCGCAAAACCGTGGTCGCCGATGGCGTAGGCCAGGGTTATAAAGAGGTGCAGGAGATTAGCCCTAACCTGCGTTACGTGATTGATGAACTGGATCAGATCTGCCAGCGCGATCGCACTGAAGTGGATTTGAAGCGTAAGATCCTTGACGATCTGCGCCATCTCGAAAGCGTTGTTACCAACAAGATCAGTGAAATCGAATCCGATCTTGAGAAGCTGACGCGCGGGAAATAAGTTTTATTACCGCCATCTGGCCTGTTAAGCCTGATGGCGACTTTGCCCCGTTACTGATCCATCCCAAATCGGCACGATCATGTAGGCCGGATAAGCGCAGCGCCATCCGGCAAAAAAGCAGCGCGTAGGCCAGATAAGCGCCTCACCCATATCAAACCGGCACGATCGCGTAGGCCGGATAAGCGCAGCGCCATCCGGCACAAAAACAAACCTCAATGCTGCTCATCCAGCTGCAATGCCACATAGAGCAACAACCTGTCGTCAAAATTTCCCAAATCCAGCCCGGTCAGCTCCGAGATACGATTCAGGCGATACTCCAGCGTATTACGGTGGATAAACAGCGCCTTCGACGTCGCCAGCGGCTGCACATTGTGACGAAACCACGCCGTCAGCGTGCGGCGCAGCAAACCATTATTATCCATCGCTTTCAGCCGCGTTAACGGGCGCGCCAGCTCGTTGGCCTGCCAGCCGCCGCGCAGGCTGTCGAGCAGCACCGGCAGCATCAAATCCTGATAGAAGTAGCTGCGGCTCTCCGGCATCCGCTGTTTGCCCACCATCATGGTGGTCCGCGCCGTGCGGTAGGAGCGCGCAATGCTGCCGGGGCCGGTAAAGTAGTTGCCCAGCGCGACGCGAAAACGCAGTTGCCCATTCTCTTTCATTCGCGTAATCAGTTGCTCAACCCGCTTGCGGTGATCTTCTGCGTCCCAGCGGCCAAACGGGTTCAGCGCCGGCTTCAGCACCACCATTTCGGTCAGTGAGACGATGGCGATAAGATTATTGCGCTCCGGCGTGGTGAGGGCGTTTTGTAGCTGCTGAAGTTCCGCCATTGCGCTGTCGACGCCCAGCTGCCCGCTATCAACCTCCACCACCGCCACCACGCGCGGCTGATTAAGATCGATACCTAAACGCTGCGCCCATTCGGTCAGCGCTGGCGTGTGCTCTTCTGCCTGAATCAGGTTCATCACCAGCTCTTCACGCAGGCGGCTATCCTGCGCCAGCAGATGCATCAGCCGCGACTGCTCCAGCATCATCTCCGCCGTCATACAGACCAGCTCGCCATATTTACGCAACGTTTCGGGTTCGCCGGTCAGGCCGATGACGCCGACAATCTCCCCTTCGAGGCGCAGTGGCAGGTTGATGCCCTGGCGCACGCCATGCAGATGGCGCGCCACCGCATCGTCGATATCGACCACGCGCCCCTGCGACAGCACCAGCAGCGCACCTTCGTGCAATTCACCAATGCGCTCGCGATCGCCGCTGCCAATAATCCGCCCGCGCGCATCCATCACGTTAATGTTTGTATCGATGATACGCATGGTACGCGCCACGATATCCTGTGCCATTTTGGTATCAAGATGCCAGCCAGCCATGTAACCCTCCCCGGTGCAGAGGCCAAGCATATGGCAGAAAATTGGCCCGCGCATTGTGCGGATGCACAAAGCGGCAGCGAGAAGTGTGGAGTTGTGGAAGGCTTCACAAAAAGGGCGGGAAGCCCCTCTTCCCCGCTGGGGAGAAGAGGGTTTTACAGAGGATTACTGCATCAGCAGGTAGATAGAGGTGTCGCCGCGCTGGATACTCAGCGCCAGCACCGACGGTTTGCTGTCGAGAATTTTGCGCAGTTCAGCAATGTTTTTCACCGGCTGCTGGTTTACGCCGAGGATCACATCACCTTTTTTCAGGCCGATTTGCGCCGCCGGGCTATTCGGTTTCACCGCATTCACCACCACGCCGCCATCTTTGCCTTTGTTGCTCATCTCCGCCCCTTCGATACCGCTGAAGATGGTGCTGGATTCAACCTGGTTCTGGCTGCTCTGCTGCAGTTCAAGGGTCACGTTGACCGGTTTGCCGTCGCGCAGCATCCCCAGCGTAACTTTGCTGCCAATCGGCATTGAACCCACTTCTGCGCGCAGCGCCGCAAAGCTGCTGATCGGTTTGCCGTTGAGCGTGGTGATCACGTCACCCGCCTTGACGCCCGCTTTTGCCGCGGCGGAGTTCGGCATCACCTGGCTAACAAACGCCCCGCGCTGGGCGTCGACTTTCATCGCTTTCGCCAGCTCAGAGTTCAGCTCGGTGCCCATAATCCCCAGTTCGCCACGGCGCACCTGGCCGTACTGCACCATCTGGCTGGTGAGGTTTTTCACCATATTACTTGGGATAGCAAAGCCGATACCGATGTTGCCACCGTCCGGTGCGAGGATAGCGGTGTTAATCCCAATCAGCTCGCCGTTGAGGTTAACCAGCGCACCGCCGGAGTTACCGCGGTTAATGGCGGCATCGGTCTGTATAAAGTTTTCATAATTTTCCGCGTTCAGGCCGCTTCGGCCGAGCGCTGAGACAATCCCGGAGGTAACGGTTTCGCCAAGACCAAACGGGTTACCAATCGCCACCGTGTAGTCGCCGACGCGCAGCGCATCGGAGTCGGCAAGCTTAATGGCGGTGAGGTTTTTTGGATCCTGAATCTGGATCAGCGCGATATCGGAGCGCGGATCTTTGCCCACCACTTTGGCGTCAAATTTACGCCCGTCGCTGAGCTGCACTTTGATGGTGCTGGCGTTATCGACCACGTGGTTGTTGGTAACAACGTAGCCTTTCGCTGCGTCAATGATTACGCCGGAGCCCAGCGCCATAAATTTCTGCTGCTGGCCGCCGCCCTGCCCATCCGGGCTACCGCCACCCTGGCAGAAGGGGGAGCTCTGGAACGGCGAACCGTCCTGGCAGAAGGGTGAGTTATCACCGAAGAATTGCTGGAAGTTGCGCGGCATGCGCGGTGTGTTCACCGTGGTGCTGCCTTCAACGTTAATGCTCACGACTGACGGCATCACCTTTTCCAGCATCGGTGCGAGGCTTGGCATCTGCTGCGATGTTGCGGTGGTTGACGAGGCTGTTTCTGCTGCCGTCGCAGACAGAGGAGACAGCGCAAAACTTAAACTTAAAGCCAGTGCACTCATTGCTAACGTCGTTTTTTTCATCTCTCTCAATCTCTTTTCTGATTAACGCGAACTGCTGTGTATGTGTCACTCAGAGTCGATTTATAGCGTGAAGTTCAGGCCTTAAGCCTCTGGAAAAAGTAAAAAAATATTGTCGCTCTTTACAATTCAGCGGGATTATTCCACCGCCATTAAACGACGATATTCATCCCATGAATAAAGATCCGTCATTCCGCTAATATAGTCCTGAATTAATCGACAACGGTGATAATACTCCAGCACCGAATAGGCTTCGTCATCAGGCGATAATTTGCTTACCGCTTCGACGTAGGCTAACCGGTGGCGCGTCGACAGTTTCTGGAACAGGCGCGATTCAATCGGAAAACGGCGCAGACGCTCTTTTTCCACCAGCTCGGTAAAGTCCGCCAGCGATAATTGCAACAAGGGTCGATAAATTTCCAGCAGCCCACTGATCACGCGGTAGCCCTGTAATTCAAGCTGCTCCACATCGGGGTGGCTGAATACCTGTTTAATGGCGACGTTTTTATATAATTCAAGCAGCTGGCTGAAGCTGCTGTCATCTTCCAGCAGCGCGTGGTTGAATTCACCGCTGAAGATTTGCGGCAGGTTGTCAATAAAGCGCTGGGCAGCATAGGGCACCAGCTTATTAAGCGTGTTGACGCGCAAATACATAAAGAATTGATCTTCGGCGCTGCGGCTCATGGAATTCGCGCGCGATTTGTCCCACGCATTTTCGACAACCTGAGCAAACAGCGATCCCTTTTCATGCTCACCCCACGCCTCGTAAAGATGCTGATAGAGCTGCTCGGCGGAAAATATACGCTTCTCAACCGCATCTTCGAGATCGGCCACGCAATAGGAGATGTCATCCGCGGCTTCCATTATCCAGGTCAATGGAAAGCGGCTATAGGTATCGAGGTTTAACTCTTTACGCAGCCGCTCAACGTACGCCTCTTCCGAGAAATAGTAGCCGGGCTTTTTCATTAAATAGCTATGGGAGGCGGGCGGATCACCGACCCACCACGCCGGGCGGGTATATTTTAAAATACAGCCGACCTGCGCCCAGGTCAGGTTCATGCGCATCAGGGTATGCACCATGCGAATACCCTGCGCGTTTCCTTCGAAGTGGCTTAAGTCGTGGCGCACTTTACTGCGTAGCGCGTTGAGTGTTCCCTCCCCTTCACGCAGGCGCAGAGCCATCACTTCACAGCGATCGTCACCAAGCGGCTCGCCGAGGGCATCATCGGGTGCCAGTCGCTGGCGGAACCAGTCATTAATCGCCGCTTCACCAAAGTGGCCGAACGGCGGATTGCCGATATCGTGCATCAGGCAGGCCATCTCAACGATGCTCTCAAACGGCCCGGTTAACTCATCCAGGCCATACTTCTCCAGCAGGCGCTGCTCTTTCAGCCGGCTTAAAATCTCTTTGGCGATATAGCGCCCGACCTGCTGAACTTCCATAGAGTGCGTTAAACGGGTGCGAACCGCCGCGTTACGCTCAAGAGGAAAGACCTGGGTTTTCTGCTGCAAACGCCGGATGGCGGCGGAGTTGATAATACGTCCGCGATCGCTTTCGAAGATGCGCAGGATCTCATGTTCGGTTTTCACGCCCTGCGGCGAGCGATACCGGCGATGCCAGTTGATCTTGTTGCGAAAATCGATGTCGTCCATTTCCTCTCCTCTACGCAGGCGCACGGGGTGTCATGCAATTGTGTATGCCATGATAGACTATGCCCTGTAAACCTATTCCTGCCTTATCACATTAGCGAGTATCTCCATGAAAATTGGCATCATTGGTGCAATGGAAGAAGAAGTTACGCTGCTGCGTGACAAAATCGAAAACCGTCAGACGCTGAATATTGGCGGAAGCGAAATTTACACCGGTACGCTGAATGGCACAGACGTGGCCCTGCTTAAGTCTGGTATTGGTAAAGTTGCCGCCGCGATGGGCGCCACCCTGCTGCTGGAGCACTGCAAGCCGGATGTGATTATCAATACCGGCTCCGCAGGCGGCCTGGCGCCAACCCTGAAAGTGGGCGATATCGTGGTCTCTGATGAAGCGCGTTATCACGATGCCGACGTTACCGCCTTTGGCTATGAGTATGGCCAGCTGCCGGGCTGCCCGGCGGGCTTTAAAGCCGATGAGAAGCTGGTGCTGGCGGCAGAAGCCTGCATCGGTGAGCTGAACCTGAACGCGGTGCGCGGGCTGATTGTCAGCGGCGATGCGTTCATCAACGGTTCTGTTGGACTGGCAAAAATTCGCCACAACTTCCCGCAGGCGGTTGCCGTTGAGATGGAAGCGACCGCTATCGCTCACGTTTGCCACAACTTTGGCGTGCCGTTTGTGGTGGTTCGCGCCATCTCCGACGTGGCGGACCAGCAGTCTCACCTGAGCTTTGATGAGTTCCTGGTGGTGGCGGCAAAACAGTCCAGCCTGATGGTTGAAACCCTGGTGCAGAAACTGGCACGTGGGTAATCCCCTTTTCAGGGCGCTCGCCGCCCTGCTTCTGTTTCTGCCGGCGTGGCTCTTCGCTGCGCCGCGCGTTATTTCGCTCTCTCCGGCCAATACTGAACTGGCTTTTGCCGCCGGTATCACGCCCGTCGCCGTCAGCAGTTACTCCGACTATCCCCCCGCCGCCGCGCAGATTGAGCAGGTTGCCAGTTGGCAAGGGATAAACCTCGAACGCATCCTCGCCCTGAAGCCCGACGTGGTGCTGGCCTGGCGCGGAGGCAACCCGGAGCGTCAGGTCGATCAGCTGAAAAAGTTTGGCATCCACGTGATGTGGATCGATGCCGTCTCCATTGAAGAGGTCGCGCAGACACTGCGCCAGCTCGCCCCTTACAGCCCACAGCCCGCGCAGGCTGAGCAGGCCGCGCAACAGCTGATGAGCGCGTATGAGGCGTTAAAGTCCCGCTACGCAGCAGAGCCGAAAAAACGCGTCTTTATGCAGTTCGGCACGCAGCCGCTCTTTACCAGCGGGAAAGGATCGATTCAACACCAGGTGGTGGAGTTGTGCGGCGGGGAGAATATCTTTGCCGAAAGCCGCGTGCCCTGGCCCCAGGTGAGCCGTGAACAGGTGCTGGCACGCCATCCGCAGGCAATTATTCTCGCCGGTGGAGAGAAGGCGCAAACGCGCGTAAAAGCGTTCTGGGGCGACCAGTTGAATGTGCCGATTATTTCTCTGCATGATGACTGGTTTGAACGGGCGAGCCCGCGTATTATCCTCGCCGCTCAACAACTCTGTTCTGCCCTTGCGCAGGTGAAATAACCGGGGAATGAACCATGCTGGTCTACTGGCTGGATATTATCGGCACCGCCGTTTTCGCCATCTCAGGCGTTCTGCTTGCCGGAAAGTTGCGGATGGACCCTTTTGGCGTGCTGGTGCTGGGCGTGGTGACCGCGGTCGGCGGCGGTACCATTCGCGATATGGCGCTGGCGCACGGACCGGTCTTCTGGGTGAAAGATCCCACCGATCTGGTGGTGGCGATGGTCACCTGCATGTTAACCATTATTTTAGTGCGCCAGCCGCGCCGCTTGCCGAAGTGGATATTGCCGGTGCTGGATGCGGTCGGTCTGGCGGTGTTTGTCGGTATTGGCGTTAATAAAGCATTTCTTGCCGGCACCGGGCCGCTGGTGGCGATCTGTATGGGCGTGGTAACGGGCGTCGGCGGCGGCATTATTCGTGATGTGCTGGCGCGTGAGATACCGATGATCCTGCGCACTGAAATTTACGCCACGGCCTGTATTGCGGGTGGCATCGTCCATGCTACGGCGTTCTATGTTTTTGCCGTGCCGCTGGAGTCAGCGAGTATGGTGGGAATGGTCGTCACGCTGGTGATTCGCCTGGCGGCGATCCGCTGGCACCTGAAGCTGCCAACCTTTGCGCTGGATGAAGCGGGGCGTTAAAAATTAGAGTAGATGCCGGTATTACCCGGCATTTCACGTAATCAGATGCTGAACGACGAACCGCAGCCGCAGGTGCTGGTCGCGTTCGGGTTAGTCACCACGAAGCGGGAACCTTCCAGACCTTCGGTGTAATCCACCGAACCGCCCACCAGGTATTGCAGGCTCATCGGGTCAACCACCAGGCCAACGCCCTGCTTCTCAATGGTCATATCGCCGTCGTTAATCTGATCGTCAAAGGTAAAACCGTACTGGAAGCCGCTGCAACCACCACCGGTGATGTAGACACGCAGTTTCAGATTAGGGTTCTCTTCGTCCGCGATCAGGCTTTTTACTTTATTGGCTGCTGCGTCGGTAAACTGCAGCGGCAGCGCTACGTCATCACTCATGTCTTGCTCCCGTTAATACGTCGACCTGGGCAAATATTGACCCGATCATGGCGGCTATTATCCATTAGGGTAGTCAATCGTTCAAGTATTCTCCCGCGGCAGCGCACGCTCAGCGGCGGCCTCCTGCCTGGCAAGCGTACGTGCCAGGATGGCGGAATAGAGCGGTTTACCGCCCAAAAACTGGGCTAACAGTGTCGCACCAAGGCAGGTAATGATCATTGGCAAAATAAGCTGATAATTGTCAGTCATTTCCAAAACTAGCACAATTCCGGTCAACGGCGCGCGCAGCGACGCGGCAAGTAACGCCCCCATTCCGGCGACGGCAAAGGTCGCCGCATCGAGCTGATAATGGGGAAAAATCGCCATGCTCGCCGCGCCGAAGGCCATGCCGAGCACCGTGCCTAACGACAGCATCGGCGCAAAAATCCCGCCCGGCGCGCCGGAGCTAAAGCAGAGCAGCGTCATCGCCACGCGGATCAGAAAGATAAACAGCAGCGCGCTGAGGCCATAATTCCCGGCAGAGGCGATAGGGATTAGCGCAAAACCGCCGCCGGAGAGCGCAGGAGCCATCAGGCCGAGCACGCCGCAGGTTCCGCCAATCAGGCCGCCAATCAGCACCCACTTTCCCGTCTTCCCGCCGTGCAGGCGCTGAAACAGATCCTGGGTCCGCAGCACCAGCGTGTTAAACAGCGGGCCGATACAGCCAAACACCATTCCCAGCAGCAGATAGAGCCACAGGGTGTTCACCGGCGCATTACTCAACTTACCGACATCGATGACCGCCGCTTCGCCGTTGAACAGGCGAAAGACGATGCTCGACATGATCACCCCGGTAAAGACGGCTTTGATGGAGATAAGGTTGTAGTGAAACTGCGAGCGCATCTCCTCAATGATAAAGAGAATGCCCGCCAGCGGCGCGTTAAAGGCCGCAGAGAGCCCCGCCGCCGCGCCGGTTGCCAGCAGAGTGTGGCGCGCTTCGCCGCTGCGCAGACGGAAAAGATCGCACACCATCCGCCCGACGTTGCCGCCAATCTGCACCGTTGGCCCTTCGCGCCCCAGCACCATGCCCGCGCCCAGCGTGCCCATGCCGCCGAAAAACTTCACCGGCAACACGCGCCACCAGCGCACCGGGCGCAGATCCTCCAGCGCGCCTTCGATCTCCGGAATTCCGGAGCCGCCCGCTTCCGGCGCGAAGCGGCGCACCAAAAAGTAGCCAATCATCGCCAGCAGCGCCGAGGCGATAAAGGCCAGCGGCCAGACGACAGCGCTGTTCGCCACCTGCGCCAGCGCGCCAATGCGCAGGTTGATCACCGCGTTAACCGCTTTTTCGAAGGCGACGCCCACCAGCCCGGTAAGCGTTCCCGCTACGGCCGCCACCACGAGGATCGCCAGCGGCGTTTTATCACGTTGCAGCATGCGGCGCAGAATATCTCTGCGTCGGCGTCGTTCAACCTGCTGCTGTTCAAATGAGGGAGTGTTTTCTGACATCGGCTCTGATACGTCATACAAAAGGAGTATTGTAGCCACCCGTTGCCGCCGCGTCGCGGGCAAAATCCCTGCAAAATATGTCGTTCTTCCCGGCAAAACTTTCATCCGCTTCCGGTAATCACATAGAATGAGCGGCAACGATTTTTTCCAGCAACCAGGAATGAAAGCATGAGTAAGTCTGAAAACCTCTTTAATACAGCGCGACAGCTTATCCCTGGCGGGGTCAATTCACCGGTACGCGCCTTCACCGGCGTTGGCGGTACGCCGCTGTTTATCGAGCGGGCTGACGGAGCTTATCTGTACGATGCCGATGGCAAAGCCTATATCGACTATGTCGGCTCCTGGGGACCGATGGTGCTGGGCCACAACCACCCGGCGATCCGCAATGCGGTGATTGAAGCGGCCAGCCGCGGGCTGAGCTTCGGCGCGCCGACCGAGATGGAAGTGAAAATGGCGGAGCTGGTGACCGAACTGGTTCCGACCATGGATATGGTGCGTATGGTCAACTCCGGCACCGAAGCGACAATGAGCGCCATCCGCCTCGCGCGCGGTTTTACCCATCGCGACAAAATCATCAAATTCGAGGGCTGCTACCACGGCCACGCCGACTGCCTGCTGGTGAAAGCGGGCTCCGGCGCGTTAACCCTCGGTCAGCCGAACTCACCCGGTGTACCGGCGGATTTCGCTAAGCACACCCTCACCTGCACCTATAACGATCTCGACTCGGTGCGCGCGGCGTTCGAGCAGTATCCGCAGGATATCGCCTGTATCATCGTTGAGCCGGTCGCAGGCAACATGAACTGCGTACCGCCGCTGCCGGAGTTCCTGCCAGGCCTTCGTGCGCTGTGCGACGAGTTTGGCGCGCTGCTGATTATCGATGAAGTGATGACCGGTTTCCGCGTCGCGCTGGCGGGTGCGCAGGCTTACTACGATGTGGTGCCGGATCTGACCTGTCTTGGCAAAATCATCGGCGGCGGCATGCCGGTAGGCGCCTTCGGCGGTCGCCGCGACGTGATGGAAGCGCTGGCACCGACCGGGCCGGTTTACCAGGCGGGCACGCTGTCCGGTAACCCGATTGCGATGGCCGCGGGCTTCGCCTGTCTGAACGAAGTGGCGCAGCCGGGCATTCACTCTACCCTGACCGATCTGACGACTCGCCTGGCGGAAGGTTTGCTGAACGCCGCGCAGGAAGCGGGCATTGGGCTGGTGGTTAACCATGTCGGCGGGATGTTTGGTCTCTTCTTTACCGATGCGCAGAGCGTGACGAGCTATCAGGATGTGGTGAAGTGTGATGTTGAGCGTTTTAAACACTTCTTCCACCTGATGCTGGAGGAAGGGGTTTACCTGGCACCATCCGCGTTTGAAGCAGGCTTTATGTCCGTTGCCCACAGCGTTGAGGATATCGATAACACCATCGACGCCGCGAAGCGCGCCTTCGCGAAGCTGTAATGCCCTGCTGATATCGGGGAAATGCCGGATGGCGCTCACGCTTATCCGGCCTACAAAACCACCGTGCTGCTATCGGGAATTGCCGGATGGCGCTCACGCTTATCCGGCCTACAAAACCACCGTGCTGCCGTCGGGAAATGCCGGATGGCGCTGCGCTTATCCGGCCTACAAAACCACCGTGCTGCTATCGGGAATTGCCGGATGGCGCTGCGCTTATCCGGCCTACAAAATCGTCGTGCTGCTATCGGGAAATGCCGGATGGCGCTGACGCTTATCCGGCCTACAAAACCATCGTGATGCCATCGGGAATTGCCGGATGGCGCTGACGCTTATTCGGCCTACAAAATCGTGTTCTCAGCCTTCGTAGGCCCGGTAAGCGCTAGCGCCACCGGGCATTTTTTTAGCGGCTCTGCTTTCTCAGCAGATAGATAAAGTACGGCGCGCCGATAAAGGTCGAGAGCAGCCCCGCCGGGATCTGGAACGGAAACAGCACCATCCGCCCGCACCAGTCGGCAAACACCAGCAACACGCCACCTACCAGCGCCGAAATGACCATATGCGGCATCGTGCGGCGAAAGCCCATCATGCGCGCGATATGCGGTGCCATCAGCCCGACAAAGCTGAGCGGCCCGATGGTCATCGTCGCTGCCGCCGTCAGCGCGGCTGCCAGCAGCAGCAGCACGACACGCGACGAGGTCAATGCCATCCCTACCGAGCGCGCACTCTCCCCGCCGAGCGGCAGGATCATCAGCCAGCGGCGGCACAGCGGGGTTAACGCCAGCAGCACCACCATCACCACCGCGCTGCGCACCACCAGCTCACCAGAAGCGTTATAGGTACTGCCGGAGATCCAGGTCAGGATCGTCGCCATGCGCGGATCGCCGCTCGCCTGCAACATCATCAACAACATGGTAAAGGCGGTACTGAGCGCCATCCCCGCCAGCAGCATGCGGTGCGGCGAAAAGCCGCCGCGCCCGGCGGCGAGCATAATGATCAATAGCGTTGCCGCCGCGCCAAGGCTTCCGGCGGGCAGCAGCCAGCCAAAGGCGTTGCCCGGCACAAAGAAGAGCATCAACACCACGCCAAACGCCGCGCCGGAGCTGATGCCCAGCACTTCCGGGCTGGCCATCGGGTTACCGGTCAGGCGCTGGATAATGCACCCGGCCACCGCCAGCATCATCCCGGCGGTCAGCGCGGCAATAATGCGCGGCCAGCGCCAGGGCAGCAGTTGATCCAGCAGCGTACCGCTGGCCCACTGCCAGCCGTGGGCATCGCGGCCAAAACTGAGCGCCGCCCACATCGCCAGCAGCAGTAACAGCACGCCGCCCAGCGCAAACCACATCACATGCCCGCGCTCGGGGCGGATCTTATCCCCGCCATCCATTGCCGGGGCGCTCATACTGCGCAGACGCGGCAGCAGCCAGAGCAGCAGCGGTGCGCCAATCAGCGCCGTCATCGATCCGGTGGAGACCTCCATCCAGATGCGCGTCAGCCAGAGGATCACCTGATCGGAGAGCCAGAGGATCAGCGCGCCAATCAGCGGGGCCAGCATCAGACGCGTCAGCAGACGCCGTGCGCCGAGCATCTTCGCCAGCAGCGGCGCGAAGAGGCCGATAAACCCGATAATGCCAACCGCGTTAACCAGCAGCGCACTGAGTGCAATCGCCAGCGTTAACGCCGCCAGCCGCGCCAGCGACAGCGCCAGCCCAAGGTTACGCGCCACACCATCATCCAGCCCCATTAAGGTCAGCGGACGCAGCAGCAGCAGCGTTAACACCGTGCCGCCCAGCAGCTGCGGCCAGAGATGCTGCACCACGCTCCAGTCGGTCTGCGTCAGCGTACCGGTGCTCCACAAAAACATGCTTTGCAGCTGATCGTGGTGAAACAGTGCCAAAAGCTGGTTGATCGCCCCGCAGTAGAGGCTCACCACCAGGCCCGCAAGAATCAGGGTCACCGGGGAGAGCCGTTTTCCCCACGCCACGCCAAACACCAGCGCGCCGACGGCGCAGGCACCGAGCAGCGCCGCAAACTGCGATGCCATTACGCCCGGGATCGCCCACAACGTGGTGATAGTGATGCCAAGCTGCGCGCCGGTCGCCACGCCAAGCGTGGTCGGCTCCGCCAGCGGGTTACGCAACACCTGCTGGAACAGCACGCCCACCAGCCCAAGCCCGGCGCCGACCAGCAGCGAGATCGCAAGGCGCGGCAGCAGGCTGTAGTGAAACAGCATCTGATCGATACGATCGATATTCGGCGTAAACAGCGCCTGTCCCCACTGGGCGCGCGGCAGCGCAAGGGTCAGATTGTACCAGGTCAACCCGGCCGCCAGGATAAATAGCACCGCCAGCAGCAGCGCCGATGAGAGGGAGAAGCGACGGATCATGCCCGGCCTCCCAGCGCGTTATCGAGAACGCGGGTGAAGTGCATGGCGGAGAGCGTCGCGCCATAGAACCAGACCGCCGGCACGCGCTGAAAACGCCCCTGCCGCACAAACGGCATCGCCTGCCAGAGCGGTGTCGCCATCACTTTTTGCATATCCTGTTCATTGTTGTGATCAAAGCAGATCACATCCGCGTCTTTATAGGCGGCAAGCCGATCGATGCCGACCGCCACGCTGCCCCAGAAGGTCTGCTCACCCTGCCAGGCATTACGAATGCCGAAATCATCGAGCACTTCCTGAAACAGGCAGTTGGCACCAAATACAAGTACATGGCGCGGATCGAGCAGGGTAATCATTAACAGCGGGCGATCGCCGCGCCGGGCAAAGCGCGGCTTTGTGGCGCTCATCAGCGCATCGAACTGCGCAAGATGCTGACGCGCCTGCGCCTCTTTGTTGAGCAACTGCGCCATCTCATTCAGCGAGCGTCGGGCCATTGCCAGCGGCTTTTTGCCGTCGCTAAAGGTAAACCCGCGCCCCGGCGCAATGGTCGCCAGCTTCGCTTCGGAGGGGCCATAGCCCGCCGACCAGACCAGCAGCGATGGCTTCATCTGCGTCAGCAGTTCGAGGTTCGGTTCGGTACGCAGGCCAACATCAATAACCGATGCTGGCAGCGACGGTTCGTTGACCCAGGTGTTGTAATTCTGCACATCGGCGACGCCGTAGGGCATCACGCCCAGCGCCAGTAGCAGCTCGACCGGCAGCCACTCAAGAGCGACGACGCGCTGCGGATCGACGCTGGCAGCCTTCGCACCACGCATCTGCCAGAGCAGCGGCGATAGCGCCATGGCCGTCAGTAAACGCCGACGGCTGAGTTCAGGTATACCGGCCATCAGTAGACAAAGCTCACGGGCGCGGCACCGGCCGGGTGTGGCAGGATCCCCATCGGGATACCGTAAATCTGCTCCAGCGTTTCGGCGCGCATTAACGCCTCCGGCGCGCCTTCGGCGATCATCTCACCGCCGCGCAGCGCCACCAAATAGTCACAGTAGCGTGCCGCCATATTGATATCGTGCAGCACGGCAATTACCGTCAAGCCACGCTGCTGGCTTAAGCGGTGCACCAGCGCCAGCACATCAACCTGATGGGCAATATCGAGCGCAGAGGTCGGCTCATCAAGCAGCAGGCAGCGGCTATCCTGCGCCACCAGCATGGCGATCCACGCACGCTGGCGTTCTCCACCGGAGAGGCTATCCACTAGCCGGTGTGCCAGCGGTTTTAAACCGACCAGCGCAATTGCCTCCTCCACTTTCTCGCGGTCAGCCACACCAAAACGCCCCAGCGCCCCATGCCACGGATAACGCCCAATCGCCACCAGTTCGCGCACGGTCATCCCTTCCGCCTGCGGCAGCTGCTGCGGCAGATAGGCGACTTTGCGGGCGAAGGATTTGCTGCTCCAGCTCTCCAGCGGCTGCCCGTCGAGCAGAATATCGCCCTCAGAGGGCGCCTGATGGCGGCCGAGCATCTTCAGCAGCGTCGATTTACCCGAGCCGTTATGACCAATCAGGCCGGTCACTTTCCCGCTCGGGAAGGTCAACGACAGCGGATGCAGCAGCGTGCGTCCCGGCACGCGAAAGGTGACATCGTTCAGTTGAAAGGTGGTATCGGGAAGCGTTTTGTTTTCCTGCATGGTTGCCAACTTGTCAGAGGGCACGGCGAACCGTGCCCGAAGAGAAAGATTAGAAGCGGAATGTTGCGGTTGCCGTCACCTGACGTTCAGCGCCCCAGAAGCAGCCGTAACTGTTAAAGCAGCTGGCGACATACTCACGGTCGAACAGGTTATTGACGTGCAGGGCGACATTGGAGCCCGCCATGCCCAGGCGCGCCAGGTCGTAACGCACCAGCGCATCAACGACGGTAGCGCTACCGACTTTAAACGAGTTCGCCGGATCGCCGAAGCTTGAGCCGGTGAAGCGCGCGCCGGTGCCCAGCGTCAGGCCGGAGAGCGCGCCATCATAGAAGGTGTAATCTCCCCACAGCGAAGCCATATGTTTTGGCACCTGCGGCGGAGTGTTACCTTTCAGTTTGGTATCGGTGGTGTATTCCGCTTGCGTATAGGTATAAGAGCCGACCACGTTAAGGTTGGCGGAGAGCGCCGCTTTGGCTTCAAGCTCCACGCCGCGTGAACGCACTTTGCCGCCTTCGACTGACCAGACCGATCCCGCAGGGTCGGCCATCAGGTTGTTGCTCTTGGTCAGCTGATAGAGCGCGCCGGTCAGCACAATCGGCCGATCGCTCGGGCTATATTTCACCCCGGCTTCATACTGCTTGCCTTTCGACGGGGCGAAGATCGCGCCATTCGCACCGGAGGTGGACGACGGTTCGAAAGATTCGCTGTAGCTGAAGTATGGCGTGACGCCATTATCAAACAGGTAGTTAACGCCGCCGCGCCAGCTGAACTGGTTATCGTCACGGGTTGTGGTGATGCCAGTCTCGCGGTTAAACGCGCTCTGCTTCGCCCAGTCGTAACGGCCGCCCAGCGTAACCAGCACCTTCTCCCACTGCGCCTGATCCTGCGCATAGAGGCCGGTCTGTTTTTGGCGGTTAAGAATGCGGTAAGCGCCAGACGGGCCAGAGTGGGCAGCGAAATCAAAATCGCCGCGATCGAGGTTATAGATATCCGATGGCGCAACCGATCCCGCATAGCCAAACCACGAGTCGATGTCGTTACGCATACGCATAAAGTCGACGCCGGTCAGCAGCGTATGGTCGATAGATCCGGTGGCAAAGGTGCTCTGCAACTGCGTATCGACCGAGAAGTTCTGCAACTTCTCGTTATCAATCACATACTGGCGCGTCAGGTAGTGGTTCCACTGCGACGGCGCGATGCTGGCACAGGGGCTTTTTTTTGCATCGGCGGTGTAGAGCGGGTCAGAACACATGCCGTAACCGTAGACGCTGTTTTGCGAGGTTTTGTTCTCGGCGTAGCGCAGGTTCTGGCGCACGGTAAAGGTATCGTCGAAGGCGTGCTCAAAGCTGTAACCGACCATCTTCTGGTTACGGGAGTAAGTGTTGTTCTTCGCGCCTTCGTTGAAGCTGGTCGGCAGGCGTTTGCCGTTCGGCAGCGGTTCAACGGTCCCCTCTTTCGGCAACCAGCCGTAGTAGCCGGTGTCGGGCTCATTCTGGAAATAGGAGAGGAAGGTGAAATTGGTTTTATCATCCGGCCGCCAGCTAAAAGAGGGGGCGATGGTATAACGCTGCTCTTTTTTCCCGTCCTGCTGCGCATTAGCAGAGCGCGCCAGTCCGGTCAGGCGATAGGAGTAAACACCGTCGTCATCCAGCGCGTCGCTGAAATCAAACCCGGTCTGAAACAGGC
Source organism: Kosakonia sp. 1610 (assembly GCF_050435845.1). Taxonomy (NCBI): domain Bacteria; kingdom Pseudomonadati; phylum Pseudomonadota; class Gammaproteobacteria; order Enterobacterales; family Enterobacteriaceae; genus Kosakonia; species Kosakonia sp. 1610. Next base: position 471,596 of record NZ_JBNDKZ010000003.1, on the reverse strand, counting down.
TATTGGTGCCGGCTTTAAACTGAATTTCATGCAGCGGCGTGGTGGTCGGGCGCTTGCTGACCATATTCATCAGGCCGCCGGGGCTGCTTTTTCCGTAGAGCACGGAGGTTGGCCCGCGCAGCAACTCAACGCGTTCCAGCATATAGGGATCGATTACCGCGTCGTTATAGAAGTTGCCCTGCAACTTCAGGCCGTCGAGGTAGTTATTCTGGCTTTGGTTATCAGCGGCAAAACCGCGGATGATCAGCTGATCGTAAGTATTGGACGCCCCACGCGTGCCAACGCTGACGCCCGGCGTGTAGCTCAGGGCCTCTTTCGCCGATTTCGGCTGGTGCAGCGCGATCTCTTCGGCGGTGACGACAGAAATGGACTGCGGCGTTTTTTCCAGCGGCATATCCGTTTTTGTCGCGGTCGCGGTATGTTTCGCCGCGATAGTCGCCGCCGGCCCCCACGCATTCTCTTGCGGCGCGGCGGTGGTGACGGTGATGGTTTCTTCTTTTGAGGTGGTGGCAGCCTGTGCATAAACAGACATGCCGCTAACCGCTGTGGCTACTACGACTGCGACGGTACGCAGCGTAAAAGTGACTGGCTGAGCAGTTGTTGGACGCGCCATGAGTGTATCTCTGATTCAGTAAGTGAACGTTAACGTAAACGAGAATTATTATTATGACCGCAGAATAATATGCGAAGCGCTCAGTGCATAGCAAGCGCAATGCCGCCCGGCGGGGCTTAACAGAAAAAAATTAGTCGCTGAAAAAGCAGGATGTTAATTGCATGAAGAAAGGAATTTAACGCGGCGTTATTTGAATGTATCAGAAAGGACAAAATAAAAACCCCGGTCTGCTGAACCGGGGTTTTTATTACTAGTTACTGCCGAACATATCTTTAATCCAGCCCGCGACGCCGTCGCTCTTCTGCTCCTGCTGCGGCTGTTGTTGCTGCGGCTGTTGCTGCTGTTGCGGCTGCGTCGACTGATCGAACGGGTTGCCCGTTTGCGGCTGCATCATCTGGCTTTGCTGGCACAGCGCGTCCGGATTGGTGGTCCAGACCGGCAGCTGACGTACGCCACCGCCGCCGCAGATAAAGTTACCCATATCATCAACGCCGATGTTGGTGATGTCCTCCGGCGGCGTCAGATCCAGCGGGATCGGCGACTGGTTTTGCAGATAACGCTGGTAAATCGCCATCGCGCCGCTGGCACCATACAGCTTGGTCGGCTGGTTATTATCGCGGCCAACCCAGGTGATGGTCACTTCACGCCCGTCGATGCCGGCAAACCAGGTATCAACGTTGTTGTTGGTGGTACCGGTTTTCCCTGCCAGATGGAGGCCCGGATACTTCGCGCCAAGCTGGCGACCCGTTCCGCGCTGAACCACCTGCTGCATAGTCCACAGCGTCATGTACGCTGCCTGAGCAGGCACCACACGTTCCGCCTGCGGGTAGCTCTGATAGAGCACCGTGCCATCTTCAGCAATCACCGAACGCAGCGCGGAGAGTTGCGCGCGGTTACCGCCGCTGGCGATGGTCTGGAAGGCCTGCGCCACTTCAATCGGCGTCAGGTTGAGCGCACCCAGCAGCATCGACGGCATGCCGTTCAGCTGATTTTTCGGCGCGCCGAGTTTCTCCCAGGTGTCCGTTACCGCCGGTAAGCCTACCGCCATGCCGAGGTTAACGGTCGGCACGTTCATCGAGCGCGTCAGCGCATCCACCAGCATCACCTGACCGCTGAAGCGGCGATCGTCGTTCTGCGGTGACCACACCTGGCCGTTGGAGAGGCGCAGGGAAATCGGCGCATCCGCAATCCAGGTGTTCAGGCGATAGGTATTTGGCTGGCTCAGCGCCGTCAGGTAGGTTGCCGGTTTTGCCAGCGAGCCGATAGAGCGACGCGCCTGCATGGCACGGTTATAACCGGCAAACTGCGGTGTCGCACCGCCCACCATCGCGCGAACTTCACCGGTGTAGCGATCGACCACCACCATCGCGGTTTCCAGATCCGACAGCTTGCGCTGTTTGATCAGCAGCGGAATGCCCTCCACCGCCGCTTTTTCGGCAGCATCCTGCGCCACCGAGTCAAAGGTGGTGAAGATCTTCACGCCGGAGAGATCTTTGACTTTATCGCCAAGTTTGCTCTGCAGCTCCTGACGCACCATCTGCATAAAGGCTGGCTGAGGAGAGATCACCCCACCGCGCGGCTGCACGCCGAGCGGACGGGCACTGAGCATGTCATACAGCTCCTGGTCAATCACGCTCTGCTGTTGCAGCAGGCGTAGCACCAGGTTACGACGCTCAAGGGCCAGTTTCGGGTTACGCCATGGGTTATAAATCGACGCCCCTTTTACCATCCCCACCAGCAGCGCCTGCTGATCGAGGCTCAGCTCTTCAACCGGACGGCCAAAGTAGTAGAGGCTCGCCAGCGGGAAACCGCGGATTTCGTTATCGCCGCTCTGACCGAGGTAGACCTCGTTCATATAGAGCTCAAGGATGCGATCCTTGCTGTAGCGGGCATCCATGATCAGCGCCATATAGGCTTCGTTGGCTTTACGCCAGTAGGAGCGCTCGCTGCTCAGGAAGAGGTTTTTCACCAGCTGCTGGGTCAGCGTACTCGCCCCCTGCACCGTGCGACCCGCGGTAAGGTTCGCCAGCATCGCACGGCCAATGGAGTAGAAGCTGATGCCGTCATGCTCGTAGAAGTGGCGGTCTTCCGTCGCCAGCAGTGTATCGACCAGCAGATCCGGGAAGCCGTTACGCGCAACAAACAGGCGCTGCTCGCCGTTCGGCGAAGAGAGCATGGTGATCAGGCGCGGATCGAGACGGAAGAAACCGAACTGGCGGTTGCTGTCCATATTCTCGATTGTCTCCAGGCGATCGCCGTCAAAGGTCAGACGCGCGCGCACCTGGCCCTCTTTGCTGTCCGGGAAATCAAACGGACGGCGGATCATCTCGATGCTTTTCGCCTGCACGGTGAATTCACCGGGACGCGTCATCTTGGTCACTTCGCGGTACTGCGTCGCCTCCAGCAGCTTGACCATCTCATTTTTGCTGATGGCCATATCCGGCTCGAGGTTGACCATACGGCCATAGACGGCGGCAGGCAGCTGCCATACTTTACCGTCGATACGCGCGCGGATTTTCTGATCCAGATAGACGCCATAAATGGCAAACAGCACTGCGCAAACAATGAAAATTTTCAGCAGCAGCCAGAACCAACCGCGTTTACCGCGGGGCTTCTTGCCTCTGCCTCTTCCCTTTTTCGGCACTGCGTTTTCCTCTTCATCATCGTATTCGTCATACTCTTCATCACGAACGCGACGACGACTGATTTTCTCTTTTGCCGGGCGCGCAGGTTTCCCCTTACGTCCAATTGGCTCGCGGTCATTCCCCGCCATGCTTTACTCTCCGCAACGTTCAGGCGCAAGGGCCCGATTCTCAGCTCTTCGGCCCACAGGCAGAAGAAGAACTCTCTCAATTTATACCACTGCTGAATGACGCTATACGCATCAGCACTATGAATACTTTTTCGTTCGCCGCGTCGGCGCGGTGTTCGCCGGATCGTCCGGCCAGACATGTTTGGGGTAGCGCCCCTTCATCTCTTTTTGCACCTCGCGGTAGGTTCCGGCCCAGAACGCGCCTAAATCGCGCGTAATTTGCAGCGGCCGCTGGGCAGGCGAAAGCAGCTCCAGCACCAGCGCCACGCGCCCCTGCGCAATCGTCGGCGTGGTGGCTTCACCGAACATCTCCTGCATCCGCACCGCCAGCGCAGGCGGATTATCTTCATGATATCGGATGGCTATCCGGCTTCCGGTCGGCACAGTGTAATGCCCAGGCAGCTCACTATCCAGCCGTTGACGCAACGACCACGGCAGCGCCTGCTGCAACGCCTGCCCCACGTCGAGAGACTGCAAATCGCGCAGGGAACGAATGCCGCCCATCTGCGGCAGCAGCCACGCCTCAAGGGTGTCGAGCAGCGAGGCGTCATCAACGGCGGGCCAGTCGAACTCCGGCAACCACTTCGCGGCGCAGAGTAAGCGTAAACGATACTGCGCCGCTTCGCTTGTCCAGTTCAGCACCCGCAGCCCCTTTTCGCGAATACCGTTTAGCATCGCCTGGTGCAGCTCCTCCTCAGAGGGCTTCGCCAGCGGCTGCGCGCTCAGCGTCAGTTGACCAATTTGCCGACGACGAAATGCTTTCAGCGTACCGAGCGTTTCATCCCATTCGACGCTGTCGGACTGGGTAATCAGCTGCGGGCATTGAGCCACAAGCGCATCAATATCCAGCGGCAGCGCCAGTAATATGCGCGCATCCGGCGACTGGCTCCCCTGCAACAGCAGCGGCGCGAGCAGCCATTCGTGACGGTTTAGCGCGTCATCGGCATCCAGCGTTGCACCTAGACCGTTCGCCAGCTGGTAGCGCCCCTGCTGACCGCGTCGGCGCGCGATACGATCGGCAAACGCACAGGCGAGAAGCGGTGCCAGCGCGCTGTTATCCGGCTCGCCTCTGCTGCTCTTCAGCCTGCGTGCCAGCTGGCGCGCGCGCTGTTGCCAGGTCCCCTGCTGGCGCGAGAAGGCAGCGCTCAAATCAGAATTACCGCCGCGCGGCGGCTCTTCGAGGATCGCTGCAAGCTTCGCGGCGGTGGCAATCTCATCATCGCCCTGCGCGCTCGAAAGCATTGCTGCCAGACGCGGATCGTTGCCGAGCGCCGCCATTTTCATGCCAAACGGCGTTAAACGCCCCTCTTCCAGCGCGCGCAGTTGCGTCAGCAGCCTGCGCGCCGCCGCCAGGTTAGTCTCAGGCGGCAGATCCAGCCAATTAAGCTGGGCAGCATCCTGGCAGCCCCACTGCAATAACTCCATCAACAGACCGGAGAGATCGCTATTAACGATCTCCGGGCTGCTCTGCGCCGCCGCGCGCTCCGCCTGCTCTTTGGCAATCAGATGCAGGCAGATACCCGGCTCCAGACGCCCGGCGCGTCCGGCGCGCTGGGTCATCGACGCCACGCTGATGCGCTGGGTAATCAGGCGCGTTAAGCCGCTGCGGACATCAAAACGGGCAACGCGCTCTTGCGCGCTGTCCACCACCAGCCGGATCCCTTCAATGGTCAGGCTGGTTTCGGCAATATTGGTCGCCAGCACCACTTTTCGTTTGCCGGCGGGCGCAGGCAGAATCGCTTTGCGCTGTTCGCTTAACGGCAGCGCACCATACAGGGGGCAGAGCAGCACATCGCTGCCGACGCGCGACGCCAGTTGCTCCTGCACGCGCTGAATTTCGCCGACACCCGGCAAAAAGAGCAGCAGCGAACCCGGCTCGTTGCGCAGTAGCTCAGCCGTGCCCTGTGCCACCGCCTCATCAAAACGTTGATGAGCGGGCAGTGACTGGTAGCGCTGTTCAACGGGGAACGTACGCCCTTCGGAGACGATCACCGGCGCATCCGGCAACAGCGAGTGTAGACGCTCATTATCCAGCGTCGCGGACATAATCAGCACTTTCAGATCGTCACGCAGTCCCTGCTGCACATCAAGCAGCAGCGCCAGCGCCAGATCGGCCTGTAGACTGCGCTCGTGGAACTCGTCGAGGATCACCAGCCCGACGCCGTTTAGCTCCGGATCGTTTTGGATCAGGCGCGTGAGGATCCCTTCGGTGACCACTTCAAGGCGGGTGTTCGGGCCGACGCAGGTATCGGCGCGCATGCGGTAACCCACGGTGTCGCCGGGCTGCTCATTGAGAAGCTCCGCCAGCCGCTGCGCAACGTTGCGCGCCGCCAGACGTCGCGGCTCCAGCAGCAAAATTTTCCCTTCAACTGCATTCTGTTGCAGCAGTTGCAGCGGCAGCCAGGTCGATTTCCCGGCCCCGGTCGGGGCGCTCAGCAGCACCTGTGGCGCATTTTTCAGCGCAGAGAGAAGATTGGGCAGAACGGCGGCAACCGGCAGTAAGGACACAAACGCTCCAGGGGTTAACAGAAGAGGAGCGGCAGTATACCATCCCCACATATTCTTGACCTCGAGCACACTATGCCCGCATCAAAAAGGCTCTTTTTTGCCATCGAACTGCCCGCCGAACTCCAGCCCCAACTGGTGCAGTGGCGCGCGCAACACTTCGCGCCGGAAGCGGGACGGCCAATTGCCGCCGCCAATTTACATCTGACGCTGGCCTTTCTGGGCGATATCAGCGCCGAGAAACAGAAGGCGCTGGAGACGCTGGCCGGGCGCATTCGCCAGCCGGGCTTTACGTTGACGCTGGATGATGCCGGGCAGTGGCTGCGCTCGCGCGTGGTGTGGCTCGGTTCGCGCCAGCCGCCGCGCGGATTACTGCAACTGGCGGATATGCTGCGCGCGCAGGCAGCACGTAGCGGCTGCTATCAAAGCCCGCAGCCTTTTCACCCGCATATCACGCTGCTGCGCGATGCCAGCCACGCGGTTTCGCTCCCGCCGCCGGGTTTTCGCTGGTCTTTTGCGGTCGCTGAGTTTGCGCTCTACGAGTCGCAGTTTCTCAACGGGCGTACCCGTTACACCGCCCTGAAGCGCTGGTCCCTTAGCGGGGAGTAATCATTTCTGCGCGTCCTGAGCCACGAACATATTAAGGAAGAGATATGGAATTCACCCCACCGCTACAATCCGCCACGCTTGTGACGCGCTATAAGCGCTTTCTGGCGGATGTCGTGACGCCCGAAGGCGAAACCCTGACGCTGCACTGCCCCAATACCGGCGCGATGACCGGCTGCGCGACGCCAGGCGATCGGGTCTGGTATTCCACCTCAACAAATCTGAAGCGCAAATATGCCCACACCTGGGAATTAACTGAAACGCAACAGGGCGCGTTTATTTGCGTGAATACGCAGCGGGCAAATATGTTGACGAAAGAGGCGATTATCGCCGACCGCCTGCCTGAGTTAACGGGATATAGCGCGCTGAAAAGCGAAGTGAAATATGGTGCGGAGCGCAGCAGAATTGATTTTCTGTTACAGGCGGAGGATCGCCGCAACTGCTATATTGAAGTGAAATCGGTCACGCTCGCCGAGCAGCAGTCAGGCTATTTCCCGGATGCGGTCACACTGCGCGGGCAGAAGCATTTACGGGAGTTGATGAGCGTTGCGGCCAATGGTGACCGTGCGGTGATCTTGTTTGCCATTCTGCACTCCGCCGTTGAACATTTCGCACCCGCGCGCCATATTGATGGGGAATACGCACGATTATTGAGTGAAGCGCAACAAAATGGGGTGGAAGTTATTGCTTATAAAGCGGAACTTTCTGCCGATAATATGAGTCTTAGCTTGCCGCTACCGTTCTCGCTTTAAGGCAAGCGCCTGACGAATAAGTGATTTGGTCGCGTGCGCAAATACGCTTTTCTTCACAGGGTTGTCAAGTGTTACGTATGGATATTTGCCATCCGTAAAAGCATCTGCTATTTATAGCGGCCTGATTTTTCCCCCATACGGGGATCGATAGTGCGTGTTAAGGAGAAGCAACATGCAAGAAGGGCAAAACCGTAAAACATCGTCCCTGAGTATTCTCGCCATCGCTGGGGTGGAGCCGTATCAAGAGAAACCGGGCGAAGAGTATATGAACGAAGCCCAGCTGGCGCACTTCAAGCGGATTCTTGAAGCATGGCGCAATCAACTTAGGGATGAAGTCGATCGCACCGTTACGCACATGCAGGACGAAGCGGCTAACTTCCCGGACCCGGTTGACCGTGCTGCTCAGGAAGAGGAGTTCAGCCTCGAACTGCGTAACCGCGATCGCGAGCGTAAGCTGATTAAGAAGATCGAAAAAACGCTGAAAAAAGTAGAAGACGAAGATTTCGGTTTCTGCGAATCCTGCGGCGTTGAAATTGGTATCCGTCGTCTGGAAGCGCGTCCGACTGCCGACCTGTGCATCGACTGCAAAACCCTGGCGGAAATCCGCGAAAAACAGATGGCGGGCTAACCCCCGGCATTCCCCAAGACGCCCCGCTGATGCGGGGCGTCTCTTATACGGCGGCGAACGCGCCCGCCCTGTACTTTTTTGCCTGTCGATATGCCTGAATCACACTATATCGGGCGCTTTGCGCCATCCCCATCCGGTGAACTGCATTTTGGTTCGTTAATTGCCGCCCTCGGTAGCTATCTGCAAGCCCGTGCTCAGCATGGAATCTGGCGCGTGCGGATTGAAGATATCGATCCTCCCCGCGAAGTGCCCGGTGCGGCAGAGACAATTTTGCGCCAGCTGGAACATTACGGCCTGCACTGGGACGGCGAGGTGCTGTGGCAATCGCGGCGACATGAGGCTTATCGGGAAGTGCTGGCACGGCTGCACCGTGAAGGGCTGAGCTACTTCTGCACCTGCACGCGGGCGCGTATTCAAAGTGTCGGCGGTTTCTATGATGGCCACTGCCGCACCCTGAATCATGGCCCGGAAAACGCCGCGGTCCGCCTGCTGCAACGCCAGCCGGTGCTGGAATTTACCGACCGCCTGCGCGGGCGCATCGTCGCCGAAGAGAAACTGGCGCGCGAAGATTTTATTATTCACCGCCGCGATGGATTATTTGCTTATAACCTCGCCGTGGTGGTCGATGACCATTTTCAGGGTGTGACGGAGATCGTGCGCGGCGCGGATCTGATTGCACCGACGGTGCGGCACCTCTCCCTTTATCAACAATTAGGCTGGCCGGCACCTGAGTATGTTCATCTGCCATTAGCCCTTAATGAACAAGGGGATAAGCTCTCCAAGCAGAACCATGCGCCTGCCCTGCCGGAGGGCGATCCGCGTCCTGTGTTGATCCGTGCTTTACAATTTATGAACCAGGATGTAACAAAAGAGTGGCAGGATCTCTCGCTGGAGGATCTGCTGGAAAAGGCGGTGGCGAACTGGTCGCTTTCACGCGTACCTGTAACAGGCGATGCGAATACAGCATTCTCAAATGCTTCGCGCTGAGCTATGATTAGCCGCTATTTTTTTGTCCCGATGACGTCTGACACTACCGAGGTGTACTATTTTTACCCGAGTCGCTAATTTTTGCCGCAAGGTGCTAAGCCGCGAAGAGAGCATGGCCGTTGAGGCAATGGCCAAACCGCAAATGGCGGTTATCCCGCGTGAGCAGCACGCTATTTCCCGCAAAGATATCAGCGAAAATGCGCTCAAAGTGCTCTATCGTCTGAATAAAGCGGGCTATGAAGCTTACCTGGTAGGCGGCGGTGTGCGCGACTTGTTGCTGGGCAAAAAACCAAAAGATTTTGATGTCACCACCAACGCCACGCCGGATCAGGTGCGCAAGCTGTTCCGCAACTGCCGCCTGGTGGGTCGCCGTTTCCGCCTCGCACATGTGATGTTCGGGCCGGAGATTATCGAAGTGGCGACCTTCCGTGGTCATCATGACGATCAACAAACCGATCGCACCATCTCCCAGCGCGGCCAGAACGGCATGCTGCTGCGCGACAACATCTTCGGCTCAATTGAAGAAGATGCCCAGCGTCGTGACTTCACCATTAACAGCCTCTATTACAGCGTTGCCGACTTTACCGTACGTGATTACGTCGGCGGCATGCGCGATCTGCAAGAGGGCACCATCCGCCTGATCGGCAACCCGGAAACCCGCTACCGCGAAGATCCGGTGCGCATGCTGCGCGCGGTGCGTTTCGCCGCCAAGCTGGGGATGCAGATCAGCGAAGAGACCGCCGAGCCGATCCCGCGTCTGGCAACCTTAATTAACGACGTGCCGCCGGCGCGTCTGTTTGAAGAGTCCCTGAAGCTGCTGCAGGCCGGTTACGGTTACGATACCTACCAGCTCCTGCGCGAATATGGCCTCTTCCAGCCGCTCTTCCCGATTATCACCCGCTGCTTTACCGAGCGCGGCGACAGCCCGATGGAGCGCATTATTGCCCAGGTGCTGAAGAACACCGATAACCGCATTCACAACGATATGCGCGTTAACCCGGCGTTTCTGTTTGCCGCTATGTTCTGGTATCCGCTGCTGGAGAACGCGCAGCGTATTACCCAGGAGGGCGGGCTGGCCTACTACGACGCCTTCGCACTGGCGATGAACGACGTGCTCGACGAAGCGTGCCGCTCGCTGGCGATCCCGAAACGCATCACTACGCTGGTTCGCGATATCTGGCAGCTGCAGCTGCGCATGTCCCGTCGCCAGGGCAAACGCGCCTGGAAACTGATGGAGCATCCGAAATTCCGCGCCTCGTACGATCTGCTGGCGCTGCGCGCCGAGGCGGAAAACAATGCTGAACTGCAACGCCTGACAAAATGGTGGGGCGAGTTCCAGGTCTCTGCACCGCCGGCGCAAAAACATATGCTTGATGATTTAGGTGAAGAGCCGGCCGAGCGCCGTCGCCATCGCCGTCCGCGCAAGCGCGCACCGCGCCGTGAGGGCAGTGCGTGACGCTGGCCTTTATCGCGCTGGGCAGCAATCTCGCCTCGCCGCTCGATCAAGTTAACGCCGCGATAGCCGCGCTGGGGGAGATCCCCGACAGCCGGATCGTGGCGTGCTCCTCGCTTTACCGCACTCCCCCGCTCGGCCCGCCGGATCAGCCTGACTATCTCAACGCCGCCGTGGCGCTGGAAACCACGCTCGCGCCGGAAGCCCTTCTCGACCATACGCAGCGCATTGAGCTGCAACAGGGGCGCGTGCGTAAAGCCGAGCGCTGGGGGCCGCGTACCCTCGACCTCGATATTATGCTGTTTGGCGAGATGACGGTGCAGACCGCGCGCCTGACCATTCCCCATTACGATATGAAAAACCGCGGCTTTATGCTGTGGCCACTGTTTGAGATCGCCCCGGATCTGCACTTCCCCGATGGCGAATCATTACAGGCCGTGCTGACGCGGCTGAACGCGCCAAAACCTCACGCCTGGTAACCCCGCCTGAAAAGGTGACCTGCATCAACGGGTTGCCTAAAGTCATTGCCCCCCTGAATGTTGCTGCTTAGAATGCGCCAGATTCGCCTTCGACTATCAGGAAACGCTATGAAACCGACGACCCTCTCGTGGCTGCTGAAATGTAAGCAGGAGAAGCGCCGCTTCGCCACCATCACCGCCTATGACTACAGCTTCGCCAAACTCTTTGCCGAAGAGGGAATCAACGTGATGCTGGTCGGCGATTCGTTAGGCATGACGGTACAAGGGCACGACTCCACGCTGCCGGTAACGGTAGCCGACATTGCTTATCACACCCAGGCGGTTCGCCGCGGCGCGCCTGCCTGCCTGCTACTCGCCGATCTGCCGTTTATGGCCTACGCCACCCCCGAACAGGCGTTTGAGAACGCGGCTGCGGTGATGCGCGCCGGTGCCAATATGGTGAAAATCGAAGGCGGCCGCTGGCTGGCGCCAACGGTGAAAATGCTTACCGAACGCGCAGTGCCGGTATGCGGTCATCTCGGTTTAACCCCGCAATCGGTCAACATCTTCGGCGGTTATAAAGTGCAGGGGCGCGGCGATGCGGCGCAGGGCCTGTATGAAGATGCGCTGGCGCTGGAAGCGGCAGGCGCGCAGCTGCTGGTGCTGGAGTGTGTGCCGGTTGAACTGGCGCAGCGCATTACTGAGGCGCTAACCATTCCGGTGATTGGTATTGGCGCAGGCAATGTGACAGACGGACAGATTCTGGTGATGCATGACGCCTTTGGCATTACCGGTGGACATATTCCAAAATTTGCTAAAAATTTCCTCAATGAAGCAGGCGACATGCGTGCCGCGGTCAGGCAGTATGTGGCTGAAGTCGAGTCCGGAGCCTATCCGGGCGAAGAGCACAGTTTCCATTAAGGAGCCTTGTTGTGTTGATTATTGAAACCCTGCCGCTGCTGCGCCAGCATATTCGCCGCCTGCGTCAGGAAGGAAAACGCATTGCGCTGGTGCCGACCATGGGCAACCTGCACGATGGTCATATGAAGCTGGTCGACGAAGCGAAACTGCGCGCCGATGTGGTGGTAGTAAGCATCTTTGTAAACCCGATGCAGTTTGACCGCCAGGATGACCTGGTGCGCTACCCGCGCACCTTGCAGGAAGATTGCGAAAAGCTGAACAAACGTAAAGTCGATTTCGTCTTTGCCCCTGCGCCTGCGGATATCTACCCGCAGGGCACGGAAGGCCAGACTTATGTGGACGTTCCGGGCATCTCGACGATGCTGGAAGGTGCCAGCCGTCCCGGCCATTTCCGCGGCGTCTCCACCATCGTCAGCAAGCTGTTTAACCTGGTCCAGCCCGACATCGCCTGCTTCGGCGAGAAGGATTATCAGCAGTTGCAGTTGATCCGCAAAATGGTGGCGGATATGGGTTACGACATTGAGATTGTCGGCGTGCCCACCGTGCGGGCGAAAGATGGCCTGGCGCTCAGCTCGCGTAACGGCTATCTCACCGCTGACCAGCGCAAAATCGCGCCGGGGATGAGCAAAGTGATGAACGCCATCGCCGATAAGTTACAGGCGGGCGAGCGCGATATCGAAGAGCTGGTGGCACTGGCGGAGCAGCAGGTTAATGAAGCCGGTTTCCGCGCTGATGATATTCAGATCCGTGATGCGGACACGCTGCTTGAACTCACTGAGAGCAGCCAGCGCGCGGTGATTCTGATGGCGGCATGGCTCGGCCAGGCGCGGCTTATCGACAACAAAGTGGTTGAATTGACCCAGAAATAATCTGGCAGAACGCTGCGCCGGTTAAGGCGCAGCAACAACAGACGGGGTTAAGCAGGGAGCCGTCTCCCCGTTTCGGCTTTACTCTCAGTAACGAAGGTTCAACTTATGATTCGCACTATGCTGCAAGGCAAGCTCCACCGCGTCAAAGTGACGCAGGCCGACCTGCATTACGAAGGCTCCTGCGCCATCGACCAGGATTTTCTGGAAGCGGCCGGTATCCTTGAATACGAAGCCATTGATATCTATAACGTCACCAACGGTAAGCGCTTCTCTACCTATGCGATTGCCGGTGAGCGCGGCTCGCGCATTATCTCCGTTAACGGCGCGGCGGCGCACTGTGCGGATGTCGGCGATATTCTGATTATCGCCAGCTACGTCACCATGCCCGATGACGTGGCCCGCAGCTGGCAGCCGAAAGTGGCCTATTTTGACGGCGACAACGAGATGAAACGCACCGCGAAAGCCGTGCCGGTTCAGGTTGCCTGATGCCCTACCCCTGCGGCTGATTGCTGATCAGCCGCGACATCGTTTCCAGCGAGTCCGTGCGTAAGATATAGAGCCGTTTTAACAGGAACGGATTGTCCCCCGGCTTCACCTTCCCGCGCACCGTAGTCACTGCCATATGGAAACCGGCGTCATTTGCCGCTTTCACCGCTTTATCGTCATAACCGCCAAACGGATAGGAGAGATAGAGCACATGCGGGTTGAACTGCGCCAGCGCGCGGCGCGAACGTTTAAAATCAAACAGAATGTTGTGATAGCTGCGGCTAAAAAGGATCGGATGGCGCGCGTCATCGACCCGGTGCAGGAAGTGAGTGTGTGACTGCACATCAAACACGTCACGAATGCCGTTAAGTTCCGACACGCTCATAAATTGCAGCGATTTCGGGTCCCACTTCTGCGGCTTTAGCTTGATGCGCGACGAGATAATAAACGCCGTCGCTTTAAAACCATACTGGCGCAGGATCGGGTAGGCGTAGCGGCTGACGGACTTCAGCCCATCATCAAAAGTGATCACCACCGCGCGGGCGGGCAGATTCATGCGGTTACGCACATACCCTTCCAGTTGATACATCGACAGCGTGGCGTAGCCCTGGTCGCGCAGCCACGTCATCTGGTTGGTAAAGGCACGAACCGAAGTGGTAGTGGAAGTGTGGCGAAAGCGGGTGTTCTCTTCGTCATGCAAAATATGGTGGTAGGTCAGCACCGGCAGGCCGTTATCTTCCTGCGCATCGAGGCTGCTGACCCACGCCAGCCGGTTGCCGATGCGGATCTGAAACCAGGTCTGGTTCAGGCGATCCTTGAGCTTATCGATAATCGGGTAGCGCAGGTTTTGCGCCAGCGTGCCGAACTGCGGGCTGGTTTTATCCGGCGCGTTGTAGAGCGGCGTATCCTGCCAGGTGATGAGATTCTGGTTGCTGAGCGGCTTATTAAGATCGCCGAGGCTATCCTGCACGCGCTTGTTGCCCGTCACCGTGCCGAGATGGCCTTTATCAATAAACCCCGAGCCAAAGCCGAAGCGAAAGGCGTAGTAATCCTCCTCGCCCGGCACCACGCCGATGATCTGCCCGGCGCGAATATTGCCGACGGTAATGACCTTATCGCCCACCTGCGCCCAGATGTCGGCATCTTCGGTGGTTTGCAGATAACGTGCAGGAACAGCTTGTTCGCTGATAATGGCGGCAGAGGCGCTACCGGCCAGCAACAGAAAGAGAAAGGCAATCAAACGAGACATGAGACGAACCGCGTTAGGAAAGTGGCGTGATTGTAACAAAACCTGAGGGATTTAATGGCTTTGTTTAGGTCAAAAAGTGGGCTAACTCGGTGGATTGCTTCCTGGCAGGTGACCTCTGGTGTGGAATGCTCATCTTCTGTTCAAACTTTGCCTTTCCATTTCCCTGCTGTATGTTATTTGTGCAATTGCACCTTAATAATGGACTAAGGGATCATCATGAACATGGATAAAGCTATTATTCTCGCTCTGCTTTTAGGCTTTTCATCCGCGTCAGGCGCGGCTTTCGCGGGTCAATGCCCGGCAAAAGGAAGCATAACGTCAACGGGCGTGGAAACGGACACGGATGGGATTTCAAGCGTGGTTTATTGCTCCCCATCCGCCACTAACTGTAGATGGAAAGGATTCGACCCGATGGCCATCATAGGCAGTAAAGTAAAAGAACTCTTAAATGCGATGAATCAGCCCACCAGAAACAATGGACTCACTTATTGTGACTACCGATTAGAAACGGGCGATCAAATTAGAATGTCTTTAAAACACGATTAAGTGCTGTTCATGCAAAACAATAAGATCGCCGAAGCGATCTTATTGTTTTTTAGAGCAATGCTGAAAATAGCCGGATAACCGTTAGCTACGCAATCCGCGCCCACGCTGAATCAGATACCAGCAGGTTAGATAGAAGCCGAGGATAAAGACCACCAGCACGCCGACCGTGGTGATAAGCGGTACATCGCTAATCCCGAGGAAGCCGAAGCGGAAGCCGCTGATCATATAGACGATCGGGTTCAGGTGCGACAGCGCCTGCCAGAACGGCGGCAGCAGCGTCAGGGAGTAGAAGACGCCGCCGAGGTAGGTCAGCGGGGTCAACACAAAGGTCGGGATCAGGCTGATATCGTCAAAGGTTTTGGCGAACACCGCATTCAGCAGACCGGCCAGCGAGAAGAGCACCGCGGTGAGCAGCAGCGTCAGCCCGACAAATAGCCATGAGTGCACCTGGAAAGGCACGAAGAAGAGCGACACCGCCGTTACCAGCACGCCAACGCACAGGCCGCGCGCCACGCCGCCGCCAACATAACCCACGATAATTACGTGCGTCGGCACCGGTGCCACCAGCAGTTCTTCAATGTTGCGCTGGAACTTGGCGCTAAAGAAGGAGGAGGCAACGTTGGCATAGCCGTTGGTGATCACCGCCATCATGATCAGACCCGGAACGATAAACTGCATATAGGTGAAGCCGTGCATTTCACCAATACGCGAACCGATCAGGTTGCCGAAAATAATAAAGTAGAGGGTCATGGTGATCACCGGCGGCACCAGTGTCTGCACCCAGATACGCATAAAACGCTGGATCTCTTTGTACCAGATACTCTTCAGCGCCACCCAATAAAGCTGCATCATGCGCCCTCTCCTTTCCTGTCATGCACCAGCGTAACGAACAGCTCTTCAAGGCGGTTGGCTTTGTTACGCATACTTAATACCTGGATCCCCTGCGCGCTCAGCTGGCTAAAGACGCTGTTGATCCCCTGCTCGCGCAGCACTTCCACTTCGAGCGTTGAGGTATCTACCAGTCGATATTGATACCCTTCCAGCTTCGGCAGCGCGCTTTTCGCCGCCAGATCGAGGATAAAGGTCTCCGATTTGAGCTTGGAGAGCAGTGACTTCATCGAAGTGTTCTCCACCAGCTCGCCATGCTGGATGATGCCGATATTGCGGCACAGCATCTCCGCCTCTTCCAGATAGTGAGTGGTGAGAATAATGGTGGTGCCTTTGTCGTTCAGATCCTTCAAAAAGCCCCACATGGAGCGGCGCAGTTCGATGTCGACGCCCGCCGTTGGCTCATCAAGAATGAGCAGTTTTGGCTCATGCATCAGCGCACGGGCAATCATCAAACGACGCTTCATCCCGCCGGAGAGCATGCGCGCACGTTCGTTACGCTTTCCCCACAGATCGAGCTGGTTAAGGTACTTTTCGCTGCGCACTAACGCATCTTTGCGATCGACACCGTAGTAGCCCGCCTGGTTAACGACAATCTGCTGTACGGTTTCAAAGGGGTTGAAGTTGAACTCCTGCGGCACCAGCCCAAGCTGGCGTTTGGCGTTCACCACATCCTTTTCCAGGTCATAGCCAAAGACGCTGACCCGGCCAGAGGTTTTATTCACCAGCGAGCTGATAATACCGATGGTGGTCGACTTACCCGCGCCGTTCGGCCCAAGCAGGGCGTAGAAGTCTCCCGCCTCGACTTGCAGATCGATTCCGCGCAGCGCCTGAACGCCGCCAGGATAGGTTTTTTTAAGCTGCTCAAGCTCCAGTGCAATGGTCATGAATTATCACTTACCTATTTTCTTACACTCGATGTGTGGTTTTAAAAGAGAAAGAGTTGACCTATATTAGGCCTCGCACTCATTTTGCTTACAGGTCGCAAAGCGCTATGAAAGACATAGATACACTCATCAGCAACAACGCACTATGGTCAAAAATGCTGGTCGAGGAAGATCCAGGATTTTTTGAAACGCTGGCGCAGGCACAAAAGCCGCGCTTTCTGTGGATTGGCTGTTCAGACTCACGCGTTCCGGCTGAGCGCCTGACTGGCCTTGAACCCGGCGAGCTGTTTGTTCACCGTAACGTGGCCAACCTGGTCATCCATACCGACTTAAACTGCCTCTCCGTTGTGCAATACGCGGTTGATGTGCTGGAAGTTGAACACATCATCATCTGCGGCCACTACGGCTGCGGCGGCGTTCAGGCAGCGGTTGAAAACCCGGAACTGGGTCTTATCAACAACTGGCTGCTGCACATTCGCGACATCTGGTTTAAACATAGCTCGCTGCTCGGCGAAATGCCGCCAGAACGTCGTCTCGATACGCTGTGCGAATTGAACGTCATGGAGCAGGTTTATAACCTTGGCCACTCAACGATTATGCAATCCGCCTGGAAACGCGGCCAGAACGTGACGATTCACGGCTGGGCTTACGGTATCCATGACGGCCTGCTGCGCGATCTGGATGTGACCGCCACCAACCGCGAAACGCTGGAACAGCGTTACCGCACAGGTGTGCAGAACATCAGCCAGAAGCACATTAATCACAAATAACAATCGGGGCCGTCGGCCCCGATTTTTTTTATTCGTCCAGCATCACCACTTTGCCGACATAGGGCAAATGGCGATAGCGCTGAGCGTAGTCAATTCCGTAACCCACCACAAACTCATCCGGAATCGAGAAACCAACATACTCGACGGTGACATCCACTTCGCGTCGGGACGGCTTATCCAGCAGGGTGCAGATCGCCAGCGACTTCGGCTCGCGCAGGCGCAGGATCTCGCGCACTTTCGACAGCGTGTTGCCAGAATCGATAATGTCTTCAACAATCAATACATCTTTGCCGCGAATATCTTCATCCAGATCTTTGAGGATTTTCACATCGCGGGTCGATGACATGCCGCTGCCGTAGCTGGAAGCGGTCATAAAATCGACTTCATGGGAGACCTGCACTTCACGGCAGAGATCGGCCATAAACATAAACGAGCCGCGCAGCAGCCCCACCAGCACCATCTCGCTGCCGCTATCTTTGTAACGTTCAGTGATTTGACGACCCAGTTCGGCGACGCGTGCTTTGATCTCCGCTTCCGGGATCATCACTTCAACTTTGTGTTTCATATTAACTAACCATATGATTTTAGAAGCAAATAATTCAACACCAATCGCTTAAACCGGTGATTGAAACGCAAGCCGTGAAGTATACCAGCAAAACCAATTGAGGTGGGCATGCATCGAGAAAGCTCGATTTGTGATGACGATCACACTTGTTAACACCTATAATTAGTTGCTATCAAAAATTTAACAAACTGATGAGTATTCCTTTTATGGCAGAAACAAAATCGCAACGGTCGCGGCTATTGATCATGCTGACGACGATCTTTGCAGCCTTCTGCGGGCTGTATCTTTTAATCGGTGGTGTCTGGCTGATCTCCATCGGCGGCTCCTGGTACTACCCCATCGCTGGCCTGGTGATGCTTGGCGTGACCTGGCTGCTGTGGAAAGGGAAGCGTTCCGCGCTCTGGCTCTACGCGGCTCTGCTGCTTGCCACCATGCTGTGGGGCGTTTGGGAAGTCGGCTTCGACTTCTGGGCGCTGACCCCACGTAGCGATATTCTTGTCTTCTTCGGTATCTGGCTGATTCTGCCATTTGTCTGGCGTCGCCTGATTATTCCTGCCCGTGGCGCGGTTGCTGCCCTGGTAGCGGTACTGCTGATTAGCGGCGGCATTCTGACCTGGGCCGGCTTTAACGACCCGCAGGAGATCAACGGCACCCTGAGCGCTGACTCGACGCCTGCTGCACCGATTTCTAACGTTGCCGATAGCGACTGGCCGGCTTATGGCCGTAACCAGGAAGGCCAGCGTTACTCCCCGCTGAAGCAGATCAACGCGGATAACGTTAAAAACCTTAAGGAAGCCTGGGTGTTCCGCACCGGCGACCTGAAGCTGCCGAACGATCCGGGTGAAATCACCAACGAAGTGACGCCGATTAAAGTGGGCGACACCCTGTTCCTCTGCACCGCGCACCAGCGTCTGTTCGCACTTGATGCGGCAAGCGGTAAAGAGAAGTGGCACTTCGATCCGCAGTTGAATGCGGACCCGACCTTCCAGCACGTGACCTGCCGTGGTGTCTCCTACCACGAAGCGACGGCAGAAAACGCCAGCCCGGACGTGGTGGCTAACTGCCCGCGCCGCATCATTCTGCCGGTGAACGACGGTCGCCTGTTTGCGGTTAACGCTGATAACGGCAAGCTGTGTGACACCTTTGCTAACAAAGGTATCCTCAACCTGCAAACCAACATGCCGGTTACCACGCCGGGGATGTATGAGCCGACTTCACCGCCGATCGTCACCGATAAAGTGATTATCATTGCCGGTGCGGTAACGGATAACTTCTCCACCCGTGAGCCGTCTGGTGTGATTCGTGGTTTTGATATCAACACCGGTAAGCTGCTGTGGGCCTTCGATCCGGGCGCGAAAGATCCGAATGCGATCCCGTCGGACGAGCACAAGTTCACCATTAACTCGCCGAACTCCTGGGCGCCTGCCGCTTATGACGCCAAGCTGGATATGGTCTACCTGCCGATGGGCGTTACTACGCCAGATATCTGGGGCGGTAACCGTACGCCGGAGCAGGAGCGTTATGCCAGTTCCATTGTTGCGCTGAATGCGACCACCGGTAAGCTGGTGTGGAGCTACCAGACCGTACACCACGATCTGTGGGATATGGATATGCCGTCCCAGCCGACGCTGGCGGATATCGATGTGAACGGTAAGAAAGTGCCGGTCGTTTATGCCCCGGCGAAAACCGGTAACATCTTCGTACTGGATCGTCGTAACGGCGAACTGGTTGTGCCGGCACCGGAAAAACCGGTTCCGCAGGGCGCAGCGAAAGGCGATTACGTCACCAAAACCCAACCCTTCTCCGATCTGAGCTTCCGTCCGAAGCGAGATCTGAGCGGTGCGGATATGTGGGGCGCCACCATGTTCGACCAACTGGTGTGCCGCGTGATGTTCCACCAGATGCGTTATGAAGGCATTTTCACCCCGCCGTCTGAGCAGGGTACGCTGGTCTTCCCGGGTAACCTCGGCATGTTTGAGTGGGGCGGTATCTCCGTCGATCCAAACCGCCAGGTGGCGATTGCTAACCCGATGGCGCTGCCGTTTGTCTCGAAGCTGATCCCGCGTGGTCCAAACAACCCGATGGAGCCGCCGAAAGATGCGAAAGGCACCGGTTCGGAATCCGGTATTCAGCCGCAGTATGGCGTGCCGTTTGGCGTAACGCTGAATCCGTTCCTCTCGCCGTTTGGCCTGCCGTGCAAACAGCCAGCCTGGGGTTATATCTCTGCGCTGGATCTGAAAACCAACCAGGTAGCATGGAAAAAACGTATCGGTACGCCGCAGGATAGCCTGCCGTTCCCGATGCCGATTAAAGTGCCGTTTACCCTCGGTATGCCGATGCTTGGCGGCCCGATCTCCACCGCCGGTAACGTGCTGTTTATTGCCGGTACCGCGGATAACTACCTGCGCGCATACAACATGACCAACGGTGACAAACTGTGGGAAGGTCGTCTGCCAGCGGGTGGTCAGGCAACGCCGATGACCTATGAAGTGAATGGCAAGCAGTATGTTGTCATCTCCGCAGGCGGTCACGGTTCGTTCGGTACCAAGATGGGTGATTACATCGTGGCGTTTGCTCTGCCGGATGATGCGAAGTAATTACGCACTCTGATGTCGTATTGCCGGATGGCGGCTAACGCCTTATCCGGCCTACAAAACAAAGCCCGGCACGCATAGCGCTGCCGGGCTTTTTTATTGTGAAATCGCAATGCATTGCCGGATGGCGGCTGGCGCCTTATCCGGCCTACAAAACCCTGAAACCGAACACAGAACCGTAGGCCTGATAAGCGAAGCGCCATCAGGCATTTGTTGCCGGGCACAGTTTACGCGACGGTAAAGCCGAGCATCATGCCGGTGTCTTCATGCTCCAGCAGATGGCAGTGCGCCATATAGGCAAACTCTTTCGCTGCTGCATGATCAAAGCGCACCAGCACTTCACTGCGCGCACCATACACATTGACCGTATCCTTCCAGCCTGCGCGATGCGCCGCCGGCGGCTTGCCGTTTTCAGAGAGGATGCGGAACTGCGTACCGTGAATATGGAACGGGTGCAGCATCATGTCCCCCTCTCCGGAGATCGTCCAGCGCTCAAACTGCCCTTTTTGCACCGCAAATTGCGGCGTCACCATATCAAACGCTTTGCCGTTAATCCGGTTGGCATTGTGGAAATCAAAACCCTGGCTGCCGTGATCCATATGGCCATGATCCATCTGCATCCCATGCATGCCCTGCATATCGCCGTGATGCACTCCCATGCCCGCCATCGCGCCGTCGCCATACTTCTGCTGCAGCGCCTGCATGCCCATCATATCGAGCATCGGATCCATCGACAGTTGCAGGGTGCGCTGAGTTAAGCCCTCAAGCGCAGGCAGTGCGGGCAGCGAAGCAAGCGTATCCGGCAGATCGCCCGAGGCGGTCACCTGCAACGGTTGAATACGCAGCACCGGCACCGGCTGGTCAAACGGCGCGACGGTCATCCCCATCTGCTTAACCGGCAGCGTCATCAGATCGAAAGGCTTGCCATCGCTGATATCCACCAGCACCTCGAACCGCTCGCCCATCAACATCGGCAGTTCAGTCACCTTAACCGGCTCACTTAACAGCCCGCCATCACTGGCGATGACATAGAGCGGGCGCTGATCGCTGGTAGCAAAATTGAGCGAGCGCGCGTTACACCCGTTGAGCAGACGCAGGCGCAGCCAGCCGCGCGGAGCCGCATGCTGCGGGTAGACCGCACCATTGGCGAGCAGCGTATCGCCAAACCACCCCACCGCCGCGCTCATTACATCAAGCTGGTAATCAATCTGCCCCTGCGCAGTCAATTTTTTGTCCTGCACGATCACCGGCACATCATCGATACCCCACTGTTGCGGCAGGCGCAATTTGCGGCTGTTGTCATCTTCGATCAGCACCAGCCCGGCGAGCCCCATCGCCACCTGACGCCCGGTTTTGCCATGCTGATGAGGATGGAACCAGCAGGTGGCGGCCTGCTGCGTCGGAGTAAAGGTCACCGTCCGGCTACCGCCCGCCTTAATAACGCCTTGCGGCCCGCCGTCGACCTCGCCTGACACTTCGAGACCGTGCCAGTGCACGGTGGTCTCTTCGGCAAGCTGATTGCGGATATCCACCGTCACCGCTTTTCCCTGACGCAGCTGAATAGCTGGCCCCAGCAACGCGCCGTTATAACCCCAGGTTGTCGCGCTTTTCTGCGCAAACTGGCTCTCCCCCGCCTGCACCGTTAAGAGGATGCGGCTCTCTGCATCCGGGGCAAGCAGCGGTGGAATGGGTAACGTGGGCCGGGTGGCGGCGAAGAGCGAGCGGCTCCAGAGCGGCAGCGCGCTGGCGGCCCCCAGGAGCGCGGAATATTTAAGGAAATCTCGACGTTGCATGGGTATGTCCTTATCAAGAGTCGGCGATGCATTAAGCGTAAACCTTTCCCCTGCCGGAAGGTCAAGAAAGCAGACGATAATAAATATCGTCGCGTTAACTGGACTGTGCTAACGTTTAATTTCCGTTACGCCGTGGTAGAGAGAATGAAAACGTTTTTCAGAAGTATCATCCTTGGCAGCCTGCTCGCTGTCTCCGCCAATAGTTATGCCCTGAGTGAATCTGAAGCTGAAGACATGGCCGATCTGACGGCGGTGTTTGTATTTCTGAAAAATGACTGCGGTTATAACAACTTACCTAACGGGCAGATCCGCCGTGCGCTGGTCTTTTTTGCCCAGCAAAATCAGTGGGATCTCAGCAACTACGATAGCTGGAACATGAAAGCGCTGGGCGAAGAGAGCTATCGCGATCTGAGCGGCATCGGCATTCCAACGGCGAAAAAGTGCAAAGCCCTTGCCCGTGACTCGTTGAGTCTGCTCGCCTACGTGAAATAGCGCCTATCTTTTGACCGTGCATCGTTCGCCAGAGTTGGCTATCATGTTGCGCCCGTTTTTCACGGATGTTAACAAAGGAGCGACGAATGGCCGACAACACCATTTGGCAAGAAACGCTGCACGACAACTTTGGTCAGTACTTTGCCGTTGATAAGGTGCTTTACCACGAGAAGACCGATCATCAGGATCTGATTATCTTCGAAAACGCCGCCTTTGGCCGCGTGATGGCGCTGGATGGCGTGGTACAAACCACCGAACGCGATGAGTTTATCTATCACGAGATGATGACTCACGTTCCGCTGCTGGCGCACGGTCACGCAAAGCATGTGCTGATCATTGGCGGCGGCGACGGCGCGATGCTGCGCGAAGTCTCCCGCCACAAAAATATTGAAACCATCACCATGGTAGAGATCGACGCAGGCGTCGTCTCCTTCTGCCGCCAGTACCTGCCAAAACACAACGCCGGTGCCTACGATGACCCGCGCTTTGAGCTGGTGATTGATGATGGCGTCAACTTCGTCAACCACACGCAAAAAACCTTCGATGTGATTATCTCTGACTGTACCGATCCTGTCGGTCCGGGCGAAAGCCTCTTCACCTCGGCGTTTTATGAAGGGTGCAAGCGCTGCCTCAATCCCGGCGGGATTTTTGTCGCGCAGAACGGCGTCTGCTTCTTACAGCAGGAGGAAGCCGTCGGCAGCCATCGCAAACTGGGCCACTACTTTGCCGATGTTAGTTTCTACCAGGCGGCGATCCCGACCTATTATGGCGGCATTATGACCTTTGCCTGGGCGACGGATAACGACGCGTTGCGCTCGCTCTCCACGGAGATTATCGCCGCGCGTTTCCACACCGCCGCACTGACCTGCCGTTACTACAATCCGGCAATCCATACGGCAGCATTCGCTCTGCCACAATATCTACACGATGCACTGTCTGCACAGTGACGCTAAGGGGGTGAGAAAAATTGAAAAAGCTTAAACTACATGGCTTTAACAACCTGACCAAAAGCCTGAGTTTTTGTATCTACGATATCTGCTACGCCAAAACCGCCGAAGAGCGCGACGGCTATATTGCCTATATTGATGAACTCTATAACGCCAACCGCCTGACGGAGATCCTCACGGAGACCTGTAACATCATTGGCGCCAACATTTTGAATATTGCCCGCCAGGACTACGAGCCGCAGGGTGCGAGCGTGACGATCCTGGTAAGCGAAGAGCCGGTCGATCCGCACCTGATTGATAAAACCGAACACCCGGGGCCGCTGCCGGAAGCGGTTGTCGCGCATCTGGATAAAAGCCATATCTGCGTGCACACCTACCCGGAAAGCCACCCTGAAGGCGGGTTGTGCACCTTCCGCGCCGACATTGAAGTCTCAACCTGCGGGGTGATTTCGCCGCTGAAAGCGCTGAACTACCTTATCCATCAGCTTGAGTCGGATATCGTGACCGTCGACTACCGCGTGCGCGGCTTTACGCGCGACGTGAATGGCATGAAGCACTTCATCGACCACGAGATTAATTCGATCCAGAACTTTATGTCTGACGATATGAAATCGCTGTATGACATGATGGATGTGAATGTTTACCAGGAAAACATCTTCCATACCAAAATGTTGCTTAAGGAGTTCGACCTTAAGCACTACATGTTCCATACCAAACCGGAAGATTTGACGCCGCAGGAGCGGAAAGAGATCACGGAAGCGCTGTGGAAAGAGATGCGCGAGATCTACTACGGCCGCAACATCCCGGCCGTGTAAATGCGCAGCGGGAGCAGGGACGCTCCCCGATTAGCGTTGTTTAAGAAATTGCCGGTAAGCGGCCACCACCTGAAGAAAATCCTCCACGCCGCAGAGCGATAAACTCTCCTCATCGTAGTAGTTCATCCCCTCTTCCATCTCGTCGCCGGTAAACTCCAGCAGATTGGCGCGGATCATCACCTCTTCGCCATCCAGCCACAGCGTGTACTCATGGCCGATACGCTGCCACGAGCGCTCGCTACCCTTCACCGTTTGCGCCGCCTGCTCCACTTCATCCAACAGGGCGAGGTTCTCTTTCACCTCTTCGTTAAACCAGTGGCCGATCACTTCGTGCCCCATCGACATGCGCACTTTGACGCCGCCGGTGACATCGCGCAGAAATTCGTAATCCATCATTGCTCCTCATGGGGGCCAGAGAGCCGCCAGTGCTTTAATTATCGCAGCACCATACAGGAAAAAAAGCGCGGGGACGGGAAGTCGTGAAAAATTCTTACAGATGAACCTGAACGTGCTGGCTGGAACCATAAATCTGAAACCGTTTTCTGGCGATGCGCCTTTTTCCACTATGCACCGTGTTCAGGAATCACTCATCACTTAAACGTACGACCTCTCCGTTTTCATTCATTTGATATCGTCCATCATTGACGGTAAATAATGTATTTCCGTGACGATCGCGCTCAACGCTAAAAATTTTATTTTTGTCGATACACCGTTCTTCCGTTTTCATATCTTCGAAGCACAACCGCTCGCTTTTATCCTGCTTTTTATAACCATCGCCAAAATCCCAAAACATAACATTGAAATAGCCCCAGTCTGAGGGCTTTGGGATCCCATATATTTTTTGCAGGATATTTTTATTTTGCACCCACCAATCTATTTTGCCTCTGTCAGTAACAGGGAATTGCTCCACCAGCACAGAACTATAATGACCATTTTCATGAACAGCGATGATTTTTACCGGGCGCTGTGTAAACCAGGTGAACAAACCGGCTAAAATTAGAATTGACAGAATCACGCTATAAATGAGTCTGTTATTAACTTTCATTTCGTTCTCCGACAATCTCAATAGTTGTTTCCATGTTAGTCATAAATGGCTTATATCCAAACCTTTCATAACGCTGAAGCATAAACCAGATACGAAAGAAACGAAACTGATTGAATTTGAATTTAGATATATCTGTAATATCGAGACCAAAGTGATCCTGAATTTTGTAATGAACCTCAGCGCGGTAATGGCTTCCATCGATATACAAAGATTTTACTGTGATATGTGTTGCCCAGGTATCATGCACGGTGATGCCCATCCCGTTGAAGCTATCTTTAAATCGGTCAAATTTTGGCAATTTGCTAAAGGAAATAGCTTTACTTAACTCACCAACTCTTTCAGCAGGATAGGATTGATTTGTCCAATCAATATTTTGCTGAATAGCCTGCTTTAATAACAATCTACTGCTATTCAATGCTGATTTATCGGACAGGATTTGCTCTCGCAGCGCAGTATTAAGAACTGTATTACAAAAAGGCAATCCATTGCCTGTTTGCATATGAGTAATCATTTTCTTAATGAGATGTTGATAATTACTGTAAATTGAAAAGGTGCCAGATAAAAATCGGAACTCATCAAATAGTATAGCGGCACACTCCTGCAGGGTAACATGGCGACCATCACTTCGAGATCCATAATGCATAAATAAAGATTTTCTAAGCGGATTTATCTCTTGCAAGGTATAAGGATTGATTCGAGATGATATATCAAACATGTGAAGATTATTCTTTAAATATTGTTCGGATAAATCACCATAGCGCATATCAGGCGCACCATAATCATCCATCGTTTTTTGAGTTTTAAAAATCAGAGTGGGAAAAACTTGCGCGACCATCGAACACCTCCATTTATTATCATCCTTTGGCGTAATCTGCTCAGGAAGAATAAAACGTTACATGTTGGAGGTTAAGTCGATGCGGGGCCAGACGAGTCTAATTCGGAATTTAACTTTTTTTAAAGACATAACGGAAAAAAAAGCCACTCCGAAGAGTGGCTTTCTGATTTAGACGGCGGTCTGGAATATCACGCCTTCAGCTTTGTCGGTGTATTGATCAAGCTGGTCAAAGTTGAGGTAGCGGTAAGTATCCACGGCGGTTTTATCCACCTGATCCATAAAGGTCAGATACTCCTGCGGCGTCGGCAGCTTGCCGATCAGCGCCGAGACGGCTGCCAGCTCAGCAGAAGCCAGGAAGACGTTCGCGCCGGTACCTAAACGGTTTGGGAAGTTACGGGTCGACGTTGAAACGACGGTCGCACCATCTGCCACACGCGCCTGGTTACCCATGCACAGGGAGCAGCCCGGGATTTCAATACGTGCACCGCTCTTACCAAAGACGCTGTAGTAGCCCTCTTCGGTCAGCTGCGCGGCATCCATACGCGTCGGCGGCGCAACCCACAGGCGGGTCGGCAGCTGGCCTTTGTGGCTGTCCAGCAGCTTACCGGCGGCGCGGAAGTGGCCGATGTTGGTCATACAGGAACCGATAAACACCTCATCGATGCTTTCGCCCTGCACATCAGAGAGCAGACGCGCATCGTCCGGATCGTTCGGCGCGCAGAGGATCGGCTCTTTGATTTCAGCCAGATCGATATCGATCACCGCCGCGTAATCTGCGTCAGCATCCGCTTCAAGCAGCTGCGGATCCGCCAGCCATTTCTCCATGCCCTGGATACGGCGCTCCAGCGTACGGCGATCGCCATAGCCTTCAGCAATCATCCACTTCAGCAGCACGATGTTGGAGGTCAGATACTCGATAATCGGCTCTTTGTTCAGCTTGATGGTGCAACCCGCAGCAGAACGCTCAGCGGAGGCATCGGTCAGCTCGAACGCCTGCTCGACTTTCAGATCCGGCAAGCCTTCAATTTCCAGGATGCGGCCGGAGAAGATGTTTTTCTTACCCTTCTTCTCAACGGTCAACAGGCCCTGTTTGATGGCGTACAGCGGAATGGCGTGAACCAGATCGCGCAGGGTGATGCCCGGCTGCATTTTGCCTTTAAAGCGCACCAGCACCGATTCCGGCATATCCAGCGGCATTACGCCGGTCGCGGCAGCAAACGCCACCAGACCAGAGCCCGCCGGGAAGGAGATACCAATCGGGAAACGAGTGTGGGAGTCACCGCCGGTACCAACGGTATCCGGCAGCAGCATGCGGTTCAGCCAGGAGTGGATAACGCCATCGCCCGGACGCAGCGACACGCCGCCACGGTTCATAATGAAGTCCGGCAGCGTATGGTGGGTGGTGACGTCAACCGGCTTCGGATAGGCCGCGGTGTGGCAGAAGGACTGCATCACCAGATCGGCAGAGAAGCCGAGGCACGCCAGGTCTTTCAGCTCATCACGGGTCATCGGACCGGTGGTGTCCTGCGAGCCGACTGAGGTCATCTTCGGTTCGCAGTATGCGCCCGGACGAACACCGTCGACGCCACAGGCGCGGCCGACCATTTTCTGTGCCAGCGAGTAGCCGCGGCTGCTTTCCGCCACGTCTTTCGCCTGACGGAAGATCTCGCTCTGCGGCAGACCCAGCGCTTCACGCGCTTTGGTGGTCAGGCCACGGCCGATAATCAGCGGGATACGGCCACCGGCGCGCACTTCATCAATCAGCACGTCGGTTTTCAGTTCAAAGGTCGCCAGCAGTTCGTTGGTTTCGTGGTTGCGCACTTCGCCTTTGAACGGGTAAACGTCAATCACGTCGCCCATATTCAGGTCAGAGACGTCAACTTCAATCGGCAGCGCACCGGCATCTTCCATGGTGTTGAAGAAGATAGGCGCGATTTTGCCGCCAAGCACCAGACCGCCGCCGCGCTTGTTCGGCACGTTCGGAATGTCGTCGCCCATAAACCACAGCACCGAGTTGGTGGCGGATTTACGCGAAGAGCCGGTCCCGACAACGTCGCCGACGTAGGCCAGCGGGAAGCCTTTCTGCGCCAGCGCCTCGATCTGCTTGATCGGGCCAACGCTGCCCGGCTGATCCGGTTCGATCCCTTCACGGGCGTTTTTCAGCATCGCCAGCGCGTGCAGCGGAATATCCGGGCGCGACCAGGCATCCGGTGCCGGTGAAAGGTCATCGGTGTTGGTTTCGCCGGTCACTTTAAAGACGGTAACGGTGATCTTTTCGGCCAGCGGCGGACGGCTCTGGAACCATTCAGCATCCGCCCAGGATTGCATCACCTGTTTGGCGTAGGCGTTGCCCGCTTTCGCTTTCTCTTCCACATCGTAGAAGTTATCGAACATCAGCAGGGTATGGGAGAGGGCTTTGGCAGCAATTGGTGCCAGCGTGTCGTTATCCAGCGCGTCAATCAGCGGATGGATGTTATAACCGCCCTGCATGGTACCCAGCAGTTCAACGGCTTTCTCAGGGCTAACCAGTGGGGAGGTTGCTTCGCCTTTAGCGACAGCTGCAAGGAAACCCGCTTTCACATAGGCGGCTTCGTCAACACCGGGCGGTACACGATTAGCCAGCAGGTCTAACAGGAATTCTTCTTCGCCAGCAGGCGGACTCTTCAGCAGCTCGACAAGCGCGGCCATTTGGGTTGCATCTAATGGTTTTGGCGCAATCCCCTCAGCGGCACGTTCAGCTACGTGCTTACGGTATTCTTCTAGCACGACGGTTCTCCTCGCTCTCATTGTCATAATGCGGCAGGCGTTTCTCTTCACGCTCCTGTGAGACAGCAGTTTGTAGGGTAAATCCGCGAACCGCGCCGGGCAGCATAGCAGGAATTTCAGGGGGTGTTAATCTGTTTACAAAAAAGCAACATTAAATCCCGGCTGAATCGTTACAGATGGCATAAAGCCGACGGCAGAGGGGTTTAGC
Source organism: Kosakonia sp. 1610 (assembly GCF_050435845.1). Lineage (NCBI taxonomy): Bacteria > Pseudomonadati > Pseudomonadota > Gammaproteobacteria > Enterobacterales > Enterobacteriaceae > Kosakonia > Kosakonia sp. 1610. Next base: position 442,106 of record NZ_JBNDKZ010000003.1, on the reverse strand, counting down.
GAAAAATAATCCTCGAACCGCCGAGAAAACAAACGGCTCCGCAGAGCCGTTACGTTAAGACAATGTTAAAGCTTGCCGAGAATGTCCAGCCCCCAGCTACGGCTGTATTTCTCCGGGTTCAGGCTCTCATCAACCAGTTTGCCCATCAGGTACTTTTTCACCGTTTCACGGTTATCTACCTGCTGATGGTGCGCAACGTTGGCCAGTTGACCGCGTCCGTTGTAGTTGAGCGTGGTGCTGTTCTCCTCGCTGTTTTCGACCACATGGTAGTAGTAGCTTTGTGAGGATTTCTGCGTGCCCAGCGCCAGTGGAATCGACGGATCGATCGCCTGGTGCCAGGCGGCGCTCAGATTGCTACGCGTCGTCTGCTTCACGCTCTTAGAGCTGTCGCTATGATCGCTGGCTTCCGTTGACTGCGAGGCGGTGTAGGCAAAGCGGTCTTTCTCCTGCAGCTTCGCCGGGTTGACCGACTTCTCCGTCTGCGTCAGCGAGAGTGAAAAATCATTCAGCCCGCTGAGCTGTGACGCGCCGTTATCACCGATGCGAATCGCACTGGTCGCCACGACAGGCATTTTTTCGGCACTGGTATTGCTGTTAAGCGCGCGGAAGACCGCCTTCAGCGCCGCCATCTGGTCATAATTGCCCTGCCCGGCAGTGCGCGCTTTATCGAATTTACTGTCCCACGCGCTTAAGGCGATTTGCTGCTGCGCGGCGTTGCCGGCAAAGGCGGAGTGCGCCATGTCGCTGCTCATTTTCAGCGAGAAGTCGCCATCTTCATAAGCCGTGGAACGCGTTTTGTTATCCGCATGGAAATTGAGCGACTGCAACGACTTATCGTCGTTACGCAGGTCGGTTTTCAGATCCACCGATTTCAGCAGGCGCGTATCAAACTGGGTTAAGCCGCTGATGTCCAACTGCGGTTGCTGCTTGCCGAGGCCGCTGAGGGTCTCTCCCAGCGCTTTACCGAGGCCGGCGATGGCAGCGGCTTCGTCGTCATTGAGCGCTTCGCCGTCGGTTTTCAGCTGGACGGTCATGCCGTCATCCTGCTGGCTCATCACCAGCTGCACTTTGGTGCCGGACTGGGTGACGATATCCATGGTGATGGCTGAATCATAAGGCGCGCGGGCAATGCCCATATCCGCACCGCGCAGCGTCTGCACCACATCGCCACGGTTATCATTCAGGTTGCTCAGCAGCGTGCTGCCAAGCGTGGCAAACGCGGAGACGGAGATACCACCGGAGGCCAGCCCCATCAGCCCCTGAATCTGGCTATGCTGCTGCTCGGCAATCGCCGGGTTCACTTTCTTGGGCATCAGCGAATAGACGGCGGCGATCTCCGACGTCTGGCTGCCGAACATCACTTTTGTCGAGGCGTCATCCGCGGGGGATGCTTTGTTTACAGATGCGGGCGCAATGCCGACCCGCGCAGAGGTACTGACCCGCGCGGCTGATGGCAGTAGCGCAGTAAGGTTAAGGCCGTTAATCATGGCGATGAAACTCCCTCTCACCGAAATAGTAAATAAGTAACATCGGCAACGTGCGGCGAAGGTTTATCGCTTTTGGCTGAAAAGCAGGCACCCGTCACTTTTACGTATAAAAAAAGCGGGCCAGTTGCCTGAGCCCGCTTGTTAGCTGCCAGCAGTCAACTTACATAATGTTGGCGACAGATTTTGCCAGCTGCGCTTCGAGGGCCGGTTTCGCCTCTTCGAATTTCAGGTTTACTTTGTTGGCGTTAGAGACCACGCGGGTCTGGTATTTCGCGCGGTTACCCTCTTCGGTGCTGGTCTGCAGCTTGATACCAGAGGTGCCCTGACGCAGAGCGGCGATATTATCGGTGGTCACTTTCGCTTTGCTGCGCTCGGAGATCTGCAGGTCGGTGATCATAGTGAAGTTCACATCTTCCACCATCGCGTCTGCTGCGAGGCCAATCAGGCCAGCCGCCAGACCCACGCCCAGCGCGGCGCCGGAGGAGTTGCTGTTATAGGCGGTGATACCGGCACCCAGACCGGCACCAATCGCCGCGCCTTCGTAACCACTTTTCAGGTAGCCCTGAGTTTCACGCAGATCCATTTTGTCCGCTTTCAGCACGTTCGCCTGAATCCAATAATAGGCCGTATCCGGAGAGGAGGTGACTTTGTAGCCTTTGTCACTCAGCTCTTTCGCCAGCAGGGTCTGCAAATTACTCATGTCTTTATCAGAGGTATTTTTTACCTGAATAAACACAGTTTTCTCAGAAGCCGGCTCCAGCCAGATGGTCTGGCTCATCTGGGTTTTTACATCCAGATTGCGTTTTTTGATAGCCGTCGTCATCGCGCCACAGCCGGAGAGGGTAAACGCTGCCAGAACCATACCGACAACAGCGAGTTTTTTAATAGACATTAACGATTCCTTTATATTTCGAACACCAGAAGAACAACAAATGCGGCAAAGGCAGGACGGGAGCGATGAAACGCGGATAAGTGACAAAGTCCATGTCATGACGACGCCAGGCCACCCGCCTGAGGCGAGCGTGCCAATACTATTCTTAAGTGAGTTATCGGCTTCGTTATCAATTGGTTGAGGGCTAATTACCTACTAAATGTGGTGGTTCTGCGGCAGGAATAAAAAAAGCAGCCATATAGGCTGCTTTATTGTCGAACGCACACGCGGCGTGAAGAGGCTTATTTCTTCTTCGCTTTCGGGTTCGGCAGGTCGGTGATGCTACCTTCGAACACTTCTGCGGCCAGGCCAACAGATTCGTGCAGCGTCGGGTGCGCGTGGATGGTCAGCGCGATATCTTCTGCATCACAGCCCATTTCGATCGCCAGACCGATTTCACCCAGCAGCTCGCCGCCGTTGGTACCGACAACCGCGCCACCAATAATACGGTGCGTCTCTTTGTCGAAAATCAGTTTGGTCATACCGTCTGCGCAATCGGAAGCGATAGCACGGCCAGAAGCTGCCCACGGGAAGGTGGCGGTTTCGTAGCTGATGCCTTTCTCTTTCGCTTCTTTCTCGGTCAGACCTACCCATGCCACTTCTGGCTCGGTATAGGCGATAGACGGGATCACTTTCGGATCGAAGTAGTGTTTCTTACCGGCGATAACTTCTGCGGCAACGTGGCCTTCATGCACGCCTTTGTGCGCCAGCATCGGCTGACCGACGATATCGCCGATAGCGAAGATGTGCGGCACGTTGGTGCGCAGCTGTTTGTCGACGCGGATAAAGCCACGGTCGTCCACTTCCACGCCCGCTTTACCGGCGTCGAGGTTTTTACCGTTCGGCACACGGCCGATGGCGACCAGCACGGCGTCGTAACGCTGCGGTTCAGCCGGCGCTTTTTTGCCTTCCATCGTAACGTAGATACCGTCTTCTTTTGCTTCAACGGCGGTCACTTTGGTTTCCAGCATCAGGTTGAACTTCTTGCTGATGCGTTTGGTGAAGACTTTCACCACGTCTTTGTCTGCAGCCGGGATCACCTGGTCGAACATCTCAACCACGTCAATCTCTGAACCCAGCGCATGGTATACGGTGCCCATTTCCAGACCGATGATGCCGCCACCCATAACCAGCATACGCTTCGGTACGGATTTCAGCTCAAGCGCGCCGGTGGAGTCCCACACGCGCGGATCTTCATGCGGAATGAACGGCAGTTCAATCGGACGGGAACCCGCCGCGATGATGGCGTTGTCGAAGTTGATTACGGTTTTGCCGTTTTCGCCTTCCACTTCCAGGGTGTTCGCCCCGGTAAATTTACCCAGACCGTTAACCACTTTGACCTTACGGCCTTTTGCCATACCTGCGAGGCCGCCGGTCAGCTGGTTAATCACTTTGTCTTTCCAGGTGCGGATTTTGTCGATGTCGGTCTGCGGTTCGCCGAAGACGATGCCGTGCTCGGCCAGCGCTTTAGCTTCTTCAATCACTTTCGCGACGTGCAGCAGCGCTTTAGAAGGGATACAACCTACATTCAGACAAACACCGCCGAGGGTGTTGTAGCGTTCAACGATGACGGTTTCCAGACCTAAATCAGCGCAACGGAAGGCAGCAGAGTAACCTGCCGGGCCTGCCCCAAGTACGACGACCTGAGTTTTGATTTCAGTACTCATCATGACCTCTTATTGATTTCCGGCGGTCAGGGGTACTTCATGTCGCCCTTCATCCACCGGGACGTTCTATCCGCCCGCAGTTTACAAAATTGTTAACATTTTTGAAACAACAAACGGCTAACGAATTGTCCTTTGCCCCTGATAACCCCAAAAGCGCTATGAGATTAGCAGAAAAAAGCCGGCCGTCAGGCCGGCTTTTCGATTACATCACCAGACGGCGAATGTCGGACAGCATGTTATTGATGATGGTGATAAAGCGCGCCCCATCAGCACCGTCAATCACGCGGTGGTCGAAGGAGAGTGAAATCGGCATCATCAGACGCGGAACGAACTCTTTACCGTTCCACACCGGTTCCATCGCGGACTTGGAGACGCCCAGGATAGCCACTTCCGGCGCGTTCACAATCGGCGCGAAGTGGGTCGTACCCAGGCCGCCGATGCTGGAGATGGTGAAGCAGCCGCCCTGCATTTCGCCGGCAGTCAGTTTACCATCACGCGCTTTCTTGGAGATCACGGTCAGTTCGCGGGACAGCTCGGTCACGCTCTTCTTGTTCACGTCTTTAAAGACCGGAACCACCAGGCCATTCGGGGTATCAACCGCCACACCGATGTTGATGTATTTTTTCAGCGTCAGACGCTGACCATCTTCGGACAGGGAGCTGTTGAAACGTGGCATCTGCTCAAGGGCCGCAGCAACGGCTTTCATGATGAAGACCACTGGGGTGAATTTCACGTCCAGTTTACGTTTCTCGGCTTCGGCGTTCTGCTGTTTACGGAACGCTTCCAGATCGGTGATATCGGTTTTGTCGAAGTGGGTAACGTGCGGGATCATCACCCAGTTACGGCTCAGGTTAGCACCAGAGATTTTCTGGATACGGCCCAGTTCCACTTCTTCGATTTCACCGAACTTGCTGAAGTCCACTTTCGGCCACGGCAGCATGCCTGGCAGACCACCGCCGGTAGCGGCAGCAGGTGCGGATTCTGCGCGTTTCACCGCGTCTTTCACGTAAGCCTGAACGTCTTCGCGCAGGATACGGCCTTTACGACCGGAGCCCTTCACTTTCGACAGGTTCACGCCGAATTCGCGCGCCAGGCGGCGGATCAGCGGAGTTGCGTGGACGTAAGCGTCGTTCTCTGCGAAGTCAGATTTGCCTTCTGCTTTAGCCGGAGCCGCAGCAGCCGGTTTCTCTGCTTTTGCAGCCGGTGCCGGAGCCGCTTCCTGTTTCGCTGCCGGAGCAGCGGCAGGCGCAGCGCCTTCCACTTCGAAGACCATGATCAGCGAGCCGGTGGAGACTTTGTCGCCCACGTTCACTTTCAGCTCTTTTACCACGCCCGCGAACGGTGCCGGGACTTCCATCGAGGCTTTGTCGCCTTCAACGGTGATCAGAGACTGTTCAGCAGAGACTTTATCGCCGACTTTGACCATCACTTCGGTCACTTCGACTTCGTCACCGCCGATATCCGGTACGTTAACGTCTTTCGCGCCCGCAGCCGCTGCCGGAGCAGAAGCCGCTTCTTCTTTGACCTGCGGTTTCGCGTCAGCAGCCGGTGCAGCACCTGCCACTTCGAAGACCATAATCAGAGAACCGGTGGAGACTTTGTCGCCGGTGTTGACTTTGATCTCTTTCACGGTACCAGCGAACGGCGCCGGAACTTCCATGGAGGCTTTGTCGCCTTCCACGGTGATCAGGGACTGCTCAGCGGTCACGCTGTCGCCCACTTTCACCAGAATTTCGGTCACTTCGACTTCATCACCGCCGATATCCGGCACGTGAACGTCTTTTGCGCTTGCAGCGGCCGGAGCAGCTGCTGCCGGCGCGGCTTCTTTCTTCTCTTCTGCCTGAGCAGGTGCAGCGTCAGCTGCACCGTCGGCGGAATCGAAAATCATGATCAGTTTACCGGTCTCGGTTTTGTCGCCGACAGAGACTTTGATCTCTTTCACGACGCCAGCCTGCGGAGACGGAACTTCCATAGAGGCTTTGTCGCCCTCTACGGTGATCAGCGACTGTTCAGCTTCAACTTTGTCGCCCACTTTGACCAGAATCTCGGTGATTTCTACTTCATCAGACCCGATGTCCGGTACGTTGATTTCGATAGCCATTGTCTCTTTACCTCTTACGCCAGACGCGGGTTAACTTTATCTGCATCGATGTTGAATTTGGTGATCGCTTCTGCCACCACTTTCTTGTCGATTTCGCCACGTTTAGCCAGTTCGCCCAGGGCTGCTACAACCACATAAGAAGCATCAACTTCGAAGTGGTGACGCAGGTTTTCACGGCTGTCGGAACGACCGAAGCCATCGGTACCCAGTACGCGGTAATCATCAGCCGGTACATAAGTACGAACCTGTTCGGCGAACAGTTTCATATAGTCAGTAGATGCTACAGCCGGAGCGTCGTTCATCACCTGAGCGATGTACGGAACGCGCGGAGTTTCCAGCGGGTGCAGCATGTTCCAGCGTTCACAATCCTGACCATCACGCGCCAGTTCGGTGAAGGAGGTGACGCTATAAACGTCAGAACCTACGCCGTAGTCGTTAGCCAGGATCTGCGCTGCTTCACGAACGTGACGCAGGATAGAACCGGAGCCCAGCAGCTGAACTTTACCTTTGTTACCCGCAACGGTTTCGAGTTTGTAGATACCTTTACGGATACCTTCCTCGGCGCCTTCCGGCATTGCCGGCATGTGGTAGTTTTCGTTCAGCGTGGTGATGTAGTAGTAAACGTTCTCTTGTTTCTCGCCGTACATGCGCTGCAGACCGTCATGCATGATGACCGCAACTTCGTAAGCGTAAGACGGATCGTAAGAGATACAGTTCGGGATAGTCAGCGACTGAATGTGGCTGTGACCATCTTCGTGCTGCAGACCTTCACCGTTCAGGGTCGTACGACCAGAAGTACCGCCTACCAGGAAGCCGCGAGCCTGCTGGTCGCCTGCCTGCCAGCACAGGTCACCGATACGCTGGAAACCGAACATCGAGTAGTAGATGTAGAACGGAATCATCGGCAGGTTGTTGGTGCTGTAAGAGGTCGCAGCCGCCAGCCAGGATGCGCCAGCACCCAGTTCGTTGATACCTTCCTGCAGGATCTGACCTTTCTCGTCTTCTTTGTAGTAAGCAACCTGCTCACGGTCCTGCGGGGTGTACTGCTGGCCGTTCGGGCTGTAAATACCAATTTGACGGAACAGACCTTCCATACCGAAGGTACGCGCTTCATCGGCGATGATCGGAACCAGGCGATCTTTGATCGACTTGTTCTTCAGCATCACGTTCAGGGCACGAACGAAGGCGATGGTGGTGGAGATCTCTTTGTTCTGCTCTTCCAGCAGCTGAGAGAAGTCTTCCAGCGCAGGCAGATCCAGTTTTTCGGTGAAGTTCGGCTGACGTGACGGCAGGTAGCCTTTCAGCGCCTGGCGACGTTCATGCAGATATTTGTGCTCTTCAGAGCCTTCAGCGAAAGTGAGGTAAGAGAGTTTTTCAACTTGCTCATCGGTCACCGGAACATTGAAGCGGTCGCGGATATAACGCACGCCGTCCATGTTCATTTTCTTCACCTGGTGAGCGATGTTTTTACCTTCAGCGGTGTCGCCCATGCCATAACCTTTAACGGTGTGGGCCAGGATGACAGTTGCTTTGCCTTTGGTTTCCTGCGCTTTTTTCAGTGCAGCGTAGATTTTCTTCGGATCGTGACCACCACGGTTCAGTGCCCAGATCTGCTCGTCGCTCCAGTCTGCAACCAGCGCGGCGGTTTCCGGGTATTTACCGAAGAAGTGTTCGCGAACGTACGCCCCATCTTTCGATTTGAAGGTCTGGTAGTCGCCGTCAACGGTTTCGTTCATCAGCTGGATCAGTTTACCGCTGGTGTCTTTACGCAGCAGCTCGTCCCAACGAGAGCCCCACATCACCTTGATTACGTTCCAGCCAGCACCTGCGAAGATGCCTTCCAGTTCGTTGATGATTTTGCCGTTACCGGTGACCGGGCCATCAAGACGCTGCAGGTTACAGTTGATGATGAAGCAGAGGTTGTCCAGTTTCTCACGGGTCGCGATAGTGATCGCACCTTTGGATTCCGGCTCATCCATCTCACCGTCGCCGAGGAAGGCGTAAACGGTCTGTTCAGAGGTATCTTTCAGACCACGGTGTTCCAGATATTTCAGGAACTTCGCCTGATAGATCGCACCAATCGGGCCCAGACCCATGGAAACGGTCGGGAACTGCCAGAATTCCGGCATCAGTTTCGGGTGCGGGTAAGAGGAGAGGCCTTTACCGTGAACTTCCTGACGGAAGTTGTTCATCTGCTCTTCAGTCAGACGACCTTCAACAAATGCACGTGCGTACACGCCCGGAGAGATGTGGCCCTGGAAGTACACCAGATCGCCGCCGTCTTTCTCGTTACGAGCGCGGAAGAAGTGGTTGAAGCAGACTTCGTAAATGGTTGCGGAAGACTGGAAGGAGGCCATGTGACCGCCCAGCTCGAGGTCTTTTTTAGACGCACGCAGAACCGTCATGATTGCGTTCCAGCGGATAGCTGAACGAATACGGCGTTCCAGTTCCAGATTGCCCGGGTATTCCGGTTCATCTTCAACGGCAATAGTGTTTACGTAGTTGCTCGCCCCTGTGCCAGCTGCCACTTTCACACCGCCTTTGCGGGCTTCAGAAAGGAGCTGGTCAATCAGATACTGAGCACGCTCAACACCTTCTTCACGGATGACCGATTCGATCGCCTGTAGCCAGTCGCGAGTTTCGATCGGATCCACGTCATTTTGTAAACGTTCTGACATGGGGGGTATTCCTTATCTATCTAATCGTTGATTGTCTGGAACCTGTCCCATTGCACTCTGACGGCCTGTAAAGGTTCGTAAAAGTGCAATAAGACAGGTTCTGCGTTTAGTTGCCGCGCTCTAAAAGTTGGCGCTGTTGTTACAACTCTTCCGGCACAATTTGCGCCAGAAAATTCTAATTCTTGCGCTGCTCCAGCCGACGCAGAGAGCGTTCACGACGACTCTGTTCACGGCTGCGATCCAGCAAAATCTCTTCGATAAACGCCAGATGGCGGTGCGACGCTTCACGCGCCTCTTCCGGTTTGCCTGCCATGATCGCGGCGAAGATACTCGCGCGATGGTTGCTGACCAGCGGTAGCATCTCGCGGCGGGCGTAGAGCAGTTCGAAGTTTTGACGAACGTTCTGCGCCAGCATTGGCTCCATGCAGCGTAGCAGATGAAGCAGGACTACATTATGTGCCGCTTCCGTTACGGCGATTTGATACTGCACGACCGCGCTGGACTCTGCGTCCAGATCGCCCGACTGCTGAGCCAGCTCGATGGCGCGATGCAGCTCGCCAATCCGCACTTTGTCTTCGTCGGTGCTGCGAAGCGCCGCGTAATAAGCAGCAATGCCTTCCAGTGCATGGCGCGTTTCGAGAAGATCAAATTGGGATTCGGGATGATCGGTCAGAAGCTCGACCAGCGGATCGCTGAAGCTCTGCCACAGACTGCTTTGGACAAAGGTCCCGCCACCCTGGCGACGTAGGAGCAGGCCTTTCGCTTCGAGACGCTGGATGGCCTCGCGCAGTGAAGGACGAGAAACGTCGAACTGTTTGGCCAGCTCGCGCTCTGGAGGAAGTTTTTCACCGGGACGGAGTGTGCCCTCGAGAATCAAAAACTCCAGTTGCTGCTCAATCACATCGGAAAGTTTAGGTTGGCGGATTTTGCTGTAGGCCATTGTTCCCTGTCTCTGCCACTCGCCCGGAGTAAATTGGTCTTACCAATTTCATATTGTTGACGCTAAAGTAACAAAGTATTCACCTTCTGTCCATACAGGTTTTGATTGAAATCAGGAAACCACGCACATTTTAACAAGCAAAGAGAAATGGCGTTTCAAAGATGTAACCTTACGCAAATGACTCGTTTACCCCTTAAGAGTGAGTTTTAACTTTCCCGAAACGCAAATTACTGAATGTGAACCGATTCAGTCGGTTTATAGATGATTTTTTATTCACTTCTGATGAATAAAAAGAGGGGTGTTTTGGTATGAGGGGGTAAGAGGGTTATTGGCCGACGCTCTTTTTTTCATCAGCTCGTCATAGACCCGTCATAAAGCAGATGCATTCCCGTTCGCTTACCACTATTCTTTGGCATGCGAAAGGTCTCAAGTCAAAATCATCCTGCCGCTTCGTAAAGCAAAAAATACATATAAATGGAACTTATTCATTACACGCTTAAACATAGCGTAAACATAATAACCACACACGAGGTTTCATAATGGAAGGTCAACAGCACGGCGATCAGCTAAAGCGCGGCCTTAAGAACCGCCATATACAGCTTATCGCGCTGGGCGGTGCTATTGGGACTGGGCTGTTTCTGGGCAGCGCGTCAGTCATCCAGTCGGCCGGCCCCGGCATTATTCTCGGCTACGCCATTGCCGGTTTTATCGCGTTTCTGATTATGCGCCAGCTCGGTGAGATGGTGGTCGAAGAGCCAGTTGCCGGCTCCTTCAGCCATTTCGCTTACAAATACTGGGGCAGTTTTGCCGGCTTCGCCTCCGGCTGGAACTACTGGGTGCTCTACGTGCTGGTCGCCATGGCCGAACTGACGGCGGTCGGTAAATATGTCCAGTTCTGGTGGCCGGAAATTCCTACCTGGGTTTCTGCGGCCGTCTTCTTTGTCGTTATCAACGCCATCAACCTGACCAACGTAAAAGTGTTCGGCGAGATGGAGTTCTGGTTTGCCATTATCAAAGTGGTGGCCGTGGTGGCGATGATCCTCTTCGGCGGCTGGCTGCTGTTTAGCGACAGCGCAGGCCCGCAGGCGACGGTTCGCAACTTATGGGAACAGGGCGGCTTCCTGCCGCACGGCATCGGCGGCCTGGTGATGATGATGGCGATCATCATGTTCTCCTTCGGCGGGCTGGAGCTGGTCGGTATCACCGCGGCGGAAGCAGATAACCCGGAGCAGAGCATTCCCAAAGCAACCAACCAGGTTATCTACCGCATTCTGATCTTCTATATCGGCTCGCTGGCGGTGCTGCTCTCTCTGCTGCCGTGGACCCGCGTAACGGCTGACACCAGCCCGTTTGTACTGATCTTCCATGAACTGGGCGACTCCTTTGTAGCCAACGCGCTGAATATCGTGGTACTGACGGCGGCGCTGTCGGTCTACAACAGCTGCGTTTACTGCAACAGCCGCATGCTGTTTGGCCTGGCCAAACAGGGCAACGCGCCGAAGATGCTGCAAAAAACCGACAAGCGCGGCGTGCCGGTCAACACCATCCTCGTCTCCGCGCTCTTCACCGCGCTCTGCGTGCTGATTAACTACCTCGCACCGGAATCCGCCTTTGGGCTGCTGATGGCGCTGGTGGTCTCCGCGCTGGTGATTAACTGGGCGATGATTAGCCTCGCGCACATGCGTTTTCGTCGTGCGAAACAGCAACAGGGCGTGAAACCGCGCTTCCCGGCGCTCTTCTACCCGCTGGGGAACTGGATCTGCCTGATCTTTATGGCGGCAGTGCTGGTTATCATGGTGATGACGCCGGGTATGGCGATCTCCGTGTGGCTTATCCCGGTATGGATTGCGATTCTTGGCGTCGGTTACCTGATACGACAGAAAAATGCAAAAGCGGTAAAAGCACACTGATCCCCTTCTGCCCTGCCCTCTCCCGCCCGGGAGAGGGTTGTTAAACCGATGTTAACTTCCTCACACTTTCCTTTACGTAGCCATATTGTCCATCTCTGCGGCGTGATCCTGCTACGCAAATAAAAATTTACGGGCGAATAATCGAACTCATACCTCAGAGGGAGACCCGTCGATGGACACCACTAAACTGTCTGTTAAAGAGAAGATTGGTTATGGCATGGGCGACGCCGGATGCAACATCATCTTTGGCGCTATCATGCTGTTTGTGAACTATTTTTACACCGATATCTTCGGTCTGGCTCCCGCGCTGGTTGGCGTGCTCCTGCTGTCGATTCGCGTTATTGATGCCATTACCGACCCGTTAATGGGCGCGCTGGCCGATCGCACGCAAAGCAAATATGGCCGTTTTCGCCCGTGGCTGCTGTGGATTGCCGTGCCTTACGCGGTCTTTAGCGTGCTGATGTTTACCACGCCGGAGTGGACCTACAGCAGCAAAGTTATCTATGCCTTTGTCACCTACTTCCTGCTCTCGCTCACCTATACCGCCATTAACATTCCCTACTGCTCACTGGGCGGCGTTATCACTAACGATCCGAAAGAGCGCGTGGCCTGCCAGTCTTACCGGTTTGTGATGGTCGGCATCGCGACGCTGCTGCTGTCGCTGACGCTGCTGCCGATGGCGGAGTGGTTCGGCGGCGCGGATAAAGCCAAAGGCTATCAGATGGCGATGACGGTGCTGGCATTTATCGGCATGTGTATGTTCCTGTACTGCTTTGCTACGGTGCGCGAGCGTGTACGCCCGGCGGTGCCGACCAATGACGATCTGAAGAAAGATTTCAGGGACGTGTGGAAGAACGATCAGTGGGTGCGCATCCTGCTGCTGACGCTGTGCAACGTCTGCCCCGGCTTTATCCGTATGGCCGCCACCATGTATTACGTCACCTGGGTGATGCAGGAGAGCACCCACTTCGCCACGCTGTTTATCAGCCTCGGCGTGGTCGGCATGATGTTCGGCAGCATGCTGGCAAAAGTGCTGACCGACCGCTGGTGCAAACTGAAAGTCTTCTTCTGGACCAATATCGCGCTGGCGATCTTCTCCTGCGGCTTTTACTTCCTCGACCCGCGCGCAACGGTGATGATTGCGGTGCTCTACTTCCTGCTCAACATCCTGCACCAGATCCCCTCCCCGCTGCACTGGTCGCTGATGGCCGATGTCGATGACTACGGCGAGTGGAAAACCGGCAAACGTATCACCGGCATCAGCTTTTCCGGCAACCTCTTCTTCCTGAAAGTGGGGCTGGCGGTGGCGGGCGCGATGGTTGGTTTCCTGCTCTCCTGGTATGGCTACGACGCCGGTGCCAAACAGCAGAGCGCCAGCGCCATCAACGGCATTATGCTGCTGTTTACGGTGATCCCGGGCGTCGGTTATCTCATCACCGCAGGCGTGGTTCGTCTGTTGAAAGTCGACCGTGAATTGATGAAACTGATCCAGGCGGATCTGGAAAAACGCCGCATTAACTACCACGAACTGAGCGACAACCAGAGCGTACCGGCGGCGAAAAACGTAAGGAATGCATAATGAAAACCTGGCCGAACCCCTTTATTGAACAGCGCGCAGACCCGTTTATTCTGCGCCACGACGAACACTACTACTTTGTCGCCTCGGTGCCGGAGTACGATCGACTGGAGATCCGCCGCGCCGCTACGCTCGACGGGCTGCGCAGCGCCGAAGGCGTTGTGGTGTGGCGTAAGCCGCAAAGCGGGCCGATGAGCGAGCTTATCTGGGCGCCGGAGCTGCATCATATCGAGGGCAAATGGTATTTATACTTTGCCGCTGCCGGAACCAAGGCTCTCGATAAGCTGAATATGTTCCAGCACCGCATGTTTGTGCTGGAGTGCGCCGATGCCGATCCATTAACCGGGAAGTGGGTTGAGAAAGGTCAGGTTAAGACGCTGTTCGACACCTTTGCGCTGGATGCCACTACCTTTGTGCATCAGGGTAAGCGCTGGTATTTGTGGGCGCAAAAAGCGCCGGATATTGCCGGCAACTCCAATCTCTATCTGGCGGAGATGGAGAACCCGTGGACGCTGAAAGGCGAGCCGGTGATGTTAAGCAAACCGGAGTTTGAGTGGGAGTGCCGCGGCTTTCTGGTTAACGAAGGCCCGGCGGTGCTGTTTCACGAAGATAAGCTCTTTATCAGCTACTCCGCCAGCGCGACGGACGAGAACTACTGCATGGGGCTACTGTGGATCGATCTCGACGCCAACCCGCTTGCGCCGCAAAACTGGCATAAATCGCCAGAGCCGGTGTTTAAAACCAGTTATGAAAACCGCCAGTATGGACCGGGACACAACAGCTTTACGCAGACGCCGGAGGGGGAAGATGTGCTGGTGTATCACGCGCGTAACTACACCGAAATTGAGGGCGATCCGCTCTATGATCCCAACCGCCATACGCGCCTGAAAACGATTCGCTGGCAGGAAAACGGGATGCCTGATTTCGGCATCCCGGCGGCGGATAATCAGTAAACCGGCGGCACGCGGTTACATCAGCGTGCCGTAAATCGTCAGTAACGCCACCACCACGACCACGGCAAACGAGGTCTTCTTCGCCATCGACACCGCCGCTTTCGGCGTGGCGACCTTATCATGATGCGGCTCGCGCGCCAGCGAGAACTGTGCCAGCCGCGTTAACACATGGTATTGCGAGGTGTGGGTATCACCGAGCGAGGCAAACCAGGCAGGCAGTGCTTTTTCACCATGACCGAGCAGCGCGTAGACCACGCCCGCAAGGCGCACCGGCACCCAATCGAGCAGATGTAAAATCGCGTCGATGCCCGATTGCTGCCGCTCGGTCGGCGTCTTGAAGCGCGCCAGCCAGTACTGCCAGGCGCGCAAAAAGGCGTACCCAACCAGCAATACCGGCCCCCAGGGGCCACCCACCACAAACCAGAACAGCGGCGCGAGGTAGAAGCGGAAGTTGATCCACAGCAGCGCATTCTGCAATTCGCGCAGGAACTCACGCTCATCGCATCCGGGCGGCACGCCGTGAATCAGCGTCAGCTCACTGGCCATCGCCATATGGGCGCGGCTGTCGTTTCGCGCCGCCGCTTTCAGATAGGCGTGGTAGTGCAACCGCACTTTGCCCGCGCCGATGCACAGCAGGCCAATCAGGATCCACACCACCAGCAGCGGGACGTTGAAAAACAGCCCCAACAGCGCGCGCAGGATCAGGAAGGTCACCAGCATGGCTAACGCCGTCATTAACAGCGTTCTCAGCATCGAATAACGCTTGATGCGCCGGAACAGCACCTCCAGCCGGTGATCCAGTTGCCAGTGCTCTCCCAGTTTAAACAGCCGCTCCGCTGCCAGCACCAGCAGCATGGTGAATAACGTCATGGCTTCTCCTTTTCTGACAACGCGGCGACCAGGGCACGAAATTTGGCCCAGTCAAACGCAGGGCCGGGGTCGGTCTTGCGTTCAGGCGCGATATCGCTGTGTCCGGTCATATTGTCGGCAATCGCCGGGTAAAGCTCAATCACCGTTCGTGTCACCGCCGCCAGCTGGCGGTACTGCGCGTCGGTATACGCCAGATCGTCCGTTCCCTCAAGCTCAATACCGATTGAGAAATCGTTGCAGCGCTCGCGCCCCTGATAAGAGGAGAAGCCCGCATGCCAGGCGCGCTTATCGAAAGGCACATATTGCACGATTTCTCCATCGCGGCGAATCAGACAGTGCGCAGAAACGCGAAGATGAGCAATGCCGGCAAAATAGGGATCGGCGCTGGGATCCAGCGTGCCGGTAAAGAGCGCGTCAATCCACGGGCCGCCAAACTCGCCGGGAGGCAGGCTGATATTATGTACCACCAACAGTGATGGCGACTCATCGTCCGGGCGGCAATCATAATGCGGAGAGGGCACATGCCGCGCCTCCACCAGCCAACCCTTGCGTAACTGCATAAGGAACTCCTTATAGAGGATGGTGCTGAAACACGCTTCAGAGTAGCATGCTTAGGCCGCCTCCCATAATGCCGGAGCTGCACAACCAAACGCTAACTTTGTGATTCGTTACACTTTTTGGAGCCTATCATGCCGCCTCGCCGCTATAACCCCGACCTTCGCCGTGACGCGTTGCTCAAACGCATCGAACTGGATATTCCTGCCGCCGTCGCACTGGCATTGCGTGAAGATCTGGGTGGAGAAGTCGATGCGAATAACGACATTACCGCGCAATTATTACCGCCAGAGAACCGCTCCCATGCGGTAGTAATCACCCGTGAAGAGGGGGTATTCTGCGGTAAACGCTGGGTTGAAGAGGTGTTTATACAGCTGGCGGGCGACGACGTGACGCTCACCTGGCACGTTGCGGATGGCGACACGGTGCACGCCGATCAGCCCCTGTTTGAGCTGGATGGCCCTTCGCGCGTGCTGTTGACCGGTGAACGTACGGCGCTCAACTTTGTCCAGACGCTCTCCGGCGTCGCCAGCGCGGTGCGCAACTATGTCGCCCTGCTGGAGGGCACCAAAACGCAACTGCTTGATACGCGTAAAACCCTGCCCGGCCTGCGCACGGCGCTGAAATATGCGGTGCTCTGCGGCGGCGGCGCGAATCATCGCCTTGGGCTTTCCGATGCATTTTTGATCAAAGAGAACCACATTATTGCCGCAGGCTCGGTGCGCAACGCGGTGGAGAAGGCCTTCTGGCTGCACCCGGATGTGCCGGTCGAGGTTGAAGTCGAAACGCTGGAAGAGTTCGACGACGCGCTAAAAGCGGGTGCCGATATCATCATGCTGGATAACTTCGTGCCGGAGCAGATGCGCGAAGCGGTCAAACGGGCCAATGGCCAGGCGAAGCTGGAGGTCTCCGGCAACGTTACCGAGCAGACGCTGCGCGAATTTGCACAAACCGGTGTTGATTACATCTCTGTCGGCGCGCTGACAAAGCACGTTCGCGCCCTCGATCTCTCAATGCGTTTTCGCTGATCCTCTCCCAACATCACGGGCCGCTGGCCCGTTTTTTTTGCGGCTTATCTCGCAGCAATCTTGTTCTGTTATGCAACCGCGGTAAAAACGCCGGAAGCCACTTTCCGGGCTGCTCTTTTGCCCCTCGCTCCGCTTCAACCTCCCTGACACATTAACGGCTCTGCATAAGGAGCCGTCTATGAACAGACAACACGGATTTACCCTCATTGAGCTGATGGTGGTGATTGGCATCGTCGCCATTCTGAGCGCCATCGGCATTCCTGCGTATCAAAACTACCTGCGCAAAGCCGCGCTAACGGACATGCTGCAAACTTTTGTCCCCTATCGCACCGCCGTCGAGCTCTGCGCGCTGGAGCGCGGCGGCGTCGATAGCTGCGACGCCAGCAGCAACGGTATCCCCGCACCAACGACGACGCGTTATGTCGCCGCGCTCAGCGTTGCCAAAGGCGTGGTCTCGCTCACCGGCCAGGAAAGTCTTAACGGTTTAAGCGTGGTGATGACACCGCAGTGGAGCAGCGCAAATGGCATTCAGGGCTGGGCGCGCAACTGTAACACCGAGGCAGACAGTGCGTTGCAGCAGGCGTGCGAAGACGTTTTCCGTACCGGTCGATAAGGATATCTGATGAAAGAGAACAAACTTGAGGCGCTGTGCCGCCGCCATAATGCGGCCTTACTGAGCAAAGATGATGACGCGCTGGTTATCGCGGTTGTAGGCAGCCCGAGCATGGAGCTAATGGAGTCACTCAGTTTTGTTGCCCGGCAGCGCGTTGATATTCGCTGCTGGACGCAGGAGGAGATGGAAAAACATCAACAGCTCGCCGCGCAGGCGCTACCCGCCACACATGACGCACTCACCGAGGAGAGCGGCTCGGCGGTCGAGATCATCAACCATACGCTGCAACAGGCGCTGATGCTGCGCGCATCAGATATCCATTTCGAGCCGGGCGAGATGCACTACGCGATCCGCCTGCGGGTGGATGGCGTGCTCCATCCGCTGTCGCCCCTGCCCTGCACCCTCTCCGACACTCTGACCGCCCGGTTAAAAGTGATGGGCAATCTGGATATCGCCGAGCGGCGACTGCCACAGGATGGGCAGTTCACCGTCACCCTCGCCGATCAGCCGGTGTCGTTTCGTATTGCCACACTGCCCTGCCGCCACGGCGAGAAAGTGGTGCTGCGGTTGCTGCACCAGGTAAACCAGGCGCTGGCACTGCCTGCGCTCGGCATGACCGACGCGCAGCTGACGCAGTTCAACGCCGCGCTGGCGCAGCCGCAAGGTTTACTGCTGGTGACCGGTCCCACGGGCAGCGGCAAGACCGTCACGCTCTACAGCGCGTTACAGGCGCGCAATAAACCGGAGGTTAATCTTTGCAGCGTGGAAGATCCGGTGGAGATCCCGCTTGCCGGGCTGAATCAAACACAGATAGCCCCGCGCGCCGGGCTCACTTTTCAGAGCGTACTGCGCGCCCTGCTGCGCCAGGACCCCGACGTCATTATGGTCGGCGAGATCCGCGATGGTGAAACCGCCGAGATTGCTATCAAGGCCGCGCAGACGGGCCACCTGGTGCTGTCGACGCTGCATACCAACTCCACCAGCGAAACGCTGGTGCGGATTGAGCAGATGGGCGTGGCACGCTGGATGATCTCTTCGGCATTATCGCTGGTGGTTGCCCAGCGCTTGGTGCGTAAGCTCTGCCCCCACTGCCGTAAACTGGCGACAGAGAGCATTCATCTGCCGGATAACGTCTGGTCACGCCCGCTGCCACGCTGGCGCGCTCAGGGGTGTGAAGCTTGTTATCACGGTTTCTACGGCCGGGTGGCGCTGTTTGAGATCCTCAACATCACACCGCCGATCCGCCAGGCGATTGCCAGCGGCATGAGCGTGAACGACATTGAGCAGTGCGCACGTGAAGAGGGCATGACAACGCTCTTTCACCATGGCTGCCAGGCGGTTGAACAGGGGCTGACGACCTTTGAGGAACTGGTACGGATATTGGGCTACCCGCATGGCGAGTAGGCAACTCTGGCAATGGTCGGGGCTGGATGATAGCGGTGAACTACATGAGGGGCTGCTCTGGAGTGTAAGCCGTGACGCGGCGGTGTTATGCCTGTTGCAACAGCAGTGCCATCCGTTGAAGCTGAAACGTCGAGCGGTGCGCGCACGTCTGTGGAGCCCCGAGCAGAGCACGCCGCTGCTTAACCAGCTTGCCACCCTGCTTCAGGCCGGGCTGACACTGCCGGAAGGGTTACAGCTGATGGCGGAGCAGCACCCGGCCAGACAGTGGCAGGCACTGCTGCGCAGCCTGTCAGCGGCACTCGAAGAAGGGGAAACCTTCTCTGCGGCGCTGCGTCAGTGGCCGGAGGTATTTCCCCCGCTCTGGCAGGCGATGATCCGCACCGGTGAACTGACCGGCAAGCTGGACGAGTGCTGCTTCAGGCTCGCTGCGCAGCAAAAAGCGCAGCATGAACTGAAGCTGAAGGTGAAAAAAGCGCTGCGCTACCCGCTGATTATTCTGTCGCTGACCGCGGCGGTGGTGCTGGCAATGATCTACCTGGTGCTGCCGGAGTTTGCCGCCATCTACCAGACTTTCAATACGCCGCTGCCAGCATTAACGCGCGGCGTCATTGCAGGTGCCGGGATAGTCAAACAGTGCGCCCTGCCTTTGATGCTGGTTAGCGGGCTGGCAGGCGCGCTGCTGCTGCGGCTACGTAGTCACGACAACTGGCTACGTGCCTGTCAGCGGTTCTTGCTTGCCAGCCCGGTTATCGGGCCACTGGTACGCGGGCAACGCCTGAGCCAGATCTTTACCGTCCTGTCGCTGACCCAGCGTGCCGGTATTGCCTTTTTACAGGGACTGGAGAGCGTGACCGAAACGGTGGTCTGCCCCTACTGGCGAGATCTGTTAGTACGGGCGCAGCGGGAGATAACCGAGGGCGCGCCAATATTTGCCGCATTAAAAGCGAGCGGTCAGTTTCCACCTCTTTGCATACAACTGGTGCGAACCGGGGAGCTGTCAGGCGCGCTCGACAGCATGCTGGATAATCTGGCGCAGTATTACAGTGAACAGACGCAACGTCAGGCCGACGGGCTGGCTGCAGTGCTGGAGCCGCTGATGCTGGTGGCGACAGGGATAATCATTGGTGTGCTGGTGGTGGCGATGTACCTGCCCATCTTTCATCTTGGCGATGCGATGGGCGGTACAGGCTGATGGCGGCAAACATGTTACACCGCGTTTACCGCAAGCCAGTTACAGGCTGTTGAAAACGCGGTTTTCCTGCTCCTGAACGCGAATAAAGGTGGTGCGTTTGGTCAGCTCTTTCAGACGAGAGGCACCGACGTAAGTGCAGGCGGAACGTAAACCACCGAGAATATCGCGCGCGGTATTCTCAACCGGGCCACGCAGCGGAAGCTTAACGGTTTTGCCTTCAGCGGCGCGGTAGCCTGCCACGCCACCAACGTGACGGTTCATCGCGGACTCAGAACTCATGCCGTAGAAGAGCATAAACTTCTCGCCGTTCTCTTCCATCAGCGTGCCGCCGCTCTCTTCATGCCCTGCCAGCATACCGCCAAGCATCACGAAGTCTGCGCCGCCGCCAAAGGCTTTGGCAACATCGCCCGGCACGGTGCAACCGCCGTCGCTGACGATCTGGCCGCCAAGGCCGTGCGCCGCATCGGCACACTCAATAACCGCCGAGAGCTGCGGGTAACCGACGCCGGTTTTCACGCGCGTCGTGCAGACAGAGCCAGGGCCAATGCCCACTTTGACGATATCGGCGCCGGAGAGGATCAGCTCTTCGCACATTTCGCCGGTTACGACGTTGCCCGCGCAGATGGTTTTGTCCGGCCAGGCGTCACGAGCCTTAGCCAAAAACTGCACGAAGTGTTCGGAGTAGCCGTTAGCAACGTCGATGCAGACAAAATTGAGCGAGGAATGCAGCGCGAGGATCTGTTTGGTTTTTTCGAAATCGGCATCGGATGTGCCGGTTGACACCATTATGTGACGCAGCACAGAGTCGGCCTGTGCCTGCACAAATGCTCGCCACTCTTCAACGGAGTAGTGCTTGTGTACGGCAGTCAGGATATCGAACGAGGCCAGCGCTTTCGCCATGGCGAATGTCCCTACGGTATCCATATTGGCAGCGATAACCGGTACGCCAGACCAGCGCATTCCTGAGTGCTTGAAAGTGAATTCGCGCTCCAGTTCAACATCGGAACGGCTTTTAAGAGTGGAACGTTTAGGGCGGATAAGAACGTCTTTGAAACCTAACTTCAAATCTTCTTCGATACGCATGTAGGGATTCCTGGGGTTAATGGCGCTAAGACAAACTCACAACTCCAGTGACGCTATCATACGCACTAATAAGGGCCGCGCAAGACTGCGAAAATCTCTTTTTTTACGCTACAATCCTATAAATTTACCTGGTGAATATGCCAGTTTCAGTTAATTGATTTCTTTATTGTCTGATTGATTTTCAACTTACTGATTCCTATAAATAAAAAAAGAGTGGCTTTGCTTTTTTTCACGCTAAGTCTGCTGCGGTTTCGTTGTGATGAGTGACGAAAATAACAGCAGAGAATGAGTCTGGCAGCCCCTTACAGGATTGAGTGTTATGAAGTATAAGGTCGCGTTAACGGGCGGTATTGGCAGCGGTAAAAGTACCGTGGCGGACGCGTTCGCCGAACAGGGTGTTAACGTTATCGATGCGGACGTGATTGCCCGCCAGGTCGTCGAACCGGGCACTCCTGCGCTACGCGCTATTGCCGAAAAGTTCGGCGATGAAATGATCCTCGCGGACGGTTCACTCAACCGTCGCTTACTGCGCGAACATATTTTTGCCTCTGACGTGGATAAGCGCTGGCTCAACGGCTTGCTGCACCCGCTTATCCAGCAAGAGACCGAGCGTCAGATGGCCCGGGCGACATCACCTTATGTGCTGTGGGTCGTTCCGCTGCTGGTGGAGAACCAGCTTTACCACAAAGCCGATCGGGTATTAGTCATTGACGTTCCGGTTGAGACGCAAATTTTACGCACCATGCGCCGTGACGGCGTGACCCGCGAACATGCTGAACAGATCCTCGCCGCGCAGGCTACGCGCGATGCGCGGCTTGCCGTCGCGGATGATGTCATTGACAATAATGGCGCACCAGATGCAATCGCATCGGATGTTGCCCGCCTGCATGCGCACTATCTCGCTCTCGCCGCGCAGGCCGTATCACAGGAAAAACCGTAATGCACACCCACATCCTTTTTGAACATCCGCTGAATGAAAAGATGCGCACCTGGCTGCGCGTCGAGTTCTTACTGCAACAACTCTCCGTCCATCTGCCCGTCAGCGATCATGCAGGCGCGCTGCACTTCTTCCGTAACGTGGGCGATCTGCTGGATGTGTTCGAGCGCGGTGACACCCGTACTGAATTGTTGAAAGAGCTGGAGCGCCAGCAACGTAAACTGCAAGCCTGGAGCGAAGTGCCGGGCGTCGATCCGAGACGTATTGAAGAGATCCGCCAACAGCTGAAAGGGAGCGGTGCCGTGCTGATGAATGCACCGCGTATTGGCCAGGTGTTACGCGAAGATCGGCTGATTGCGCTGGTGCGCCAGCGCCTAAGCATTCCCGGCGGCTGCTGTAGCTTCGATCTGCCGACGCTGCATATGTGGTTACACTTACCGCAGGAGCAGCGCGATGCGCAGGTCAATTACTGGCTGGAGAGCCTTGAACCGCTGCGCGCTACCCTGACATTAATCCTCGATCTGATCCGCAATGCCGCCCCGTATCGTCGCCAGACCAGCCTGAACGGTTTCTACCAGGATAACGGTGATGATGCCGATCTGCTGCGTCTGCAACTGCCGCTTGACGCGCGGCTTTACCCGCAAATCTCCGGCCATAAAAGCCGCTTTGCCATTCGTTTTATGCCCCTCGATAGCGAACACGGCACGGTGCCGGAGCGGCTCGATTTTGAATTAGCCTGCTGTTAAGGAACCCTGATGACTGATAAGACAATTGTGAATTGCCCGACCTGCGGCAAACCTGTGGTGTGGGGCGAAGCCAGCCCGTATCGCCCTTTTTGCTGCAAACGCTGCCAGTTGATTGACCTTGGCGAATGGGCTGCGGAAGAGAAACGTATCCCCAGCGCAGGCGATCTCTCTGACAGCGATGAGTGGAGCGAAGAGCAACAGTAATCCCGGGCTGCCCGCTGGCTGAAGGTCAGCGGGCCTGGCTCAGCGCAATCAGTTTTGTAATGACCGGTTCGTTAGCGGGGGGAAAATCTTCCGCTTTCAGCGCACTCTGCGCAATCCACTCGCCCGGCTGCCCCTCTTTACCCCACGGCTCGCCCTGCCATTTGTCCACCAGCCAGAACCAGAGCGTGATATGGCGGTCGGGGAATTCATACTCCAGCTTATCGAACAGTGTGGCGCTTTGCGTGGTGATGCCCACTTCTTCCTGAAGTTCACGGATCATCGCCTGCTCCGGCGTTTCACCCGCTTCGATTTTGCCGCCGGGGAATTCGCGCATGTTTGCCATATGCGCATCGGCCGCGCGCCGGGTAATAAAGATTTCGCCCTGCGGATTACGAATAATACCGACGGCGATGTTGAGTATTTTCATGCTGATGACTCCATAAAAAAGGCGCAGATCTCTGCGCCTTTTCATCAGTTAGTTAGCCGTTATGCGAGACGGCCATGGCACTGTTTATATTTCTTACCAGAACCGCACGGGCAAGGATCGTTCCGGCCAACTTTGCGCTCGCCGGATTGATCGGCAAGTGCAGCGGCGGCAGCGGCTTCATCGTCCTGATGGCTTAGCTGCTGCATCTGTGCCAGACGCTCTGCCTCTTCGCGGCGCTGCTGCTCCATCGCTTCAACTTCTTCCGGCATGCGCACCTGCACCTTGCTCAGGGTGCTGATCACTTCATACTTCAGTGACTCCAGCATCGCGGCGAACATGGCGAAGGATTCACGCTTGTACTCCTGCTTCGGATCTTTTTGCGCGTAGCCGCGCAGATGGATCCCCTGGCGCAGATAATCCATCGCCGCCAGGTGCTCTTTCCACAAGGAGTCGAGGGTTTGCAGCATGACGCCTTTTTCGAAGTGACGCATCATCTCCGCGCCAACCACTTCCTCTTTACGCTGATAGGTCTCTACAGCGCTCTGCAGAATACGCTCACGCAGCGTCTCTTCATGCAGGTTCGGCTCTTTATCGAGCCACTCCGCAATCGGCAGTTCGAGGTCGAAATCATTTTTCAGACGCTCCTGCAGGCCAGGAATATCCCACATCTCTTCCAGAGACTGCGGCGGAATGTGCCCGTCGATGGTCGCTTTGAAGACATCTTCACGAATGCTGTTGATGGTTTCGCTTACGTCCGTCACATCCAGCAGCTCGTTACGCTGGGTGTAGATTGCGCGACGCTGATCGTTCGCCACATCATCATATTCCAGCAGCTGTTTACGGATATCGAAGTTGCGGCTTTCCACTTTACGCTGCGCGTTGGCAATCGCTTTTGTCACCCACGGGTGCTCAATCGCTTCGCCCGGCTTCATGCCAAGCTTACGCATCATGCCGGAGACGCGATCGGAGGCGAAAATACGCATCAGCGCATCTTCCATCGAGAGGTAGAAACGGGAAGAACCCGCATCGCCCTGACGACCGGAACGACCGCGCAGCTGGTTATCGATACGGCGCGATTCGTGGCGCTCGGTACCGATGATGTGCAGACCACCTGATGCCAGCACCGCGTCATGGCGTTTCTGCCACTCGGCTTTCAGCTCTGCAACCTGCTCAGGGGTCGGATCGACAAGCTCGGCCAGCTCAGACTGCCAGCTGCCGCCCAGCACGATATCGGTACCACGGCCCGCCATGTTGGTGGCGATAGTGACAGCGCCCGGATAACCGGCCTGCGCCACGATATCTGCTTCTTTAGCGTGGAACTTGGCGTTCAGAACGTTATGTTTAATGCCCGCTTTGGTTAACTCATTCGATACCACTTCTGATTTTTCAATCGAGATGGTACCGACCAGCACCGGCTGACCGTTGGCGGTACGCTCTTTGATATCTTCGATGATCGCCTGGATTTTTTCCGCTTCGGTCATATAGACCAGATCCGCCATATCTTTACGGATCATCGGGCGGTTAGTCGGTACAACCACGGTATCGAGCTTGTAGATGGAGCTAAATTCGAACGCTTCGGTATCTGCGGTACCGGTCATACCGGCCAGTTTTTCATACAGACGGAAGTAGTTCTGGAAGGTGATGGAGGCCAGGGTCTGGTTTTCGTTCTGGATCTCAACGCCCTCTTTGGCTTCAACGGCCTGGTGCAGGCCATCGGACCAGCGGCGGCCCTGCATCGTACGACCGGTGTGCTCATCAACGATGATTACTTCACCCTCTTTCACGATGTAATCAACATCGCGGGTAAAGAGCACATGGGCACGCAGCGCGGCGGTAACGTGATGCATCAGCATGATGTTGGTCGGGGAGTAAAGCGACTCGCCCTCCTCCATGATGCCCTCTTTCACCAGCAGCTCTTCAATCAGCACCAGACCGCGCTCGGTCAGGGTAACCTGACGCGCTTTTTCGTCGACAGAGAAGTGGCCTTCGCCCTGGAAAGTGTCAGAATCCTCTTTCTCCTGGCGCACCAGGTGAGGAATGATTTTGTTCACTTTTTTGTAGAGATCGGAGCTATCTTCCGCCGGACCGGAGATGATAAGCGGCGTACGCGCTTCATCGATCAGGATGGAGTCCACCTCATCCACCAGCGCATAGTGCAGCTTACGCTGAACGCGCTCTTCCGGGCTGAACGCCATATTATCGCGCAGGTAGTCGAAGCCATATTCGTTGTTGGTGCCGTAGGTGATATCGGCGGCGTAAGCTTCGCGTTTTGCGACAGACGGCATGCCCGGCAGGTTGATGCCGACGGTCAGGCCGAGGAATTCGAACAGCGGACGGTTGTTTTCGGCGTCACGCTGCGCCAGATAGTCGTTGACGGTAACCACGTGTACGCCTTTGCCGCTCAACGCGTTGAGGTAGGCCGGCAGGGTTGCGGTCAGGGTTTTACCTTCACCGGTGCGCATCTCGGCGATACAGCGATCGTTAAGCACCATGCCGCCAAGCAGCTGCACATCAAAGTGGCGCATGCCGAAGACGCGTTTACTGGCTTCACGTACCACCGCAAAGGCTTCCGGCAGCAGGGAATCAACGCTTTCGCCCTTCTCAAGACGCGCGCGGAACTCTACCGTCTTCCCTTTCAGCTCATCATCGCTGAGCTTCTCAAGGGCCGGTTCCATGGCATTAATCTGGTTGACGGTTTTACGCATACGGCGCAGCGTACGATCGTTGCGGCTACCGAATACTTTTGTTAACAAATTTAGCATGATAAAAATCTCTGATACTCCGCTCAGCGAAGCGAAAAAAATGGATGAATAGGGCTTTTTTTAGCTGAGGGAGTATGGCCCGGCGCGGATACCCTGCGCCTGGCTAATCCAGTTCGAGACACTGAACGTCGCGAAAGGGGTAAAAGAGAGGCGAGCTGCAAGGCGTACAATCGCCGGCGGCTTGCTTTCAACGTTAAGCAGCGCGCTTAGCGTATCAAGAAGGGCAAGATGGTGTGCCTGAATCGGCAAAGGCTCTTCCGTTGCGGCGGCCAGCGTTTGCGGCGCCATGGCGAACGAAAGATGACGAATAACGGTGCGGATGGCGTGCTGATGCCAGTAATCGACGGTGAAGTTCGGGCGGCGTTTCGCTTCCAGCAGCGCGAGGCTGGTAAAATTCGCCGTGGTTGCCGAAGCGTGATTGCGCGTCGTTTCGCGCGTGGCGTGGGTTTCGGTATTACTGGCAAGCGCGGGCAAGCCAAAACTCGCCGCGACCATCCCTAATAAGAGATGCGGCCAGAAATAGCGTCTGCCAAATTGTCGCCAACGCGTCAGTATTCCGCTCACTTGCTCCACCGAAAAAGACGCGTCCATGATGTTGCGTCTATGAAAGTCGATTGCGCCCAAATCTTATCACTAATGCCGCCGCCACACAGCAGGAAACAGGCCTGACGCGCGTGAAAACTGGCGAGGAAAGCAGCAATCAAACGCAGGATCGCGGCGTTGAAAAGATTTTCGGAAAGATTAGTCGTAAAGAGAGGATTTTGCGGCGCGCAAAAAGAAAAACGACTGGTTCCCCTGACCGGAGAGAGTGCCAGGTTAACCAGTCGATTTTTTAGGTTATGGCGTTATGCCAGAACCATTGAAGGTGCTTTGAATGCCAGCGGCAGTTCAGCTTCGTCTTCGAAGGTCACATATTCCCAGGCTTCCTGTTTTGCCAGGACAGCCTGCAGAAGTTTGTTGTTCAGCGCATGACCGGATTTATAAGCGGTAAACGCACCGATAATGTTGTGACCACACATAAAGAGGTCGCCGATTGCATCGAGCATTTTGTGGCGCACGAATTCATCTTCGAAACGCAGGCCGTCTTCGTTCAGTACGCGATAATCGTCAACTACGATGGCACAATCGAAGCTTCCGCCCAGGCACAGGCCGCGGGACTGAAGGTATTCGATATCACGCATGAAACCGAAGGTACGCGCACGGCTAATCTGGCGCATAAATGCATCGGCAGAGAAGTTCATCGCGTAGCGTTGCGTGCTGGCATCAATCGCCGGGTGGTTGAAGTCGATGGTGAAATCGAGCGTAAAACCGTTATGCGGTTTGAACTCGGCCCACTTATCGCCATCTTCAACGCGCACCGTCTCTTTGATGCGAACGAATTTCTTGGCGCTGTTCAGCTCCTCGACCCCTGCATCAAGCAACAGGTATACGAACGGTGCTGCACTGCCATCCATAATTGGAATTTCCGGTGCATCGACTTCGACAATAATGTTGTCGATACCCAGCCCCGCCAGAGCCGCATTTAAGTGCTCGACGGTGGAAATCCGCACGTCATGCTCGTTGACCAGACAAGTACAGAGCATAGTATCACGCACAGATTTAGCATCAGCCGGAAAGTCTACCGGTGGATTTAAGTCAGTGCGACGATAGATGACCCCGGTATTTGCCGGCGCAGGGCGCAACGTCAGTGTGACTTTCTTGCCGGTATGTAAACCGACACCAGTCGCCTGAACGATACGTTTAAGAGTCCTTTGTTTGATCATCGTATAATCTCGCCTTATTACCAATCCAACCAAATTGTATAACACAATGGGTGGGCCAGTTTAGCACAAAGAGCGAACATGCCCAACTTCCAGCAAATTCTTAGTCCGCCTGCTTACGCAAAAACGCCGGAATATCCAGATAATCGGGCTCTTTTGTGGTCTGCGGCGTATTGTCGTTAACCACTTTCGCCGGCTTCTGCTCTTGCTGCATCGGCTGCATGCCGTGCTGCTGGTAGCGATCCATTACCGGCTGCTGCGCCTGCTTGTTGGTTACCAGAGTGATCTCAGGACGCTTGTCCATACCGATACCGGTGGCAACAACGGTCACGCGCAGTTCGTCGTTCATATCCGGGTCAAGAGAGGTACCGATAACCACCGTCGCGTTGTCAGAAGCGAACGCACGAATGGTGTTACCAACGGTCTCGAACTCATCCAGACGCAGGTCGAAGCCCGCGGTGATGTTAACCAGCACACCACGCGCGCCAGAGAGGTCGATATCTTCCAGCAGCGGGCTGGAGATCGCCATTTCTGCCGCTTCTTCCGCACGATCTTCACCGCTTGCTACACCAGAGCCCATCATCGCGTAGCCCATTTCGGACATCACGGTGCGCACGTCGGCGAAGTCAACGTTCATCAGACCCGGACGGGTAATCAACTCGGCGATACCCTGCACCGCGCCTTTCAGCACGTCGTTTGCCGCGCCGAACGCGTCAAGCAGAGAGATACCGCGACCCAGCACTTTCAGCAGCTTGTCGTTCGGGATAGTGATCAGGGAATCGACATGTTTTGAGAGCTCGGTAATACCCTGCTCTGCAAAGGCCATGCGCTTCTTGCCTTCAAAGTTGAACGGTTTAGTCACCACCGCAACGGTCAGAATGCCTAAGTCTTTAGCAACTTCAGCTACCACAGGCGCTGCACCGGTACCGGTACCGCCACCCATGCCCGCTGCGATAAAGACCATGTCAGCGCCTTCCAGCGCAGCGCGCAGCGCTTCACGATCTTCTTCAGCCGCATTACGACCGACTTCAGGGTTAGCCCCTGCGCCCAGACCTTTGGTGATACCGCCACCGATCTGAATGGTCTGCCCTACCGCCGTCTTACGCAACGCCTGGGCGTCGGTATTCACCGCGAAGAACTCAACCCCTTCGATGCGCTCGCGCACCATATGCTCTACGGCATTACCGCCGCCGCCACCGACGCCGATGACTTTAATCACCGCGTCGTTGGTTAATTCCATTGGTTCAAACATAATCTCTCTCCGTCTTTACGCCTCATTCACCGGGCAGCCCGTGGGCCGCTTATCAGGATTGGCGTATGTGCCTGTCGCCTGAAACCGCTAATTTTCTACGGTCTCTGAAAAAAATTAAAACTCTTTTCGCAGCCAGCTGTTGATTCGTTTGAACCACGAACCGACTGACGTCCGCTTTTCCACTTCCGCTTCACCACTTAAATGGGTCTCTTTCCCGTAGTGCAGCAACCCAACCGCCGTAGAGTAATACGGCTCCTGGGCGTAATCAGTTAAGCCAGTAATATTGAGCGGTGCACCAATACGCACCTGCGTATGGAACACACGTTGCGCGCAGGCCGCCAGACCTTCAATCTGCGCCGCGCCGCCGGTTAATACAATCCCCGCCGCAAGATGATGTTTCACGCCCTGCTGGCGAAGCTGCTCCTGCAACTGCAATATCTCGTCGTTGACCAGGTTGAGCAGCTCGGTATAGCGCGGCTCAATCACATCTGCCAGCGTCTGGCGCTGCAGGCTGCGCGGCGGTCGACCGCCTACGCTTGGTACTTCAACGCTCTCATCTTTACCGACCAGCGATCCCAGCGCGCAACCGTGGCGAACTTTAATCGCTTCCGCATCGCTCGGCGGTGTGCCGAAGGCGTAGGCGATATCGCTGGTTACCACATTCCCCGCGTAAGGGATCACTTTGGTGTGGCGCAGCGCGCCGCCGGTATAAACGGCCATGTCCATTGTACCACCGCCGATGTCAACGACGCAGACGCCCAGTTCGCGTTCATCTTCCGTCAACACCGAATAGCTGGAGGCCAGCCCGGCAAAGATAAGTTGGTCAACTTTCAAACCACATCGTTCAACGGCTTTAACGATGTTTTTCGCCATATCGTTATGGCAAGTAATCAGGTGTACTTTCGCCTGCATACGCACGCCGGAAAGGCCTACCGGGTTTTTAATGCCCTCCTGGTAGTCAATGGCGTACTCCTGCGGAATCACGTGCAGCACGCGGTGTTCATCGCGTACGCGGACTGATTTCGCGGTATGCACCACGTTTTCCACATCTTCCAGCGTCACTTCTTCTTCTGAAATCGGCACCATACCAATTTCGTTCTGGCAACTAATGTGTTTCCCCGAGAGCGCAAGGTAGACCGAGGAGATCTGGCAATCGGCCATCAGTTCGGCCTGATCGATGGCGCGCTGTACGCACTTCACCACCGACTCCAGATCGTTCACTCCGCCTTTGTCCATCCCACGGGATGGGCAACTGCCTACGCCAATGATATTAACAATACCGTCGGGCAGAACTTCCCCTACTAAAGCGGCGACCTTCGCGGTGCCAATCTCCAGTCCAACTACCAGTTTTCTGTCCGTCGCCTTGATCATTGTTGCTCTGCCTGTGCCTGATTCTGTTGTGCCTGATTTTGCTGCTGATCCGCTTGTTCCTGTACAGGGGCAGGCTTCCAGCCTACCGCCGCGCCTGAGTCATAGCGCAAATCCACGTAGCTTATCTCTTTGCCATCCGTCTGGGCCTGCTGCTGCAGCACCGGGTAGAGTTCAACAAAGCGCGCCAGACGTTTCATCGTATCGCCACGGCCCAGGTTGAGCTTGATATCATTGCTCAACGTCACCTGCCAGGAGCGCCGCGCGGTCATCGCCGCTTCTTTCAGCGTGAACTTATCCTTTGCCAGCACCTGTCCCATATCGCGGTAACCCTGCAGCACTTCATTTTCGCTGCCTTCCGGGCCATACAGCATCGGCAATATCTGCTTGCTGGTGCGTTCCGCCGGTACGCTAAAGGCGTTGCCGTCCGCATCAACCATATGCTGGTCATTCCACCGCGCTATGGGCACATATTCAACCAGATGAATCTTCAATTCGTCCGGCCACTGCTTTCTTACGCTCGCCTGCTTAATCCACGGCAGGCGCTCAATCTGGCTCTGAATGATATTGACGTCCTGGGACATAAAGGTCCCGGGTGCGCCAAGCGCCAGAATGGACTGGCGAATATCATCATTGCGCGTGTAGTGACGATCGCCGGTTAACACCAGCTTCGACAGCGGTAACCGCTGCGCGTCATCCATCCAGCCGAGCACAATCCAGCCACTCACCAACACGGTGCACAGTACCGTCAACAGGAACACAATGCCGGCAAGGCGCGTTCCATTGTTGCGGCGGGAGGTCGTTACCGCCTCCGCTTCGCGATTTCGCGTGTTCAGCGCAGCCTGAGACATATCACTCCGCCAGCTCCAGAATACGAACAACAAGCTGGGTAAAGCTCAGCCCCGCCTGACGCGCCGCCATCGGCACCAGGCTATGGCTGGTCATACCCGGCGAGGTATTCGCTTCCAGCAAATAAAATTGACCATCACTGTCGAGCATCGCATCGATTCGTCCCCAGCCGCGGCAGCCTAAAACCTGCCACGCTTTGGCGATCAGCGCCTGTAAAGCCGCTTCCCGCTCTGCTTCCAGACCTGATGGACAGAAATACTGCGTCTCATCAGAGAGATACTTCGCCTCATAATCATAGAAGATTCCCGCCGGTTGAATGCGAATCGACGGTAAAATTTCATTTCCAAGCAACGCGACGGTAAATTCCGGGCCACTGAGCCATTTTTCGATCAGAACTTCATCATCGTGTTGAAAAGCAAGCGCTAAAGCCGCCTGCAGATCGCTACTTTCGTTGACCTTTGACATCCCGACGCTGGAGCCTTCACGGCTTGGCTTAACGATCAGGGGCAATCCCAACGCTTCAATACTTTGAATATCAGACACTTGCAGGCCTGATTCAAACTCGCTGCGCGTCAGCGCAACCCATGGCGCAACCGGTAAACCCGCGCCCTGCCACAGCAGTTTGCTGCGCAGTTTATCCATTGAAATCGCAGAGGCCATCACGCCGCTGCCGGTGTAGGGAACGCCGGTCAATTCCAGCAGACCCTGCAACGTGCCATCTTCACCGCCGCGACCGTGCAGCGCGATAAACGCTTTACTGAAGCCCATCTCTTTCAGGCGGGTTACATCAACCTCGCGCGGATCGATGGCATGGGCGTCAACACCACCTTCACGCAGCCCGGCAAGCACAGCCGCGCCTGAATTAAGCGACACATCGCGCTCGGCGGAGGTACCACCCAGCAGAACGGCAACTTTCTCAGCCA
This sequence comes from Kosakonia sp. 1610, assembly GCF_050435845.1. NCBI lineage: Bacteria > Pseudomonadati > Pseudomonadota > Gammaproteobacteria > Enterobacterales > Enterobacteriaceae > Kosakonia > Kosakonia sp. 1610. The sequence continues at coordinate 409,890 of NZ_JBNDKZ010000003.1, read as the reverse complement.
CGCTGCACCTCCTCGCTTTGCGGAACCAGTTTGCACTGCGCGAGGCTGCGGGCGATCTTGCCGATATTACCTGCGCCCTGAATCAGGATCAGATCGTTACCGGTCAGCACCGGAGCCAGCATCGCTGCCACCTGATCCGGATCGGAGACCAGGATCGGGTCGATCTTGCCGCGACCGCGGATCGTGCGGCACAGCGAACGGCTGTCAGCACCCGGGATCGCCGTTTCACCCGCGGCGTAAACTTCCAGCATCAGCAGCTTATCCACCTGCGTCAGCACGTTGGCGAAATCGTCATAGAGATCGCGGGTACGCGTATAGCGGTGCGGCTGGAAAATCATCACCAGATTTTTATCCGGCCAGCCGGCGCGCGCGGCTTTGATCGTGGCGTCCACTTCCGTTGGATGGTGGCCGTAATCATCAACCAGCATCGCACTGCCGCTGTTGCCATTCACCGCTTCCAACGGGAACTCGCCGAGGAAATCAAAGCGGCGGCCGGTGCCCTGGAAGCTCTCCAGCGCGCGCAGAATCGCTTCGTCATCAATCCCCTCTTCCGTCGCCACGGCCACCGCCGCTGCGGCATTAAGCGCATTGTGGCGACCCGGCGCATTGAGCGTCACGCGCAGCGCCGGTTTATCCTGGCGTACCAGCGTAAAGTGGCCCTGCGGCCCCTGCTGGCGGTACTCTTCAATGCGCACATCGGCGTCATCGCTAAATCCATAGGTGGTAATTTGACGACCAACGCGCGGCAACAGCTCGCGAATCACCGGGTCATCAACACACATCACCGCACGGCCATAAAACGGCAGGTTGTGCAGGAAGTTGATAAAGGTCGTTTTCAAATTCTCGAAGTCGCCCTGGTACGTATCCATATGGTCGGCTTCGATATTGGTCACAATCGCCACCATCGGTTGCAGGTGCAGGAAGGAGGCATCGCTCTCATCCGCTTCGGCAATCAGATAACGGCTATGACCGAGGCGCGCATGCACCCCGGCCGCTTTTACCAGCCCGCCGTTAACGAAGGTCGGATCCAGGCCCGCTTCTGCGTAGATACTGGAGACCATGGCGGTGGTGGTCGTTTTTCCGTGCGTCCCGGCGATAGCGATGCCGTGACGAAAACGCATTAATTCAGCCAGCATCTCCGCGCGGCGGATCACCGGGATACGTGCTTCCTGTGCGGCAACAATCTCTGGGTTATCGGCAGAGATGGCGCTGGAGACCACTACAACGCTCGCATCGAGCACATTTTCCGGGCGATGGTTGAAGTAGATGGTGGCACCAAGGGACGTCAGCTGCTGCGTCACCGGGTTTGGCGCTAAATCAGAACCGCTAATCTGGTAGCCTTCGTTGGCCAGCACTTCGGCAATACCGCCCATGCCAGCACCGCCGATGCCAACGAAGTGAATGTGCCGGACGCGACGCATCTCGGGCACGATTAAACGCAGTTTCGCAAGTTCTTGTGTATTCATTTTCTAAACGCCATCAACTTCTAAAAAAATTGGCGCGACGCAAACAGGCGTCGCCACGATTTAACCTTGAGCCGCAAGGCTCACTTCATGCGCCACCCGCTCGGTGGCGTCGGGGATGGCTGCCGCGCGCGCGCGTTCCGCCATCTCTCTTAATGCTTCACGATCCCAGCCCGCAAGCGTTGCTGCCACGGCATCAACGGTAAACTGCGGCTGTTCGAGGATCTTCGCCGCGCCCACTTTCTCCAGCGGCAGGGCATTCCAGTACTGCTGTCTGTCTTTGTGCTGGAACGGCACAAACAGCGCTGGCAGACCGGCAGCGGCGATTTCGCTTACCGTCAGCGCGCCGGAGCGGCAAACGACCACATCCGCCCACGCATAGGCTTTAGCCATATCGTCAATAAATTCAGTAACTTTATGCTGCGCCTGACCCGCAGTGGCATATGCCTGCTCGACATCCTGCTGCGCGCCTTTCCCACTCTGATGCCAGATGGTGATCGCCGCGCCCAGTTTAGCCGCCACCTGCGGCATGGTCTGGTTCAGCACGCGCGCGCCCTGCGAGCCACCAACTACCAGCACGCGAATGGGTCCTTCGCGGCCCGGCAGGCGCATCTGCGGCAGGGGCAGCGCCAGCACATCGACGCGCACCGGGTTCCCCACCACTTCCGCTTTCGGAAATGCGCCGGGAAACGCCTGCATCACTTTGGTGGCGATCTTCGCCAGCCACTTGTTGGTCAAACCGGCAACACCATTCTGCTCATGCAGGACAACCGGAATACCGAGCGACCAGGCGGCAAGACCGCCAGGGCCGGAAACATACCCGCCCATGCCCAGCACCACGTCCGGCTTGAAGCGCTTCATAATGTCGCGCGCCTGACGCCAGGCATTAAAGATACGCACCGGCGCGAGCAGCAGCGCTTTCAGCCCTTTGCCGCGCAGGCCGGAGATGCGGATGAAGTCGATATCAATGCCATGTTTCGGCACCAGGTCAGCCTCCATACGATCGGCGGTTCCGAGCCAGCGTACTTGCCAGCCCTGATCCATCAAATGGTGCGCCACGGCGAGACCGGGGAAAACATGCCCGCCGGTTCCGCCTGCCATCACCATTAACCGCTTAGGTTGACCACTCATCACACACCTCGTGTAAACGCCTGAGCTTTCTTCAGACGCGTTTCATAATCTATCCGTAGCAACAGCGTAATCGCCGTCGACATAATTAATAAACTGGAGCCGCCGTAACTGATCAGCGGCAGGGTTAAGCCTTTGGTCGGCAGCATACCGGCTGCCGCACCGACGTTAACCAGCGCCTGGAAGCTAAACCAGATACCAATGGAGCAGGCAAGGAAACCGGAGAAGCGGTGGTCAATCTCCAGCGCTTTTCTGCCAATGGACATGGCGCGGAAAGCGACGAAGAATACCATTAAAAGTGCGGCTACCACACCGATATAACCGAGTTCTTCGCCGATGATGGAGAAGATAAAGTCGGTATGCGCTTCCGGCAGATACTCCAGCTTCTGCACCGAGTTGCCGAGCCCCTGCCCCCACAGCTCGCCGCGGCCAAACGCCATCAGCGACTGGGTTAACTGATATCCGCTGCCAAACGGATCTTCCCACGGGTTCCAGAAGGAGGTTACGCGGCGAATACGATAGGGTTCGGCGAGGATCAGCAGCACCACTGCCGAGATACCCATGCCGATAATGGCGATGAACTGCCACAGCTTCGCACCCGCGAGGAACAGCATCGCCAGCGTAGTAATAAACAGCACCACCACCGTACCGAGGTCAGGCTGCGCCAGCAGCAGGACCGCCAGCACGAGGATCACGCCCATCGGTTTTAAGAAGCCGCGCAGGTTATTACGCACCTCGTCCACTTTGCGCACCAGGTAGTTCGCCAGGTAGCAGAAGAGCGACAGCTTGGTGAACTCCGCCGGCTGGAAGCGCATGATGCCAAGGTCAATCCAGCGCGATGCACCGTTGATCGAACTCCCCACCACCAGCACCACTAACAGCATAATGATCGCCGCAATCAGCATTACCGAGCTGTACTTCTGCCAGAACTCCATCGGCAGACGCAGCGTGATCATCGCCATACAGAACGACAGGAACAGATAGAGCCCGTGACGTTTAGCGAAGAAGAAGGGATCGTCCGTCAAACGCTGACCGACCGGCATTGACGCCGAGGTCACCATAATGAAGCCGATCGCCGCCAGGCCGAGCGTCAACCACAGCAGCGTGCGGTCGTACATCACCAGGCTGTCGGTATCTTTCTGTCGCGAGCCCATGACCCAGCCTTTCAATGCCGCAAACAGCCACGCCAGGATCCCATAACCTGGCAGACGCGGCATTCTCGGGCGGGGAAGCGTTAAACGCATTAGCCTAACTCCTGCGCCAGACGGGTGAACTGGTCGCCCCGTTGTTCGAAATTCTTAAACTGATCGAGGCTGGCACAGGCCGGCGACAACAGCACCATATCGCCTGGCTGCACGCGCGCGGCAATTAAGCGCATCGCCTGATCCATAGTTTCTGTCTGTTCAGCCACATCCGGGCGCAGCGCAGCCAGCTCAGCGCCATCGCGCCCGAAGCAGTAAAGACGAATACGATCGCCACCGAGATAGCGCTTCAGCGGCGTGAAGTCCGCCGATTTGCCGTCGCCGCCCAGCAGCAGATGCAGCGTCCCTTCCACCTGCAAACCATTAAGCGCCGCTTCGGTACTACCGACGTTGGTCGCTTTCGAGTCGTTGATCCAGCGCACGCCGTTATGCTCAAACGCCAGCTGGAAGCGGTGCGCCAGCCCGCCAAAGGTGGTCAGCGCCTTCAGGCTGCTGGCGCGCGGTAAACCTGCCGCATCCGCCAGTGCCAGCGCCGCCAGCGCGTTGGTGTAGTTATGCTGGCCGCTCAGTTTCATCTCTTTGACGTTCAGCACCTTCTCACCTTTTACCCGCAGCCAGATTTCGCCCTGCTGGCGGTTGAGGTGATAGTCACCAACGTCAACGCCAAAGCTGACGCAGCGCTCATCGGCACCGCGAACCGGCATGGTCAGAGCGTCATCGGCATTGACCACGCACACTTTGGCGTTTTCATAGATACGCAGTTTGGCGGCGCGGTACTGCTGCAGGCCAAACGGATAGCGATCCATATGATCTTCAGTAACGTTGAGAATGGTTGCCGCCACGGCGTGCAGGCTGGAGGTGGTTTCCAGCTGGAAGCTGGAGAGCTCCAGCACATACAGCTCGCGCGCCTCGTCCAGCAGCATTAGCGCTGGCAGGCCGATATTGCCGCCGACGCCAACATTTTTACCGGCCGCTTCCGCCATCTCACCGATCAGTTTGGTGACGGTGCTTTTGCCGTTCGAGCCGGTAATGGCGATGATCGGTGCCTGCGCTTCACGGCAGAAAAGCTCGATATCGCCGACAATCTCGACACCCGCGTCCGCAGCGGCACTCAGCGACGGATGCGCCAGCGCCATACCGGGGCTGGCGACAATCAGATCGGCGCTCTGCAACCAGTTATCGTTAAGACTACCAAGATGGCGCTCGACCGTTTCCGGCAGCTTATCCAGCCCCGGCGGCGACGTACGGGTATCCATCACCTTAGGCGTGACGCCGCGCGCGAGGAAAAAGTCCACGCAGGAAAGGCCCGTCAGGCCTAAACCGATAATGACGACTTTTTTACCCTGGTAATCTGCCATGATTAACGTACCTTCAGCGTTGCCAGGCCAATCAGCACCAGCATCAGCGAAATAATCCAGAAGCGCACAATCACGCGCGGCTCCGGCCAGCCCTTCAATTCATAGTGGTGGTGAATCGGCGCCATACGGAAAATGCGCTGGCCGCGCAGTTTGAACGAGCCAACCTGCAAAATCACCGACAGCGTTTCCACCACAAAGACGCCGCCCATAATCACCAGCAGGAACTCCTGGCGCAGCAGCACGGCGATAATGCCGAGCGCGCCGCCGAGCGCCAGCGATCCAACATCGCCCATAAAGACCTGCGCCGGATAGGTGTTAAACCACAGGAAACCGAGCCCGGCACCGACAATCGCCGTACAGACGATCACCAGCTCACCCGCGTGACGCAGATAAGGAATGTGCAGATAATTGGCGAAGTTCATGTTACCGGTCGCCCACGCCACCAGCGCGAAACCGCCTGCGACAAAGACGGTCGGCATAATCGCCAGGCCATCGAGGCCATCCGTCAGGTTGACGGCGTTACCGGTGCCGACAATCACAAAGTAAGCGAGCAGCACATAGAACAGACCGAGCTGCGGCATTACATCTTTAAAGAACGGCACCACCAGTTCGGTGGCGGGGGTATCTTTTCCGGCAAGGTAGAGCGCAAACGCGACGCCCAGCGCAATCACTGACATCCAGAAGTACTTCCAGCGGGCGATAAGCCCCTTGGTATCTTTGCGCACCACTTTGCGGTAATCATCGACAAAGCCGATGATGCCGTAGCCCACCAGCACCACCAGTACGCACCAGACGTAGGGGTTGGAGGGGTAAGCCCACAGCAGCACGGAGACAACAATTGCGGTCAGGATCATAATCCCGCCCATTGTCGGCGTACCGCGTTTACTGAAGTGCGATTCCGGGCCGTCGTTACGCACGACCTGGCCAAAAGAGAGTTTCTGCAAGCGGGCGATCATGCGCGGCCCCATCCACAATGAGATGAAGAGCGCGGTCAGCAGGCTGACGATGGCGCGAAACGTCAGATAGGAAAAGACGTTAAAGCCGGAATAATATTTGACCAAATGCTCGGCCAGCCAAACTAACATGTCCCGTTCTCCTGTAAGTCGCGTACCACCTCTTCCATGGCGGAGCTACGTGAACCTTTCACTAAAATGGTAATCATTGGGTGCTCGGCAATCAGCGCTGTTAAACGCGCCGTGGCCGCAGCTTTATCGTTGAAATGCTCGCCAACGCCGCTGGCGTCGCTGAGCGCTTTACTTAATGTGCCGACGCTCAGCACCTTGTCGATACCGACGGCTTTCGCCGCTTCGCCGACCTGAACGTGGCAGGCTTCGCTCTCATCGCCCAGCTCCGCCATATCGCCCACCACCATCACGCGGTAGCCAGGCATCTCTGCCAGCACGTGCGCTGCGGCGGTCATCGACCCGACGTTAGCGTTATAGGTATCGTCCAGCAGCAGCTGGTTTTCACCAAGACGCACCGGGAAGAGACGGCCCGGCACCGCTTTCAGCTTCGCCAGGCCCTGTTTCACCGCATCCAAGGATGCGCCCACCGCCATCGCCAGCGCGGTTGCTGCCAGCGCGTTAGCAATGTTGTGACGCCCCGGCAGGGGTAAAGTCACCTCGGCATTGCCGGTCGGCGTTTGCAGCGTGAACTCGGTGCCGTGCGAGGTGATATGCACATTGGTGGCGGTAAAATCGCTGTTCGCCGCGTTGGGCGAGAAGCGCCACACTTTGAGATCGCCGATAATGCTCTGCCAGTTCAGCCAGTCATTGTTATCGGCATTGAGAATGGCGATGCCGTTGGCCGGCAGGCCGGTGTAGATTTCACCTTTCGCCTTCGCCACGCCCGCCAGCGATCCGAACCCTTCCAGATGCGCAGCGGCCAGGTTGTTAACCAGCGCCGCTTCCGGGCGGGTCAGGCTGACGGTCCAGGCGATTTCACCCTGGTGGTTAGCACCCAGCTCAATCACCGCGTACTGATGCTCTTTGGTGAGACGCAGCAGGGTCATCGGCACGCCGATGTCATTGTTCAGGTTACCCGCGGTGTAGAGCGTATTGCCGCACTCGCCCAGAATGGCGGCGGTCATCTCTTTCACCGAGGTTTTACCGGAGGAGCCGGTCAGCGCAACGACGCGCGTCGGCACCTGCTGACGCACCCATGCCGCCAGTTCGCCAAAGGCCTGGCGGGTATCACTCACCACCAGCTGCGGCAGATCGGTATCCAGTTTGCGGCTCACCAGCAGCGCGCCCGCGCCGCCCGCTTTGGCTTGCTCGGCAAAATCGTGGGCGTCGAAACGTTCGCCTTTCAGCGCCACAAACAGGCAGCCCGGCGTCAGTTTACGGGTATCGCTGGTCACGGCGTCAATTGTGACGTCCTGACCTAAAAGTTCACCGTGCAGCGTGCCGGCAAGCTGGCTGAGCGTTACGCTAATCATGCTACTACCCCCAGCAGACGCGCGGCGGTGACACGGTCTGAGTAATCGAGACGGTGGGTGCCGACAATCTGATAATCTTCATGGCCTTTACCTGCCAGCAGCACCACATCATTCTCTTTGGCCTGCATAATGGCGTTGGTCACCGCTTCGGCGCGGCCCTCCACCACATGCGCGCGTCCGGCGTCGAGCATACCGGCGAGAATGTCATTAATGATGGCGCGCGGCTCTTCGGTGCGCGGGTTGTCATCGGTGACGACCGGCACATCGGCAAACTCTTCGGCAATCGCGCCCATCAGCGGACGTTTGCCCTTGTCACGATCGCCGCCGCAGCCAAAGACGCACCACAGTTTTCCTGTGCAGTGCAGGCGCGCGGCCTGCAGCGCTTTTTCCAGCGCGTCCGGCGTGTGGGCATAATCCACCACCACCGTCGGTTTGCCCGGCGCGCTGAACACTTCCATCCGGCCGCAAACGGGTTGCAGGCGGGGAGCGGTTTTCAGCAGATCGCTGAGGGGATAGCCAAGCGCCAGCAGGGTTGCCAGCGCCAGCAGCAGGTTGCTGACGTTAAACGCGCCCATCAGGCGGCTTTCGATTTTCCCTTCGCCCCAGCTGGAGTCAAAGCGAATGGTCGCCCCGCTATCGTGGTAATCGACGCTCAGAGTTTTCAGCCAGCGCCCGTGGCAATCCGGGTTGATATGGCCTTCCATCGACACGGCAACCGCATCCGGCAGGTTTGCCAGCCAGCGGCGGCCCACTTCGTCATCGGCGTTGATGATCGCCTGACCATAGTGGTGCGAGGAGAAGAGCAGCCATTTGGCGGCTTCGTAATGGGTCATATCACCGTGATAATCGAGGTGATCGCGGCTTAAATTGGTGAACACCGAGGCGGCGAATTTCAGCGCCGCCACGCGATGCTGAACTAAACCATGGGAGGAGACCTCCATCGCGGCAAGGGTAGCGCCCTGCTCCGCAAGACCGGCAATCACATGCTGAACATCGACCGCTGAACCGGTGGTGTTTTCCGTCGGCACCACTTTACCAAGCAGGCCGTTGCCGACCGTGCCCATCACCGCACTGGTTTCGCCGAGCAGTTGGCTCCACTGCGCTAACAGCTGCGTGGTGGTGGTTTTACCGTTGGTACCGGTGACGCCAATCAGGCGCAACTGGTCTGACGGCTCGCCGTAGAAACGGCCCGCCAGCGCAGAGAGGCGCTCATTCAACTGGCTTAAGTAAACCACCGGCACGCCGTGCATTTCACGAATTTCACCGTCATTTGCCTCGTCTTTCGCCTCAGCAATAATGGCAGCAACACCTTGCGCAATCGCCTGCGGGATATAACGACGCCCGTCCGCCTGATGACCGACCACCGCCACGAAGAGATCGCCCGACGCAGCCACACGGCTGTCGAGTGTCATCTCTCGTAGTGCTCGCGCAGGTAGCATCGGTACCCACGGAGCGAGAAGGTCGCGCAAATTACGATCTGCCACCTGATCCCTCGCCTTGATTAATTACAAACTCACTTTTTTCGCCCGTGGTCAGCGCATCCGGCTCGATGTTCATGGTGCGCAGTACGCCGCCCATGATGGCACCGAAGACCGGCGCAGAGACCGCGCCACCGTAGTATTTGCCCGCTTGCGGATCGTTAATGACCACCACCAGCGCAAAGCGCGGCCGGCTGGCAGGCGCGACGCCCGCAGTGTATGCAATGTATTTGTTGATGTAGCGCCCATCCGGCCCGACTTTTTTCGCGGTACCGGTTTTGATCGCGATGCGATAGCCCTTGATGGCCGCTTTTACCCCGCCGCCGCCCGGCAGCGCCACGCTCTCCATCATGTGCACCACGGTGCGGACAATGGATTCGTTGAAGACGCGCTCACCCGGTACGGGCGGATCGACTTTGGTAATCGACAGCGGGCGATAGATGCCGTAGCTGCCAATGGTTGCGTAGACTCGCGCTAACTGTAACGGCGTTACCATTAGCCCGTAGCCGAAAGAGAAGGTGGCCCTCTCTATGTCAGACCACCGTTGTTTTTGAGGAAATAAGCCACTGCGTTCCCCGACCATCCCCAAATTGGTCGTTTTTCCCAGTCCAAAACGTGAGTAAGTATCTACTAACGCTGAGGAGGGCATCGCTAACGCCAGCTTGGATACGCCAACGTTACTCGACTTCTGCAGCACCCCGGTAAGGGTCAATTCGCTATAGCGCGCCACGTCTTTGATTTCGTGACCGTTAATTCGGTAAGGCACGGTGTTAAGCACCGTATTGGGGTTAACCACGCCGCGTTGCAGCGCGGTCATTACCACCATAGGTTTCACCGTCGAACCGGGTTCGAAAACGTCGGTGATAGCGCGGTTACGCATCGCGTCTTTGGCGGTGCCGGAGAAGTTGTTCGGGTTATAGGAGGGGCTGTTGGCCATCGCCAGCACTTCGCCAGTGTTAACATCCACCAGCACGGCGCTGCCGGACTCGGCTTTGTTAAATGCCACCGCGTTGTTCAGCTCGCGGTAAACCAGCGCCTGCAGACGTTCGTCAATGCTCAGCGCGAGGTTGTGCGCCGCCTGGCTGTCGGTCGAGGAGATATCCTCAATCACGCGGCCATAGCGATCTTTACGCACGATGCGCTCGCCCGGCTGGCCGGTAAGCCACTTATCAAAGCTTTTTTCGACCCCTTCAATCCCCTGGCTGTCGACGTTAGTAAAGCCGATCAGGTGAGCGGTCACTTCCCCGGACGGGTAGTAGCGGCGCGACTCTTCGCGCAGATGAATGCCGGGAAGCTTGAGTTTTTTGATGTAGTCCCCCAGATCCGGATTGACCTGGCGGGCAAGATAGATAAAGCGCATCTTCGGGTTGGCGTTAATGCGCGAGGCGAGCTGGTCGAGCGGCATATTGAGCGCATCGGAGAGCGCTTTCCAGCGGTTATCCAGCGTTACGCCGCCTGCGTCATGCAGCTCTTTCGGGTCAGCCCAGATCGCTTTTACCGGCACGCTGACCGCCAGCGGACGTCCGGAGCGGTCGGTGATCATCCCGCGCGAGGTCGCCACCTCCTGCACGCGCAGCGAGCGCATATCGCCCTGGCGCACCAGCATATCGGGGTTGATGATTTGCAGATACGCGACGCGACCAATCAGGAAGCCGAGCGCCAATAAAATACAGCCGCAAAGCAACGCAAAACGCCAACTTATAAAGTTGGCCTGCTCTTCCTGGCGTTTCGCTTTCACCATCTTCGCCGCGGCTTTCATGCGCTGGGTTGTTCCTTTTTCATCGCTATTTCTGCACCACAATATTTTCCTGTGAAGGATCGACGTGCTGCATCTGCAGCTTCTCGGTAGCAATCCGTTCGACCCGGCTATGATCGCCGAGGGCGTTCTCTTCAAGAATCAGGTTGCGCCATTCGATATCCAGCGCGTCGCGCTCAATCACCAGTTGTTCACGCTGTGCGGTTAACAAACGGGTATGGTGCGCGGTGGTGACGACCGTGATGGCCGTCATGATGATGCAAATGAACAGGCAGAGTGGCAGTTTCCCGAACCGCAAAAGATCGTCGCCGATCACGCCAGGCAAGGCATGGCGCTCGCTGCTTCCTAACGATCCCTTAACTTTGCTGAGGGTCTCTGTCACTCTGCCGATCATGCGTTCGTCCTCTCTGCAATACGCAGAACTGAACTACGGGCACGTGGGTTTTCCGCCACTTCTTCTTCGCCCGGCATCATTTTTCCTAAGGCTCGCAGTTGACGGCCACCCAGCTTGCTGAGTTGCGCTTCGGTCATCGGCAGCCCGGCAGGAACCTGCGGCCCACGGCTTTGCTCACGCATAAAGCGTTTCACAATGCGGTCTTCCAGCGAGTGGAAGCTGATGACAGAAAGCCGGCCTCCCGGGGCCAGCACATCGAGCGAGTTTTTTAGCGCCTGCTCTATCTCCTCCAGTTCACTGTTCACCCAGATGCGCACCGCCTGGAAGGTACGGGTCGCGGGATGTTTAAACTTATCTTTTATCGGCGTCGCTGCTGCTACCACTTCCGCCAGCGCTTTGGTGCGGGTCATCGGATCGAGGCGGTTACGCTCGACGATGGCGCGGGCGATGCGTTTGGCAAAGCGCTCTTCGCCAAAGGTTTTCAGCACCCAGGCGATATCCGCTTCGTCTGCGGTTTGCAGCCACTGGGCGGCAGACTGGCCGCGCGTCGGATCCATACGCATATCCAGCGGGCCGTCTCGCATAAAGGAGAAGCCGCGTTCCGGATCGTCAAGCTGCGGTGAAGAGACGCCAAGATCGAGAAGAATGCCGTCGATCTTGCCAATAAGATCGCGCTCGCTGACATAATCAGCGAGCGCAGAAAAGGGTCCATGAATGATGGAGAAGCGCGGGTCATTAATGGTCTTCGCAACTTCAATTGCCTGCGGATCGCGATCGATTGCCAGCAAGCGGCCTTCCGCCCCCAGTTGGGAGAGGATCAGGCGCGAGTGTCCACCGCGACCAAAAGTGCCATCAATGTAAATGCCATCCGGACGAATATTCAGGCCGTTAACGGCCTCATCCAGCAGCACCGTTGTGTGTTTAAAATTTTCCATCATCATTAAAGAGACAAATCCTGCAACCGATCCGAAAGTCCTTCGGAACCGGATTGCTCAGCGTCAATATCTTCCCTGACCTGTTGATACCAGGTCGTTTCATCCCACAGCTCAAATTTATTGAACTGTCCGACCAGCATCACTTCTTTGGTTAGCCCGGCGTGCTGCCGTAAGACAGGCGCAATTAAGATGCGACCGGCGCTATCCATCTGGCACTCGCTGGCATGCCCCAGCAATAAACGTTGTACGCGCCGCTCAAGCGGGTTCATGCTCGACAGCCGCGACAGTTTTTGCTCGATAATTTCCCATTCGGGCAGAGGGTAAAGCAGCAGGCATGTGTGGCGAATATCAATGGTACAGACCATCTGGCCGGAGGCACTCTCCTGCAGCGAATCCCGATAACGGGTCGGAACGGATAACCGCCCTTTGCTGTCGAGATTGACTAACGTCGCGCCACGGAACATGTCCGGTTTACCCCCGCATGATCATTTCCACCACTTTATCCCACAAAACCCCACCGAGGGAGTTTACGGAGCGGAGGAAAAGCTTGTCAAGCCAGCGCAAAGGCCAACAAGAACAAAAGATCCCTTATTCGTAATGAATATCAGCGTCGGTGAAATAGTGCTCAGCTTACGAGGCAAATTAACGTCATGAATATTTGCAAGAAAAAAGGGGGGAATATAGGCCCTGGGGTTTCAGACCATTCCGTTTCTGTACGCGAAATATAAAGTGTCAGTTTGCGACGCGGGCGGCATTTTAAGGCATAACGGCGCGACTTAACAGCGCCAGATGCAGGAGCTGGCGCTAACTTAGCCCCGGTTTCGCTAAGGTGATGTTCCTCTCAACAAAAGTGGTTGTTAATTAATCGAATGCGATCAGGAGATGTAACAATTCAATACAGAAATCATCATCAGTAACTTCTTAACGGGCAGTGAGAAATCGGAAGTAAAGAAACTTAAAGAAATAATAAATCAGAGCATCTTCGTAAATTAAGGATTTATCTGAGGAGTTAAATAGCACTATTTCGATTAAGGCGAAATGTTGAAAAGGAAAAAGGCAGCGGGCGCTGCCTTAATTGCGTTTATTTATACCCGGCTTAATATGCCGCGTCGATAGAGATTACGTCGAATACGGCTTAACCCCGGCTTCGGCTTGCGCGGCTCATCAAGGCTTGCCAGCACGATCTCGAGCACCCGCTCGGCAACGTCACGGTGACGCTGCGCCACGGCCAGCACCGGACACTGCAGGAAATCGAGCAGTTCATGATCGCCAAAGGTGGCTATCGACAGATTGGAAGGCAGCTTGCCGTCGCGGCGCAGCGTCACATCCAGCACGCCCTGCAGCAGCGCGAAAGAGGTGATAAACATCGCTTCCGGCATCTCGTTCGTTTCCAGCCACTTTTCAAATAACTGGGCGGCGGCGTCGCGCTCATAGCCATTGGCGTAGAGATACTTCACCTCGCGGGGATCGTCTTTCCAGGCGGTGCGGAAACCCTGCTCGCGCAAGAAGCTCACCGAGAGCTCCGGCAGCGCGCCTAAATAGAGCACGCGCTCCGCCGGCATTTTACGCAGCTCCGCCGCCAGCATCTCTGAATCCTCCTGATCGGCCCCGACTACGCTGGTGAAGTGTTCACGATCCAGCGCGCGATCCAGCGCGACAATCGGGAAGGCGTCATTCGCCCAGCGCTGATAGAAGGGGTGCTCCGGCGGAAGCGAGGTCGAGACGATGATCGCATCCACCTGCCGTTGCAGCAGATGTTCGATGCAACGCATCTCGTTATCGGGCTGATCTTCAGAACAGGCGATCAGCAGCTGGTAGCCGCGCTGGCGCGCCTGACGCTCCAGATAATTAGCAATACGGGTATAGCTTGTGTTTTCCAGATCGGGAATGACCAGTCCAATCGATCGGGTGCGTCCTGCTCGTAACCCAGCTGCCACCGCATTCGGGTGGTAGTTATGCTCACGAACGACCGCCATAACTTTCTCTACGGTTTTATCGCTGACACGATACTGCTTCGCCTTTCCGTTAATGACGTAGCTTGCCGTGGTTCGTGAGACGCCGGCGAGCCGGGCGATTTCATCCAGTTTCACAATTGCCCCTTAAAATGATGCGCACCATAACCTTTTTAGGGATATAGGTTAATTTCCATAACATCTAAGCGCAGAAAGGTTACTGCGGCAACCGCTTTTCTCTCTGCTTCCGGCTGATTTCGCAAAAAAAAGCCCGGCATAATCAGCCGGGCTTAAAAATGTGGAACCTTGCTCGCATTAGCGCATGATTTTATCGCCGCGTGATAAACCGACCACGCCGGAGCGCGCTACTTCAACAATCTTCGCTACATCACGGATTGTGGCGAGGAACGCATCCAGCTTGTCGCTGGTGCCGGCGAGCTGAACCGTGTAAATCGACGGCGTGACGTCAATGATCTGCCCGCGGAAGATCTCCGCGTTGCGTTTAACCTCTTCACGGCCATAGCCGCTGGCCTGGATCTTCACCAGCATGATCTCACGCTCAACATAGGCCCCCTGCCCCAGCTCGTTTACGCGCAGCACGTCCACCAGTTTGTGCAGCTGCTTCTCGATCTGTTCAAGGACCTTTTGATCGCCCACGGTCTGGATGGTCATCCGCGACAGGGTGGGATCGTCCGTTGGCGCGACCGTCAGGCTCTCAATGTTGTAGCCGCGCTGTGAGAAGAGGCCAATGACGCGCGATAACGCGCCCGATTCGTTTTCCAGTAAGACAGACAATATCCGGCGCATAATCAGGTTCTCTCCGTTTTGCTTAACCACATCTCATCCATGCCGCCGCCGCGGATCTGCATCGGATAAACGTGTTCACTTCCGTCAACGGTCACATCGACAAAGACCAGACGATTGTTTTTCACCTGCTCCAGCGCCTCGGCGAGCTTCGCCTCCAGCTCTTCCGGACGGGTAATGCGGATACCAACATGGCCATACGCTTCGGCGAGACGGGCGAAATCTGGTAAAGACTCCATATAAGATTGCGAGTGGCGCCCGGAGTAGATCATATCCTGCCACTGCTTCACCATGCCGAGGTAGCGGTTGTTAAGGTTGAGAACCAGCACCGGCAGCTCATATTGCAGCGCCGTCGAAAGCTCCTGGATATTCATCTGGATACTGCCGTCGCCGGTGACGCAAATCACCGTCTCGTCCGGCAGTGCCATTTTTACGCCCAGCGCGGCAGGCAAGCCGAAGCCCATCGTGCCGAGGCCGCCGGAGTTGATCCAGCGGCGCGGTTTATCAAAGCGGTAATAGAGCGCGGCAAACATCTGGTGCTGACCAACATCGGAGGTGACGTAAGCGTCGCCCTTGGTCAGACGCCAGGCAGCCTCAATCACCGCCTGCGGTTTAATGCTTTCGCTTTGCGTGTCATATTTCAGGCACTGGCGCGCGCGCCACTGCTCAATGCGCAGCCACCAGTCGCGGATCTCATCGTGCGGCTGCGAGGCGCGCTCCTGTTCAAGCAACTCGAGCATCTGCTCCAGCACCTGGCGCGCATCGCCAACAATCGGCACATCCGCCTGCACGGTTTTAGAGATAGAGGTGGGATCGATATCGATATGCAGCACCGTCGCGTCGGGGCAGTACTTCAGCAAATTATTGGTGGTGCGATCGTCAAAACGCACGCCAACGGCAAAGATCACGTCGGCATGATGCATCGTCATATTCGCTTCATAGGTCCCGTGCATACCGAGCATACCGAGCGACTGACGATGGGAAGCCGGGAAGACGCCCAGCCCCATTAATGAAGAGACCACCGGTGCATTCAGCGTTTCAGCCAGCTGGCGCAACGGGGCGTCGCAGGCAGAAGTAATCGCCCCACCGCCGACATAGAAGACCGGCTTTTTGGCGGCAACCAGGGTTTGCAGCGCGCGTTTGATCTGCCCTTTGTGCCCCTGCGTGGTCGGGTTATAGGAGCGCATGCTGACCGACTCCGGCCAGAGATAGGGCAGCTTGTTCGCGGGGTTCATAATATCTTTCGGCAGATCCACCACCACCGGACCGGGACGTCCGCTGGCAGCGAGCCAGAACGCCTTTTTTAATACGCCGGGGATATCTTCCGCCTGCTTCACCAGAAAGCTGTGTTTCACCACCGGGCGGGAGATGCCCACCATGTCGCACTCCTGGAAGGCGTCGTAACCAATCAGCGAGGTCGCTACCTGACCGGAGAGCACCACCAGCGGGATGGAGTCCATATAAGCTGTCGCGATACCGGTGATGGCGTTTGTCGCGCCGGGGCCGGAAGTCACCAGCACTACCCCCACTTCACCTGTCGCACGTGCCAGCCCGTCTGCCATGTGAACGGCCGCCTGCTCATGGCGCACCAGCACATGCTCGATGCCACCGACGGTATGCAGGGCGTCGTAGATATCAAGTACCGCGCCTCCGGGGTAGCCGAATACCTTCTTTACGCCTTGATCGATGAGCGATCGTACGACCATCTCGGCTCCAGACAACATCTCCATGCTTTGCCTCCAGGCTTACGTTTGTCGACTGACGGCAGAACTCATTTCCGCACTGTCGCTCTGTTCAGAACAGGACATCCTGCTTTCTGATTATGAATGGCAGTTACCATAACCGCTCAAAATCTGGCAGGCAATCCGACCTCAGGCGAGGAAAAGCCCCGCTAAAAGCAGAAACAGGAGGTCTTAAATAAAGAGCTGGTGAAAACGTCTGTAATAAGCCGCGACGATGACCATTGATCGCTGTGATAAGGGAATGTTCAGTAATTCATGCATTTTTAACATCGTGCAGAGATTCGCTGGCGGGATAAATCAGAATAAAATAGTGGTTATATAGATAAAGGCAGAATAAACCGGAATTCAGCTGACCGGTTTATTCCGCACGCCGCTTAGTGGCTACAGACCGACACCAGCAGCTCCTCCATCCACTGATGCCCCTTATCCCGACCAGCGGATTCGTGCCATGAGAGGCAGCAGGTACGGCTATTGAGCGTAAGCGGCAACGGCAGCGTATGCAGCGCCAGCCCGCTGGCAAAGCGCTCCACCAGCCAGCGCGGCGCAATAGCGACCAGATGGGTTTGAGAGACAACGTTTAATACGCTGGGCAGCGCCATTCCTTGATAGGCAATGCGGTTGCGCTTTTCGACCGTGTCGTACCAGGGCTGGCTGAAAGAGGCGTAGCGCTCCAGCGAAACAACGGCGTGCTGCTCGTTAAACAGGCTGTTTTCCGTCTTCAGGTCAGCGATGCGCGGATGTTGTTGGCTCACCGCCAGCACCATTTCATCTTTAAACAGCGGGACGCAGGAAAACTCCGGACGACGAAATTCTTCATAGCCGATCACAAACTCTATTTCCTGATAGCGCAACTGATGTTCGGTACTGTGATTTAGATCAGATTTGAATATCAGTTTTATATTTGGTGCGACGGCTTTCACATTATTGTAAATAACCGAAGTCAAGAAATTATCGAGTGGACTGCATACGCAAAGATTAAAAATCCGCTCGCTGCTTTGTGGATCAAAACCGGAGCCAGGCAGTTCATTTTGCACCAACTGAAGTGCCTGTCTTATCGCGCCAAAAAGCTGATACGAACGTGCGGTAGGTTGAATACCTCGACCATAACGAACAAAAAGTTCGTCGTTAAACATCACCTTAAGACGCGCAACGGCATTACTGACGGCGGGTTGAGACATACCCAACGCATGGGCTGCACGCGTAATGTTTTGTTCCTGCATAACGGCATCAAAAACGGTCAGTAAATTGAGATCAACCGAACGTAATTGTGGCTTCTCGCCGTCATTAACCTTTTGATTATAAATACTTTCCCCGGGAAAATTGCAATCCGTCGTCATGATAAACTCCCTTGACTTGTGTAATAATAATATTCAGGAAGATGATTTATCACGCATATAGCATTATTAGAAGCGCAGTGTGAAAATTTAGGAATATATAAAGCTTACATTTAATTTCCTGGATGAAATTAAAAAAAGCATTACTCAGCCCTGTAATATAAATTAATTTTTAATATTTTCACTTCCATAGCTGTTTTGTAACGATAATCATAAGTCGATTGCCCTACCCACCATTTTCTTTAACATCTCGCCGAAAAGGATTATTAATTCCCCGAACCTTCCCTTCGCTTTTTCTTACGAAAAGTCTTATCAGCACAACAAGCAAGAATGTCGCGATCACGCTAATTAGACAGCAGATTAAACTAAAACAGTGCGCGGAGATTTGCGCTTCCACATCGCCAGATTTCGCCGGGGGGTTGACATCAAAGTGCGTATCCAGTACCACTAAAAGCATATCGGTTTTCACGGGAGCAAGATTCATGATTCATCACGTTCGTTTCGCTGGTCTACTACTACTAAACGCATCAACTGTGCGCGGTAGACCGGTGGACGACACTCAGAACTGAATCGTCTTCCTGTTAAGACTAAGAACCCGCGCCTTGGCGCGGGTTTTTTTATGCTCGTAGCGAGGCGGCCAAAGCGAACAAGGATCTAAACCATGAGCCAGCAGCAAGTCGTAATTTTCGATACCACCTTACGTGACGGTGAACAGGCATTGCAGGCAAGCCTGAGTGTGAAAGAGAAGCTGCAGATCGCCCTGGCGCTGGAGCGTATGGGTGTTGATGTGATGGAAGTCGGTTTTCCGGTCTCGTCACCGGGCGATTTTGAGTCCGTACAGACCATCGCCCGCCAGGTAAAAAACAGCCGTGTCTGCGCCCTGGCACGCTGCGTTGAGAAAGATATTGATGTCGCCGCAGAGTCGCTGAAAGTGGCTGAAGCGTTCCGCATTCACACCTTTATCGCCACCTCGCCAATGCATATCGCCACCAAGCTGCGCAGCACGCTGGATGAGGTGATTGAGCGCGCCATCTATATGGTGAAACGTGCGCGTAACTATACCGATGATGTGGAGTTTTCCTGTGAAGATGCCGGGCGTACGCCGATTGAGGATCTGGCGCGCGTCGTCGAAGCGGCAATCAATGCCGGGGCGAAAACCATCAATATCCCGGATACCGTGGGCTACACCATGCCCTTCGAGTTCGCCAATATCATTACCGGCCTGTATGACCGTGTTCCAAACATTGATAAAGCCATTATTTCTGTCCACACCCATGATGACTTAGGCCTGGCCGTCGGTAATTCGATTGCCGCCGTGCATGCCGGCGCGCGCCAGGTAGAAGGCGCGATGAACGGCATCGGCGAACGTGCCGGTAACTGTTCACTGGAAGAGGTGATCATGGCGATCAAAGTGCGCAAAGACATTATGAATGTGCACACCCGCATCAATCATCAGGAGATCTGGCGCACCAGCCAGACCGTGGCGCAGATCTGCAATATGCCGATCCCGGCCAACAAAGCGATCGTCGGCACCGGCGCCTTCGCCCACTCCTCCGGCATCCACCAGGATGGCGTGCTGAAAAACCGCGAAAACTACGAAATCATGACGCCAGAGTCGATCGGCCTGAATCAGGTGCAGCTGAACCTGACTTCACGCTCCGGTCGCGCAGCGGTCAAACACCGTATGGAAGAGATGGGCTATCAGGAGAGTGACTACAACCTGGATAACCTGTACGACGCCTTCCTGAAGCTGGCGGATAAAAAGGGTCAGGTCTTTGATTACGATCTGGAAGCGCTGGCCTTTATCAACAAACAGCAGGAAGAGCCGGAGCATTTCCGCCTGGAGTACTTCAATGTGCAGTCCGGCTCCAACGATATCGCCACCGCCTCGGTGAAACTGGCCTGCGGCGAGGAGATCAAAGCCGAAGCCGCCAATGGCAACGGGCCGGTCGATGCAGTCTACCAGGCGATTAACCGCGTCACCGAGTATGACATCGAGCTGGTGAAATACAGCCTGACCGCGAAAGGCCACGGTAAAGATGCGCTGGGCCAGGTTGATATCGTCGTCAATTACAACAACCGCCGCTTCCACGGCATCGGCCTGGCAACAGATATCGTTGAGTCCTCCGTCAAAGCGATGGTCAACGTGCTGAACACCATCTGGCGCGCCGCCGAAGTGGAAAAAGAGTTGCAACGTAAAGCGCAGAACAAAGAAAACAACAAGGAAACCGTGTGATGTCGAAGAGTTACCATATTGCCGTGCTGCCGGGCGACGGCATTGGCCCGGAAGTGATGGCGCAAGCCCTGAAAGTACTGGAAGCCGTGCGTAGCCGTTTCGCGATGCGTATTACCACCAGCCATTACGACGTTGGCGGTATCGCCATTGACCGTCATGGCAATCCGCTGCCGCAGGCGACGGTCGAAGGTTGCGAGCAGGCCGATGCAATTCTGTTTGGCTCCGTCGGCGGCCCGAAATGGGAAAACCTGCCGCCAGCGCAGCAGCCGGAGCGCGGCGCGCTGCTGCCGCTGCGTAAACACTTCAAGCTGTTCAGCAACCTGCGTCCGGCCAAACTCTATGCGGGCCTGGAAGCCTTCTGCCCGCTGCGCGAAGATATCGCCGCCAACGGTTTCGATATCCTGTGCGTACGCGAACTGACCGGCGGCATCTACTTCGGCCAACCGAAAGGGCGCGAAGGCAGCGGTCAGCATGAGAAAGCTTACGACACCGAAATTTATCACCGCTTTGAGATCGAGCGCATCGCGCGTATCGCTTTCGAGTCGGCGCGCAAACGCGGCAAAAAAGTCCACTCCATTGATAAAGCCAACGTGCTGCAAACTTCGCTGCTGTGGCGTGAAATCGTCAATGAGATCGCGGGCGAATATCCGGACATTGAGCTGGCGCATATGTATATCGATAACGCCACCATGCAGCTGATTAAAGATCCGTCCCAGTTCGACGTGCTGCTTTGCTCCAACCTGTTCGGCGATATCCTCTCCGACGAGTGCGCGATGATCACCGGCTCAATGGGCATGCTGCCCTCTGCCAGCCTGAATGAGCAGGGCTTTGGCTTGTATGAACCGGCGGGCGGCTCCGCGCCGGATATCGCGGGCAAAAATATTGCCAACCCGATCGCGCAGATCCTGTCGCTGGCGCTGCTGCTGCGCTACAGCCTGAATGCAGACGAGGCGGCAACGGCGATTGAACAGGCCATTAACCGGGCTTTAGAAGAGGGCGTGCGCACCGGCGATTTAGCGCGTGGCGCGTCCGCAGTCAGTACCGATGAGATGGGCGATATCATCGCTCGTTATGTCGCAGAAGGGGTGTAATCATGGCTAAGAGTTTGTACGAAAAGTTATTTGACGCCCATGTGGTCTATGAAGCGCCGAACGAGACCCCGCTGCTCTATATCGACCGCCATCTGGTGCATGAAGTGACCTCGCCGCAGGCGTTTGATGGCCTGCGCGCGCACAATCGCCCGGTGCGTCAGCCGGGCAAAACCTTCGCCACGATGGATCACAACGTCTCAACGCAGACCAAAGATATCAACGCCTCCGGCGAGATGGCGCGTATTCAGATGCAGGAGCTGATTAAGAACTGCAACGAATTTGGCGTCGAGCTGTATGACCTGAACCACCCCTATCAGGGCATCGTGCACGTGATGGGTCCGGAACAGGGCATCACCCTGCCGGGTATGACCATCGTCTGCGGCGACTCCCACACCGCCACGCACGGCGCGTTTGGTGCGCTGGCGTTCGGCATCGGCACTTCAGAAGTGGAACATGTGCTGGCGACGCAGACCCTGAAGCAAGGGCGCGCCAAAACCATGAAGATTGAAGTCAACGGCACCGCTGCGCCGGGGATTACCGCCAAAGATATTGTGCTGGCGATTATTGGCAAAACCGGCAGCGCTGGCGGCACCGGTCACGTGGTGGAGTTCTGCGGCGACGCGATCCGCGCGCTCAGCATGGAAGGCCGCATGACGCTGTGCAATATGGCGATTGAGATGGGTGCGAAAGCGGGCCTGGTCGCGCCGGATGAGACCACCTTTAACTACGTGCAGGGTCGCCTGCATGCGCCGAAGGGCAAAGATTTCGACGAAGCGGTCGCTTACTGGAAGACGCTGCATACCGATGAAGGCGCCCACTTTGACCGCGTTGTCACCCTGCAGGCAGAAGATATCGCCCCGCAGGTCACCTGGGGCACTAACCCAGGCCAGGTGATCTCGGTCACCGAGATCATCCCCGATCCGGCCTCCTTCGCCGATCCGGTCGAGCGTGCCTCGGCGGAAAAAGCGCTGGCCTATATGGGACTGAAACCGGGCGTACCGCTGACCGACGTGGCGATCGACAAAGTCTTTATCGGCTCCTGCACCAACTCGCGCATTGAAGATTTACGCGCAGCCGCGGCAATTGCCAAAGGGCGTAAAGTGGCACCGGGCGTGCAGGCGCTGGTGGTTCCTGGCTCCGGCCCAGTGAAAGCGCAGGCGGAAGCGGAAGGGCTGGATAAGATCTTTATCGAAGCCGGTTTTGAGTGGCGTCTGCCGGGCTGCTCGATGTGCCTGGCGATGAACAACGACCGCCTGAACCCGGGCGAGCGCTGTGCCTCTACCAGCAACCGTAACTTTGAAGGCCGTCAGGGCCGCGGCGGACGCACCCATCTGGTCAGCCCGGCAATGGCCGCCGCTGCGGCAGTAACCGGTCGTTTCGCTGATATTCGTCATTTGCAGGCTTAAGGAGATCACCATGGCAGAGAAATTTACCCAACATACCGGGCTGGTGGTTCCGCTGGATGCCGCTAACGTCGATACCGACGCCATTATCCCGAAGCAGTTTTTGCAGAAGGTGACGCGCACCGGTTTTGGCGCGCATCTGTTTAACGACTGGCGTTTCCTCGACGATAAGGGCGAGCAGCCGAACCCGGAGTTCGTGCTCAACTTTCCAGAGTACAAAGGGGCGTCGATTTTGCTGGCGCGGGAGAACTTTGGCTGTGGCTCCTCGCGCGAGCATGCGCCGTGGGCGCTGACGGATTACGGCTTTAAAGTGGTGATTGCGCCAAGCTTTGCCGACATCTTCTATGGCAACAGCTTTAACAACCAGCTGCTGCCAGTGACGCTGAGCGACGAAGAGGTGGATGAGCTGTTTGCGCTGGTGCAGAGCAGCCCGGGCATTACCTTTGAGGTGGATCTGCAGGCGCAGGTGGTGAAGGCGGGTGGGAAATCCTACAGCTTTACGCTCGACGCCTTCCGCCGCCACTGCATGCTGAACGGTCTGGACAGCATTGGCCTGACGCTGCAACACGACGACGCCATTGCTGCTTACGAAGCAAAACAACCCGCGTTTATGGGTTGATAGCCTGACGCTGATTGCCGGAGGGTTATCCGGCAGTCGGCATCGTGCGAGTTTGTTTGCCGGATGGCGCTAACGCTTATCCGGCCTACTCTTCACATTTGCATTGTTACCCGTAGGCCGGATAAGGCAACGCCGCCATCCGGCAATTGAACCGCCGCACCGCGCCTTACACATCCTTCACCCGGCTGGTGAGCAGCAGCGTCACTACCGACAGCCCGGCAATTCCCCAATAGACCGAACCGTGACCAAAACTTTGCGCCAGCGCGCCCTGAATCACGCCTGCCAGAATCACGCCGGTGGAGATGCTGTTGGTAAACAGCGTCGTCGCTGAACCTGCCCTGCCCGGCATCAAATCCTGGAACCACAGCATGCCGATCCCGGCGACAATACCGATAAACACCGCGTTGAAAAACTGCAACAGCAGCAGCGCCGTCTGGCTATGGAAAAAGAGCAGGCCGATATAGAACAGCACGCCGGCTGCGACGGCGATCAGCATCATCAGCCGCTTACCGAAACGCTTCACGAAATAACCCGCGAGGATCATCGCCGGGATCTCAAGTCCTGCGGCAGTACCCATCAAAATACCCGCCAGCTTATCCGGCAGCCCCAGCTCAAGGCTTATCCACAGCGGCATATCGATGATGTACATGGTGTTGCAGGTCCACATCAGCGTCGAGGCGATAAACAGCATGCGCACATTGCTGTCGCGCCAGCCGCTTACCTGCGTGACGGCCACATCAGCGGGCTGCTCAACCCGCGGCACCGACGGCAGCCAGAAGGCGATCAGCACCAGGCTGACAATAAACAGCCCGGCGGCGATAGAGAACATGGCGACAAAGCCATAATTGAGCGCCAGCATAAACGCCAGCGGCGGCCCGATAACCCACGCCAGCGAGAGCTGCGCGCGCATAATCGAACTGAACATCACCACTTCCCGCGCCGAGCTGTCGGCGTACTCACGCGCCAGCGCGAAGAGCTGAGGCATCGCGGTGCTGGCAAGCGAAGCCAGCAGCACGCCGCAGGTGATTAAGGTCAGATAGTGACGGTTAAACGCGAACAGCAGCGCGTTTCCCACCGCCATCAGGCAGCAAAAGAGGATCAGCTTGCGCCGGTCGCCCTGGCTGTCGGATCGTTTTGCCAACGCAAGGCTGACGAGGATCCCGGCAATGGCGTTAACGGTGTAGAACAGCCCGATCCAGAAGGGCTCTGCGCCCACTTCGCGGCTGAGGAACAGGCTCAGCGTCGGCGCCTGTACCGCACCGGCAACACCCATCATAAAGGCGACGATCATAAACGCGACGTAGACGCCATTCATGCGGCGTCCCATCGTCATCAACCAGAGCATGGCATTTCCTTGTTGAAAGCGGAAAACAGCGACGCAAGCTTAAACGAAAAAAGCCAGCAAAAACATTTTGCTGGCGGGTGCATTCGCACTTAATACTCAGTCACACATGATTCGGGCGAGTCAGTTTTTCCACACGCGTCGTCATTCCCCACTCCGCTATGCGCCTCCTCGCTTTCATCGCAGAGAAGTATCGGCTTAATATAGGGATAAATAAATTGCTGAGTTTTTGCCGGGAGTTCCTCTTTTATGTCCTCTGGTCGCCTGCAACAACAGTTCATCCGTCTGTGGCAATGCTGCGATGGAAAATCTCAGGAAACTACGCTTAACGAACTGGCGGAGCTGCTCAACTGCTCCCGCCGCCATATGCGCACCCTGCTCAACACCATGCAGACGCGCGGCTGGCTCACCTGGGAGGCGGAAGCCGGGCGCGGTAAACGCTCGCGCCTCACCTTCCTCTACACCGGCCTCGCGTTACAGCAGCAGCGGGCGGAAGATCTGCTTGAGCAGGATCGCATCGACCAGCTGGTGCAACTAGTAGGGGATAAAGCCGCCGTGCGCCAGATGCTGGTGTCGCATCTCGGCCGCAGTTTTCGCCAGGGGCGGCACATCCTGCGCGTGCTCTACTACCGCCCGCTGCGCAATCTGCTGCCCGGCTCGCCGCTGCGCCGCTCCGAAACCCATATGGCGCGGCAAATCTTCAGCACCCTGACGCGGATAAATGAGGAAAACGGGGAACTGGAAGCCGATATTGCTCACCACTGGAAAGCTATTTCTCCCCTGCACTGGCGCTTCTACTTACGCCCCGGCATCCACTTTCACCATGGTCGCGAGCTGGAGATGGCGGATGTTATCGCCTCCTTACAGCGCGCCAGCGCCCTGCCGCTCTACTCCCATATCCGCGATATCGTTTCCCCCACGCCATGGACGCTCGACATTCACCTCTCGCAGCCCGACAGCTGGCTGCCGTGGCTGATGGGCCACGTGCCGGCGATGATCCTGCCGCAGGAGTGGGAGACGCTGGCGAACTTTGCCAGCCAGCCGATTGGCACCGGCCCTTACGCGGTGATGCGCAACACCCGCAACCAGTTAAAAATCCACGCCTTTGAGGATTACTTCGGTTTTCGCGCCCTGATTGATGAAGTGAATGTCTGGGTGCTGCCGGATGTTGGGGATGAGACCACCTGCGGCCTGACGCTTGAAGGGCCAACGGAGGGCGAAAAAGCGGTGGAGAGCCGCCTCGAAGAGGGCTGCTACTATCTGCTGTTTGACGCACGTTCCAGCCGCGGCGCAAACCCGGCTGTGCGCGAGTGGGTAAGCCGGATCCTTTCACCGACCAATCTGCTGTGGCATGCCAGCGAACAGAATCAGCGCTACTGGTTTCCCGCCTATGGATTGCTGCCGCGCTGGCACCATGCGCGCCCCGGCAGCGGTGAAAAGCCCGCCGGGCTGGAGACGCTGACGCTCACCTTCTACCGCGAGCACAACGAGCACCAGGCGATCGCCGACACCATGAGCACACTGCTGGCAGAACATGGCGTTAAGTTACTGATTCAGGAGGTCGATTACGATGAGTGGCATCGCGGCGAAACAGAGAGCGATATCTGGCTTAACAGCGCCAACTTTACGCTGCCGCTCGACTTCTCGGTCTTCGCCAACCTCTATGAGGTGCCGTTGCTGCAACACTGCATCCCGCGCGACTGGCAGGCGGACGCCGCGCGCTGGCGCGCCGGGGAGATGAACCTGGCGATGTGGTCACAGCAGTTGCTGGCGAGCAAAGCGATTGTGCCGCTGATCCACCATTGGCTGCGCATCCAGGGGCAGCGCACCATGCGCGGGCTACGCATGAATACCCTCGGCTGGTTTGACTTTAAATCAGCCTGGTTTGCGCCGCCGGATCCGTAATGCTTTCAGATTGTTTACCAAATCATTACAATAGCGCCGTTCTCAACGGGGTGCTGCGCTTCACGCGCGTGCTGAGAAAATACCCGTCGAACCTGATCCGGATAACGCCGGCGAAGGGATTTGAGGCTCTCTCAAAATCCTTTGCCACCCATTTATGAGGTGCAAAGTGTTAAAAAAATCGTTGTCACTGCTGCTGCTGATTGCCGCCCCCGTTTTCGCTAAGCCCGTCCTGACCGTCTACACCTACGACTCCTTCGCCGCCGAA
The DNA here is from genome assembly GCF_050435845.1 of Kosakonia sp. 1610. NCBI lineage: Bacteria > Pseudomonadati > Pseudomonadota > Gammaproteobacteria > Enterobacterales > Enterobacteriaceae > Kosakonia > Kosakonia sp. 1610. The sequence continues at coordinate 383,046 of NZ_JBNDKZ010000003.1, read as the reverse complement.
TGGGGCCCAGGCCCTGCGGTAAAAAAAGCCTTTGAAGCCGACTGCAACTGCGAGTTGAAGTTCGTGGCGCTGGAAGATGGCGTCTCGCTGCTCAACCGTCTGCGCATGGAGGGCAAAAAGAGCAAAGCTGACGTCGTGCTCGGTCTCGATAACAACCTGCTGGAAGCCGCGACCCAGACCAAACTCTTCGCCAAAAGCGGCGTGCCGGATGACGCGGTGAAAGTGCCGGGCGGCTGGAGCAATGACACCTTTGTGCCGTTCGATTACGGCTGGTTCGCCTTCGTCTATGACAAAACCAAACTGAAAAACCCGCCGAAAAGCCTGAAAGAGCTGGTCGAAAGCGATCAGAAGTGGCGCGTGATTTACGAAGATCCGCGCACCAGCACGCCAGGGCTCGGCCTGCTGCTGTGGATGCAGAAAGTCTATGGCGATAAAGCCCCTGAAGCCTGGCAAAAGCTGGCGGGCAAAACCGTTACCGTCACCAAAGGGTGGAGCGAAGCCTACGGCCTCTTCCTGAAAGGTGAAAGCGATCTGGTACTGAGCTACACCACCTCGCCTGCCTACCACATCATCGAAGAGAAGAAAGAGAACTACGCGGCGGCGAACTTCAGCGAAGGCCACTATTTGCAGGTTGAAGTTGCGGCGCGCACCGCCGCCAGCAAGCAGCCGGAGCTGGCAGAAAAATTCCTCAAATTTATGGTTTCACCCGCCTTCCAGAGCACCATCCCTACCGGCAACTGGATGTACCCGGTGAGCAACGTCACGCTGCCCGCCGGTTTTGACCAGTTGGAGAAACCGCAAACCTCGCTGCAATTCTCGCCGCAAGAGGTGGCCGCCCAGCGCGCAGCATGGATAGCCTCGTGGCAACGCGCCGTCAGCCGCTAATTCCCGGCTGGCTGCTGCCTGGCCTCACCGCCGCCACGCTGATGGTGGCGGTGGCGCTGGCGGCCTTTTTCGCGTTGTGGCAAAACGCACCTGTCGAAGGGCTATCTGACTTTTTGTCGGACAGCTACCTGTGGCACGTGGTGCGATTCTCCTTCTGGCAGGCTTTTCTCTCTGCCCTGCTCTCCGTGGTGCCCGCCATTTTCCTTGCCCGTGCGCTCTACCGCCGTCGTTTTCCCGGCCGCCAGCTGCTGCTGCGCTTATGCGCGATGACGCTGATCCTGCCGGTGCTGGTGGCGGTGTTTGGCATTCTCAGCGTTTATGGTCGCCAGGGGTGGCTCGCCGCGCTCTGCCAGACGCTAGGCCTTGAGTGGACCTTTTCGCCCTACGGTTTGCAGGGCATCCTGCTGGCGCACCTCTTTTTTAACCTGCCGATGGCCTCGCGCCTGCTGCTACAGGCGCTGGAGCAGATCCCCGGTGAACAGCGCCAGCTGGCGGCGCAACTGGGCATGCGCGGCTGGGCCTTCTTCCGCTTTGTCGAGTGGCCCTGGCTGCGTCGCCAGATCCCGCCGGTGGCAGCGCTGATCTTTATGCTCTGCTTCGCCAGTTTCGCCACCGTGCTGTCGCTGGGCGGCGGCCCGCAGGCAACCACCATTGAGCTTGCGATCTACCAGGCGCTTAGCTTTGATTTCGACCCCGCCCGCGCGGCGATACTGGCGATAATCCAGATGATCTGCTGCCTCGGGCTGGTGCTGTTAAGCCAGCGGATGAGTAAAGCCTTCGCCGTTGGCAGCCATCACATTCAGGGCTGGCGCGACCCGGAAACGCGCTGGTTTAGCCGCCTCGCCGATACGCTGTTAATTGTGCTGGCACTGCTGCTGATGCTGCCGCCGCTGCTGGCGGTGATCGTTGACGGGCTTAATGTCAGTTTGCTGAAGGTGTTGGCAGAGCCAGTGCTGTGGCAGGCGGTGTGGACCTCGCTGCGCATCGCGCTGGTCGCCGGGCTGCTCTGCGTGGTGCTGACCATGATGCTGCTGTGGAGCAGCCGCGAACTGCGCGCGCGCCACCGCGCAGCAGCCGGGCAGACGCTCGAACTGAGCGGCATGCTGATTCTGGCGATGCCGGGGATTGTGCTGGCGACCGGCTTTTTCCTGCTGCTCAATAACACCATCGGCCTGCCCGACTCCGCTGATGGCATTGTGATGTTTACCAATGCGCTGATGGCGATCCCTTATGCGTTAAAGGTGCTGGAAAACCCGATGCGCGATCTCACCGCGCGGTACGCGCTGCTCTGCCAGTCGTTCGATATTACCGGTTTTCGCCGCCTGTGGGTGGTGGAGCTGCGCGCGCTGAAACGCCCGCTGGCGCAGGCGCTGGCCTTTGCCTGCGTGCTGTCGATCGGTGATTTTGGCGTGGTGGCGCTGTTCGGCAATGAAGATTTCCGCACGCTGCCTTTCTATCTCTATCAGCAAATCGGTTCTTACCGCAGCCAGGATGGAGCCGTCACCGCGCTGATCCTGCTGCTGCTCTGCTTTTTACTCTTCACTGTGATTGAAAAACTACCGGGCCGCCATGCTAAGAATGATTGATGTCACCTGGCTTTACGAACACCTGCCGATGCGCTTTACCCTTGCAGCCGAACGGGGTGAGCAGATTGCCATTCTCGGCCCCAGCGGCGCGGGAAAGAGCACCCTGCTGAACCTGATTGCCGGGTTTATTACCCCGGCGAGCGGCACGATTTTACTCGGCGATGAGGATCATACCCGCACGCCGCCCGCGCGCCGTCCGGTGTCGATGCTGTTTCAGGAGAACAACCTCTTCACCCACCTGACGGTGCGGCAGAATATTGCTCTTGGTTTACATCCGGGGTTGAAGCTGAATGCCGCGCAGCGGGAGAGACTTAATGAGATTGCCGCCACCATGGGGCTGGAGAGCCTGCTTGAGCGACAGCCGGATCAGCTCTCCGGCGGCCAGCGCCAGCGCGTAGCGTTAGCACGCTGTCTGGTGCGCGAGCAGCCGCTGCTGCTGCTGGATGAGCCCTTTTCCGCGCTCGATCCCGCCCTGCGCCAGGAGATGCTCGCGCTGGTGCAGAGCGTCTGCCGTCGCCAACAGTTAACGCTGCTGATGGTGTCGCACAGCGTGGAGGATGCTGCGCGCATCGCCGAACGCGCACTGGTGGTCGCCGAGGGGCGTATCGCCTGGGATGGCGCAACCGACACGCTGCTTCGCGGCAACGCGCCGGTCTCTGCCCTGCTGGGCATTCAGGCTCAGTGACCGCGGATCACCTTGCCGAGAATATTGAGATAGATCGGCATCAGCGGGTGTTTTGCCAGCATCACTACTGCCGCGATAGCAATCACCATCGTGCCCGGTGCCAGCCAGAGCAGGCGCTGGCGCGGCAGGTACGCCGTTAAACGATCGCTGCCCGATTTCCCCGCGCGCCACAGACGCCAGCAGAACCAACAGGCCAGCCAGAGCACAATCGCCGTCAGCAGCAGCAGCCATTTAAAGCTGCTGCTCTGCATATCGGCAGGAATATCGATCGCCGCCCCGGCGAGAATACCCGGCAGGAAGTAAAAGGGCGGCCACAGCAGGCAGCCAATGATATTCGGCGGTAAAAATTTGCGGATCGGCAGATCGAGCATCCCGGCGACCATCGGCACCAGCGGGCGCGTCGGGCCGACAAAGCGTCCCACCAGAATGGTAAACAGGCTGTGCTCATGCAGCGCGTGTTCGGTCTTATCGAGCAGCGCTTTGTGCTTTTTCAGGAAAGACCAGCGGTGCAGCGGTTTCTTAAAGCGCCAGCCGAGCCAGAAGGAGATCCAGTCACCGAGCAGGCAGCCGACAATGCCCGCCAGCCACGCATGCCAGAAATTAACTTCCCCGCTGCCAATCAATGCGCCCAGCGCCGCCATCATCACCGTGCCGGGAAGGATCAGCCCCACCAGCGCCAGCGACTCAAAAAAAGCGACCAGCGCAATCGCCACCAGCGAGTACATGGCTGACTGGGTAATAAAGTGTTCCAGCAATGCTTCCATAAAGGGTCCTGTTCAGATTGAACGCCGGATTCTGCGGAGCGCCTCCGCCACCGTCAAGCTTTCAATTATCTGAATCTTTACCACTTATGTCAGATTGAAGAACAGATTATTTCCATTCTTTACGCTTCATTCACATCCAGCACGAAACTCGCTCGGGCTGGCACCGGTGCATTTCTTAAACACCCGTGAAAAATAGAGCTGATCGTCAAAGCCGACGTTGCGCCCGACGCTGGCAATCGGCATCCGCGTGGTGCTCAGCAGCAGCTTCGCCTGGCTGATGCGCTGATCTTCACGCCAGCTCAGTACGCTGACGCCAAGCTGCTGGCGGAAGAGATGCGACAGGCGCGACGGCGAGAGGCAGACATGCTGCGCGACGCTGGCAATATCAAAATGGTTATCGGAAAGGTGGTCGCTGATGTACTGACAGGCATCACGCACGCGGTTATCAAGGGGCGGATTAAGGGATTCGTTAATCGCCTCCATACGCCGCAGCAGCAGCTGTTCGAGCAGGTTAATCGCCAGATGTTCAGCGTAGCGCCCGGCACTCTGCCCGGCGTCGATAATTTGCGCGAAAAGGTCGCGAAAACGATCCATATGCGCATCATCCGGGCGGTAAAAACCGGTTTGCGCGAAGAGCGTCGGCCAGTTTAACCACTCCTGCCAGTAGGCGCGCGGACGGAAGTAGACCCACTGGTGATACCACGCCTCGGCGTCAGGATGGCGGCCATAGTGGTGAATCTCGCCGGGGGGAAAGAGCAGAATATCGCCGGGTCGGCAGACAAACTGTTTGCCCTGGTTCATCACCACGCCTTCGCCGCGCACCGTCAGGTTGAGGATATAGCCCTTCATCCCCAGCGGTCGGTCAACAAAAAAGTCGAGATAGCTTTCCGATTCAATCGGCGTCAGACCCGCCACCAGGTGCGCGTTAAACGAGTACCCGGGCAGCAGTGGATCATTTTGAGATTCGGCCATAAAACGCATTACTCCCCTACCCGACAAGGAAACCAATTGTCCATATTGTCATTCCCGTTATTTCCCGGCTAATGGCGGGCAGAGCGCGTCAATACTGCCATCACGCGATGCCGCAAGACAAAAGCGATAAGCCCTTTTTAACGCCTTAAAGCAGGGTCAAAACGGATAACGAAAGTGTCTATAAAGGTGACAGAAATGTCCACATCGAATTTTTGCACGGCGTCACACTTTGCGATGCCATAGCAATTTCGTCCATAAGATTAGCGAATCCTGCCTGACGGTTTTCGCCGCCGATCTCTATCGTTTTTCTAACGGTTATTCTTATGGAGCACTAAGCATGGCAATCACGATTGGCCTCGATTTCGGCAGCGATTCAGTACGTGCGCTGGCGGTAGACTGCACATCCGGGGCGGAGATCGCCACCAGCGTCGAGTGGTATCCGCGCTGGCAGGAGGGCCGTTATTGCGACGCGCCACATAACCAGTTTCGCCATCACCCGCGCGATTACATCGAATCGATGGAAGCGGCGCTCAAAAGCGTGCTGGCAGAGCTAAGCGACACCCAGCGTGCAGAGATCAAAGGCATTGGCGTAGACAGCACCGGCTCCACCCCGGCGCCAATTGATGCCGAAGGCCGCGTGCTGGCGCTGCGCCCGGAGTTTGCCGACAACCCGAACGCCATGTTCGTGTTGTGGAAAGATCACACCGCCGTGGAAGAGGCGGAAGCCATCACCCGCCTGTGCCACACCTCCGGTAAAACCGACTACTCGCGCTACATTGGCGGCATCTACTCCAGTGAATGGTTCTGGGCGAAGATCCTGCACGTGACCCGCGCCGACAGCGCCGTGGCGCAGGCCGCCGCCTCGTGGATCGAGCTCTGCGACTGGGTACCTGCCCTGCTCTCCGGCACCACGCGCCCGGAAGCGATTCGCCGCGGACGTTGCAGCGCAGGGCATAAATCCCTGTGGCATGAAAGCTGGGGCGGTCTGCCGCCTGCCGCCTTCTTTGATGAACTCGATCCAATTATCAACAAACACCTGCGCTGGCCGCTCTTTACCGAAACCTTTACCGCAGACCGCCCGGTGGGCACGCTGACCGCCGAGTGGGCGCAGCGCCTGGGGCTGCCCGAGTCGGTGGTGATCTCCGGCGGCGCGTTCGACTGCCATATGGGTGCCGTTGGCGCGGGCGCTCAGCCCAATACGCTGGTGAAAGTGATCGGCACCTCCACCTGCGACATTCTGATCGCCGATAAACAGAGCGTTGGCGACCGCGCGGTGAAAGGTATCTGCGGCCAGGTTGACGGCAGCGTGGTACCGGACTTTATCGGCCTCGAAGCGGGGCAATCCGCCTTCGGCGATATCTACGCCTGGTTTGGCCGCATCCTCGGCTGGCCGCTGGAACAGCTGGCCCAGCAGCACCCGGAACAGAAAGAGCAGATCAAAGCCAGCCAGAAACAGCTGCTGCCAGCGCTTACCGACGCGTGGGTGAAAAATCCTTCTCTCGATCACCTGCCGGTGGTGCTCGACTGGTTCAACGGTCGCCGCACGCCAAACGCCAACCAGCGCCTGAAAGGGGTGATCACCGATCTGAATCTTGCCACCGACGCCCCGGCGCTGTTCGGTGGGCTGATTGCCGCTACCGCCTTCGGTGCCCGCGCGATTATGGAGTGCTTTACCGAACAGGGTATTGCCGTTGACAACGTGATGGCACTCGGCGGCATCGCGCGTAAAAACCTCGGCGTGATGCAGGCCTGCTGCGATGTGCTCAACCGCCCGCTGCAGGTTGTCGCCTCTGAACAGTGCTGTGCGCTGGGCGCGGCCATCTTTGCCGCCGTCGCCGCAGAGGTGCACGCCGATATCCCGGCTGCGCAGCAGAAGATGGCGAGCGCCATCGAGAAAACGCTCCAGCCTTCGGCGCAGGCGCAGCAGTTTGAACGGCTCTATCGTCGCTATCAGCAGTGGGCCGTCAGCGCCGAGCAGCACTATCTCCCTTCAGCCGCGACAGTTTCGCCGGCCGCGTTAACCCATTAAGGACACGATCATGACTATTTTCGACAAGTATGAAATTTGGTTCGTTATTGGCAGCCAGCACCTGTACGGGCCGGAAGCCCTGAAGCAGGTGACGCATCATGCCGAGCAGGTGGTTAACGCCCTCAACGCAGAAGCAAAACTGCCCTGCAAACTGACGCTGAAGCCGCTGGGAACCACGCCGGATGAGATCACCGCCATCTGCCGCGATGCCAACTATGACGAGAAGTGCGCCGGGCTGGTGGTGTGGCTGCACACCTTCTCGCCGGCGAAAATGTGGATCAACGGCCTGTCGATCCTCAATAAGCCGCTGCTGCAGTTCCATACCCAGTTCAATGCTTCTCTGCCGTGGGACAGCATCGATATGGACTTTATGAACCTCAACCAGACCGCGCACGGCGGCCGCGAATTTGGCTTTATCGGCGCGCGTATGCGCCAGCAGCACAGCGTGGTAACCGGTCACTGGCAGGATAAACAGGCTCATTCCCGCATCGGTGCGTGGATGCGTCAGGCGGTGTCGAAACAGGATACCCGTCACCTGAAAGTGGTGCGCTTTGGCGACAACATGCGTGAAGTGGCGGTAACCGACGGCGATAAAGTGGCCGCACAGATCAAATTTGGCTTCTCGGTAAATACCTGGGGCGTGGGCGATCTGGTGCAGGTGGTGAATGCGGTGAGCGACGGCGATATCAATGCGCTGGTCGATGAGTATGAGAGCAGCTACCGCCTGACCGCGGCGGCCCAGGTGAACGGCGATAAACGCCAGAACGTAATCGATGCCGCGCGTATCGAGCTTGGCCTGAAACGTTTCTTAGAAGAGGGCGGCTTCCACGCCTTCACCACCACCTTTGAAGATCTGCACGGCCTGAAACAGCTGCCGGGTCTGGCGGTACAGCGCCTGATGCAGCAGGGCTACGGCTTTGCTGGCGAAGGCGACTGGAAGACCGCAGCGCTGCTGCGCATTATGAAGGTGATGTCCGGCGGCCTGAACGGCGGCACCTCCTTTATGGAGGATTACACCTACCACTTTGAGAATGGCAACGACCTGGTGCTCGGCTCGCATATGCTGGAAGTGTGCCCTTCTATCGCTCTCGACGAGAAACCGACGCTCGATGTGCAGTATCTCGGCATCGGCGGCAAGGCCGATCCGGCACGTCTGATCTTCTCCACCAAAACAGGTCCGGCGATCAACGCCAGCCTGATCGATCTCGGCGATCGCTTCCGCCTGCTGGTGAACTGTGTTGAAGCGGTGAAAACGCCGCACGATCTGCCGAACTTGCCGGTGGCGAATGCCCTGTGGAAAGCGCTGCCGGATCTCAACACCGCCTCCGAAGCGTGGATCCTCGCCGGTGGCGCGCACCATACCGTCTTTAGCCAGGCGCTGACGCTTGATGATATGCGCCAGTTCAGCGAGCTGCACGGCATTGAGCTGACGGTGATCGATGAAGATACCCGCCTGCCAGCGTTTAAAGATGCGCTGCGCTGGAACGAGCTCTATTACGGTTCTAAGCGCTAAGCCGATGCCCGGTGGCACTGCGTTTACCGGGCCTACAAAACCCGAAAGCCGGATAAGCCACGCGCCATCCGGCGATACAGACAAAACGAATCCGTAGGCCGGATAAGCCACGCGCCATCCGGCAATACAGGAGAAACCGATGCTCGACGATCTCAAACGGCAGGTGCTGGAAGCTAACCTGGCACTGCCAAAACATAATCTGGTCACCCTGACCTGGGGCAACGTCAGCGCCGTCGACCGCACCCGCGGCGTGCTGGTGATCAAACCCTCCGGCGTCGACTACAGCGTGATGACCGCCGAGGATATGGTGGTGGTGGATATCGCCACTGGCAACGTGGTTGAGGGGACGAAAAAGCCCTCTTCCGATACCCCCACCCACCGCTTGCTCTACCAGGCGTTTCCGACCATTGGCGGCATTGTCCACACCCATTCGCGCCACGCCACTATCTGGGCGCAGGCCGGGCAGCCTATTCCGGCGACCGGCACCACTCACGCCGACTACTTTTATGGCGAGATCCCCTGCACCCGCAAAATGCGCGATGAGGAGATCAACGGTGAATATGAGTGGGAAACGGGCAATGTGATTGTCGAAACTTTCGAGAAAAATGGTATCGACGCGGCGCAGATGCCTGGCGTGCTGGTGCACTCCCACGGGCCGTTTGCCTGGGGTAAAAATGCCGATGACGCGGTGCATAACGCCATTGTGCTGGAAGAGGTGGCCTATATGGGCATCTTCAGCCGCCAGCTCAATCCGCAGCTGCCCGCCATGCAGCAGACGCTGCTGGATAAGCACTATTTACGGAAACACGGCGCGAAAGCCTATTACGGACAATAGCTGTATAAAACCACAGCATCACCTACCGAACCAGGCTATAATCTCGCCTGGTTTCGGTTGAGTGAGAGCAAACTGTGGCGCAGGCGCAAGAAGGCTTTATTTTAACCCGTCACTGGCGGGATACGCCCAACGGGACGGAGATCGAACTCTGGCTTGCCACGGATAACGGCCCGCTGCGCGTGGTGCTGCCGCCGCAGGAGTCGGTTGCCTTTATTCCCGCCGAACAGGCCGACAACGCCCGCGCGCTGCTGCGCGATGAGCACAACTGGCGCTTAACGCCCCTCTCTCTCAACGATTTTCACCGCCGTCCCGTAATGGGGCTCTACTGTCGCGCCCACCGTCAATTAATGCGTTTTGAGAAGCTGCTGCGCGAAGGCGGTGTTACCGTCTATGAAGGCGATGTCCGCCCGCCGGAGCGCTATCTGATGGAGCGCTTTATCACCGCTCCGGTGTGGGTCGATGGCGAACCGCGCGGCAACGCGCTGGTTAATGCACGCCTGAAGCCGAGCCCGCACTATCGCCCGCCGCTGAAGTGGGTGTCGCTGGATATTGAAACCACCCGCCACGGCGAGCTTTACTGCATCGGCCTTGAGGGCTGCGGCCAGCGCACGGTCTATATGCTTGGCCCGGAGAATGGTGATGCGCAGGGGCTCGATTTCGATCTTATCTATGTCGCCAGCCGCCCGCAGCTGCTGGAGAAACTTAACGCCTGGTTTGCCGAGCACGATCCCGATGTGCTGATTGGCTGGAACGTGGTGCAGTTCGATTTGAAAGTGCTGCAAAAGAGCGCTGAGCGCTACCGCGTGCCGCTAACCCTTGGGCGCAACGGCAGCGAGCTGGAGTGGCGCGAGCACGGCTTTAAAAACGGCGTCTTCTTTGCCCAGGCACCGGGCCGCTTGATTATCGACGGCATCGACGCGCTGAAGTCCGCCTTCTGGAGCTTCTCCTCCTTCTCGCTGGAATCGGTATCGCGCGAGCTGCTCGGCGAGGGAAAAGCGATCGACAACCCGTGGGATCGCATGGATGAGATCAACCGCCGCTTCGCCGAAAATAAGCCGGCGCTCGCTACCTATAACCTGAAGGATTGCGAGCTGGTGACGCGTATCTTCCATAAAACGGAGATCATGCCCTTTTTGCTGGAGCGTGCGACGGTCAACGGCCTGCCCGCCGACCGCCACGGCGGCTCGGTTGCCGCCTTTAGCCACCTCTATTTTCCGCGCATGCACCGCGCCGGTTATGTGGCACCCAATCTCGGCGATGTCGCACCGCAGGCGAGCCCCGGCGGCTATGTGATGGACTCACGCCCAGGCCTCTATGATTCGGTGCTGGTGCTCGATTACAAAAGCCTCTACCCGTCGATCATCCGCACCTTTCTTATCGATCCGGTCGGTCTGATTGAGGGGCTGGCGCAGCCGGATGCGGCGCACAGCACGGAAGGTTTTCTCGGCGCGTGGTTTTCGCGCGAGAAGCACTGCCTGCCGGAGATTGTCGGGCAGATTTGGCACGGGCGCGATGAGGCCAAACGGCAGGGCAATAAGCCGCTGTCACAGGCGCTGAAGATCATTATGAACGCCTTCTACGGCGTGCTCGGCACCACCGCCTGCCGCTTCTTTGATCCGCGGCTCGCCTCGTCGATCACCATGCGCGGGCACCAGATCATGCTGCAAACCAAAGCGCTGATTGAAGCCGAAGGGTATGACGTGATCTATGGTGATACGGACTCCACCTTCGTCTGGCTTAAACATCAGCACAGCGAAGAGGCGGCGGCGAAAATTGGCCAGCAGCTGGTCGACACGGTTAACCGCTGGTGGACCGCGCATCTGCAACAACAGGGGCTGGAGAGCGCGCTGGAGCTGGAGTTTGAAACCCATTTTTGCCGCTTTCTGATGCCGACCATTCGCGGTACCGATCAGGGGAGTAAAAAGCGCTACGCCGGGATGATTCAGGAGGGCGATACGCAGCGCATGGTGTTTAAAGGCCTTGAGACGGTACGTACCGACTGGACGCCGCTGGCGCAGCAGTTTCAGCAGGTGCTCTATCTGCGTATCTTTCGCAACGAGCCCTACCAGGATTATGTTCGCGAGACCATCGCCAGCCTGATGGCGGGCGAACTGGATGCGCAGCTGGTCTACCGCAAGCGCCTGCGCCGCCCGCTGGCGGAGTATGAGCGTAATGTGCCGCCGCACGTGCGCGCCGCGCGTCTTGCCGACGAGGAAAACCAGAAGCGCGGGCGCGCGCCGCAGTACCAGAACCGCGGCACTATTAAGTATCTCTGGACGACGAGTGGTCCGGAACCGGTCGATTACCAGCGCTCGCCGCTCGATTACGATCACTATTTAACGAAGCAGTTGCAGCCGGTCGCCGATGGGATACTTCCTTTCCTTGACGATGACTTTGCTACACTGATGACAGGGCAGCTGGGACTATTCTGACCGTGATGCTGCACGAATCGGTCTATACGAACGAAGTTGGTTCCAGTACCATAGCGCCCTTCCTTTTTCTGGCCCCAAATTTATCCGCCCGCCTGTCGCCAGGCGGTGACGAACTATTGCCTGCAATTAGAGATTAGAGTTCATTTATGCCCTTTACACTTGGTCAACGCTGGATCAGCGATACGGAAAGCGAGCTTGGACTTGGTACTGTCGTTGCGATGGACGCGCGCACGGTCACCCTGCTTTTCCCCGCCACCGGTGAAAATCGCTTGTATGCCCGCAGCGACTCTCCCGTCACGCGCGTCATGTTCAATCCCGGTGACACCATCACCAGTCACGACGGCTGGCAGCTCACCATCGATGAAGTCAACGAAGAGAACGGTCTGCTCGCCTATACCGGTACGCGTCTTGATACCGGTGAGAGCAACGTGGTGCTGCGTGAAGTGCTGCTCGACAGCAAGCTGGTGTTCAGCAAGCCGCAGGATCGTCTTTTCGCCGGGCAGATTGATCGTATGGACCGTTTCGCGCTGCGCTACCGCGCGCGGAAATACCAGAGTGAGCAGTACCGCATGCCGTGGAGCGGCCTGCGTGGGCAGCGTACGAATCTGATTCCACACCAGTTGCACATCGCCCATGACGTGGGCCGCCGCCATGCGCCGCGCGTGCTGCTGGCCGATGAAGTGGGGCTGGGCAAAACCATTGAAGCCGGGATGATCCTGCATCAGCAGCTGCTGGCGGGTGCCGCCGAGCGCGTGCTGATCGTGGTGCCGGAAACCCTGCAACACCAGTGGCTGGTTGAGATGCTGCGCCGCTTCAACCTGCGCTTTGCGCTGTTTGATGACGATCGTTATGCCGAAGCGCAGCACGATAGCGATAACCCGTTCGAGACCGAACAGCTGGTGATCTGCTCCCTTGATTTCGTGCGCCGCAGCAAGCAGCGCCTCGAACACCTGTGCGATGCCGAGTGGGATCTGCTGGTGGTCGATGAAGCGCACCACCTGGTGTGGAGCGAAAAAGAGGCGAGCCGCGAATATCTCGCCATTGAACAACTGGCCGAGCGCGTGCCGGGCATTCTGCTGCTGACCGCAACACCGGAACAGCTCGGTATGGAGAGCCACTTTGCGCGTCTGCGCCTGCTCGACCCGAACCGTTTCCATGATTTTGCCCAGTTTGTTGATGAGCAGCAGAACTACCGTCCGGTAGCCGACGCCGTCGCGCTGCTGCTGGCGGGCGAACGCCTGAGCAATGACGATCTCAATATGCTAAGCGAGCTGGTGGGCGAGCAGGATATCGAGCCGCTGCTGCAAACCGCGAACAGCGATCGCGACGGCGCTGCCGATGCGCGCCAGGAGCTGATCGCCATGCTGATGGATCGCCACGGCACCAGCCGCGTGCTGTTCCGTAATACCCGTAACGGGGTCAAAGGCTTCCCGAAACGCGAACTGCACACGGTGAAACTGCCGCTGCCGACCCAGTACCAGACGGCGATTAAGGTCTCCGGCATCATGGGTGCGCGCAAAAGCCAGGAAGAGCGCGCCCGCGACATGCTCTACCCGGAGCAGATCTATCAGGAGTTTGAAGGCGACAGCGGCACCTGGTGGAACTTCGATCCGCGCGTCGAGTGGCTGATGGGCTACCTCACCAGCCACCGCTCGCAGAAGGTGCTGGTGATCTGCGCCAAAGCGGCGACCGCGCTGCAGCTGGAGCAGGTACTGCGCGAGCGCGAAGGCATCCGCGCAGCGGTGTTCCATGAAGGGATGTCGATTATTGAACGCGATCGCGCGGCGGCCTGGTTCTCGGAAGAGGATAGCGGCGCGCAGGTGCTGCTCTGCTCCGAAATCGGCTCTGAAGGGCGTAACTTCCAGTTCGCCAGCCATCTGGTGATGTTCGACCTGCCCTTCAACCCGGATCTGCTCGAACAGCGTATTGGCCGTCTGGATCGTATTGGCCAGGCGCATGACATTCAGATCCACGTGCCATATCTTGAAAAAACCGCGCAGTCGGTGCTGGTACGCTGGTATCACGAAGGGCTGGACGCGTTTGAACACACCTGCCCGACCGGCCGCGCGATCTACGACAGCGTGCACGGCGAGCTGATTAACTACCTGGCCGCACCGGAAAACACCGACGGTTTTGACGAGCTGATTAAAACCTGCCGCGCGCAGCATGATGAGTTGAAAGCGCAGCTGGAGCAGGGCCGCGACCGCCTGCTGGAGATCCACTCCAACGGCGGCGAAAAAGCGCAGGCGCTGGCTGACAGCATCGCCGAACAGGATGACGACACCGCGCTTATCGCCTTCGCCATGAACCTGTTTGATATCGTCGGCATTAACCAGGACGATCGCGGCGAGAACATGATTGTGCTGACGCCATCGGATCATATGCTGGTGCCGGACTTCCCGGGCTTGCCGGAAGATGGCTGCACCATCACCTTTGAGCGTGATGTAGCGCTGTCGCGCGAAGATGCGCAGTTTGTCACCTGGGAGCACCCGATCATCCGTAACGGCCTGGATCTGATCCTCTCCGGCGATACCGGTAGCAGCACCATTTCCCTGCTGAAGAACAAAGCCTTACCGGTCGGCACGCTGCTGGTGGAGCTGATCTACGTGGTCGAAGCACAGGCACCGAAGCAGTTGCAGTTAAACCGCTTCCTGCCGTCGACGCCGATCCGCCTGCTGGTGGATAAAAACGGTAACAACCTCGCCGCACAGGTGGAGTTTGAGACCTTTAACCGCCAGCTGAGCGCGGTAAACCGCCATACCGGCAGCAAACTGGTCAACGCCGTACAGCAGGAAGTGCATACTATCCTGCAAAAAGGGGAAGCCCAGGTGGCTGACGCCGCGAAGGCGCTGATTGAAGCCGCGCGCCGCGAAGCCGATGAGAAGCTCTCTGCGGAGCTGGCGCGTCTGGAAGCGCTGAAAGCCGTCAACCCGAACATTCGTGATGACGAGCTGGAAGCGATCGAGAGCAACCGGCTGCAGGTGATGGAGAGTCTGGCGCAGGCCAGCTGGCGTCTGGACGCGCTGCGTCTGATTGTCGTCACGCATCAATAAACGGAGCCCGCAATGGTGATGGAGCCCTACAACCCGCCGCAGGATCCCTGGCTGGTCATTCTCTATCAGGATGAGCACATTATGGTCGTCAACAAGCCCAGCGGCTTGTTGTCGGTGCCGGGGCGTCTTGATGAGCACAAAGACAGCGTGATGACGCGCATTCAGCGCGACTATCCGCTGGCGGAATCGGTGCACCGGCTGGATATGGCTACCAGCGGCGTGATTGTGGTGGCACTCACCAAAGCGGCCGAGCGCGAGCTGAAACGCCAGTTCCGCGAACGCGAGCCGAAAAAGCAGTACCTGGCGCGCGTCTGGGGTCACCCGGAAAAAGCGGAAGGGCTGGTGGATCTGCCGCTGATTTGCGACTGGCCGAACCGGCCAAAGCAGAAGGTCTGTTTTGAAACCGGCAAGGCGGCGCAGACGGAGTATGAAGTGTTGTCCTATGACGAGGATGGCAGCGCGCGGGTGCGTCTGAAGCCGATTACCGGTCGTTCACACCAGCTGCGGGTGCATATGCTGGCGCTGGGTCATCCGATCCTTGGCGACCGCTTTTATGCGACGCCAGAGGCGCTGGCGATGGCGCCGCGTTTACAGCTCCATGCCGAAATATTGACCATTACCCACCCGGCGTTTGGCAACAGCATGACGTTTAAGGCACCGGTGGATTTTTGAGAACGCGCCCCGATCTTGCGGTCGGGGACGTTTTTTATTAGCGAAACCCTTTCTGTTCGCGAATCAGTTCGTAGGCTTTCTGGATGTCCTGCGCTTTCTGCTTCGCCATCTCCATCATCTCCGGCGGTAATCCTTTCGCCACCAGCTTGTCCGGGTGATGCTCGCCCATTAAGCGGCGATAGGCGCGTTTAATGGTTGTCGCATCGTCGGTGGCTTTCACCCCCAGCACGTTACAGGCATCTTCCAGCGTTGGGCCGCGCTGCGACTGCTGCCATCCACCACCGCCTGCTTGCTGCTGTGAGTTGTTAAAGCCGCCGCCAAACTGCGCCCCGCCCTGCATCATCAGCAGGAACTGATCGAACTGCTGGCGAGAGATGCCCAGCTCTTCGGCAATGACGTACAGAACCTGGCGTTCGCTCGGGTGGAGCGTACCGTCAGCAAACGCTGCCTGGATTTGAATTTCCAGAAACATCCTAATCAAATCAAAGCGGCCGAAACAGACGCTGCGAAACTGACGCATCTTATCGCGTAACGGGTAGTTATCCGTTTTGCCGACGCGAAACGCGTGCTGCGCCGCGGTGCGCGACTCGCCGTGCAGATTCAGACGATCCATAAACAGGGTGGCGACCTGAATATCCGCTTCCGTTACGCGCCCCTTCGATTTGGTTAAATGCCCCATCACCTCAAAGGTGGTGGCAAAAAAAAGCGTCTGGCGCTCGCGCTGGTTGGCAAACCACGCCATTTTACGGCTGCGTGATTTGTCAAAAAGATGCCCAATAATCAGCCCCAGCACGGCGCCCCAAAAGCCGCCGCCTACGAAAAGGGCAACGACTACTCCAACCACTTTCCCCCAATACTGCATATACTCCCCAAATCGTCATGCCGTCGGCTAAAATTTGCTTTATCATACCCGTCATTCTATGCCGTGCACAGGCGCAGGCTCTCCTTCTGGCTCGAACGCGGGCAGGATTAAAACTAGCGTTGCAAAGGCGAGTAAGTTAGTCTCAGACCGTTTGCCAGCGTAAAGCCACAGATGACGGAACAACACATAAAACGTATGAAAAAACGTATCCCCACCCTCCTGGCCACCATGATTGGCTACGCCCTTTACAGTCAGCAGGGGATGGCAGCCGATCTTGCCTCGCAGTGTATGCTTGGCGTTCCCAGCTATAACCGCCCCCTGATTAAAGGCGATACCAATAACTTACCGGTAACGATCAACGCCGATCATGCTAAAGGCAACTACCCTGACGACGCCGTTTTTACCGGCAATGTCGATATTAATCAGGGTAATAGCCGCATGCAGGCCGATGAGGTTCAGGTTCATCAACAGCAACCGGAAGGTCAGACAGAACCTGTACGAACGGTGGATGCGCTCGGTAATGTGCACTATGACGACAATCAGGTCATCCTGAAAGGTCCGAAAGGTTGGGCGAATCTCAACACAAAAGATACCAATATCTGGGACGGTAACTACCAGATGGTTGACCGCCAGGGTCGCGGTACTGCCGATCTGATGAAACAGCGCGGCCAGAATCGCTATACCATTCTGGACAACGGTACCTTTACCTCCTGTCTGCCCGGCTCCAATACCTGGAGCGTGGTGGGAAGCGAGGTGATTCAGGATCGCGAAGAGCAGGTTGCTGAGATCTGGAACGCCCGCTTTAAGCTCGGCCCGGTTCCGGTCTTCTACAGCCCCTATTTGCAGTTGCCGATCGGGGATAAGCGCCGTTCAGGTTTCCTGATCCCGAACGCCAAGTACTCAACCAGCAACTACTTCGAATTCTACCTGCCCTACTACTGGAACATCGCGCCCAATATGGATGCGACGATCACGCCGCACTATATCCACAAGCGCGGTAACACCCAGTGGCAGAACGAGTTCCGCTACCTGTCGCAGGCTGGCGAAGGTCTGATTGAGTTCGATTATCTGCCCTCCGATAAAGTGTATGAAGATGAGCACCCAACCGAAGGCGATCGCCATCGCTGGCTCTTCTTCTGGCAGCATGCCGGGGTGCTGGATAAAGTGTGGCGTTTTAACGCCAACTACACCAAAGTTAGCGATCCGAACTACTTTAACGACTTCTCGTCAAAATATGGTTCCAGTACAGACGGTTACGCCACGCAGATCCTCAGCGTCGGCTATGCGGTTGAAAACTTTGACGCTACGGTCTCTACCAAGCAGTTCCAGGTGTTTAACCGTAACAACAGTAACTCCTACTCTGCGCAGCCGCAGGTGGACGTAAACTGGTACCACAACGATCTCGGTCCGTTCGATTTCCGCGTGTATGGCCAGGCGGTTAACTTTGTTAATACCAACAAAAACAACCCTGAGTCGACGCGTCTGCATCTGGAGCCGACTTTAAGCCTGCCGCTTTCGAATGGCTGGAGCAGTCTCAATACCGAAGTCAAAATGTTGGCGACCCACTACCAGCAGACCAATGTCGACACCTATAACACCCGTAACGGCACCGATTATCGCGAGTCTGTTGACCGCGTCATGCCGCAGTTTAAGACTGACGGCAAGCTGGTGTTCGAACGTAATATGGACTGGGCGGCGGGCTACACCCAGACGCTGGAGCCGCGCGCGCAGTACCTCTATGTGCCGTACCGCGATCAGAGCCATATCAATAACTACGACTCCTCCCTGTTACAGTCAGACTACAGCGGCCTGTTCCGTGACCGTACCTATGGCGGTCTCGACCGCATCGCGTCGGCAAACCAGGTCACTACCGGTCTCACCACGCGTATTTTTGATGATGCGGCGGTTGAACGTTTTAACGTTTCTGTTGGTCAAATCTACTATTTCACCGAGTCCCGTACCGGTGATGACAACATCAAATGGGAGAAAGACAACAAAACCGGTTCGCTGGTGTGGGCAGGTGACACCTACTGGCGTATCTCCGACCGTTGGGGTCTGCGCGGCGGGGTTCAGTACGATACGCGTCTGAACAACATCGCCAACAGCAGCTCTGCGCTGGAATACCGCCGGGATCAAGACCGTCTGGTGCAGCTGAGCTACCGTTATGCAAGCCCGGAGTATATCCAGGCAACGCTGCCGAACTACGCGGCATCAGAGCAGTATAAAAACGGGATTTCGCAGGTGGGCACCGCCGCAAGCTGGCCGATTGCCGATCGCTGGTCTCTTGTTGGCGCGTACTATCTTGATACCAATACCAAAAAGCCTGCGGACCAGATGGTTGGCGTGCAGTACAACTCCTGCTGTTATGCGATTCGCCTCGGTTGGGAACGCAAACTTAACGGCTGGGAGAACGATCAGAGCAAGTATGAAAAAGTTATCGGTTTCAACATTGAGCTTCGCGGCCTGAGTTCCAACTATGGCCTGGGTACGCAAGAGATGCTGCGCTCGAACATCCTGCCGTACCGTAGCTCACTGTGATCTGTTTGATTTGCAACGTAATCCGCACTGCGGTTAATTGAAATGGAAAAGGTATGAAGAACTGGAAAACGCTGCTTCTCGGTATCGCTATGGTTGCGAATACCAGTTTTGCCGCGCCTCAGGTTGTCGATAAAGTCGCCGCCGTGGTGAATAACGGCGTCGTGCTCGAAAGTGACGTTGATGGTTTGATGCAGTCCGTCAAAGCGAATGCTGGCCAGGCGGGTCAACAGTTGCCGGATGATAAAACCCTGCGCCATCAGATCCTGGAGCGTCTGATCATGGATCAGATCATTTTGCAGATGGGCACGAAGATGGGCGTCAAAGTGACTGACGAACAGCTCGATGCCGCTATCGCGGATATTGCGAAACAGAACAACATGACGATGGATCAGATGCGCAGCCGTCTGGCCTACGATGGGATGAATTTCAGCACCTATCGTAATCAGATCCGCAAAGAGATGATCATCTCCGAAGTGCGTAACAGCGAAGTGCGTCGTCGTGTGACCGTACTGCCGCAGGAAGTGGAGTCGCTGGCGCAGCAAGTTGGCAACCAGAACGATGCCAGCACCGAGCTGAACCTGAGCCACATCCTGATCCCGCTGTCAGAAAACCCGACCTCCGCGCAGGTTAACGAAGCAGAAGCCCAGGCGCGCTCGATCATTGAGCAGGCGCGTAACGGCGCTGACTTTGGCAAGCTGGCAATCACCTACTCTGCTGACCAGCAGGCGCTGAAAGGCGGCCAGATGGGCTGGGGCCGTATTCAGGAGCTGCCGAGCGTCTTCGCTCAGGCGCTGAGCACGGCGAAAAAAGGCGACGTGCTGGGCCCAATCCGCTCTGGTGTTGGTTTCCACATTCTTAAAGTGAACGATCTGCGCGGTCAGTCGAAGAGCATCTCCGTGACCGAAGTGCATGCCCGTCACATCCTGCTGAAACCGTCGCCGATCATGACCGATGACCAGGCGCGTACCAAGCTGGAAGAGATTGCTGCCGATATTAAGAGCGGTCGCACCACGTTTGCTAATGCAGCGAAAGAGTTCTCTCAGGATCCGGGTTCAGCCAACCAGGGCGGTGACCTCGGCTGGGCGGCAGCGGATATCTACGATCCCGCTTTCCGCGATGCGCTGATGAAGCTGAAACGCGGCCAGATGAGCGGCCCGGTGCACTCCTCCTTCGGCTGGCACCTGATCGAAATGCTCGATTCGCGCAACGTCGACAAAACCGATGCCGCGCAGAAAGATCGCGCCTACCGGATGTTGATGAACCGCAAGTTCTCTGAAGAGGCGGCAACCTGGATGCAGGAACAACGCGCCAGCGCTTACGTCAAAATTCTGAGCAACTGATGAACACGCAGCGCATCG
The DNA here is from genome assembly GCF_050435845.1 of Kosakonia sp. 1610. Classification (NCBI taxonomy): domain Bacteria; kingdom Pseudomonadati; phylum Pseudomonadota; class Gammaproteobacteria; order Enterobacterales; family Enterobacteriaceae; genus Kosakonia; species Kosakonia sp. 1610. The sequence continues at coordinate 362,862 of NZ_JBNDKZ010000003.1, read as the reverse complement.
TTATCACTCCCGGCGAACCCGCCGGGATTGGCCCGGATCTGGTGGTGCAGCTCGCCCAGCGCGACTGGCCGGTTGAACTGGTAATCTGCGGCGATGCGACGCTGTTAACTGACCGGGCAGCCCTGCTCGGTCTGCCGCTTACGCTTCGGGAGTACGCTCCCGGGCACGTAGCGGTGCCGCAACAGTCCGGAACCCTTACCCTGCTGCCCATTGCGCTCAACGCGCCGGTTGTCGCCGGTCGTCTTAATCCGCAAAACGGTGCTTACGTCGTCTCTACCCTTGCCCGCGCCTGTGATGGTTGCCTGAACGGTGAGTTCGCCGCGCTGGTTACCGGCCCGGTGCATAAAGGGGTGATCAACGATTCGGGGACGCCCTTTACCGGGCACACGGAGTTTTTCGAGCAGCGCGCTCACGCCGACAAAGTGGTAATGATGCTGGCAACGGAGACGCTGCGCGTGGCGCTGGCGACGACGCATCTGCCGCTCAGAGAGGTGGCGGATGCCATCACGCCCGATCTGCTGCGTGAAGTTATCACCATTCTGCACGGCGATTTACGGCAGAAGTTTGGTATCGCCTCTCCGCATATTCTGGTCTGCGGCCTCAACCCCCATGCGGGCGAAGGTGGCCATATGGGCACGGAAGAGATCGATACCATCATTCCGGTGCTGGAAGCGATGCGTCGCGAAGGCATGAACTTGAGCGGTCCGCTCCCGGCAGACACGCTGTTTCAGCCGAAATACCTCGATAACGCCGACGCGGTGCTGGCGATGTACCACGATCAAGGCCTGCCCGTGCTAAAATACCAGGGCTTTGGCCGCGGGGTGAATATTACCCTCGGTTTACCTTTTATTCGCACCTCCGTCGACCACGGTACCGCCCTTGAACTGGCGGGACAGGGAACCGCGGAGGTCGGCAGTTTTATTACGGCGCTTAATCTCGCCATCAAGATGATTGTTAATACTCAATGAATACTCGCGTCCATCAGGGCCACTTAGCCCGCAAGCGCTTCGGGCAAAACTTCCTCCACGACCAGTTCGTGATCGACAGCATCGTTTCCGCCATCAACCCGCAAAAGGGTCAGGCCATGGTCGAAATCGGCCCGGGTCTTGGCGCGCTGACCGAACCGGTCGGCGACCGTCTGGATAAAATGACGGTTATCGAGCTTGACCGCGATCTGGCGGCTCGTCTGCAAACGCATCCGTTCCTCGCACCAAAGCTGACGATTTATCAGCAGGATGCGATGACCATGAACTTCGGCGAACTGTCGCAAACCCTCGGCCAGCCGCTGCGCGTTTTCGGCAATCTGCCCTACAACATCTCGACACCGTTGATGTTTCATCTGTTTAGCTATACTGATGCCATTGCCGACATGCACTTTATGTTGCAAAAAGAGGTGGTAAACCGCCTGGTTGCAGGGCCGAACAGTAAAGCGTATGGACGACTGAGCGTAATGGCGCAGTACTATTGCCAGGTGATCCCGGTGCTCGAAGTGCCGCCGACCGCCTTCGCGCCGCCGCCAAAAGTCGATTCCGCCGTGGTGCGCCTGGTGCCGCATACCACTATGCCGCACCCGGTAAAAGAGGTTCGCACCCTTAGCCGCATTACTACCGAAGCGTTCAACCAGCGCCGTAAGACCATTCGTAACAGTCTCGGCAATGTGTTTACCGTCGACGTGCTTTCATCGTTGGGTATCGATCCGACGATGCGCGCAGAAAATATCTCTGTTGCGCAGTATTGTCAGTTAGCCAACTACCTGACGGATAATGCGCCGCCGAAGGAGAGTTAACCCATGATCAATTCGCCCCGCGTCTCTGTGCAGGTTCAAAGCCTCTATATCGAGTCACAGTCGCAACCCGACCATGAACGCTATGTCTTTGCTTACACCGTCACCATCCGGAACCTGGGGCGAAGCGCCGTCCAGTTGCTCAGTCGCTACTGGTTGATCACCAATGGAAATGGCCGCGAAACGGAAGTGCAGGGCGAAGGTGTGGTGGGCGAGCAGCCCCATATCGAGCCAGGCGGCGAATTTCAGTACACCAGCGGCGCGGTGATCGAAACGCCGCTGGGCACCATGCAGGGCCATTACGATATGGTCGATGCGCAGGGCAACCCCTTCCGCGTCGCTATCCCGGTCTTCCGACTCGCCGTTCCAATAGTGATCCATTAATCAATGTCTACATACTTTATTGGCGACGTTCACGGTTGCTTTGATGAACTGATCGCGCTGTTAAACCAGGTGCAGTTTTCACCGGAAAAAGACACCGTATGGCTGACCGGCGACCTCGTGGCGCGCGGCCCTGGCTCGCTCGACGTGCTGCGTTACGTCAAATCCCTTGGCGACAGCGCGCGCGTTGTGCTCGGCAATCACGATCTGCATCTGCTGGCAGTCTTTGCCGGCATCAGCCGCAATAAGCCGAAAGATCGGCTTAACCTGCTGCTGGAAGCGCCCGACGCCGACGAGCTGATTAACTGGCTGCGTCGCCAGCCGCTGCTGCAAATCGATGAAGAGAAAAAGGTGGTGATGGCCCACGCCGGGATCACGCCACAGTGGGATCTCGACACGGCGAAAAGCTGCGCCCGCGATGTCGAAGCGGTGCTGGCAAGCGACTCCTATCCGCTATTCCTCGATGCGATGTATGGCGATCTGCCAAACCACTGGTCGCCGGAGCTGAGCGGCCTTGCACGTTTACGCTTTATCACCAACGCATTTACGCGGATGCGTTACTGCTTCCCGAACGGGCAGCTGGATATGTACTGCAAAGATACGCCGCAGAACGCGCCGGCACCGCTGAAACCCTGGTTCTCAATTCCGGGTCCGGTCGCGCAAGAGTACGGCATCGTCTTCGGTCACTGGGCATCGCTGGAAGGCGAAGGCACGCCGGAGGGGATTTACGGCCTGGATACCGGCTGCTGCTGGGGCGGGGATCTCACCTGCCTGCGCTGGGAGGATAAGCAGATCTTCACCCAGCCATCGAATCGCCAGATGGATCTGGGTGATGGGGAAGCTATCGCCTCCTGAAATGAAAATCCCCGGCATGCCGGGGATTTTGCTATTAGCGACGCTCGAGAATTTCGAAGCAGTAGCTGTGTGAATTCTGCGCGTCCGCGTCGTGGAATTCACTGAAGACCGAGTCCCACTCGTCCGGATCGTAATCCGGGAAATGGGTATCGCCCTCCACTTCCGCATCGATGTGCGTCAGGTAGAGGCGCTGCGCTTTCGGCAGGAACTGCTCATACACGCGGCCGCCACCGATCACCATGATCTCCTGCGCATCGCCGCACGCCGCCAGCGCATCCTCAACGGATTTCACCCACTCAACGCGATCGTCGGTGCCAGGCTGGCTGCTGATGACAATGTTTTTACGCCCCGGCAGCGGGCGACCGATGGATTCCCATGTCAGGCGGCCCATCACAACAGGTTTATTCAAGGTGTTGCGCTTAAACCAGGCGAGATCGGCAGGGAGATCCCACGGCATGGCATTCTCCATACCGATGACGCGATCCACTGCTAACGCCGCAATCAGACTGATCATTCATTCATTTCCTGGATGCAAAAAATTGTCGCCACTATACGGAAAGCACAATCTTTCGTCGACGGTGTGCAAGGTAAAGAAGAAGAAAAATTTCTGTTCTGCTGGCGGTGACCCTGCACATCTTAGCACCGCCAGCTTTCCATGCCTGATCTATCAAGCCGTTAGCCGTCAAGCAGCCTTAACAGACCGCGCGATCAGGGCTCTGGTTTCACCGCGGGCTCATCTGCCGGATCGTCAGTGTGCCGCCCCTCTTCCGTCCCCTGCCAGCCATGGCGCTGCGTAACAGAGAGATGCGCACGATCTTCGGCGATAATCTCCGTCAGCATGGCGCTAGTACGCTTAAACACTGCAACGCGCCCCTGGCCGCCATCTTCCGCATTCGCCATCTCTTCAATCATGTCGTGATTAAAGCGGCGGAAGCGATCGGCGCGCTCGCGCGCCTCATAGGCCCCCAGCCCCAGCCCTTCAAGCGCCTGACGGCCGGTTTTCAGCGCCGCTTCGAAGGTCTCACGTTCAGGATCCTCGACGCCCATCTGACGCAGGCGAATGTAGTGATCGACATCGCGGGCGCGGGCAATAATGCGCAGGTGCGGGAAGTGCTCCTTCGCCAGCTCCGTTAAGTGCAGGCTGGCTTCGGGATCATCAATTGCGTTGATCAAGACTTCCGCCCGCGCCGCGCCCGCAGACTCCAGCAGATCGACGCGGGTCGCGTCACCGTAGAAGACCTTCATACCAAACTTACGCAGCGTCTCGATATGGTCGGGATCGTGATCGAGGATCACCATCTTCACGCCGCTGGAGAGCAGCAGACGCCCTGAGATCTGCCCGAAGCGGCCAAAGCCGGCAACGATCACCCGCGCCTCCTCTTCGTCAATCGCATCAGCTTCCTGCTCCCGATCACCGCCGCCCGCTTCCAGACGCGCAAGCACCAGCAGCAGCAGCGGCGTTGCCGCCATCGACAGCGCCACGGTGAGGGTTAAGGCTTTCGCCCATTCACTATCCAGCACCTGCGCCGTCTGCGCGGCACCAAACACCACGAAGGCAAATTCACTCCCCTGCCCCAGCAGCGCCGCGAACCACCAGCGCTGTTTGCGCGGCACCGTTAAAGGACGCGCAATCAGCCACAGCACCGCGGTTTTAATCACCAGGAACCCGCCCAGCAGCAGCAGGATGCGCAGCGGATGGCTTACCAGCGTGCCAAAATCGATCGACATGCCGACGCCGATAAAGAAGAGCCCGAGCAGCAGCCCTTTAAACGGCTCGATATCGCTCTCCAGCGCGTGGCGATACTCGGAGCTGGCAAGCAGCACCCCGGCGAGGAAGGCGCCCATCGCCATCGATAACCCGGCCTCTTCCAGCAGCAAACCGAAACCGAAGACCAGCAACAGCGCCACGGCGCAGAAGACTTCCCGCAGGCCGGAGCGGGCGACAAAGCGCAGCGCCGGGCGTGCGACATAGCGCCCAATCAGCACCACCAGCGTCAGCGCCGCCACCACTTTTAACGCGGATAATAGAAAGGCGCTGAGGGTCATCGCTCCGCCACTGGCAGCCAGTAGCGGGATCATCGCCACCAGCGGAATCGCGGCGATATCCTGGAACAGCAGCACTGAAAAGGCACTGCGCCCCATCTGCGAGGCGGTAAGGTTCCGCTCATTCATCGCCTGCATGGCAATAGCGGTCGATGAGAGCCCCAGCGTCAGGCCAATCAGCAGCGCCACCGGCCACGGCAGGCCAAGCAGCAGACAGAAGCCGCCGAGCAGCAGGCCACAACTGCCCATCTGCAACGCGCCGCCGCCAAACACCGAGGCGCGCAATTTCCATAACCGCTGCGGATCGAGCTCGAGCCCGATGATAAACAGCATCAATACCACGCCGATTTCGGCGAAGTGCAGAATAGACTCCGCATCGGTGACCAGCCGTAATCCCCACGGGCCGATAATCCCGCCGGCAATCAGGTAACCAAGCACTGAACCGAGCCCGAGGCGCATGGCGATTGGCACCACCAGCGCCGCCGCTCCCAGGTAGATCAGCGCCTGAATCATTGAGTGACTATCCACGCTGCACCTCCAGCCATGTCTGCAAACGCTGTTTATATTGCCGTGCCTGCGCCTGCAGGGTTTCGTCATCGCAGACAAAAGTGCGGTGAATGGCAAAAGGCGGCAGCCAGGTCAGCCCACAATAGAGCGCCGTGGCCTGCAAAGGCTGGGCCAGCACCTCAAAACCAGGGTGCTCACCCAGATCAAAATGGTGCTCGCCGCCGCCGGTAGTCACCGCCCACATAATGCTTTTGCCACGCAACGCGGTGCCGCCGTGACCATATGCCCAGCCGTGGGCCAGCACTTTATCGATCCAGAGTTTGAGTAACGGCGTGACGCTATACCACTGCATCGGGTGCTGCCAGATGATGAGATCGGCACGTGCCAGAGCATGCTGCTCGGCGGCAATGTCGATATTGAAATCGGGATAGAGGTCGTAAAGGGAACGGATCTCCACCTCATCCATTGTCCTGACCTGCTCAAGCATCTGCTTATTAGCATGGGAGTGTTGCGGATAGGGGTGGGCGTAAATAATAAGGATCATCGATTACCTGTTTCACTGACAATTTTCAAAGAGTGTAGACAGTTAATCGATTGGCTAACAGTGGCAATCTGTAGGGAAATTCAGAGGGGGGTCGTGCGGCGGCGAAAGCCACCGCACGCTAAGCGTGGCGGATTAGTTATCCAGCTCGCTCATTCCTTTAACCTGGTCACGGTTGATCTGCTGCGTTTTACCGGTTTCGGCATTTTTAATGGAGACCATACCGGTATCTTTGTCTACCTGCGGCTTGCCGTCGGTAACGATAGTTTTGCCATCGGTCGTCTCTACAGCCTGGTTTGAAGAACAACCGGTAACGGTGAACAGCGCAGCGGCAGTCATTACGGATGTGAGCAGAAGTTTAGTTTTCATGGTTCTCTCCCTGTTTTGCAGTCAATTTTAAGCTTCTTGGGAGTAAGTGTAGGGTAACTCGCTGAGGGATGAGGAAAATACAGAACACTCTGAAGGTGGGTAAATGCAGGTAGGATCGCGTAGGCCTGATAAGCGAAGCGCCATCAGGCATTATTGCCGGATGGCGGCAACGCCTTATCCGGCCTACAAATACAAAAAATTCGGGCCGGTAAACCGGCCCGCTCTGTTACTTGTTGATCTGCGCGTGCATCTCCTGCACGGAGGTCACCTTCTCGGTGGCGTCGGCATTCAGCGCCATCGCGGTGGCGAAGCCGCCGTTCAGGGTGGTGTCGTAATGCACCTTGTACTGCAGCGCGCTGCGGCGAATCAGTTTTGAATCCTCAATCGCCTGGCGACCTGCGGTGGTGTTGATGATGTAGGTGTATTCGCCATTCTTAATACGATCCTGAATGTGCGGACGCCCTTCATGCACCTTGTTCACCAGGCGCGGGTTGATGCCTGCTTCGCCGAGCACAATCGCTGTGCCGTGGGTAGCATCCAGCTCAAAGCCCTGCTTCAGCAGCTTAGCGGCGAGGTCAACAACGCGCTCTTTATCCCCTTCGCGCACCGACAGCAGCGCACGACCACGCTTCTGCATGGTGGAGTTGCTGCCGAGTTGCGCTTTGGCAAACGCTTCAGCGAAGGTGCGACCAACGCCCATCACTTCCCCGGTCGAGCGCATCTCTGGCCCTAACAGCGGGTCAACGCCCGGGAATTTGTTGAACGGCAGCACCACCTCTTTCACCGAGTAGTACGGCGGGATAATTTCGCTTGTGTGCCCCTGCGCAGCCAGAGTCTGGCCGGTCATCACGCGCGCCGCCACTTTCGCCAGCGGAACGCCCGTCGCTTTTGAAACAAACGGTACGGTACGCGCCGCACGCGGGTTCACTTCAATCAGGTAGACGTCGTTATCTTTCACTGCGAACTGCACGTTCATCAGACCGCGCACCTGCAACTCAAACGCCAGTTTCTGCACCTGCTGGCGCATCACATCCTGAATCTCCTGGCTGAGCGTATAGGCTGGCAGTGAACAGGCGGAGTCACCGGAGTGAACACCTGCCTGCTCGATATGCTCCATGATGCCGCCAATCAGCACGCTTTCGCCGTCGCAAATCGCGTCGACGTCCACTTCTACTGCGTCATCAAGGAATTTATCCAGCAGCACCGGCGCATCGTTGGAGACGCTGACTGCGGTCATAAAGTAGCGACGCAGGTCGACTTCGTCGTAGACAATCTCCATTGCGCGGCCACCCAGCACATAGGAGGGACGCACCACCAGCGGATAGGTGATCTCTTTGGCCTTCTCAACCGCCTGCTCCAGCGCCGTGACCGTGGCGTTAGCCGGTTGCAGCAGCTTCAGGCGCTCTACCGCCTGCTGGAAACGTTCGCGGTCTTCTGCGCGGTCAATTGCATCCGGGCTGGTGCCAATAATCGGTACGCCCGCTGCTTCCAGTTCGCGCGCCAGTTTCAGCGGCGTCTGGCCACCGTACTGAACAATCACGCCCTTCGGCTTCTCGATACGCACGATTTCCAGCACATCTTCCAGCGTTACCGGCTCGAAGTAGAGGCGGTCGGAGGTGTCGTAATCGGTGGAGACGGTCTCCGGGTTACAGTTGACCATAATGGTCTCGTAACCATCTTCGCGCAGCGCCAGCGAGGCGTGGACGCAGCAGTAGTCAAACTCGATACCCTGGCCAATACGGTTTGGCCCCCCGCCGAGCACCATGATTTTTTCGCGATCCTGGTTCGGGTTCGCTTCGCACTCCTCTTCATAAGTGGAGTACATATAGGCGGTGTCGGTAGCGAATTCCGCGGCGCAGGTATCAACGCGTTTGTAGACCGGGTGCAGGTTGTACTGGTCGCGCAGCTTGCGGATCTCCGCTTCGCGCACGCCAACCAGCGTCGCCAGACGCGCATCGGCGAAGCCTTTGCGTTTCAGCTGGCGCAGGAAGTCGGCATTCAGGCCGTTAATGCCCTGCGCGGCGACCTGCTCTTCCAGACGCACCAGCTCCTCAATCTGCACCAGGAACCAGCGGTCGATATTGGTCAGGTTGAAAACGCCATCGACGGAAAGGCCAGCGCGGAAAGCGTCAGCGATGTACCAGATACGATCCGCGCCCGCATCTTTCAGCTCGCGGCGGATTTTGGTCAGCGCTTCCGGATCCTCAAGGCTTACTTTCGGGTCGAAGCCGGTGGCGCCTACTTCGAGGCCGCGCAGCGCTTTTTGCAGCGACTCCTGCTGGGTGCGGCCAATCGCCATCACTTCACCAACGGATTTCATCTGCGTGGTCAGGCGATCGTTAGCGCCAACAAATTTTTCGAAGTTGAAGCGCGGAATTTTGGTGACGACATAGTCGATAGAGGGTTCGAACGATGCCGGGGTACGCCCGCCGGTAATATCGTTCATCAGCTCATCCAGCGTGTAGCCTACCGCCAGTTTCGCCGCCACTTTCGCAATCGGGAAGCCGGTCGCTTTTGAGGCCAGCGCCGAGGAGCGTGACACGCGCGGGTTCATTTCGATAACAATCAGACGGCCGTTTTTCGGGTTGACCGCGAACTGCACGTTGGAGCCGCCGGTCTCCACACCGATTTCACGCAGTACCGCCATCGAGGCGTTACGCATGATTTGGTACTCTTTGTCGGTCAGGGTCTGCGCCGGGGCCACGGTGATGGAGTCACCGGTATGGATGCCCATGGCGTCGAAGTTTTCAATCGAGCAGACGATGATGCAGTTGTCATTCTTATCGCGCACCACCTCCATCTCATACTCTTTCCAGCCAATCAGCGACTCATCAATCAGCAACTCTTTGGTCGGAGAGAGGTCGAGGCCGCGGGCGCAAATCTCTTCAAACTCTTCGCGGTTATAGGCGATGCCGCCGCCGGTGCCGCCCATGGTAAAGGAGGGGCGGATAATGCACGGGTAGCCGACGTCAGCCGCCACGGCCAGCGCTTCGTCCATGGTGTGCGCAATACCGGAACGCGCGGTATCGAGGCCGATTTTCTTCATCGCGATATCGAAACGGCGGCGATCTTCCGCTTTATCAATCGCATCTGCGGTAGCGCCAATCATCGTCACGCCGAACTCTTCCAGCACGCCCTGGCGCTCAAGCTCCAGCGCGCAGTTGAGCGCGGTCTGGCCGCCCATTGTCGGCAGCACCGCGTCCGGGCGCTCTTTCTCGATGATTTTGCGCACCACTTCCCAGTGGATTGGCTCGATATAGGTGGCGTCCGCCATTTCCGGGTCGGTCATGATGGTTGCCGGGTTGGAGTTCACCAGGATTACGCGGTAACCCTCTTCGCGCAGCGCTTTACACGCCTGCGCGCCGGAGTAGTCGAATTCACACGCCTGGCCGATAACAATCGGGCCAGCGCCAAGGATCAGGATGCTTTTTAGGTCTGTACGTTTTGGCATGGCTCTTTTTCTCCTGATTATTTGGCGGTATGACGATACTGCTCAATCAATTCAATAAAGTGGTCAAACAGCGGCGCGGCGTCGTGCGGGCCTGGGCTGGCTTCCGGGTGGCCCTGGAAGCTGAAGGCCGGCTTATCGGTGCGGTGAATGCCCTGCAGCGTGCCGTCGAACAGCGATTTGTGCGTGACGCGCAGGTTGGCAGGCATGGAAGCCTCGTCGACGGCAAAGCCGTGGTTCTGCGCGGTGATCATCACCGTATTGTTGTCGATATCTTTTACCGGGTGGTTGCCGCCGTGGTGACCAAACTTCATCTTCACGGTTTTCGCACCGCTCGCCAGCGCCAGCAGCTGGTGTCCGAGGCAGATGCCGAACACCGGGATGTCGGTTTCCAGGAACGCTTTAATCGCGTCGATGGCGTAATCGCACGGTGCCGGGTCGCCGGGGCCGTTAGAGAGGAAGATACCGTCCGGATTCATTTTCAGTACTTCTGCGGCCGGGGTTTGTGCAGGAACTACCGTCAGGCGGCAGCCGCGATCCACCAGCATACGCAGAATGTTGCGTTTCGCGCCGTAATCATAGGCCACAACGTGGTAAGGCAGTTCGCTCTCTTGTTTCGCTTCCGGCAGTTCGTCCGCCAGCGTCCAGCTGCCCTGCGTCCAGCTATAGCTCTCCTGAGTCGCCACCTCTTTCGCCAGATCCATCCCGTTCAGCCCCGGGAAGGCTTTCGCTTTCTCCAGCGCCACGGTCTCGTCGAGGTTTTCGCCCGCGATAATGCAGCCGTTCTGTGCGCCTTTTTCGCGCAGCAGGCGGGTCAGCTTGCGGGTATCGATATCGGCAATCGCCACGATGTTATGGCGTTTCAGGTAGGAAGAGAGATCTTCAGTGCTGCGGTAGTTGCTGGCAATCAGCGGCAGGTCGCGAATCACCAGACCCTGCGCATGCACCTGAGAGGACTCTTCGTCAGCCGCGTTGGTGCCGACATTGCCAATATGAGGATAAGTAAGAGTCACGATTTGGCGGGAATAGGAAGGATCAGTGAGGATTTCTTGATAACCGGTCATTGAAGTATTGAAAACGACTTCCCCAACCGCCGTGCCCGTTGCCCCTATGGCCCGACCGTAAAACTGGGTTCCGTCTTCCAGAACCAATAGCGCTGACTTAATCAAAACACCCTCCAGAGAATATTCACTCACTTTATTTGCATATTAATTCATATCAGGATGATGAATCAATGCAAATTTGCTGGCCGTGGATTTTTGGCAAACGGCGGCATTCTGGAGAGATGCGGGATAAAAGTCAACTTATGAGGCCTGTTTTTCTTTCTCTTTTACGCCACTGCCTGCTTTTACAGGGTTTAAGAGATAAAAAAAGAAGATAAGCAGAGTCGGGAAAACGCTTGCGCGGGAAGAAAATTGTATCTGAGTGGTGGCCGGAGTGAAAAACCAGACCAAATGGTCAAAATTTACATTTTAGAAACAAAAAATCACTCATAAAGCGTGTAATTTAGCGGCTTGAAAGGAAAAATCATTTATACATGGCAAAATAAAAGGGCAATAAATTATTGCCCTTTGCAATCAATCTATTATGACTGCAACAACCACATCACGAAGGGTAAAAACGCTTATAGATTGTTGAGATCGAGGACATCACGCATATCAAAAAGACCGTTTTCTTTATCTTTTAGCCATGAAGCGGAACGCACCGCGCCATTAGCGAAGGTCATGCGGCTTGACGCTTTATGCGTAATCTCGACACGCTCGCCAATATCGGCGAACATCGCCGTATGTTCGCCGACGATATCCCCGGCGCGAACCGTAGCAAAGCCAATGGTGCCAGGAACACGCTCACCGGTATGGCCTTCACGCGAATAAACCGCGCACTCTTTTAACTCTTTATTCAGTGAGCTGGCGATCGCTTCCCCCATCGCCAGCGCCGTGCCTGACGGTGCATCCACTTTATAGCGGTGGTGCGCTTCAATAATTTCAATGTCGGTATAGTCGCCCATCACCTTCGCCGCTTTCTCCAGCAGCTTCAGCATGACGTTTACGCCAACGCTAAAGTTAGCGGCAAAGACGATAGCAATCTCCTGTGCCGCGTCGCTGATGGCCTGCTTGCCCGCGTCATCAAAACCGGTGGTGCCGATCACCATGGCTTTATGGTGCTGAAGGCAAAAGGCGAGATGGTGCAGCGTCCCTTCCGGGCGGGTGAAATCGATAAAGACATCGAAATCATCTTTCACTGCCTCAAGGCTGCTCTGCACCGTGACACCGCTTTTACCCGCGCCTGCGAGTTCGCCCGCATCGCTTCCCAGCAGAGATGAACCTTCCCGCTCCAGCGCTGCACCAAGGGCCACGCCCTCCATAGCCAGCGCCGCCTGAATCAGCTGTCGGCCCATACGACCGCCAGCGCCCGCGATGGCTACGCGGATTGCTGCATCATGCATAGTTGTGCTCTTTTGTTAATTAAATGCGTAAAAATCGTTTCCAGATTAACCAGCCCATCGCTGAGCCACCAGCCGAAAACGTCGATAATTAGAAATTAATGATATACACCAGCAAATATCAGTAAAAGGCATGACAAGAGCCTGGCTTCGTTATTAAGGTGCCAGCGCCAGCACCCCGGCGAACCATGTACGAAAACCCTCAACATCCATATCCAGCGCTACCTGCGCATTAGCGGGCATCCCCAGCTTGCCGTCGATATCCACCACCGTCGCGCCCGTAGTGAACTGCCCCTGCGTCTCAACCGCCACAAAGCAGGGTTTGAGGGTAAAGAGATCCGGGCGGACCAGGTAAGCGATAGCGCAGAGATCGTGCATGCGCTGCCCGGTCGCCATGCTGCCGCTGCGGTAGTGGCTGAAAAGCGCATGCAACATTTTGCCGGTGCGGTTAAGGGTGGGAAGCGTGGCCAGAAACGCGGGCGCAAGGGTTGCGTGGTTGGTGACATCCAGGCCGCACATGACGATATCCAGCCCGCTGGCAAAAACGCGCGCCGCGGCGTCGGGATCGACGGCGATATTAAATTCGGCGCTCGGCGTAAAGTTACCGCGCCCGGCGGAGCCGCCCATCATCACCAGCCGACGGATGTTGAACTGGCACTCCGGGTAGTGGGTAAGCAGCAGCGCGATATTGGTCAGCGGGCCGATGGTCACCAGCGTCATGGGTTCAGGCGAGGCCAGCAGCATTTCGCGGATCGCCTGAAAAGCCGGGGTCGCCAGCGGCTGGCGTGCATGTTCAATAAAGTCGTAGCCATCCAGCCCCGATTCGCCATGCACATTTGCCGCGCTGTAAAGCGGGCGCAGCAAGGGCGTGGCGGCGCCCTGCGCCAGCGGGACATCTGCGTTCCAGAAGTGAAGCAGTTGCAGCGCGTTGCGGGTGGTTTTCTCCAGCGAAACATTACCGGCAACAGTGGTGATCAGTTTCAGATCGCACTCAGGTGCGAACAGCGCGGCGGCAATCGCCACGGCGTCGTCAATACCGGGATCGGTGTCGAGAATGATTGGCAGACCCATAGCCCCTCCACGAAAAATGGTCAAAAAAAATGCCAGACTCAGTCTGGCATCTTCGCATAACCCTCGGGAAAAAGGTTACTCGACTTCGCGAACCTCGACCCGCAGCTCTTTTGGCACTTCGAAGACGATATTCTCTTCGCGCCCTTCAAGCGGGATGGCCTCGCCGCCGCCCAGCTCCTGCAGGCGGGTAATCACGTTCTGCACCAGAATATCTGGCGCGGACGCGCCAGCGGTAACGCCGACACAGGCAATACCCTGAACCCAGCGCTCCTGGATATCAGAGGCATCATCAATCAGATAGGCCGCTTTGCCCATCCGCTGCGCCAGCTCGGCGAGCCGGTTGGAGTTGGAGGAGTTTTTGGAGCCCACCACCAGCACCACTTCCGCCTGTTCAGCCAGTGCGCGCACCGCTTCCTGACGGTTGGTGGTGGCGTAGCAGATATCATCTTTACGCGGCCCGACGATCTGCGGGAAACGCACGCGCAGGGCGTCAATGACATCAGAAGTATCGTCGACGGAGAGCGTGGTCTGGGTCATAAACGAGAGTTTGCCCGGATCTTTGATCTCAAGCGTCGCTACATCGTCCGGCGACTCAACCAGGTACATGCCCCCTTTCGGGTTGCTGTACTGACCCATAGTGCCTTCCACTTCCGGGTGACCGGCGTGACCAATCAGGATCGCCTCTTCGCCACGTCGGCTGGCGCGTGCCACTTCCATATGCACTTTTGTGACCAATGGACAGGTGGCATCGAAGACCGTTAAATCACGGCTTTTCGCTTCGTTGCGCACCGCTTGTGAAACGCCGTGCGCCGAGAAGATCAGGATCGCGCCGTCCGGCACTTCGCTTATCTGCTCAATAAAGATGGCGCCGCGCTCGCGCAGGCTGTCGACCACGTAGCGGTTGTGCACCACTTCGTGACGCACGTAAATCGGCGCGCCGTAGATCGCCAGCGCGTTTTCAACAATGCTGATAGCGCGGTCAACGCCAGCGCAAAAACCGCGCGGGTTAGCCAACAGGATCTGCATTTGTCTCCTCCAGTGCCGGATCGACTTCCAGCACATCGATATCAAAGTGGACGGTTCTGCCCGCCAGCGGATGGTTGAAATCGACGGTAATCGAATCACCGTTGATTTCACGGATCACGCCGGGCATTTCGCTGCCATCCATTGCGGTAAAGAGCATAATCGCGCCGATTTCAGGCTCGCCGGCGTCCATAAATTCACGGCGCGAGAAGTACTGGATCAGGTCCGGGCTCGGCGTGCCGAAAGCGGCATCCGGCTCAAGGGAAAAGACCTTTTTCTCCCCGGCCTTCAGGCCAAGCAGATGTTGCTCCAGCCCTTCGGAAAGGGAACCGTCGCCAAGGCGAAACAGCGCCGGCTTACCGTTGTTGCGTGTGGATTCGGCAAGTGAACCATCTTCGAGCTTGAGCGTGAAGTGCACCAGCACTGCGCTGTCGCTCTGTACGGATTTAGACATGCAGGTTGCTCTTATGTGATAGCGAATGTAGGACCCGGGCTATATTGCATGCCGGATGGCGCTACGCTTATCCGGCTTAATAACCGGGCCTACAACGCTTTATGGCTTACGCCTGTTTTTTCACTGCGGCGGAGGGTAAAAACCCTTCCAGCACGATCAGCGCCGCGCCGATACAGATTGCAGTATCGGCAAGGTTAAAGGTAGCAAAATGCCAGTCGCCCACATAAAAATCGATCATATCGACGACAAAGCCATGCCACAGACGGTCGAACAAGTTACCGAGCGCGCCGCCAATAATCAGCGCATAGGCGATGTTATTCAGCTTTTGCGACGCTTTAGCGCGGTACATCAGCACCGACAGCACCACGCAGATACCGATAGCGATACCCGCGAAGAACCAGCGTTGCCAGCCGCCACTGTCGGCGAGGAAGCTGAATGCCGCCCCATAGTTACGCGCATAGTGCAGGTTTAACGACGGGAACAGAGAGACCGTCTCCCCCAGAGCGAAGTTCTGGAGGATCAGGTATTTACTGCCCAGATCGATAATCAGCACCGCCACGACCAGCCATAGCCAGCGCAGCCCTGTTGAAAAGATCGGTTTACTCATCAGGCAAACTTACGTTTTTCGCCGTCACCGGCGACGTTGCTAACACAGCGTCCGCAAATTTCTGCGTGTTCCGCCACCTGACCGACATCATGGGTGTAATGCCAGCAACGCGGGCACTTCTCACCATCGGCTTTACTCAGCGCTACTTTCAGCCCTTTGAGCAGTTCGCTCTGCTGTGCATCCGCAGACGCGCTGGCATAATCCTCAACCTGTGCGCCTGAGGTCAACAGGACAAATCGCAATTCATCGCCCAGCGCCGTCAGTTTCGCCGCCAGCTCCGGCTGCGCGAACAGCGTCACCGTCGCTTCAAGGGAGCCGCCCACTTTCTTATCGGCACGCGCCTGCTCGATCACCTTGTTGACTTCGCCACGCACTTTCAGCAGCTCGGCCCAGTAGGCATCGTTCATCGCTTCGCTGTCCGCGAGACCAAACAGGCCTTCGTACCACTCGCCGGTGAAGACATACTTCTCGCGATCGCCCGGCAGGTAGCCCCAGATCTCATCCGCAGTGAAGGACATGATCGGTGCCATCCAGCGCACCAGCGCTTCACAGATGTGATAGAGGGCGCTCTGGCAGCTAAGACGCGCGCGGCTGTCCGCTTTCGCGGTGTACTGGCGGTCTTTAATGATGTCGAGATAGAAGGAGCCCATCTCCACGGAGCAGAAGCGCATCAGGCGCTGCACCACTTCATGGAAGTCGTAGGATTCGTAGGCTTTCAGGATATCTTCCTGCGCCGCTTTCGCGCAGCCGACAGCCCAGCGATCCAGCACCACCATATCTTCCGGTTTCACCATATCTTTCGCCGGATCGAAACCGTTAAGGTTCGCCAGCAGGAAGCGCGCGGTGTTACGGATACGACGATAGCTATCGGCGGCACGCTTGAGGATCTCGTCGGAAACGGCGATTTCACCGGTGTAATCCGTTGATGCCACCCACAGACGCAGAATATCCGCGCCGAGTTTGTTCATCACATCCTGCGGCGAAACGGTGTTGCCGATCGATTTCGACATCTTGCGGCCCTGGCCGTCAACGGTGAAACCGTGGGTCAGCACCTGACGATAAGGCGCTTTGCCCTTCATCGCTGTCGAGATCATCAGGGAGGACATAAACCAGCCGCGATGCTGATCCGAACCTTCCAGATACATGTCTGCTGCGTTGCCTGCAAACTCCGGGCGAACGTCGACGACGGAAGCATGGGTTGAACCGGAGTCAAACCAGACATCCAGCGTATCCGGCACTTTGACATAGCTGTCGGCGTCATCGCCGAGGATGTCGCGCGGGTCGAGATCCCACCAGGCCTGAATGCCGTCAACTTCAACGCGTTTTGCTACCTCTTCCATCAGCTCCAGCGTACGCGGGTGCAGCTCTTCGCTATCTTTATGGACGAACAGCGACATCGGCACGCCCCAGGTGCGCTGACGGGAGATACACCAGTCAGGGCGGTTAGCGACCATCGATTCGATACGCGCCTGGCCCCAGTCCGGGATCCACTGCACGCCTTTGATCTCCTGCAGCGACTGCGCGCGCAGCCCTTTTTGATCCATGCTGACGAACCACTGCGGCGTAGCGCGGAAGATGATCGGCGACTTGTGACGCCAGCAGCACGGATAGCTGTGCTGCATCTTCTCGACGTGCAGCAGCGCGCCTTTCTCGGTCAGCAGCGCCACGATGATGTCGTTTGCTTTGAAGACGTTAATGCCGTCCAGCGTCGGGTAGGTGCCCGGCAGATAGCGACCGTCCGGGCCAACCGGGTTGGCAATTTCCAGACCGTACTTCTGGCTGATGGTGTAGTCGTCCGGGCCGTGACCACCGGCGGTATGCACCGCACCGGTACCCGCTTCCAGCGTAACGTGATCGCCAAGGATCGCCGGCACGTCGAAATCGAGGAATGGGTGTTTGAAGCGCATCAGCTCAAGCTCAGCGCCGTTGACCGTAGCCAGCACGCGATAATCGCTGATGCCGGTGCGTTTCATCACGCTCTCAACCAGATCTTTTGCCAGGATCACCGCCTGACCGTCAACCTGCACCAGCGCGTACTCAAACTCCGGAGAGAGGGAGATAGCGCGGTTAGCAGGGAGTGTCCACGGTGTGGTGGTCCAGATAACCAGCGAAACCGGGCCGTTAACAGAATCAACGCCGAATTTCGCTTTCGCCGCCTGCTGATCGACGGCCTGGAAGGCGACATCGATAGAAGGTGAGGTTTTGTCGTAATACTCAACTTCCGCTTCCGCCAGCGCAGAACGGCAGTCGACGCACCAGTGCACCGGTTTAGCCCCTTTCAGCAGGTGGCCGTTACCGATGATTTTGCCCAGCGCGCGGATGATATTGGCTTCGGTTTTGAAGTCCATGGTCAGGTAAGGGTGCGACCAGTCGCCGAGCACGCCCAGACGGATAAAGTCTTTGCGCTGCCCGTCTACCTGCGTGGCGGCATATTCACGGCACTTAGCGCGGAACTCGGCGGCGGTAAACTTCTCGCCCGGTTTGCCGTACTCCTGCTCGACTTTGAGTTCGATCGGCAGACCGTGGCAATCCCAACCCGGAACGTAAGGCGAGTCATAACCTGCGAGCCCTTTGGACTTCACAATAATGTCTTTCAGAATCTTGTTAACCGAGTGACCAATATGAATGCTGCCATTCGCATATGGAGGGCCATCATGCAGAATGAAGGTTTTTTTGCCTTTTTTCGCCGCACGGATGATGCCGTAGAGGTCATCATCAGTCCAACGCGCCAGCATTCCCGGTTCGCGTTTGGCGAGATCGCCACGCATTGGGAACCCTGTTTCCGGCAAATTCAGGGTAGATTTATAGTCACTCATTAGATTCTCGGTTCCGTATTTCGGTTTGATTAATACCACCAGGCCTTAAGAAGCCGGTTTAGATAGCCCAAAAAACTCACGGGCCGCTACCTCATCTCGGGCGATTTGCGCCTTCAGTTCATCGAGGGAAGCAAAGCGCTGTTCGTTACGTATTTTTTTACGCAGTACTACGTCTATATGGCGACCATAAAGGTCTATTGCAACATCCAGCAGGTGCACTTCCAGCTGTTGGCGAATACCTGCCACCGTCGGACGGGTACCAATATTGGCAACGCCCGGCAGCAGCGTGTCGCCGAGACCCGCGACTTCAACCGCGTAGACCCCTTTTACCGGGGAGACCTGGCGACGCAGCGGCACATTCGCCGTTGGAAAACCGATGGTGCGCCCCAGCGCATCGCCGTGGACAACGCGCCCGGAGATGCTGAACGGGCGGCCAAGCAGATTCTCGGCAAGCGCCAGGTCGTCGTTCGCCAGCGCCTGGCGAATCGCGGTGCTGCTCACCCGCACGCCGCCTTCGCAGAAGGTTTGCGTACTGGTGACGTCAAAGCCATATTTCTCACCGGCCTTCTGTAATAACAAGAAATCCCCCTGGCGACCAGCGCCAAAACGGAAATCGTCACCGACTGCGAGAAATTTCACACCGAGGCGGTCAACCAGCAGGTCGCTGACAAAGGTTTGTGCGGTCAGCGCCGCAAAACGCCTGTCGAAGCGCAGGCAGAGAACATACTCCACGCCGCACTCGGCCAGCCAGCGAAGCTTCTCGCGCAGACGCGTCAGCCGCGCGGGGGATTTTTCCCCGGCGAACAGCTCCAGCGGCTGCGGTTCAAAAATCATCACCACCACCGGCAGGCCACGCGCGCGCCCTTCTGCGCCCAGCCCCTGTAGCAACGCCTGATGACCGCGATGTACGCCGTCGAAATTACCAATAGTCAGCACACACCCGTGCGGTGCATGACTGAGGTTATGTATGCCGCGTATCAGCTTCATGTCTGGCTCAAAACAGTGAAAATCGTCGGATTATACCTTGTACAGCGGGCAACGTTAACCGGCGATTGCCTTATCGCGCCAGATAAGGAGAGGCTTTTCATCAGGCTGCCGCTGGCTGTGGTGAGAATCTGCCGTTATGCACGATTTTTCTGGTGGAAAAGCTGTATTCGCGACACGCAAGCTGTTAGAATCCTGCGCCATCACTACGTAACGAGCGTCGTTGCTTAACGGCGCTTATTTGCACAAATCCATTGACAAAAGAAGGCTAAAAGGGCATATTCCCCGGCCTTTGAATTGTCCATAAAGATCATATTTGGGAGTTGGACCTTGGCTAATATCAAATCAGCTAAGAAGCGCGCCGTTCAGTCTGAAAAGGCTCGCAAGCACAACGCTAGCCGTCGCTCAATGATGCGTACTTTCGTTAAGAAAGTATACGCAGCTATTGAAGCTGGCGACAAAGCCGCTGCGCAGAATGCATTTAACGAAATGCAACCGATCGTGGATCGTCAGGCCGCTAAAGGTCTGATCCACAAAAACAAAGCAGCGCGTCATAAGGCTAACCTGACCGCGCGTATCAACAGCCTGGCTTAATCGCTTCGCTGTTCGCTTTGTAAAAAAAACCCGCTTCGGCGGGTTTTTTCATTTCTGGCGGAGCGCGAAGAGCGCTGAATAATCGCGATTGCAGATGCGCTGCACCGCCGGATGCTGGATCATCCGTTCAGCAAAAATCGCGTGATACTCCTCCTGCACATTGTCGAGCCGACCGATCTCCACCATGCGCGCATCGGCATAGAAGTCGTCGCCATACGAGGTCGGCGCAACAAAAATGGCGTCATGTTTCGCGCCAAAGGCCTTCATCAGCGCAGCATCATCAAACTCGCCGAGGATCTCCACCTGCAGGTTCTGCACATGAAACCAGTTCATTAACTTGCGGCCGAGCATTGAGCGGCGACCGGGAATTAATAACCGACGCGTTTCAAGGCAGGCGGGAAACGGCAGAACGGGCACCGGGCCGCTGCTCCAGAAGCTGACGCTGCATTCGCCAATCTTCACCGAAAAGAGCCCCTCCTGCTGCGCAGAGTCGATGGGGCAGTCCGAGATAATCATATCGAGCTTATGCTGGCTTAACTGCTCCAGCAGCAGCTCGTGCGTCGATTCAAAGCAGCGCAGGTGAATCGGCTCGCCCTCCTGCACGGCGGCATCAAGGATACCGCTCACCAGCCGCTTTGAGAGCGCATCCGCCACGCCGACATCAAACAGCAGGTTCGCCTCTTTGCGGTAGTTGATGATATCGAGCATCTCCTGGCTTAAGGCGAACATCTTATCCGCATAGCGAAACACCAGCTGACCCAGTTCGGTAGCTTCCAGCCCCCGCCCTTTACGTTTAAAGAGCTTGCCCTGTAGCCGCTCCTCCAGCGCTTTGATCTGCCCGGTGATGGTCTGCGGCGTTAAGTAAAGCGCCTCCGCCGCACCAACGACGGAGCCTTCCCGGTAGACATGCCAGAAGTAGTACAGATGGTTGTAATTGATATATGACATGGCGCTTTACCTTTTGGTGACTACGCCGTGCGGATAAGGCGCGTACGCAGCAGGCAGTAACCCGCCACGGCCGAGATAACCGAGCCGGTGAGAATGCCCAGTTTGCTCCAGGCGATCATATCGGCATGCGCATCACCAAAGGCGAGTGACGAGATAAAGATCGACATGGTAAAGCCGATACCGCACAGCACACCGACCGCCATAATCTGTTTGAACACCGCGCCATGCGGCAGCTTCGCCAGTTTCAAACGCAGCGCCAGCCAGCAGAAGAGCGAAATACCGAGCGGTTTACCGATCACCAGACCAGCAATAATCCCCAACGGCAGTACATCCGTCAGGCCGGAGAGCGACATACCGATAAGAGGAACCCCGGCATTGGCAAAAGCAAACAGCGGCAGAATAAGCCAGGCGACCCACGGGCTAATCGCATCACTCAGCTGATGTAACGGCGATACGCCATTCTCTTTTTTCAGCGGCACAAAGAAACCGACGATAACACCCGCAAGCGTGGCATGAACCCCGGATTTCAGCACCGCCGTCCACAGCACGACGCCCACTAACATATAGAGACCGATGCGGCGCACATTGAGTGCGTTCATGATTGCCAGCACGGCGATAGCGGTGGCGGCAACGCCCAGCGCCAGAGTCGAGAGATCGCTGGTGTAGAACAGTGCAATAATCACAATCGCGCCGAGATCGTCAATGATCGCCAGCGCCATCAGAAACACCTTCAGTACCGGCGGGACGCGATTACCTAACAGCGCCAGCACGCCAAGGGCAAAGGCAATATCGGTCGCGGTAGGAATGGCCCAACCGTGGCTTGCCAGCGGGTTATGACCATTAAACAGCAGGAAGATCAGCGCGGGTGCAACCATTCCACCCAGCGCGGCAATCACCGGGAATACCGCCTGCTGACGGCTGGCGAGCGTCCCCTCTACCAGTTCATACTTCACTTCCAGACCGACCATCAGGAAAAAGATCGCCATCAGCGCATCGTTAATCCACAACAGCATGTCTTTATTGATCTCAAGCGAGCCGACTTTCAGCTGGACTGGGGTCTGTAAAAACGAGCTGTAAATCTCCTGCGTCACGCCGAGGTTCGCGCAGAGCATGGCCAGCGCGGCGGCACAAATCAGCACGATGCCACCTGAGGCATCGCTATTTAAAAAACGGTGCAAAAACTTCATCGGATTCTCCCACTCCCTGTAACGTCGTGGCGGCTATCTTACTCCTCGTCACTCTTCGTTAAAAACAGATTATTATTGCTTATCAACTCTGTTTTCCCGAGGTATGCGAGCGGGCAAAAAAAAACCCGGCAGCGCCGGGTTGATAAAGAGAGGTGATGCGAAACGCTTAGCGCGTCAGATCGTCGAAGAATTTTTTCACGCCGTCGAAGAAGCTTTTGGAGCGCGGGCTGTTATTTTCCCCGGTCGGGCCACCAAAACTATCCTGCAGATCCTGCAGCAGCTGTTTCTGCTTCTCGTTCAGGCCGACCGGCGTCTCTACGACCACGCGGCACAGCAGATCGCCCTGCGCGCCACCGCGCACGGATTTCACGCCTTTACCGCGCATGCGGAACAGCTTGCCGGTCTGGGTTTCGCTCGGCACTTTCAGCTTCACGCGACCATCCAGCGTCGGCACTTCGATTTCGCCGCCCAGCGCCGCCATGGCAAAGTTGATCGGCACTTCGCAGTAGAGGTTATTGCCTTCACGCTCGAAGATCGGGTGCTGTTTCACCTGCACCTGAACGTAGAGATCGCCTGCCGGCGCGCCGTGCTCGCCCGCTTCGCCTTCGCCGCTCAGACGAATACGATCGCCGGTATCCACCCCTGCCGGGATCTTCACGGAGAGGGTTTTGGATTTCTCAACGCGACCGTGGCCGTGACATTTGTTGCACGGATCTTTAATCAGCGTACCGCGGCCCTGACAGTGCGGACAGGTCTGCTGTACGGCAAAGAAGCCCTGGCGCATCTGCACCTGGCCGGAGCCATGACAGGTCGGACAGGTCTGCGGCTGAGTACCCGCTTTTGCGCCGCTGCCGTGGCAGATGTCGCACTCTTCCAGCGTCGGGATGCGGATCTCTTTCGTGACGCCGCGTACCGCTTCTTCCAGCGTCAGCTCCATGGTGTAACGCAGATCGGAACCACGCGCCGCGCGTTGACGACCGCGACCGCCGCCGAAGATGTCGCCAAAGACATCGCCAAAGATGTCGCTAAAGTCGGCACCGCCGCCAAAGCCGCCGCCGCCGTATCCACCGCCACCGCCGCCCTGCTCAAAGGCCGCATGACCGTACTGATCGTACGCCGCGCGTTTCTGGGGATCGGTCAGGACCTTATAGGCTTCGTTGATCTCTTTGAATTTGCTTTCGGCCTCTTTATCGCCCTGGTTGCGGTCCGGGTGAAATTTCATGGCCAGGCGTCGGTACGCCTTTTTGATCTCAGACTCTTCGGCCGTTTTCGACACACCGAGAATCTCGTAATAATCTTGCTTCGCCATCGGTTTATCTGCCCCTTAACATACGAGCACGGGCGTGGAGAAAACTCCGACGCCCGTGCTGGTTATCTACCCTGCATAAGGGCGATTACTTTTTGTCTTTAACTTCTTCGAACTCGGCGTCAACCACGTCGTCATCTTTCGCCGCGTTGGCGTTGTTCGCAGAAGCATCAGCGCCGCCTGCCTGCTGCTGTGCGTGCTGCTGCTGGGCGATTTCCATCAGTTTCTGGGAAACCTGTGCCAGCGCCTGCATTTTCGCGTCGATGGCCGCTTTGTCTTCGCCTTTCAGCGCGGTTTCCAGCTCGCTCAGCGCGGACTCGATTGCAGTTTTGTCTTCAGCCGGCAGTTGGTCGCCTGCTTCTTCAACCTGCTTACGGGTGCTGTGCAGCAGATGATCGCCCTGGTTACGGGTCTGTACCAGCTCTTCGAACTTACGGTCAGACTCGGCGTTCGCTTCCGCGTCACGCACCATTTTCTGGATTTCATCCTCGTTCAGACCAGATGAAGCCTTGATGGTGATCTTCTGCTCACGGTTGGTATTCTTGTCTTTCGCAGAGACGTGCAGAATACCATCGGCGTCGATATCGAAGGTGACTTCGATCTGCGGCATGCCGCGCGGTGCCGGGTTGATACCGTCGAGGTTGAACTGGCCCAGCGATTTGTTATCGGAGGCGCGTTTACGCTCACCCTGCAGCACGTGGATGGTTACCGCAGACTGGTTGTCTTCCGCAGTAGAGAACACCTGACTGTGCTTGGTCGGGATAGTGGTGTTTTTGTTGATCAGCGGAGTCATCACGCCGCCCATGGTTTCGATACCCAGCGACAGCGGGGTAACGTCCAGCAGCAGAACGTCTTTAACTTCACCGGTCAGAACGCCGCCCTGAACCGCAGCACCGATAGCTACTGCTTCATCCGGGTTCACATCTTTACGCGGATCTTTGCCGAAGAACTCAGCCACTTTTTTCTGCACCATCGGCATACGGGTCTGGCCACCGACCAGGATCACGTCGTTGATGTCAGAAACGGAGAGGCCCGCATCCTGCAGCGCAACTTTCAGCGGCTCGATAGAACGGCTTACCAGGTCTTCAACCAGGCTTTCCAGTTTCGCGCGAGTCACTTTGATGTTCATGTGTTTCGGACCGGTCGCGTCTGCGGTGATGTACGGCAGGTTCACGTCGGTCTGCTGTGCAGAAGAGAGCTCGATTTTCGCCTTCTCTGCCGCTTCTTTCAGGCGCTGCATCGCCAGCGGATCGTTGCGCAGATCGATACCCTGATCTTTCTTGAACTCTTCCACCAGGTAGTTGATCAGACGGCTGTCGAAGTCTTCACCACCGAGGTGGGTGTCACCGTTGGTCGCCAGTACTTCGAAGGTTTTTTCGCCGTCAACATCGTCGATTTCGATGATGGAGATATCGAAGGTACCGCCGCCCAGGTCGTATACCGCGATAGTGCGGTTGCCGGTCTCTTTATCCAGACCGTAAGCCAGCGCAGCCGCTGTCGGTTCGTTGATAATACGTTTTACTTCCAGGCCCGCGATACGGCCGGCGTCTTTGGTCGCCTGACGCTGCGCATCGTTAAAGTAAGCCGGAACGGTGATAACCGCTTCAGTTACCGGTTCACCCAGGTAATCTTCCGCCGTTTTCTTCATTTTTTTCAGCACTTCAGCAGAGATCTGCGGCGGTGCCATTTTGTTGCCTTTCACATCAATCCAGGCGTCGCCGTTGTCGGCTGCCATGATTTTGTAAGGCATGATAGATACGTCACGCTGGACTTCTTCGTCCTGGAAGCGACGGCCAATCAGGCGCTTGATCGCAAACAGCGTGTTTTGCGGGTTCGTCACTGCCTGACGTTTAGCCGGCTGACCTACCAGAGTCTCGCCATCCTGTGTGTACGCAATTACGGAAGGCGTGGTGCGATCGCCCTCAGCGTTCTCAAGCACGCGCGCCTGAGCCCCATCCATGATGGCTACACAAGAGTTGGTTGTCCCAAGGTCGATACCAATAATTTTACCCATCTAAACGTCTCCACTAAAAATTCGTCATCAGCTGGTTGTGAACCTGTAATAAGGGCAAACCTCACGGTTTCAACTGCCCTGTATTGATTTTTTTGCAAGCCCACAAAATGCGGTTGACTACAAGATGGGGTCGCCGCGCCGCGCATCAAGGGGGAGACAATAAAAAAATTTTTAATTTCCACCTGTTCAGATCATAGACAGGCCGGATGGCGCTATTTATGATGCCGCGCCCCGCTTGCAGAAAACGCCCGCGGGGTAATTATTTCTCCCCTTTATCAATTGATTCTTTTGAGGAATTATGGGCAACACTAAGTTGGCTAATCCGGCTCCGCTGGGCTTAATGGGCTTCGGCATGACCACTATTCTGCTTAACCTGCACAATATTGGTCTATTCCCGATGGATGTCATTATCCTGGCCATGGGCATTTTCTATGGTGGTATCGCACAAATTTTTGCCGGCCTGCTTGAGTATAAAAAAGGCAACACCTTCGGCTTAACGGCTTTTACCTCTTACGGTTCTTTCTGGTTGACGCTGGTAGCGATTCTGCTGTTCCCGAAAATGGGGCTGACAGAGGCGACCAACGGCCACTTCCTCGGCGTCTATTTAGCCATCTGGGGCGTCTTTACCCTGTTTATGTTCTTCGGCACGCTGAAAAGCGCGCGCATGCTGCAGTTTGTCTTCCTGAGCCTGACGGTGCTGTTTGCGCTGCTGGCGGTGGGACATCTGGCGGATAACGAAAACATCGTTCATATCGCGGGCTGGATTGGCCTCGTCTGCGGTGCCAGCGCGATCTACCTGGCGATGGGCGAGGTGCTGAACGAGCAGTTTGGCCGCACCGTGCTGCCGATTGGCGAAAAAGCCTGATTCCTTGCTCCCCTAAAATGCGAAGCCGGGCTTCGCATTTTTTTCGCGTTACTACCCATTCTGGCGTTATCCCGCCTGGCCATTTTCCGTTAACGTAGCGCCCACCCCTGCTACTGTGAAGAATTCACCATGACTCGCCTCACCACCCTTTCGCTGGCGCTGCTTTTACCGCTCCAGACGCTTGCTTCACCTGGCCCCGTTACGGATATCACGCTGCAATCGGCTAATGCCTTTGGCCCACATGATGGTCAGAATATTACGGCTCTTTATCGCGCCACCACTGCATCAACGCCACAGAACACCAGGATATGGCTGAATGTGGATTGCACCACGCACGCCAAAAACCTGTTAATTACCGAAGTTGCCACCGGCACGCCTCATGAAGTACGCGCCTTTGGTGCAGGCTCTATCAACCGCTATGTGCCTGGCGTCGCCCTTTCAGCCGAGGGGGAAGCGATGTTCAGCGGTAATGCGAAGCTGGATGTCTGCGGGCTAAAGCTACCGCCACCGGCGTGGCGGCTCTTATCTGCGGCAGATAAAGAGGGCGACTGGCAGGCCGTGGACGTTAACAACAGCATTCGCGATGGCGACATACTTCGGCTGCGGTTCGGCACCGATTATGGACAGATTCATCGTGACGCCAAATATGGTGCGCCTTACGCCATGAAAATTCAGGATATTCGCTTCTATTGCCAGAGCGGAAACGGCACGCCGCTCAACGCTTACTGGCTGGATGAGCACGATCGGTTAACCCTCCAGCAAGCGCCCTCCTCTGACGTCACGCCGCTTACTGAAGATCAGCTGGCTGCGGGCAAAGCGCTTTGCGCCGTGAAGGATATTCGCCAGTTCACCGGCCAAGGTCCGTTAACGACACGGAAGAAAACATTAGCGGCAAATCAGCCCACGCCGCCCGATTTCTCCGGTAACGATCCTTCGCTATTGGGCGAGGCAACCTTGCCGCAAGAGGTCGAAAAGCGTGTACAACTGGCGGTTGGCTCTCCTGAGCAGCGCCCTGCTTTTCGCCATTTGCGCTACAAACAGAATGCCGATAGTTCTATGCCGACGATTTTCCGTATCGATACGCAGCCGGACGGTACGACCTTAACGCTCAAAACGGCACCGTTGGCTAATATCGCCTTCTATTTTCAGGATCAGAGTCTGTTTAACCTTGTCGAGTTGAAAAGCGTGGAGTCGATGGCAGTAACGCCTGCTGTGACGCAAACCCTTGAGAGCGATATTGCGCTGCCGCCCGTAGCCGGTGGGCATTTTCAGTGGCGCGTGCAGCAACAGGTTGCGAAAAAAGCGCAACAGGTGACAAAGAGCCAGACCTGTAAAGCTGACGCGCAGTGGCAAGAGGCCACCACCCTTAACCCGCGGTTCAGCGGCCGCCTGCTGGAGTTTACCTGTACCGACGATCGCGGTGACGGGAGAGCGATGAGCAGCGACTATGCCTGGCTGGAGGCATTACGGATATTTATTCGTATCGGTTATCACGAAGAGGGTAAGAAAGTCCGCTTCGCGCTAAGCGACGTGGAGATTGAGCAATAAAAAACGGAGCCTTCAGGCTCCGTTTTTTTATAAGGATTCGAGCGGGGTATCAGCCACGCTATCGGCGTGATGCAGATCCTGGCGCAGCCAAATACCTAAGCCAAACCCCATCAGGGAGAGCGCCAGCACATACCAGGCCGGTGCCATCGGCGAGACGCTCATCAGCATCGTCACCGCAATCGGCGTCAGCCCGCCGAAGATGGCATAGGAGACGTTGTAAGAGAAAGAGATGCCGGTAAAACGCACCTCCGCCGGAAAGGCGCGCACCATCACATAAGGCACTGCGCCCACAACGCCCACGCACAGCCCAACCAGGCCATACAGCAGAAAGAGTTGTTCCGGGTGGCTGCCAACGCGGTGATAGAAGAGCCAGCTCGAAGCGGCGAGCAGCAGACTGCCGACGATAAAGGTGCGGCTGGCACCAAAGCGATCGACTAACAGCCCCGCCGCCAGGCAACCAAAGCAGAGCATGATCGTGGCAATGCTGTTTGCCTGTAAGGTCAGGGCGGGCGCGAAGCCAAACTGCTTTTGCAGCCAGACCGGTGACATCAGAATGACCACCACAATCCCGGCTGAGAGCAGCCAGGTCAGCAGCATTGAGACCACCACTGCCTTTTTGTGCTTCAGCACCACCGCTTTTACCGGCAGCTCCTGCGCCAGCGCTTTGCGCTGCTGCATCTCAAGAAAAATAGGGGTTTCACGCAGCCAACGGCGTAAATACATTGCCACCAGCCCGAACGCGCCGCCAAGCAGGAAGGGGATACGCCAGCCGCCATCGTGGATCGCCTGCTGCGTCATGCTGGTATTGACCAGCGTGGCAACCACCGATCCCAGCAGGATGCCAACCGTTAAGCCCGCCGTCAGCGTGCCGCAGGCGATACCAATGCGGCGCGCCGGGACATGCTCAGCGACAAACACCCATGCGCCAGGCACTTCGCCACCAATCGCAGCGCCCTGTAACACGCGCATAAATAGCAGCAGCAACGGCGCGACTATGCCCATTGAGGCATAGGTCGGCAGCAGGCCAATCGCCAGCGTTGGCAGCGCCATCAGCAGAATGCTGAGGGTGAACATCTTCTTGCGCCCGACCAGATCGCCGAAGTGCGCCATCACAATGCCGCCCAGCGGGCGCGCCAGATAACCGGCGGCGAAAATACCAAAGGTCTGCACCTGACGCAGCCACTCGGGGATATCGGCCGGGAAGAAGAGTTCCCCGACCACGGCGGCGAAAAAGACGAAGATGATGAAATCGTAAAACTCCAGCGCCCCGCCGAGGGCGGCGAGGGTCAGGGTTTTATAATCCTGTTTATTCAGAGGGCGTGTGTAATGTGACATAGCGAACCGTTGATAAGAGTGAACGATTATATTTTTACGAGTTATGTAAACTAAAAATGACTATACCGTAAAAATATCAATACGCCACTGCCGGGATCGCATATGTCAGAAAAGCGCTGCTTTCAGGATAAAGTTTCGCGCCTTGCACTTTTAGGACGAAAAGCTACTACGACCTGCGGATCCGTTTCTACATAGGGGCCATCAAGAAGCTGTACACAATACGGTACACTGGCAAAAATTCCCGCAACTTTCACTTCACCGCTCTCGCTTTTCAGCCCTTCAAGGGTCTCTTTAATCGATTTCGGCTGGCCCGGCAGGTTGAGGATCAGCGCCTGTTTACGGATCACGCCCACCTGGCGCGAAAGAATGGCCGTCGGCACAAAATTGAGGCTGATCTGGCGCATCTGCTCGCCAAAGCCCGGCATCTCGCGATCGGCAACGGCGAGGGTGGCATCGGGGGTCACATCGCGTCGCGCCGGGCCGGTTCCACCAGTGGTCAACACCAGATGACAGCTCATCTCATCCACCAGCTCACACAGGGTCTGCTCGATGATGGTCTGCTCGTCAGGGATCAGGCGCGTTTCGATATGAAACGGGGTGGTTAAGGCCGATGCCAGCCACGCTTCGAGCGCGGGTAAGCCTTTGTCTTCATAAACGCCGCTGGAGGCGCGATCGGAAATCGAAACTAAACCAATGCGTAAGGTATCCATAATTATTCCGTTGCATAAAACCGTTTACGGAATGATACACGCTGAGGGGAGAGGCAAACAGAGTGGAGAGAAGAAGCGTGACCGGGAGCCCGGCCACGCCTGATGATTACAGCAGATCGCCGATCATTTTTTCCAGTTTTTCCTGGTCAACGGCAAACTTGCGGATACCGTCCGCCAGTTTATCAACCGCCATCGGATCCTGGTTGTGCTGCCACAGGAATTCCGCTTCGCTGATGCGCTCCGGACGCGCTTTTACTTCGCCGGTGTACGACAGTTTGCGCTCCAGCGCGCCTTCGCTTTCTGAAAGCTCTTTCAGCAGCGCCGGGGCGATGGTCAGACGGTCACAGCCAGCCAGCTCAATGATTTCGCCGGTGTTACGGAAGCTTGCGCCCATCACCACGGTTTCATACCCGTGCTCTTTGTAGTACTGGTAGATTTCGCTCACGGAAACCACGCCCGGATCTTCTGCCGGTGCGTACTCTTTCTTGTCGGTATTAGCTTTGTACCAGTCAAGAATACGACCCACGAACGGGGAGATCAGGTAGACGCCCGCTTCGGCACAGGCACGCGCCTGGGCGAAGGAGAAGAGCAGCGTCAGGTTACAGTTGATACCCTCTTTTTCCAGCTGTTCTGCTGCGCGAATGCCCTGCCAGGTGGAAGCCAGCTTGATCAGGATACGATCGTTGCTGATGCCCGCATCGTTATACATTTTGATCAGGCGTTTGGCTTTGGCGATGGAGCCTTCGGTGTCGTAAGAGAGGCGCGCGTCAACTTCAGTAGAGATACGGCCCGGGATCAGTTTGAGGATTTCCAGACCGATGTTAACGGCCAGGCGGTCAGACGCATCAACCACTTGCTGCGCGCGATCGCTGCTCTGGCTGCGCGCCCAGGTCACAGCTTCGTCAATCAGTTTACGGTATTCCGGGATTTGGGCTGCCCCAAGGATCAGAGAAGGGTTGGTTGTAGCATCCTGCGGCTGATAGAGCTTCATTGCCGCGATATCTCCGGTATCAGCCACGACTGTTGTGTACTGACGCAGGGAGGTCAATTTATCCGTCATGATAATGTTTCTCTTTAAACGATACCCTGAATAAATCACGTCGAGACCGATGACGCCTTTATGGCTTGTCGGGCGCAAAGGCTGCCAGCGCACCTGAACGAGAAGTATGACGAGTATACTTGTTAGGGGGATGTAACCGGTCTGGCAAGATGATAACACGACGCCCTGTCAGCGCAACCGCAGACAATGCAGGTGGCATTGTATGATAAACTCCCTGATTAATTGCCTGCGAAGGGATAAGCCCGTTGTAAACGCGCCATTGCAGGTTACCTTCCCCGGCATCGACAAGAGGGTCGTTAATGCCAGAATTCTTCTCTTTTATCAGTGAGATCCTGTGGGGATCGCTGATGGTATATCTGCTGGCAGCGGCGGGTATCTGGTTTGCATTTCGCAGCCTGTTTGTTCCCTTTCGTTTTTTCCGCGACTTTGGCAAAAGTCTGAAAAGCGGCCGCAGCGTGCCGCCCGGAGCCCTCACCTCGTGGCAGGCGCTCTGCCTGAGCCTGGCGACGCGCTTAGGCAGCGGCAACCTGGCGGGCGTGGCGTTTGCGCTCACCGCTGGCGGACCTGGCGCGATCTTCTGGATGTGGATCGCGGCGCTTATCAGCATGGCGACCAGTTTCGCCGAGTGCGCGCTGGCCCAGCTCTATAAAGAGCGCGATGCCAATAATCAACTGCGCGGTGGCCCGGCCTGGTATATGGCGCGCGGCCTCGGCATGCGCTGGATGGGCGTGCTCTTCTCCGTTTTCCTGCTCCTCGCTTATGGGCTGGTGTTTAACACCATACAATCCAGCGTGGTGACGCGCGCCGTTCACTTCGCCTGGCAGGTGCCGGGCACGCTGACCGGTCTGGTGCTGGCGGTGGGCTGCCTGCTGTTTATGACTCGTGGTCTGGCGGTGCTTTCCCGTCTGATGCAGTGGATGGTGCCACTGATTGCGCTGGCATGGATTGTGGTGAGCTTCAGCATTAGCCTCTGGCATGCCAGCCTTTTGCCCGAGGTCTTCGAGACCATTTTTAAAAGTGCCTTCGGCTGGCAAGAGGCGGCGACCGGCACCATGGCCTGGACGCTGAGCCAGGCCATGACCAGCGGGTTTCAGCGCAGTGTTTCAACTAACGAAGCGGGAATGGGCTCCTCGCCGAATGCCGCGGCGATGGCAGCCTCCTCCCCGCCCCATCCGGTTGCGCAGGGCATTGTGCAGATGATTGGTGTGCTGACGGATACCTTTCTGGTCTGCACCGCCAGCGCGATGATGCTGCTGCTGGCAGGTAACGGACCGGCAGAGAGCAGCCTTATCGGCATCCAGTTGATGCAACAGGCGATGGTCTCTCTTGCTGGCGGCTGGAGCGCCGGGTTTATCGCGCTGGTGGTGCTGCTGTTCGCCTTTACCTCAATCCTTGCAAACTACCTCTATGCCGAGAACAACCTGATCTTTTTAGGCCGCAACAGCCGGGGCAACCTGCTGCTGCTGCGGGGCGTCGTGGTGGTAATGGTGCTGTGCGGTTCCTTGGTCAGCGTACCGCTGATTTGGCATATTGCCGATGTGGTAATGGCGCTGATGGCGATGATTAACCTGACCGCCATCCTGCTGCTGTCGCCAGTCGTTAAGCTGCTGGCGGGGGACTATCTGCGCCAGCGTAAACTCGGCGTCGAGCCGGTGTTTAACCCGCAGCGTTACCCGGAGATTCAGCGCCAGCTTGCGCCAGGCAGTTGGGACTCCCTGCCCCCTTCGTCTCGCTAATCGCAACTATCGATCAAGCCAGGTGATTTTTTTGTTAAAGTCAGCGGAAATTTCTCACACAGCAAGGAGTGAGCATGCTGATTTTGATTTCACCTGCCAAGACGCTCGATTACCAGAGCCCGCTGGCAACCGAGCGCTACACCCAGCCAGCACTGCTGGAGCACTCTCAACAGCTGATTAAGACCGCCCGCACGCTTTCCGCGCCGCAGATTAAAAAGCTGATGGGGATAAGCGACAAACTCGCCGACCTCAACGCCACCCGTTTTCACGACTGGCAGCCCGACTTCACGCCGGAAAACGCGCGCCAGGCGCTGCTCGCATTTAAAGGTGATGTTTATACCGGCCTGCAGGCGGAAACCTTCAGCGACGCGGATTTTGACTTCGCCCAGCGGCACCTGCGTATGTTATCCGGCCTGTATGGCGTGCTGCGTCCGCTCGATTTAATGCAGCCCTATCGTCTGGAGATGGGTATTCGTTTTGAGAATGAGAGAGGCAAAGATCTCTACCAGTTCTGGGGCGATATCATCACCGATACGCTGAATGAAGCGCTGACCGAACAGGGCGATGAGATTGTAGTTAATCTGGCATCCGATGAGTATTTCCGCGCCGTGAAGCCGAAGAAGCTCAATGCGCGCATCATCAAACCGGTGTTCCTCGACGAGAAAAACGGCACTTTTAAGGTCATCAGTTTCTACGCCAAGAAAGCGCGTGGCCTGATGAGCCGCTACATCATCGAGCAGCGTCTGACGAAGCCGGAGCAGCTAACGGGCTTTGACCGCGAAGGGTACTTCTTTGATGAGGCGGCCTCGACGCCAGACGAACTGGTGTTTAAGCGCCACGAACAGTAAGCGGAAAAGCGTCCCCCACCCGCAGGTGGAGGACGCTTAAGATTACGCTTTTTGCATCATCAGCTGGCGTAACGCCGCAAAATCCGCAGGCAGGGAGTGGGAGAGCAGCGGCAGATCCGCACGGTCCGCCAGCTCTTTCGGCAGCGGCAGCGTTTCGCCAAGGATAGCTTCCACGCTCTCTTTGAACTTCGCCGGATGCGCAGTGCCGAGGAACAGGCCATATTCCCCCGGATGGAGCTGATCGCGCAGGGCGCGGTAAGCAATTGCGGCGTGAGGCTCTGAGACGTAGCCCTTCTCTTTCAGCTCAACGATCGTCGCTTTGGTGGTTTCATCATCCACCGCCGCGTAACCCAGCTCGTTCAGACGCCAGATTTTACGGCGGAACAGCTCCTCCACGCGCGGCCAGTTGTTCGGCTGGCTGACATCCATCGCGTTTGACAGCGTCGCCTGCGTCGCTTTTGGCTGCCACTCGCCCTCTTTCAGAAAACGCGGAACAGTGTCGTTGGCGTTGGTGGCGGCGATAAAACGCTTCACCGGCAGGCCGAGTGACTTCGCCAGCAGACCCGCTGTCAGATCGCCGAAGTTGCCGCTTGGCACCGACACCACCAGCTGATTGCGCGCCTCTTGCGGCAGCTGCGCCACCGCTTCGAAGTAGTAGCACACCTGCGCCAGCAGGCGGCTGATGTTAATCGAGTTGGCGGAGTTGAGGCCCAGCGCGCTCTTCAGCTCTTCATCGTCAAAAGCCTGTTTGACCAGCGCCTGGCAGGCGTCGAAGTCAGCATCAATGGCAACCGTTTCGATATTCCCACCCAGCGTACAGAAGAGCTTCTCCTGCAGCGGGCTGATTTTGCCCTGCGGATAGAGGATCACCACGCGAACATTCTTCATGCCGTAGAAGGCATGAGCAACGGCCGCGCCGGTGTCGCCAGAGGTCGCAGTCAGAATGGTGACCGGTTTGTCGCCGCTGATGGCGCTCAGCATCTGCGCCATAAAGCGCCCGCCGAAATCTTTAAACGCCAGCGTCGGCCCGTGGAACAGCTCGAGGCAGCCGATGTCGTTTTCGACCGGTTTTACCGGTGCCGGAAAGGCAAACGCAGCACGCACGCGGGCTTCCAGCGCTTCCTGCGGGATCTCATCGCCGATAAAAGCGGAGAGGATCTTCGCGCTGCGGCTGACGAAATCCTGCTCCAGCATCTCGTCGATTTCCGTCAGGTTGAATTCCGGCAGATCGTGCGGGAAGAAGAGCCCCTGATTTTTGCCAAGCCCTTGTGTGACGGCCTGCGCGAAGCTGACCTGCTCGTTGTGATCTTTTAAGTTGTAGAGTTTCATTGGTTATCCCACTACCCTTGCGCCCGCCGTGTCCAGCCGGCAAATATGAACGAAGCCTTCCTGATTTTGCAGATAGTGTTTGCCGAGCCAGTCGGCCACGCGCTGTGCGGTATCCGGCTTGTCGCACAACGCAAACAGCGTTGGGCCAGAACCAGAGATGCCGCAGGCCTGCGCGCCGATATCTGCCACCGCCTGACGCGCCTGCTCAAAGCCTGGCAGCAACTTCATGCGATAGGGTTCGGCAATCACATCTTTCATCAATTTCGCCGCCAGCGCGGGCTGGCGGGAGTAACAGGCATGAATAAATCCAGCCAGGTGACGCCCGTGAGCAATACACTCCTGACGGCGATACTGCGCCGGTAAAATGGCGCGCGCTTCTGCCGTCGAGACTTTAATACCCGGGTAGGCAAGCACCCATAACCACTCATCAAAGCATGGCACCTGCTGGCTGATAATGCCGCTTTCCTCGATCATCAACTGCATGCCGCCGAGGTAGCAAGGCGCGACGTTGTCGTAATGCACGCTGCCGGAGATGCGCCCTTCCAGCTCGCCCATCAGCGCCAGCATGCGTGTCTCATCAAGCGGTTTACCGCAAAACTCGTTCATCGCCACCAGCGCCGCGACGACCGAACAGGCGCTGGAGCCGAGACCGGAGCCGATCGGCATGTTTTTTTCCAGCGTCATCGCTACCGGCACCTGCTTGCCAATCTCCTGGCAGAAGAGCTCCCAGCATTGATAGA
This sequence comes from Kosakonia sp. 1610, assembly GCF_050435845.1. Lineage (NCBI taxonomy): Bacteria > Pseudomonadati > Pseudomonadota > Gammaproteobacteria > Enterobacterales > Enterobacteriaceae > Kosakonia > Kosakonia sp. 1610. Next base: position 327,317 of record NZ_JBNDKZ010000003.1, on the reverse strand, counting down.
CGATATTCTCCCGCGCTTCGCTCGGTAACTTACTGGCGAAACGCCCTCTGTTTTGCAGACTAAAGTGTTCAGCGGCCTCCACCGACACCGTATCGCCTAACAGCGTGCCGTCGACCGGCGTGACCGCCGCGCCGAGGACATCAAACCCTACGCTCATATTGGCGCTAGACGCCGGCGCATACACCTTCACCATCTCAGACCCCTAACTTCCACGAAAGCGTACGCAGCAGGTCGGCAAACACGCCCGCCGCCGTGACATCATTACCCGCGCCGTAACCGCGCAGCACCAGCGGCAACGGCTGGTAATAGTGGCTGTAAAACGCCAGCGCGTTCTCGCCGTTTTTCACCTTATACAACGGATCGTTGCCGTCGACTTCAGCGATCTTCACCCGGCAGGTGCCATCCTCTTCAATGTTGCCAACATAACGCAGCACATTGCCGGCGTCACGGGCCTTCGCCACGCGGCTGGCAAACTCATCATCCAGCGATGGCAGACGCGCCATAAAGCTGTCGACATCGCCAGAATCATTGAAACTAGTTGGCAATACTGGCTCGATTACGATATCCGTCAGTTCCAGCTCACGCCCGGTTTCACGCGCAAGGATCAATAGCTTACGTGCGACATCCATGCCGGAGAGATCGTCACGCGGATCCGGCTCGGTGTAGCCCATTTCGCGCGCCACTTTTGTCGCTTCCGACAGGCTCATCCCTTCGTCGAGCTTACCGAAAATAAAGGATAAAGAGCCGGAGAGAATGCCGGAGAAGCGTTGCAGTTCATCACCGGCGTTAAGCAGGTTTTGCAGGTTTTCAATCACCGGCAGACCCGCGCCAACGTTGGTGTCATAGAGGAATTTGCGGCGCGATTTCTCTGCGGCGCGGCGCAGCTGATGGTAGTAATCCATCGACGAGGTGTTCGCTTTTTTGTTCGGCGTGACGACGTGGAAACCTTCGCGCAGGAAGTCGGCATACTGATCGGCGACCGCCTGGTTGGAGGTGCAATCGACGATCACCGGGTTCAGCAGGTGATACTCCTTCACCAGACGAATCAGTCGGCCAAGGTTAAACGGCTCCTTCGCGTCGGCAAGTTCTGCCTGCCAGTTATCCAGGTTCAGCCCATGAACATTGGTCAGCAGCGCTCTTGAGTTAGCGACGCCGCAGACGCGCAGATCGATATGCTTACTCTTCAGCCACGTTTGCTGGCGCTTCAGCTGTTCCAGCAATGCACCGCCAACGCCGCCAACGCCGATCACAAAGACTTCAATCACCTGATCGGTGTTGAACAGCATCTGGTGGGTAACACGCACGCCGGTGGTGGCATCGTCATTACTGACCACAACAGAGATGGAGCGCTCAGAGGAGCCCTGGGCAATTGCCACGATATTGATATTGGCGCGTGCGAGTGCGGCAAAGAATTTCGCCGAGATGCCGCGTAAGGTGCGCATGCCGTCACCGACAACGGAGATGATCGCCAGACGCTCCATCACGGCGAGCGGCTCCAGTAATCCCTCTTTCAGTTCAAGATAGAACTCTTCACTCATCGCGCGCTGCGCACGGGCGCAGTCGGACTGCGGCACGCAGAAGCTGATGCTGTACTCGGATGAAGATTGGGTGATAAGCACAACGGAGATGCCATTGCGCGACATGGTGGCGAAGACGCGGGCAGCCATGCCGACCATCCCTTTCATTCCCGGGCCGGAAACGCTGAACATCGCCATATTGTTAAGATTGGAGATGCCCTTAACCGGCAGTGCGTCGTCATCCGAGGTGGCGCCAATCAGCGTACCTGGTGCTTGCGGGTTGCCGGTGTTTTTAATCAGGCATGGGATTTGGAACTGGGCGATGGGGGTAATGGTGCGGGGGTGAAGAACTTTAGCGCCGAAGTAGGAGAGCTCCATGGCTTCCTGGTAGGACATCGACTTCAGCAGCCTGGCGTCCGGCACCTGGCGCGGGTCGCAGGTATATACGCCGTCAACATCCGTCCAGATTTCACAACAGTCGGCGCGTAAACATGCGGCCAGCACGGCGGCGGAGTAATCGGAGCCATTACGCCCAAGCACCACCAGTTCGCCCTTCTCATTCCCGGCGGTGAAACCGGCCATCAGCACCATATGATCCTGCGGAATACGGCTCGCTTCGATACGGCGCGTGGATTCAGCGATATCGACCGTCGATTCGAGATAGTGCCCGACCGCGAGCAGTTTTTCGACCGGATCGATAACCGTCACTTTATGGCCGCGCGCTTCCAGCAGCCCGGCCATAATCGCGATAGAGAGTTTTTCACCGCGGCAGATAAGCGCAGCGTTGATGCTGTCCGGGCACTGGCCCAGCAGACTGATGCCGTGCAGAACATGTTTGATCTGCGCGAACTCGGCATCGACCACGGTTTTGAGTTGTGCGAGCGGAAAGCCGGGCTGGGCATCTGAAAGCCCCTGCAGCAGCTCGGAGAAAATACGCTCCGCATCGCTAATGTTGGGAATGGCATCCTGTCCGGAGATGGTTTTTTCAATCATCGCGACAAGATGGTTGGTAATTTTTGCGGGAGCAGAGAGTACGGTTGCGACTTGCCCCTGCCTGGCATTACTTTCCAAAATATCGGCAACACGCAGAAAACGCTCCGCATTTGCCACTGATGTACCGCCGAACTTCAACACTCTCATGCTTTACCCCTTGATTTTTGCTCGAAAAAAAAGCCCGCACTGTTCAGGTGCGGGCTTTTTTCAGTATTTCCTGTACGCGTCAGCCCGCACCGTTACCTGTGGTAATGGTGATGGTTGTAATAGTGGTAATCGTGCAGATGCGTGCCATGGATGTTGTGCTCTGTATTATTATCTGTCTGTGCTGTATGCCTATATTGGTTAAAGTATCTGCCTGCTTAAGTCAATTTATTTTTTATTTATGCAGAATTTATTCAATTCCCGTCTGCGCTAAAAGCGGAGCCGTTTACAGCCCGATCAGGGCGATGGGAAATCGATATCGCAGCATCTTCAGCTATAAAAGAATCTTATTACAGCGCGTTACTCGATAAGCTTTTTTTCGATATCGTGAAGCAAACGGTGCAACATGGCGGTATCGCGCTGCTCAAGTAAGCCCAGCCGCTGGTCCAGCCAGTCGACCATTTTCATATCGTCAACCACGTCTAATTTTTTGAGTAAATTATGTGCCCGTAAACGCAGTGCGCTTAACTGGTTATTATCAACCTGAGAAATGGTTTGCGGCGCACTTTGCATTAACGCAGATAATTGATAGCAAAATACCATTACCGCCTGGCCGAGATTAAGCGAAGGGTAATCTGCCGCCATCGGCACGCCGGTTAAAATATCTGCCAGCGCCAGCTCATCGTTGGTCAGCCCGGAATCCTCACGCCCAAAAACCAGCGCCGCGCCGCTAAGCCAGGCGCTTTTTTCCTCTAATAACGGCACGAGCTGCTCAGGCGTCGCGTAATAGTGAAATTTCGCCCGGCTACGCGCAGTGGTGGCAATGGTGAAAGGAATATCGGCCAGCGCGTCGGCGAGCGTCGCGTAATGTTTCGCGTTATCCAGGATCTCTCCTGAACCGTGCGCAACACGCCGTGCGGCTTCCTGTAAATGGGCATCGCTGTCGACAATACGTAAATCAGTAAAGCCCATCGTTTTCATGGCACGCGCCGCTGCGCCGACGTTTTCCGCTCGCGCGGGGGAGACAAGAACAATTGCCAGTTCCATCGAAACCTTCTTTTTTCATGCCCGCTGAAAAAATGTGACATCAATCAACATATTACGCGGAGCGAATTTACAATTACATAACACTAATCGCCGATCGGACCCATCTCTACGCTTAAAAAAAGCTAAACTGTTTATCAGCAATATTACCTGTTAAGATGTTAACAGAACGGGCATATCCCTCTGTTTCTTCTTGGCATTTTAATACAGAAATGTCTGCCTGTGTTGGATTCAGGCTATTTATCAATTAGCGCACGCAACTACTTGGTTTATTGAAAATTTGTAATAGAAGCTAGCAGCTGGCTATCAGAATTTCGCTAAAGTGTTAACGTGCTACAATTGAACTTGATATATGTCAACGAAGCGTAGTTTTATTGGGTGTCATTTGCGTCTTAGCCTGTTATGTTGCTGTTAAAATGGTTAGGATGACAGCCGTTTTTGACACTGTCGGGTTCAGAGGGAAAGTGCCCACGACCAAGCTAATGATGTTGTTGACGTTGATGGAAAGTGCATCAAGAACGCAATTACGTACTTTAGTCATGTTATGCCGTCATGTTAATTTTCGACATGCACCAGGCTGGTCAGGGACTTTTGTACTTCCTGTTTCGATTTAGTTGGCAATTTAGGTAGCAAACATGCAGATCCCGCACATTCTTATTGTTGAAGACGAGTTGGTAACACGCAACACGTTGAAAAGCATTTTCGAAGCAGAAGGCTACGATGTCTTTGAAGCGACTGATGGCGCTGAAATGCATCAGATCCTTTCTGAACACGATGTAAACCTGGTGATTATGGATATCAATCTGCCGGGTAAAAACGGTCTTTTACTGGCGCGTGAGCTGCGTGAGCAAGCAAATGTCGCGCTGATGTTTCTGACCGGTCGCGACAATGAGGTCGATAAGATCCTCGGTCTTGAAATTGGCGCTGACGATTACATCACCAAACCCTTTAACCCGCGTGAATTGACTATCCGCGCGCGCAACCTGCTGTCCCGTACCATGAATCTCGGTACCATCAGCGAAGAGCGCCGCAGCGTCGATAGCTACAAATTCAATGGCTGGGAGCTGGATATCAACAGTCGTTCGCTGATTAGCCCGAACGGCGAGCAGTATAAGCTGCCGCGCAGCGAGTTCCGCGCGATGCTGCACTTCTGCGAAAACCCGGGCAAGATTCAGTCGCGTGCTGAGCTACTGAAAAAAATGACCGGGCGTGAGTTGAAACCGCACGATCGTACCGTGGATGTCACCATCCGCCGTATCCGTAAGCACTTTGAATCAACGCCGGATACGCCAGAAATTATCGCCACCATTCATGGCGAAGGTTACCGCTTCTGCGGCGATCTGCAGGAATAAACGAACGCAAACGAAAAAGCGGCGCACAGTGCGCCGCTTTTTTTATTTCCAGATCCTTAACTCATCTTCCTTCGCAGGCTCTGCTGCGATCCGTTTTATCCCTGCCGCTGACAGTGCGTACCAGTCAAATTTACGTGTCAGGAACATCACCGCAGTTAGCGCCACAAACAGCACGCCGGTTCCCAGTAAGAGCGCATTATCCTCAGAGTTGAGCAGCCCCCACATCACCCCATCAAGCAGCAGTAGCGCGGCGGTAAAGCCCAGACTGGCACGCCAGCTTTTCATTACGCCCTGCAGATAGAAGCCGTTCAACAGCGCACCGAGCAGGCTGGCAATAATCCACGCGACGGTAAATCCGGTATGTTCAGAGAGCGCCAGTAATACCAGGTAAAACATTACCAGCGACAGACCAACCAGCAGATATTGCATCGGGTGCATCTGCCGCGCGGTAAGGCTTTCAAACACGAAGAAGGCCAGGAAAGTCAGCACGATCAGCAAGATGGCGTACTTTATCGCTCTGTCAGTCAGCTGATACTGATCCGCCTGGGTGACGATATTGACGCTGAACGCCGGCAGTTCCCAGTTGTTCTTACTGGAGAGCACGGTCATATCGCGCACTTTACTGTCCAGATTGTTGGCAAACCAGCTGCTCTGCCAGTGCGCCTGAAATCCGCTCCCGCTCACTTCACGTTTTTCCGGCAGGAAATCGCCCATAAAACCCGGGTGCGGCCAGTCGCCCTTTAGCGCCATCTCGCTATTACGGCCAAGCGGCACCACGGAAAATTCACCGGTTCCACTCAGATTGAACGACATCGCCAGCTTGAGCGGTTTTTGCAGGCTCTCCATCGCCAGCGGCATATGCACGCCCTGCAGATCGCTCGTCAACCCGGTCCCCGGCTCGACGCGCAGCGCTTCGCCATTCACGCTTGTGCTGCGCACCAGGCCAATACCGCGTGAGTCGCTTACCGCCAGCACGATAAACGGTTCGCCAAGCGTCACATTTTCACTCGGTTTGATATCCAGCCGCTTCGGGTCGAACTCGGCGTTAATATCAATGTTGTTGTGCCAGATCTGCCCGTCATAGATACCGATTTTGCGCGTTTCAACCTGCTGATTACCGTTGACCATCAGCGATTCCGGCAACCATAAGCGGATGAAACTCTGCTTGCGGCGTATCTCTTTCGGCGGTTCGTTTTCGCCGCTGCTCTCCAGCGATACGGTGGTTTCCGTCACCGGAATGGCGATCAGCGGGCCAATCAATTTTTGCGAGCCGGCGCTGCTCTGGCGCAGCGTATCGGTCACGTCATGTCGATAATCGGCGCGCTCGCCAATCAGGCTGCTGAGCATTGTCAGCGGGATAAGTAACACACACAGGCAACTTGCCAGCGTAACCATTTTCCAGAACAGGGGGGATTTCAACATAGCCTTCTCCTTAGTGATGCGCGCAGCATAACGAGGCTATGTGTGAAGCATTTGAAGTTATGTGAAGTGAGGGTGAAGTGTCAGACGGGCTTCGCAACCGCCTTCCGCACGGTTGTAAACAGTGATAGCGCCGTGATGCAAGCGCGCGACCTCCTGGACAAATGCCAGCCCTAATCCGCTGCTCTTCTGCCCGTTTCCGCGCGGCAGGGAGTAGAAGCGCTCAAAGATGCGCGGCAGCGCGTAATCAGGAATACCGGCGCCGCTGTCGCTCACCGTAATCACCACCTTGTCGCCTTCCTCTGCGGCGCGCAGCACAATATTGCCGCCAGCAGGTGTAAAGGCGATGGCGTTATCCAGCAGGTTTCCCACCGCCTGCGCCAGCAGCTCTTTGTCACCTGCCACCACCGCATCATTGGCTTCAAAAACAAGGTTTAGCGCCTTTGCCGCTGCCACCGCGCTTCGCTCCTCCTGCAATTGCTGAAACAGCGCACTCATCTCAACAGGCGCAAAGGCGATCTCCAGACGGTTCTCCAGCTTCGCTTGATGCAGCAACTTCTCAACCAGGCGCTGCATACGGCTATTCTGCGCGAGAATATTCTCCGTGAAGCGGGTCGCGACTGGCTGGGGAGGATGTTCACGCAGGATCTCTGCCGCGCCGCGGATCGCCGCCAGCGGGCTTTTCAGCTCATGGGTCAGGGCATAAACATACTGCTCAATATAGTTTTTCCCCTCCAGCTTGACGCGCATGCTCTCCAGCGCCTGCGCCAGTTTGCGCAGCTCGCTGCTGCCCAGCTCGGGCAGTGGCACCGGGCGGTCTTCGGTTACCGAATCCGCATAACGAGCGAGCTTGCCGATCGCGCGGTTGATCCACCAGACCATCGCCCCGCCAATCAGCAGCGCAATGCCGAGCAGTGCGCCACCAGCCCACAAAATGCGCCGTTCGCTGCGTTTTATCACCGGTTCCATGGCACTGTTGGGTTTACCGACACTTACCACGCCAATGATCCGCCCCGCATCCGTCACCGGCGCAGCGACATACATCACCGTACTTTGCGGATCGCCCGCAACCAAGGGTGAGCTACGCGCGCCATACTGCCCGCGCAGCGTTAACCAGACATCATTCCAGCGCGAATAGTCCTCGCCCAGCGCCTTGCCCGTCGAATCAAATACCACGCGCCCGCTCGCATCCGTCATATAGACATGGTACTCATTGCGCACTTTGTGAATGCCGTTGATATGGGCGTTAATCGGGTGCTGATGAAGGGTGGCAAAGGCCTGCGCCAGCCGCCCATCCTGTGCATGCCCGCTGCGCAGATCCTCGCGGGCAAACTCTGCCAGCAATGTCGCGGTATCAATCAGCGTGCCTTCCGTTGCTCGCCGCACGCCGGGTTTGATCTCCTGCACGAAGATAAACAGCACAAACCAGGCGGCCACCGCCACAATCAGGAAGTAGCCCAGCAGCAGGCGCATGCCGATACGCATCAGCGCAGCCCCAGGCTGTAACCCATGCCGCGATGGGTATTGATCGGCGTCAGTTGAGGATTGATTGCGCGCAGCTTGGCGCGCAGCGTTTTGATATGGGTGTCGACGGTACGATCGAAGCTCTCTTGCCCATCGCACCACACCTGGTCCATCAACTGCTGGCGCGAAAAGATCCTCCCCGGCGCCTGCAATAGTGTTTTCATTAACAGGAATTCATACCGCGTCAGATTCAGCGTTTCGCCGCACCAGAGGATAATCGCCGCGGTTTCATCCAGTTCAAACTCGCCGACGCGGATACGGTCGCTATGCAGCGATGCTTTCTGCAACCTACGCAACACGGTGCGCACGCGGGCGCACACTTCGCGCGGCGAGAAGGGTTTGGCAATATAGTCATCCGCGCCCATCTCCAGCCCCAGCAGTTTGTCGACCTCTTCGCTGCGCGCGGTCAGAAACAGCACTGGCAGCGCGGGTGCGCGCGCCAGCAGACGCCGGCACAGCTCAAAGCCGCTGATATCCGGCAGGCCAACATCAAGGATGACCAATTCGGGCAACCGCTGCGCCGCTGCATCCAGTACCGGTAATCCCCGCTCAAACGCGGTGACGGCAAACCCATCCTGTTGCAGCATATAGAGTAAGGTTTCAGCGATGCTGGCTTCATCTTCCACCAGCCAAATCAGCGGTTGCGGCATAGACACGTTGCTTATTTACCCCACGGCATGATCGGCACCGCGCTGATGGCGTTCTTCGGTGAACCTTCGACCACTTTATCGGAATAGGCTAAATAGGTCAGCGCGTTACGTTTGGCATCGTAGAAACGAACCACCTGTAACTTTTTGAAAACTAACGAGGTGCGCTTCTGGAACACGACGTCGCCCTGCGCTTTGCCGTTCTTGATTTTATCGCTCAGCTCAACCGGCCCTACCTGCTGGCAAGAGATTGCCGCATCGGAGGTATCCTCTGCTAAACCAAGACCGCCTTTGATACCGCCGGTTTTCGCCCGGCTGATATAACAGGTAACGTTTTTCACATCGGGATCGTCGAACGCTTCCACCACGATTTTGTGATCAGGGCCGAAAATCTTAAACACCGTATCCACCGATCCAATCTGCTCCGCCTGTGCGGAAGCTAGCGAGGTCAACAGGAGAGCAGGAATAACAAACTTTGTATATTTCATATTGTTACCATTTTTGAATATTACGTTACGCAACTATTCAGTTTTCATATGAGAAACTGTTTGCAGATCACCCATTTACAAAATTTATGATTAAAATCAGTCACAATGCGCGGGTCAGCGCAAAAAAAACACTGCATGCTAAACCCCTTAAAACCCGCTATTATCCCTCCCCTGATATCAAGCGTTCACCGCTGCTGTGCTATGGAAGAGGATATTTTATGGATCAGGCTGGCATCATTCGCGACTTACTTGCCTGGCTGGAAGGCCATCTCGATCAGCCGCTGTCGTTAGATAATGTGGCGGCAAAAGCGGGTTATTCCAAGTGGCATTTGCAAAGGATGTTCAAGGATGTCACAGGCCACGCTATCGGCGCCTATATCCGCGCCCGCCGTTTGTCGAAATCCGCCGTTGCGCTGCGTCTCACCGCCCGCCCGATTCTTGATATCGCGCTACAGTATCGCTTCGATTCCCAACAAACGTTCACCCGCGCGTTTAAAAAACAGTTTGCCGTTACCCCAGCGCTCTATCGCCGTTCACCGGACTGGAACTCGTTTGGCATCCGGCCGCCGCTGCGTCTGGGCGAGTTCGCCTTACCGACGCACAGCTTTGTCACGCTGCCGCCGATGAAACTTATCGGCACCACGCAAAGTTACACCTGCGCGCTGGAGGAGATCTCCGATTTTCGTAACCAGATGCGTATCCAGTTCTGGCGCGAGTTTTTAAGCAATGCGCCTACCATCCCGGATGAGCTGTACGGCCTGCACGAGCCGCGGCCAAGCCAGGAAAAAGATGACGAGCAGGAAGTCTTTTACACCACCGCCCTGACGCCGGAGCAGGCGAATGGTTACCTGAGCAACGCTCAGCCGGTCGCGCTGGAAGGGGGAGACTATGTTGCCTTCTCCTATGATGGCGCACCGGAAGGGTTGCAGGAGTTTATCCTGACCGTCTACGGCACCTGCATGCCGATGCTGCAGTTGACGCGCCGTAAAGGCCAGGATATCGAACACTTCTACCCGCAGCGTAACGCCACCAACGATCGTGAACCGCCGACGCACATTCGCTGCGAGTATCTGATCCCTATCCGCCGTTAGCGCTGCATCTCATCGAGCGCAGGGGCGTCCAGATGTGAGACGTCGCCTGCGGTTTCCACCACCCAGCCTGACGCCAGCCATGGGCTCTGCTGATAGTCGATGCGGGAGATGGAACAGTTGCGCAAGCGCAAACGGCGCTCGGCGTAGGCCGGCAGGCCAAGAATCGTGCTCACCAGACACCCCAGCGCCATGCCGTGGCTTACCAGCAACGGACGGCTGCCTTCTGGCAATTCGAGACAGGCTGCCAGCGCGGCGTGCATACGCTCGCTCAGCTCCTGCATCGACTCCCCTTCAGGAATGCGGCCATCTGCGGTGCCGTTGACCAGTTGACGACGCCAGCCCTCTTCCTCTTCGGTTAAAGAGTCAAGGGGGCGTCGCTCCAGCACGCCCATATTGAGCTCGCGCAGGCGCGGTTCCAGCGTTACGTCGCAGCCGCAAATGTCCGCGATAATCTCCGCCGTGCGGCGCGTACGCCCCAGGTCGCTGGTGATAATGTGGGTGATGCCCAGTGCTTTCGCGCGTTCCGCCACCTGACGGGCCTGTGTTTCGCCCTTGTCGGTTAACGGACTGTCAGACTGGCCTTGAATACGACGCTCGGCGTTCCAAAGGGTTTCACCGTGGCGAACAAGGTATACCTGTAACATGTATTGTTATCCATTATACTGCGATGAATTTATTTCTCTGAGGAAGGCTCAAGTCCGCATGGGAAAAGCAGTTTCCTCTCGGACATGCCTTAGATGATTATGCACCAAGTTGTCTGCGCTACCACCAATCCCGCCAAAATTCGGGCGATTCTGCACGCTTTTAACCAGATTTTCGGCGAAGGATGCTGCCATATTGACGCTATTTCCGTCGAGAGCGGCGTCCCGGAACAACCCTTCGGCAGTGAAGAAACGCGAGCTGGCGCACGAAACCGCGTGCGAAACGCGCGTGCGGCGCAGCCGAACGCGGATTTTTGGGTGGCGATCGAAGCGGGTATTGATGAAGGGAGCACCTTCAGTTGGGTGGTGATTGAGAGTGGCGAGTTAACCGGCGAATCCCGCTCGGCAACGCTGCCGCTGCCGGAGGTGATTCTGCGCGATGTGAACGCTGGCGAAGCGCTGGGACCGGTGATGTCACGCTATACCGGCATTGATGAGATTGGCCGCAAAGAGGGAGCCATTGGCGTCTTTACCGCCGGGGCGCTGACCCGCGAAAGCGTCTATCACCAGGCGGTGATTTTAGCGCTCAGCCCGTTCCATAACGCCGTTTATCGTTGAGCGTTAAGTAACGCTTTTTCCAGCCACAGACGCAAATCCGTCGGCGCGGCTTTCAGACTGTTGGAGCCGCGCGTGATGGTCGCAATGCCCGCGCCAAGCTCGTTTTTCAGCTCGCGCTGGCTCATCTCGCCGCGCAACAGCTCTTCGATAATACGCACCCGCGTGCCCAGCGCTTCACGCTCGTCCGGCGTAAGCATCAGGTTAAGCAATGGGATATGCAGTTCGTTGTCGTACGCCTGCCTGAGCAGATCAACAAAGCGTTGCCACTCCTGCTCGCGCTGTTCGGCCATCGCCGCTGAATAGGGGGATTGCTGAGTCATAGTTTGTCGCCGTGTTAGGGATTTTTATGCTGCGTACTCGTGCATGAGTACGCAGCATAGCATAAACCACACTAATCAGTAACGGCGCTGCCATTCAGCGTCACTGAGGATGGTCGCTTTCTCGTCCTGCAGGAAGTAACGGTAGTAGGCATCATAAGCCAGCACGTTTTTCACATAACCGCGCGTTTCCGAGAAAGGAATGCTCTCGATAAACGCCACCGCATCCAGCTTGCCGCCGCTGTTATTCAGCCAGCTACGCACCCTTCCCGGCCCGGCGTTATAAGCCGCCGAGGCGAAAATACGGTTATCGCCAAACTGCTGGTAGACATACTGCAGGTAGCTGGTGCCGATCTTGATGTTAGTTTCCGGATCGAAGAGCTGGCTGGAGTTACTGTAGCCCGGGATCGAAAACATCTTCACCGTATGCGTGGCGGTGGCAGGCATAATTTGCATCAGCCCGCTCGCGCCGACCGGCGAGCGCGCCGTCGGGTTCCACGCACTCTCCTGGCGAGAGATAGCCATCGCATAACTCGACGAAATCTGCTTATCGCTGGTATAGCGCGTATAGAGATCGCGATACGCCAGCGGGAAGCGCTCCTCTAACTGATCCCACAGCTTGCCGCTGATCGTCGCCTGCACGCTCAGATCCCACCACTGCTGCTCAAAAGCATAGCGCGCCAGCTGCGCCTGCTGTTGCTGGCTGCGGCTGGAGACCAGATTCGCCCACTCGCCGCGCGCGGTGTTATCCATCTTCCAGTACATCAGCTCGCGCACGCGCGCCATCTCTGTACTCTGCAACAGGGTCGGATCGACGTTGCCATCAGCCTTATCTATCTTCAACTGATACGCTTCGCCGAGACGCTGTGCGGCGGCCATCGGGTAGAAGCCGCGTTGCTGCATCAGCGCATGGAGGATCTCTTTGGCGTCGTTTTCACGCCCGCGTTCCAGCAGCAGATCGGCCTGCCAGTAGCGCCACTCATCTTTCTCTTTCGCCTCCATCGGCAGGCGCGAGAGCCAGGTATTCAGCCCGCGGCGATCGCCATTACTGAGCGCCATACGAACACGCCGCTCCAGCAGTGAAACGGATTGCGAACGCATAATCGTATCGTCGCGCCAGCGCGCCTGCTCGCTGGTAACATCATTGCCCATCAGCCGCCACGCGACCGTCTCACGCAGCTGCTGCGTCTGCTCTTCGTTGAGTTTTTGCGCCTGGGCCAGTGACGGGATCATCAGCCGGGCATTCTCCATATCCTGGCGCGCCACGCTTTCAAACGCTTCAGCCGCCATCTGGCGCGTAAAGTCCGTCGCCCCGGTGGTAGTAGCGAAGCTCATCACCGTCATCGGATCGTTGGCCAGCGTCACAATCGCCGACGAGATGGTCTGGTAATCGGGCGGCATCTGGCTCGCCAGCAGCGTAACAAGCCGCGTATTACCGGCTTTCATCGCCAGGCGGATCCGCTCCAGGTAAGCGAGCGGATCCTGTTTGCCCGACGCGCGCCAGGCGCCAAACAGCTGATCGCAGGCGTTGGGCTGGCTTTTACCGCTCAGCCAGAGATCTTTCGCGCCCGCCCAGGCTTCATCCGCCTGGCCGCTGTTCCATTTGGCGAAGTAGTAGTTGCACTGCGCCTCGGTGGTCGTGGGTTTGTCCGGGCTAAAGGCCAACAAACCCTGCCAGTCCTGACGCCGCGCCAGCTCATTCACAAAGCGGTTTTTCAGCGTCCGCGCGGCGGGCAGCGTCGGATACTGCTGCACAAACTGGGTGACAGTGAGCGCCGGTTCGCTCATCAAATCGTCGGTGATCTGCCGGTATTGCAGGTAGGGGTAAAGGGGATAGGTTTGCAGCGTCGGCATTAGCTGCTGCACAACGTCCATCTGGTTGTTGTCCCAGGCGCTTTTGATTTGCGCATACCGATCGCGTTGTTCATCCAGTGAGTCCGCCCGCGCCGCATTGCTGAAGGACAGCAAACACACGCAGGCCGCCGCTAACCGCCAGGCGGCATGTTTAGCTCTCTGCACAGCTCTTTCCTCTTATCTGTCACATTTTTACAGCATCATGCCGCATACAGGGGTTAATGCTAACCGGGCATGCCGTAACGCGCCACGTTACGCACACTTTTTTACCTTTCTGGTGTGATTTAACAGTGTGAGCGTCGCTGGCTGGGATTAGCGCGCGAAAACGGCTACACTCCGCTGTTAAATGCACTACTCATAACAAAGAGGCGAAGTCCACCGTGGCTCAATTCGTATATACCATGCACCGTGTCGGCAAAGTTGTTCCGCCGAAACGTCATATTCTGAAAAATATCTCCCTCAGTTTCTTCCCTGGCGCAAAGATCGGCGTACTCGGCCTTAACGGTGCCGGTAAATCGACGCTGCTGCGCATCATGGCCGGTATTGATACCGACATCGAAGGGGAAGCGCGCGCGCAACCGGGTATTAAAATCGGTTACCTGCCGCAGGAGCCGCAGCTCAATCCTGAGCAGACGGTTCGTGAATCGGTTGAAGAAGCCCTTTCTGAAGTGGTTAACGCGCTGAAACGTCTGGATGAAGTTTACGCACTCTACGCTGAGCCGGAGGCGGATTTCGACAAGCTCGCCGCCGAACAGGGCAAGCTGGAAGAGATTATCCAGGCGCACGACGGTCACAACCTGAACGTGCAGCTTGAGCGCGCCGCCGATGCGCTGCGTCTGCCGGAGTGGGATGCGAAAATCGCCACTCTCTCCGGGGGTGAACGCCGCCGCGTCGCGCTGTGCCGTCTGCTGCTGGAAAAGCCGGACATGCTGCTGCTCGACGAACCAACCAACCACCTGGATGCCGAATCCGTTGCCTGGCTGGAACGCTTCCTGCACGACTTTGAAGGTACCGTAGTGGCGATTACCCACGACCGTTACTTCCTCGATAACGTTGCGGGCTGGATCCTGGAGCTTGACCGCGGTGAAGGTATTCCATGGGAAGGCAACTACTCCTCGTGGCTGGAGCAGAAAGATCAGCGTCTGGCGCAGGAAGCCTCTCAGGAAGCGGCTCGCCGTAAATCCATTGAGAAAGAGCTGGAGTGGGTTCGCCAGGGCGCGAAAGGCCGTCAGTCGAAGGGCAAAGCCCGCCTGGCACGCTTTGAAGAACTTAACAGCACCGAGTACCAGAAACGTAACGAAACCAACGAACTCTTTATTCCGCCAGGCGCGCGTCTGGGCGATAAAGTGGTCGAAGTCAGCAACCTGTGCAAAGCCTACGGCGACCGCCA
The DNA here is from genome assembly GCF_050435845.1 of Kosakonia sp. 1610. Taxonomy (NCBI): domain Bacteria; kingdom Pseudomonadati; phylum Pseudomonadota; class Gammaproteobacteria; order Enterobacterales; family Enterobacteriaceae; genus Kosakonia; species Kosakonia sp. 1610. The sequence continues at coordinate 312,278 of NZ_JBNDKZ010000003.1, read as the reverse complement.
GCTGATCGATAACCTCTCCTTCTCCGTACCGAAGGGAGCCATCGTCGGCATTATCGGCCCGAACGGCGCCGGTAAATCGACGCTGTTCCGCATGATGTCCGGTCAGGAGCAGCCTGATGCCGGTACCATCACGCTCGGTGAAACGGTGAAACTGGCCTCTGTTGACCAGTTCCGTGACGCGATGGATAACAACAAGACCGTCTGGGAAGAAGTCTCCGGCGGGCTGGATATCATGCGTATCGGCAACACCGAGATGCCAAGCCGCGCCTACGTTGGCCGCTTTAACTTTAAAGGCACCGACCAGGGCAAACGCGTTGGCGAACTCTCCGGTGGTGAGCGCGGTCGTCTGCACCTGGCGAAGCTGCTGCAGGTTGGCGGCAACATGCTGCTGCTCGATGAACCAACCAACGACCTGGATATCGAAACCCTGCGCGCGCTGGAAAACGCCCTGCTGGAGTTCCCGGGCTGCGCGATGGTTATCTCGCATGACCGCTGGTTCCTTGACCGTATCGCCACCCACATTCTGGATTACCAGGATGAGGGTAAAGTGGAGTTCTTCGAAGGTAACTTCACCGAATACGAAGAGTACAAGAAACGCACGCTGGGCGCCGATGCGCTGGAGCCGAAGCGTATCAAGTACAAACGTATTACCAAGTAATAAGCAGAGCGAATGGGGAGACCCATTCGCTTTTTTTCCCGCAAACCCTCAGCAAATTCCTCTTCTTTCCCGCACTAAAAAAGTATTTTTGTTTTTCTGTTATTCAGGACGAATAAGCCACCTCGTTATATTCGCCATGGAAATAAAATAAAAATAAACCGCATCAGACGACGCTAATCCAAAGCAGATATCACTGCGCAATGTCTATCGGCAGAATATCTGTTTTAGCTTTCGCTAAAAAAGCCGCATCTTGAATAACGCTACACCCAGTCGCTACCATTTTGCTTCCTCGTAACAGGCAGTAAACGGAGCCCTCTTATGCACATCATTACAGACGATCGCTTCCTGGCGTGCGGGCTGCGGGCGCTGTTTGATCAGGGAATCTTTAATCTTGCCGAAGAGGACGTTATCGTCGATTTCGATAATCACTTTCTGATTATTACTACGCTACCGACATTAAAAACGATTATGTCTGGCGACCAATCTTTTGAGCGTTTTTTATTACAGCCCTTTTTTAAAATCGAAAAGCGCATCGCTATAAAAGCGTTACCGCTTCAGCTGAAATACCGCCCCTGGCGGCAGCGTAAATATACCCCGCCATCACCGCCCCTCACGCGCAAAGAGCGGGCGCTGCTGACGTATGTGATGAACAGCGAGTATCAAAACGGGATTTTTGATTATGGCGAGCTGGGCAGCAAAACCCTGAGTACCCACAAATACAATCTGCTGCGCAAAGTGAACCTGCGATCGATTGCCGCGCTGGCGCAGGTGCATATGCGCTGGAAAACGCTCTCTCATCTGCGCTGTTTCTGGCCGGAGGGCGCATGCGCCAGACCGGCCAGAGAGCGCGCGCTACGCGCCCATCAGCTGTTTTACCAGGTCAACACACTGCAGGAAGCGTGAGTCGTAATCGGCCTCTTCAACGCGAACATAGTCGATATTATTCGCTTCCAGCATCGAGACCAGCAGGTCCTGAAACTCACGGCGATCGACAGAGCTGCCGAGGCTACGCAAACCGTCGTTGATCCACGGCGTGTTGTTTTCCAGCAGGATCACCAGATCGAAACGATACTCATCGATCAGCGCCTGCACAAAGGGGTGCTCGCGCCCCTCATACTTTTTACAGAAAGCCTGGGTGGTCACAAAGTCGGTATCGATAAAGGCGACTTTATTGGCGTATTTCACCGCGAAATCAATGTATTGTGCATGGCCTAGAGCAATTTTGTCGTAGTCGGAATATTGCAGCGCAATCTCATCCCCGCCGAGATGGGAGAAGACGTAATCGCGACCAAACTCCCAGGCGCTGGTGGTGTTGAAGATATTGGCAAGCTTGTTCACCAGCGTCGACTTCCCGCTCGACTCACCGCCAAGGATCGCCACCGTGCGCACAAAGAAGGGCTTCACTTCCGTCGGAATGTACTCCCAGTAGCGGAACGGGTTTTCACGAATTTGTGAACCGCTAATGTTCATAAAGGTGCGCTCGGGATCGACCAGCACCGCTTCCGTGCCGAGATGCTGCAAATATTGCGGCGCATCCGCAGCTTCAGAAGTGTAGATCCAGTTCGGCGTAATGCCCTTTTCCGCCATAAAGGCTTTGATGCCATTGCTCCAGACGTCCCAACCGTGAGGATAGGGCTCCATCCCCTCTTCGTTGAACGCATGGATGCGGATATTTTTCTGGTACTTAAAGGTTTGCAGCAGCCAGCGCAGACGGTCGCTCACCGTTGGCTGCTGCGACATCGCGCTCTCTTCAAACAGCGCGCGATCGCGGGTTTCGTCATACCCGAGGATGATATGCAGCTCGTCAACCTGGCTACAGGCGCGCTGGATCAGGTAGATATGACCGGTGTGCAGCGGGTAAAACTTGCCGAACACCACGCCGATATTTTTCTCGCGACGCGGGAAATCCAGCCCGAGGAAACGGTGCAGCGCCTCCAGCTTTTGCGCGCTGGGGCTTTTGATTTTGGCATTCAGCAGCTGGCTTAAGTAGCCTTTGGTCATGCCGCTGGCATCCGCGACCTGCTGCAACGTGCAGCCCTTCTGGCGAATGGCGGTTTTTAAGTAGTCGAATGACGACATCGTTGCCTCCTGCAAAAGTGATAAGCCAATTATAAGTCGTCAAAGACGCTTAGCGCATCGGCGAGCTTCTTCACGCCAAAGATCTGCATGCCTTCCGGCACCTTTTTCGGCACGTTTGCCGCCGGAACAATCGCCCGGCGAAAACCGTGCTTCGCCGCTTCCGAGATACGCTCCTGGCCGCTCGGCACCGGGCGGATCTCACCGGCCAAGCCGACTTCGCCGAACACCACCAAATCCTGCGGCAGCGGGCGATCGCGGAGGCTGGAGACCATCGCCAGCAGCAGCGCTAAGTCGGCGCTGGTTTCCGTCACTTTCACCCCGCCGACCACATTGACAAACACATCCTGGTCCGCCATCTGCAAACCGCCGTGGCGGTGCAGCACGGCCAGTAAAATCGCCAGCCGGTTCTGCTCAAGCCCTACCGCCACGCGGCGCGGGTTCGACATCATGGAGTGATCGACCAGCGCCTGGATCTCCACCAGCAGCGGGCGCGTACCTTCCCAGACCACCATTACTGAACTGCCGGAGGTCACTTCATCCCCGCGGCTAAGGAAGATGGCCGACGGGTTGCTCACTTCGCGCAGCCCTTGCTCGGTCATGGCGAAAACGCCCAGTTCGTTGACCGCGCCGAAGCGGTTCTTATGGCTGCGCAGCGTGCGGAAGCGGGAGTCGGCATCGCCGTCCAGCAGTACCGAACAGTCAATACAGTGCTCCAGCACTTTCGGCCCCGCCAGCGAACCATCTTTCGTCACGTGGCCGACCATTACAATCGCCACGTCGCGGGTTTTGGCAAAGCGGGTGAGATACGCCGCGGTTTCGCGCACCTGCGCGACGCTGCCGGGCGAGGACTGGATATCCGCCATGTGCATCACCTGGATGGAGTCGATCACCATCAGACGCGGCTTCTCCTCTTCAGCAATCATGCAGATCTGCTCGATGCTGGTCTCGGAGAGCATATTCAGGTTAGTGGTCGGCAGCCCTAAACGGTGGGCGCGCATCGCCACCTGCTGCAGTGACTCTTCGCCGGTGACATAAAGGGTTTTCATCTGCTCGGCGAGCTTGCAGAGCGTCTGTAACAGCAGCGTCGATTTACCCGCACCCGGGTTACCGCCAATCAGAATGGCGCTGCCAGGCACTACGCCGCCGCCGAGGACGCGGTCAAACTCTTTAAAACCGGTGGAGAAGCGCGGCAGCGCTTCGAGGCTAATGTCGGAGAGCTTTTGCACCTTCGACACGCCCGCGCTGCCCGCATAGCCGGAGAGGCGCTCGTTGCGCGCAACGGTTGGCGAAGCGGCCACGCGCACTTCGGTAATGGTGTTCCAGGCGTGACAGGCGCTGCATTGCCCCTGCCAGCGCGGATAATCAGCGCCGCACTCATTACAGACAAACGCACGTTTTGGAGCTTTCGCCACATTCACCTCTACTTCTTATTAATACTGCCGGAAAGGATACAAAATACGCCCATCAGGTCGGCGTGACGAATAGTCACTTCCGCCTTCTCATTCACAGTCGGTTTGGCGTGAAAAGCGATACCAAGCCCGGCGGATTTGATCATCGGAAGATCGTTGGCGCCATCACCAATCGCCACGGTCTGATCCGGGGCGATCTCATACTCTTCCGCCAGCAGCTTCAGCGTTTTCGCCTTGTACTGCGCATCGACGATATCCCCCAGCACCTGGCCGGTAAATTTGCCGTCGACGATCTCCAGCTGATTCGCCACCGCTGCCGTCAGATGCAGCTTGTCGCGCAGGTAGTCGGCAAAGAAGGTAAAGCCGCCGGAGGCAATCGCCACCTTCCAGCCGAGGGTTTCCAGTTTTAACACCAGTTGCACCAGGCCCGGCATCAGCGGCAGATTTTCGCGCACCTGATGCAGGATAGCAGCATCCGCGCCTTTTAAGGTCGCCACGCGGCTGCGCAGGCTGGCGGTGAAATCGAGTTCGCCGCGCATCGCGCGCTCGGTCACTTCAGCGACCTGTTCGCCGGTGCCGGCCAGTTTGGCGATCTCATCAATGCACTCAATCTGGATCGCGGTGGAGTCCATATCCATTACCAGCAGCCCTGGCGAGCGCAGGTGCGGGATTTTACCGAGCGGCGCGACATCCATGCCCTCATCGTGCGCCAGGCGCGTCGCGCGCGGCGTCAGCGAGCCTGCCAGGCGAATCACCTGATACTCATCCACGCTCCAGGCGGAAACAATCACCATCGCGGCACCCAGCTTGCGCTGATAGGTGGTCAGACGCTGCTTATCAAGGCTCCGGCTATAGAGCAACCAGCCGCTGCGACCAGCGTGATAATCCAGAGGCATCACCTCATCACCACTGAGAGAGAGCGGCAATCCCGGCCACTGAGAAACATCATCGGGCAGGTCGCACCAGGTCAGACTGTTAGGCATTAAAGCTCCTGTAAAAACGTTCGCGCCAGAAAGCACCGGAGGGGAAAATAACGCAAGAGGCTACCTTGTAATCAACGCTTCTGGCAACATTAAGCATCAAATTTACAACAGGTGACACATGAGTCGCGCAAAACTTAAATTTCGGCTGCATCGCGCCGTGATTGTCCTTATCTGTCTGGCGCTGTTGGTCGCGCTGATGCAGGGTGCTTCCTGGTTCAGCCAGAAGCATCAGCGCCAGCGAAATCCGCAGTTTGAAGAGCTGGCGAGAACCCTCGCACGCCAGGTGACGATCAACCTTACCCCGCTGATGCGCACCGAAACGCCCGATGAAAAACGCATCGCCGCCATCTTAAGCCCGCTGACGGAAGAGAGCCGCATTCTCGATGCCGGCGTTTATGACGCACAGGGCGACCTGGTGGCGAGCGCCGGTGAAAGTATTGAGGTGCGTGACCGACTGGCGCTGGATGGCAAAAAGGCGGGTGCCTACTTCAATCAGCAGATCGTTGAGCCAATCCAGGGCAAAAGCGGCCCGCTGGGTTATCTGCGCCTGACGCTGGATACCCATACGCTGGCGACGGAAGCCAAACAGGTGGATAACACCACCAATATTCTGCGTCTGATGCTGCTGCTCTCCCTGGCCATCGGCGTGGTGCTGACGCGCACCCTGTTGCAGGGCAAACGCACCCGCTGGCAACAGTCCCCCTTCCTGCTGACGGCCAATAAAGCGGTGCCGGAAGAGGATGAGCAGGAAAAGCGAGAGTAGCCGCAGCGGCTTTCTGTACGCTCCCTGATTTTTTAGCAAGGATATCGCCTATGTCGACGCTTCGTCTTCTTATCTCCGACTCTTACGATCCCTGGTTTAACCTGGCGGTTGAGGAGTCGATCTTCCGCCAGATGCCCGCTACGCAGCGGGTGCTGTTTCTCTGGCGTAACGCCGATACGGTAGTGATTGGCCGGGCGCAGAATCCGTGGAAGGAGTGCAACACTCGCCGCATGGAAGAGGACAACGTACGGCTGGCAAGGCGCAGCAGCGGCGGCGGCGCGGTGTTCCACGATCTCGGTAATACCTGTTTTACCTTTATGGCCGGCAAGCCGGAGTATGACAAAACCGTCTCCACCACCATTGTGCTCAGTGCGCTACAGGCGCTGGGCATTAACGCGGAAGCCTCCGGGCGCAACGACCTGGTAGTCAAAACCCCCGAGGGGGATCGTAAAATCTCCGGCTCGGCCTATCGCGAAACGCCGGATCGCGGCTTTCACCACGGCACGCTGCTGCTTAGCGCCGATCTCAGTCGTCTGGCGAACTATCTCAACCCGGATAAGAAGAAGTTGCAGGCCAAAGGCATCACCTCCGTGCGCGGTCGGGTGGCGAATCTGGTCGATCTGCTGCCGGACATCACTCATGAGCAGATTTGCGCCGCCGTCACCGAGGCCTTCTTTGAGCACTATGGCGAACGTGTCGAGGCAGAGGTTATCTCGCCGGACAAAACCCCGGACCTGCCGAACTTTGCCGAAACTTTTGCCCGCCAGAGCAGCTGGGAGTGGAACTTTGGCCAGGCCCCGGCCTTCAGCCATTTGCTGGATGAGCGTTTTACCTGGGGCGGCGTGGAGCTGCACTTCGATGTCGAAAAGGGGCATATCACCCGCGCGCAGATCTTTACCGACAGCCTGAACCCGGCACCGCTGGAAGCGCTGGCGGCACGTTTGCAGGGCTGCCTCTATCGCGCCGATATGCTGGCGCAGGCATGCGACGCGCTACTGGTAGATTTCCCGCAGCAGCAACAGGAGCTGCGCGAACTGTCGGCCTGGATTGTGCAGGCCGTGCGATAGAGCAGTATGCCTGGCGCTGTGCGTATCGGGTGTGAATAGATACGTGAATAGATTCTCAATAACTACTCTATTGATTTAAAAAGAAAAGCATGCAGATATGCAGCAAAAGATGAATAGATAGTAAGGGGTAAAATGCCGGGCAAGCTTACCGCCGCCCGGCAGGCAAAATTACGCGTTGTCGCCCAGCAGGACAGATTCCAGCGCGATTTTGATCATGTCGTTGAACGTGGTTTGACGCTCATCGGAGGTGGTCTGCTCGTGGGTGCGGATATGGTCGGAAACGGTGCAGATTGTCAGCGCTTTCGCACCGAACTCTGCCGCAACGCCATAGATACCCGCCGCTTCCATCTCCACGCCGAGAATGCCGTACTTCTCCATCACATCGAACATCTCGCCATCCGGGGAGTAGAAGAGATCGGCAGAGAAGAGGTTACCTACGCGCGCATCGACGCCAAGGTTTTTCGCCGCGTCAACCGCGTTACGCACCATGTCGAAATCCGCGATCGCTGCGAAGTCGTGATCCTTGAAACGCATACGGTTCACTTTGGAGTCGGTGCAGGCACCCATACCGATGACGATGTCACGCAGCTTCACATCCATACGCACGGCACCGCAGGAGCCGACGCGGATAATCTTTTTGACGCCAAAATCGGTGATCAGCTCTTTGGTGTAGATGGAGCAGGATGGAATACCCATACCGTGACCCATTACAGAGATTTTGCGGCCTTTGTAGGTGCCGGTGTAGCCCAGCATGCCGCGCACGTTGTTCACTTCACGATAATCTTCGAGGAACGTTTCGGCGATGTGCTTTGCGCGCAGCGGGTCGCCCGGCATCAGTACGACGTCCGCGAAATCGCCCATTTCTGCATTGATATGTGGGGTTGCCATCGTTGCTTCCTTTGACTTGTTAGAAAATGGAGGGCGGGAAAGACCCCGCCCAAAAACATCAGAACATGGCTTTGCCATACTCCATATCAGAGACGCCGAAGTAGCGGGCGATCGTCTGACCAATATCAGCGAAGGTCTCGCGGTGTCCCAGCGAGCCTGCTTTTACTTTCGGGCCGTAGATCAGTACCGGAATGTGTTCGCGGGTATGATCGGTGCCTTTCCAGGTCGGATCGCAGCCGTGGTCGGCGGTAAGGATCAGGATATCATCTTCCCCCACCAGCTCCATCAGCTCCGGCAGACGGCGGTCGAACAATTCCAGCCCGCCCGCATAACCGGCGACATCGCGGCGGTGGCCCCAGGAGGAGTCAAAATCGACGAAGTTGGTAAAGACGATGGTCTTATCACCCGCCTCTTTCATCTCGGTAATGGTGGCATCAAACAGTGCGTCAAGGCCGGTTGCCTTCACTTTTTTAGTGATACCGCAGTTGGCATAGATATCGGCGATTTTACCGACGGAGACCACCTGCCCATCCTTCTCCTCGACCAGTTTTTGCAGCACCGTCGCGGACGGCGGCTCAACGGCCAGATCGTGACGGTTGCCGGTACGCTGGAAGTTACCCGCTTTGTCGCCTACAAACGGACGCGCGATAACGCGGCCAATGTTGTAGCCGCCTTCGGTCAGCTCTTCGCGGGCAATTTCGCACAGCTCATATAGCTTATCGAGACCAAAGGTCTCTTCGTGGCAGGCAATCTGGAACACCGAGTCGGCAGAGGTATAGAAAATCGGCTTACCGGTTTTCATATGCTCTTCGCCGAGCTGGTCAAGAATGACCGTCCCGGAGGAGTGGCAGTTGCCGAGATAACCCGGCAGGTTAGCGCGCTCAACCAGCTTGTCCAGCAGCTCCTGCGGGAAGCTGTTATCGGTATCGCTGAAGTAGCCCCAGTCGAAAAGTACTGGTACACCGGCGATTTCCCAGTGTCCTGACGGCGTATCTTTCCCGGAAGAGAGTTCATGCGCCCAGGCATACGCGCCAATAATCTCGGCGTTGCCGTCCATACCGGCAGGGATCTCGCCGGTTGCGCCTTCGTGGGCTTTCGCAAGCCCGAGGCGAGTGAGATTCGGTAGATTAAGCGGACCTTTGCGCCCGGTATCTGCTTCACCTTTCGCACAGGCTTCAGCGATGTGGCCGAGAGTGTCGGAACCCGCGTCGCCGAAGCGATCCGCGTCTTCTGTCGCGCCGATGCCGAAAGAGTCCAGCACCATGATAAATGCACGTTTCATATGTTCTCCGTACCTTGTGCTTTGAAAAAAAGCGATCAGATCAGTATACCGCTATTCAGTTATGCGGCGATAGACCGTCGGTGTCTCTTTTGGTGCGCGGTCGCTCACACTTATTGCCTCTTTCACCACCTGTGCGGCACTCTGCCAGCTGGCTTCATCTTTGGCGTGAATAATGGCGAGCGGACGTTGGCCGTCAACCTGCTCGCCGAGGCGCACCATATCGGTTAAGCCAACGCTGTAATCAATAGTATCGGACGCCTGGCGACGACCGCCGCCCAAGGAGACCACCGCCATACCCAGTTCGCGGGTATCCATTGCGCTGATAAACCCTTCATCGTCGGCGTAAACCGCTTTGCTCAGGGTCGCCGTCGGTAAATAGCGATCGTAGTTCTCAACAAAATCCTGCGGGCCTTTCTGCGCGGCGACCATGCGCCCGAAAATCTCGGCCGCTTTGCCGTTATCCAGCACCGCCTGCAATTTCGCGCGTGCATCAGCGTCGTCTTTCGCCAGTTTGCCGGAGATGAGCATTTCGGCGCTGAGGGCCATTGTCACCTCAAACAGACGCGGATTACGGTATTCGCCCGTCAGGAACTGCACCGCTTCGCGCACTTCCACCGCGTTACCGGCGCTGGATGCCAGCACCTGATTCATATCGGTCAGCAGCGCGGTCGTACGCACGCCTGCACCGTTGGCAACGCCCACAATCGCTTCCGCCAGCTGTTCTGAACGCTCATAGGTCGGCATAAACGCCCCGCTGCCCACCTTCACATCCATCACCAGCGCATCAAGCCCTTCCGCCAGTTTTTTGGCGAGGATCGAGGCGGTGATCAGCGGAATGGAGTCAACGGTGGCGGTGATATCGCGGGTGGCGTAGAAGCGCTTATCTGCCGGTGCCAGCGAGTTGGTCTGGCCGATAATCGCCACGCCAACCTCTTTGATGATGTCGCGAAAACGCTGGTCGGAGGGGAAAATATCAAAGCCCGGAATCGCTTCCAGCTTATCGAGCGTGCCGCCCGTGTGGCCGAGGCCGCGCCCGGAGATCATCGGAATATAGCCGCCGCAGGCCGCCACCATCGGGCCGAGCATCAACGATGTCACATCGCCAACGCCGCCGGTGGAGTGCTTATCCACCACCGGGCCATTAAGATCGAGGCTTTTCCAGTCAAGCACGGTACCGGAATCACGCATCGCCATGGTCAGCGAGACACGCTCCGGCATGGTCATATCATGGAAGAAAATGGTCATCGCCAGCGCGGCGATTTGCCCTTCAGAAACGGTGTTATCGCGAATTCCGTTGATAAAGAAACGGATTTCTTCATCACTCAGCGCGATGCCATCGCGTTTTTTACGAATAATTTCTTGAGCGAGAAACAAGGTAACCCCCTGAGGATAGAGAGGGCCGGGCAATGGATTCAGCCCGGCAATATGGCTAATGATGGCGCAGCGCCATCAGGCAATCATCAGTAAGCGCTGCCGCTTTTGCCGTCGCCGTGGCCGAGCGCTTTCAACAGGCTCGCCAGCAGGCTGGACGCGCCAAAGCGGTAGTGACGCGCATCGGCCCAGTCGGCGCCAAACAGCTGATCGGCAATCGCCAGGTACTGCTGCGCATCTTCCGCCGTGCGCACGCCGCCCGCCGGTTTAAAACCAACGCTTTTTTCCACGCCCATATCGCGGATCACTTCCAGCATGATGCGCGCGCTCTCAGGCGTGGCGTTGACCGGCACTTTACCGGTGGACGTTTTAATAAAATCAGCCCCGGCTTTGATAGAGATTTCAGAAGCTTTGCGGATTAATGCTTCCTCTTTCAGCTCACCGGTTTCGATAATCACTTTCAGCAGCACATTCGCCGCTGCACAAGCCTCTTTACACGCTTTCACCAGATCGAAACCGACCTGCTCGTTACCGGCAATCAGCGCGCGGTAAGGGAAAACGACGTCCACTTCATCCGCGCCGTAGGCGATAGCCGCGCGGGTTTCCGCCAGCGCAATCCCGATATCGTCATTACCGTGCGGGAAGTTGGTGACGGTGGCGATACGGATCTCCGGCGTCCCCTGCTCGTTCAGGGTTTTACGCGCAATCGGGATAAAACGCGGATAGATGCAGATCGCGGCAGTATTGCCGACCGGGGTTTTCGCCTGATGGCACAGCGCAATGACTTTCTCATTGGTGTCGTCATCATTCAGGGTGGTCAGGTCCATCAGTTTCAGCGCGCGCAGGCTGCTGGCAGTTAAATCAGTCATATTCTCTCCGACGGCATAATGCCGGTTTTAGTTCGGTTTTGTGAGTATTCTAACATTCACCCACAATTACACTTCGACACGCATCACAGTTAGCAAAAAGTTTGTTCATGCTTGCATAACCATAACGCGACATTGATCAAATTATTCTGGTACAGAAAGGCAACCACGCGTGGAGGCAGCTGCAGCAAGCCCACGCCATTTGAATGTGAGAATTTTAACACAGGAGAGTGTGCCTGCCGATGAAAAAGCGTTACAGCCGTGAATCAGGCAGAGCGAAGAGCCGTTGGGTATTGTGAAACAGCGCGTTAGCAATCACATCCGGCTTTTCCGGGCGCAGTTCGCAGAGGGTTGCAAATACATTTGCCGCCCGCTCCGGACGGTTGGGCTGCCCCTGAAAACCGTTGAGCGGCATATCGGGTGCGTCGGTTTCAAGCAGCAGCGAGGCGAGCGGCAGTTGTGCCATCACATCGCGGGTTTTACTGGCGCGCGGATAGGTAATCGTGCCGCCAACACCGATGCAATAGCCCAGATCGATAAAGCGCTGTGCCTGTTGCAGACTACCCGCAAAGCCATGCACCACGCCGGTTCGCGGCAGGTTATGCTTTTTCAGCTGCATCGCCAGCTTGTCATGGGTGCGGCGGGAGTGAAGAAGAACCGGCAAATCATAGCGCTTCGCCATTTTTAGCTGCGCATCAAGCAGTTCCTGCTGGCGCTCAAACTGCGGATTATCGCGATAGAGGTCGAGGCCGATTTCGCCGATGGCGATCACCTTCTCAGGCCGGGTGGCGAGCAGCGCATCCAGCTCGTCCAGACTCTGCTGTGTATGCTCCTCCACCACAATCGGGTGCAGGCCCAGCGCGGCATAGAGCGCGTGATGCTGCTGCGCCAGGTTGCAGACGCGGTCAAAATAGCGGGCGGCGATGGCGGGCACAATAATGCGCTCAACGCCCGCCTCTGCCGCGCGGGCGATACTGGCCGCTTCATCGCCTTTGAAGGGTGCGAAATCGAAATGGCAGTGGGTATCGATAAAGCGAAAACTCACGCGCTGTCCTCGTTATTGAGCGAAATATCATTGGCCTCCGGCGCGGTCACCAGCGGCAGATCAAGCGCGTCGTTCGCCACCTCGGCGGGCGGCACCACGCGCGTTGTCGGCGCTACCACCGGCGTATAGCGCAGCAGCGGCGGCGTCTCGGCCAGCAATTTACCCACCGTCGCCAGGAAGTAGCGTCCGCATAAGCGGCCAATTTTATAATCTTCCCGCAGCGCCGGTAAACGGCTGCCGAGCGCCATGCTTTTTAACAGCTTCGGCGGGTAGATTTCGATGATGCGCAGCTTGCCCGGCGGCGTTTCGATAAACTGCTGCGTGGCGAGATAGCTCTTCTCATGATGCTGCACCAGGTTGACCAGCGACTGCAGGCTGCTTTCGCCGAGCCAGCGCTCCATACGCTTAAACCACTGCGGCGTGTAGTACATCTGCGACGGGACGGTGCGGATCACCACGATGGTATCGGCCCCGCGACGCGCGGCTTCCTGCACCGGGATGGCGTCGCTGACGCCACCGTCCAGATAGTTGACGCCGCTCAGCGCCACGCCGGTGCGATAAAAGCCTGGAATGGCACTTGAGGCACGGATCAGGTCGAGCCATGTCTGGTGATTAGGTAAAAAATACTCCGCCGAATAATCATCCTGGCGGCAGGCGCACATGTAAAAGGCTTTTCCGGCGTCGAAGGCGCGTACACCATGATCCATTGCCAGCGGCATTTCGGTCGCAGTGGCGTTAACCAGCCAGTCAAGATCGATAAGGTTGCCGCCGCGCACGAAGCGCAGCGGGTCGAAAAATTCCCGTCGCGTGGTGTAGCGCATAATCACTTTACGCGCGTAACCCGGTTGGTTGCAGACATACGCCGACAGGTTTTGCGCGCCGGCAGAGGTGCCAAAGAAGAGATCGAAAGGGTTGAAGTCGGCGCGCATAAACTCATCCAGCACGCCCGCGGTAAAGATGCCGCGCTGACCGCCGCCTTCGCACACCAGTGCCAGACGTCCCGGTCGAAACGGTTTCAGCGCCAGCGGCGCAATATTGCCGAGCGTGATGGGAATATGTTGCCCCACTTCGTTTTCCTTTTAAGCAAATGTCACAACAAAGTAGCGCAATATTTAAGTCCCTGAAACAGCAAAGCCAGTCACGAGGACTGGCTTTAATGTAACCGAAGTTTAAGCGTATTAAACGCTACGGGCGCCGACGACCCATGAACAGGCTGACCAGGAACAGAACGATACCAACGATGAAGACGATTTTCGCCGCACCGGCTGCTGTACCTGCCAAACCACCAAAGCCCAGAGCGGCGGCAATTAACGCGATAACCAGAAAAATAATGCCCCAACGAAACATAAAACTCTCCTTAACCATAGTTAATGTCGACCGCAAGCGATGGGCTCTCAGATGCCCATCCGCGATGTTTCCTGCTAAGTATCTATCGCGCCCGGACATCGCCAGGCGCGGATTTTTTCACGTACTCTTATTTAACTTTCAGGTCGTTCTTCACGCTTTTCACGCCATCAACTGCTTTGGCGATGCTTTCAGCGCGCTCACTTTGAGCCTTGGATTCCACCGTACCGGATAACTGAACAACGCCGTCAGTGGTTTCCACTTTCACCATACGGGACGGGACGTTTTCATCGGCCAGCAGCTTCGCTTTGATTTCGCTGGTGGTGGCGGTATCACCCGCGTAACCTTTTGCAGTGCTCTCTTTCGCATCGCGAACGTGCAGTTTGTCGCTTACAGAAGCCACACCCTCTACACCTTTCGCCACGGAAACCGCCTCTTCAGCCTGTTTCTGGCTTTCGACGAAACCGCTCAGGGTTACCACTTTTTTGTCCGTTTTCACGGAGATATCGGTGCTTTTAATGCTTTCATGATCGACCAGCGCTGCTTTAACTTTTGCAGTAATGGTACTGTCGTCCATGAATCCACCGACTTTATTCATAGAGCTATCAATTTTGTCCCCTGCACTGGACGCGGTGCTTTGCGCTTTATCAGTGGTGGTTTCCGCCGCCAGGGCAGAACCCGTGGTCAGAACAGAGCCCAGCGTAATAGCCAGCAGGGTTTTAGAAAGAGTCAGCTTTGTCATAGTCATCGATGTTATTCCTGTATGTTTGCCCACCATTTGGGCTGAAGCAGCAAGAAGCTGCCAACTGCTGCGGTGAAACTCACCGTATCAACGTCAATGGTTGCGATCACATTCCGGCAAATCGCTGCGCTGATGCAGTTGTTAATGTTATCTGGTGATTAGTTGAGTGGATAAAAGACCATTAAACACGCATTGAGCAGTACTTTCAGCCACACACCTTGTCATCACTTTGTTAAATATAGATCACTCTCGACAAAGATCCTGTTGGAGTGCGTAAAAAGCGAGCAACAGACAGAAAAAGCGAGGGTTTTAAGAACTTTCCGCAAGAAACGGCAGGGTAGAAAAGAGGCCGGAGCGCAGCGTCTGCCGCGCTCCGTAGAGGGATTAGTGTTCGCGGGTTTTGTGGAAGGTCACTTCCGGGTAACGCTCTTGTGTGAGGTTGAGGTTAACCATGGTCGGCGCGATGTAAGTCAGGTTATCGCCGCCATCAAGCGCCAGCTGGATCTCGTTCTTACGCTTAAACTCTTCGAACTTCTTCACATCGCTGCTCTCTACCCAACGCGCGGTTGCGACGTTGACGGACTCATAGACCGCTTCGACGTTGTATTCGCTCTTCAGACGCGCAACCACCACATCAAACTGCAGTACGCCGACCGCGCCGACAATCAGATCGTTGTTGGCAATCGGGCGGAAGACCTGCACCGCGCCCTCTTCTGAAAGCTGAACCAGACCTTTAAGCAGCTGTTTCTGCTTCAGCGGGTCGCGCAGGCGAATACGGCGGAAGAGTTCAGGTGCAAAGTTCGGGATGCCGGTGAACTTCATCATTTCACCCTGCGTAAAGGTGTCACCAATCTGAATGGTGCCGTGGTTGTGCAGACCGATGATGTCGCCCGGGTAGGCTTCTTCAACGTGAGAGCGGTCGCCCGCCATAAAGGTCAGCGCATCGGAGATCACCACATCTTTACCGGTACGCACCTGGCGCAGCTTCATCCCTTTTTCGTAGCGCCCGGAAACCACGCGCATAAAGGCAACGCGGTCGCGGTGCTTCGGATCCATGTTGGCCTGGATCTTAAAGACAAAGCCGGTGAACTTCTCGTCGTCCGCTTTCACTTCGCGCACGTCGGTTTTACGCGGCATCGGTGCTGGTGCCCATTCAACCAGGCCATCCAGCATATGATCGACGCCAAAGTTACCGAGCGCGGTGCCGAAGAAGACCGGCGTCAGCGCGCCGCTCAGGAAAAGCTCCTGGTCGAACTCGTTGGAGGCACCCTGCACCAGCTCCAGCTCATCGCGCAGCTGCTGGGCCAGATCCTCGCCGACAGCGGCATCCAGCTCCGGGTTATCGAGCCCTTTGACGATGCGCACTTCCTGGATGGTGTGGCCTTTACCGGTCTGATACAGGTAGGTTTCATCTTTATAGAGATGGTAAACCCCTTTGAACAGCTTGCCACAGCCAATCGGCCAGGTGATCGGCGCGCAGGTGATCTTCAGCTCGCTCTCAACTTCATCCAGCAGCTCCATCGGATCGCGGATGTCACGGTCGAGTTTGTTCATAAAGGTGAGGATCGGCGTATCGCGCAGACGGGTCACTTCCATCAGCTTGCGGGTACGATCTTCGACGCCCTTCGCCGCATCGATCACCATCAGACAGCAGTCAACGGCGGTTAGAGTGCGGTAGGTATCTTCGGAGAAGTCTTCGTGCCCCGGGGTGTCGAGCAGGTTGATCAGGTTCTCGCGGTACGGGAACTGCATCACGGAGGTGGTGATGGAGATACCACGCTGCTTCTCCATCTCCATCCAGTCAGATTTTGCATGCTGGTTGGAGCCACGGCCTTTTACAGTCCCGGCGGTCTGGATCGCCTGTCCGAACAGCAGCACCTTTTCGGTAATGGTAGTTTTACCGGCATCGGGGTGCGAGATGATAGCGAACGTGCGGCGCTTCGCCACCTCTTGGTAATAAGGAGACAACGTCATAATTGAGATCTTCTGTGTAATTGCGCGGCACTGAGCCCCGCGTTAAAGACGAAAAATGCGGCTATTGTACTCAACGGTTGAGTGCAGACAATCAATGTTTACACAGGAGTTGCTCCAGTTCGTTCAGGGACGTTACCGTCCAGGTCGGGTTGATACCTTCAGGCAGCGCGCGGTTGTGGGCATTGAGCCAGCAGGTCGAGAGCCCCGCGTTGATGCCGCCCAGAATATCCGACTCCGCCGTGTCGCCAACCATTAAGACGCGATCGCGGGATGGGTTACCCGCCTGCTTCAGTGCGTACTCAAAGATGCGCGGATCCGGTTTAGCCACGCCAACCTGTTCAGAAATCACTAACAGATCAAAATAGTCGCGCAGGCCGGTGCGTTCCAGGCGAATTTGCTGCAAGGCGGTAAAACCGTTGGTGATGATGCCGATTTTCACTTTGCCCTTCAGGCTGTCGAGCAGCGACACCGCGCCCGGCAGCGGCGCGCAGATTTCCGCCATCGCATTGAGAAACGCCTCATTAAGCATGCCCGGCGGCACATCCAGCCGCTCGGACCAGCTCTGGAAACGCTTATGCTGCAACTGCAACGCGGTGATCGCGCCATTCTGGTAATCGACCCATAACGGCTTGTTAACGGACTGATATTCTGCGAAATCCTGGTCGGTGAATGTCACGCTATAGTCAAGAAACATCCGTTGTAAGCCGCCAAACGCGTCGAAGGTGAAGAGCGTTTCGTCAGCGTCAAAGAGTATCCAGTCCCATTTCATTACATCACCTTTATTCAATTACAGAGGAAGCGCCATGATGATGGCATCCTCACGCCCGTGGGCCGTGGGATAGTAGTTGCGCCGAATGGTCGCTTCGTTAAAACCTAAACTTTCATACAGCGCGATGGCGGGCTGGTTAGAGGCGCGAACCTCCAGCCACAGCGTCAACACATCGCGCTTTTCCAGCTCGCTGATCAGATGTTCAAGCAGCTGGCGGCCCAGCCCCTGGCGCTGCCAGGCGGGATCGACGGCGATATTGAACAGTGTGGCTTCATCAAGCACCACCTGCGTGATGGCGAAAGCCGCCATCTCGTCACCCACCATCAGCCGATAGTTGAGGTAGCGCTCCCCCTGATTACTGGCGAGCGTTTTTTCGCTCCAGGGAAAGGCGTGCGCCCGGGTCTCTATGTCGTAAGCGCGGGGCAGATCAGTCGTGCTGAGGGAAGAAATCGTGTTCATGTTCGCAGATTTGTTGCCATAACGCGGCGCGTGCCGCAGGGTTTGCGCGTAGCTCATCAACAGCGGGCGTCGAGACTTGCGCGCCCGACAGCGGCAGCGGCGCATCAATGCCCAGCAGCCAGCTGTTGCAATGGCTCTCCGGCGGCAGCATCGCCACGCGATCCGGAGTGAGTTGCAGTACCTGATCTGCCGTTACGGTCAGGGCACGCAGCACGTCGGTGACAAGCGGATCGTTTAATGCAGGCAGCGCCGGCGAGACCATTACCAGACGAATGTGCGCGGGCAGCGAAATGGCGATCTCGCCCTGTAACGCCGTCGGGCGGCGCAGGGTCCACTGGGTAATACCCAGTTGCTGTAATTGCCAGTCGCGTCGGGAAGTCATCGTGAAACACTCCTGTATCAGGCGCGCAAATATAACAAACTCGTCGAAAATGCGCCATCAACACGCGGTTATCCAGCCAGAAGTAGTGACTGGAAGAGAACAGAATCGCCTGCTTAAAGATAATGAAGACGCAGCCAACAAAGAAGCAGCGCGAAGGATAACGTGTTACACAAAATCATTCGTGTTGCGTCGAGGCGGCAAGGATGAATATCCCCAGGAGCTTACAAAAGTAAGTGACTGGGGTATGAAGACGCAGCCAACAAAGAGGCAGCGCGCAGGATAACGTGTTACACAAAATCATTCGTGTTGCGTCGAGGCGGCAAGGATGAATATCCCCAGGAGCTTACAAAAGTAAGTGACTGGGGTATGAAGACGCAGCCAACAAAGAGGCAGCGCGAAGGATAACGTGTATAATCGCCGGCTCAGTTTAAAGAGGAACACGTAATGTCTGCTTTTACCCCGGCAAGTGAAGTCTTGCTGCGCCACAGTGATGATTTCGAATCTAACCATATTCTTTTTGCCGGTGATCTGCAGGATGACCTGCCCGCGCGTCTTGAGAGTGCCGGGAGCCGTGCCTGGACCCAACAGTTCCACCAGTGGCAAACCCTGAGCCAGCAGATGGGCGAGCGCGCCAGTTTTAGCCTGGTGGCGGATAGCGCGATGATTGGCGAGAGCGATACGCTTATCTACTACTGGCCGAAAAATAAGCCGGAAGCGCTGTTCCAGCTGATGAATTTGCTCTCGCTGCTGCCGGTGGGAACGGATATTTTTGTGGTTGGCGAAAACCGCAGCGGCGTGCGCAGCGCCGAGCAGATGCTGGCAGAGTATTGCACGCTGAATAAAATCGACAGCGCGCGTCGCTGTGGGCTTTATCACGGCCGCCTCGATAAAAACCCTGCCTTTGATCCTGACGGCTTCTGGGGCGAGTACGCGCTGGACTCTCTGACGATTAAAACCATGCCGGGCGTCTTTAGCCGCGATGGGCTGGATGTTGGCAGCCAGTTGCTGCTCTCCACGCTGACGCCGCATACCAAAGGCAAAGTGCTGGATGTTGGCTGCGGCACGGGCGTGCTGGCAGCGGCGCTGGCAAGCCATTCGCCGAAAGTGCGTTTGACCCTGTGTGATGTTTCGGCCCCGGCGATCGAAGCCAGCCGCGCAACGCTTGCGGCGAACGGCCTTGAAGGCGAGGTTTTCGCCAGTAATGTCTTCTCTGAGGTGACTGGTCGCTTCGATATGATCATCTCCAATCCGCCGTTCCATGACGGGTTGCAAACCAGCCTCGAAGCGGCGCAAACGCTGATTCGCGGCGCGGTTCGTCATCTCAACAGCGGCGGCGAGTTGCGCATTGTGGCGAACGCCTTCCTGCCCTATCCGGACGTGCTCGATCAGACCTTCGGCTTCCATGAAGTTATCGCGCAGACCGGACGCTTCAAGGTCTACCGCACCGTGATGACGCGCCAGGCGCTGAAAAAATAAGTCATCTTCCCGGCGGGCCTGCTCGCCGGGTGAATTTCCCCACCTGTTAGCCGACGCCCATTTTTGCAGCAATCGACGACTCTGCGCGCAATTAACTGTTGACGAAAAGTTGAAAACATCTAGAATGCGCCTCCGTGGTAACGATACTTCTGGTATCGATGGTATGCGAAGGTGGCGGAATTGGTAGACGCGCTAGCTTCAGGTGTTAGTGTCCTTACGGACGTGGGGGTTCAAGTCCCCCCCCTCGCACCATAAACCACGCAGATATCGCTCGCACTGTGCGAAGGTGGCGGAATTGGTAGACGCGCTAGCTTCAGGTGTTAGTGTTCTTACGGACGTGGGGGTTCAAGTCCCCCCCCTCGCACCAACGAGGCGATATCTACAAGTAAGATGACTGTGCGAAGGTGGCGGAATTGGTAGACGCGCTAGCTTCAGGTGTTAGTGTCCTTACGGACGTGGGGGTTCAAGTCCCCCCCCTCGCACCAGATATCTTGCTCACCCCTCTTAATGCCCCTCTGTTTTTACACCATCATTTTCAAATTCAGCAGCATCAAAATGACACCGCCAATCAGAGCAATGCTTGATGGCAACAGAACGTAATGGCGTAATCGCTTGTGGTAAAGCATCACTGGCGTCAATAACAAACCCAGTAAAATCACCGCGCGCCAGCTGTTGACCGACAGGTCTGCCAGCACTAATGCGGCCACAATCATGCCCGGAAAAACGATCCCCCAACGACTTCCCAACGCGCGCTGCAGCATGGTTTCATCTCTTCAATCACGAATGATAACCAATATCATATGATAAAATTTCTCATCTGTCAGCGAGGTCGTCGTGCCGGAAGATTCTGCATCTTCTAATGACAGCCATTGAGTAAGGTGATAAATTAAGCACCGCTTAAATAAAAATTCTTATTACTAATATTTCGCGATGACCATTTCATTGCGCAACGCTTTTTTACGACTCATAACGCACTGAAAAACTGCGGATAAATACGACTTATAGGTATGACATCACAAACATGGCAATCTCTTTGTAATAAGAGATATCGATTGTCCCTACGTCTCTTTTTACTGCTTAACGCCATTTCAGCACTCTTTTCTATGCTGGTGCCGCTCTATAATCTGCACGCCGTGACCGTGCCGGTTTGCGCGATCTTCACGCTCAGCGCGGTGTTACCCGCGTGGCACAAATTTTACCCCAGAAGCAAAATCAACATCACACTGATCTCACTCCTGTTTGGCTGTCTCTGGGCGTGGCATGTTGTTCTTAAAGCGAAACTGATAGGGGATGATGCTTCGGCCTATCTGTTAATCGCGCTGCTTAGCGTTCTGTTTATCGGCACTATCGCCTTCTCCAATAATATCATCGCCTTCCTGCTCCACTCTCTGCCGCTTTTTGTAACCAGCTTATGGCTGAATGAGTCTGAGAGCTGCATGCGACTCATCTATAGCTTCTCTCTGCCCGTTATCGGGATTGCCATTCAGCATGCGATTCAGAAGCGTAACGATAGTTTTGCCCGCGCCCTGATGCAGCGGTTGATGCAGGAGCGCAAGACGCTTAACGACCTGAGCATGCTTGACCCGCTCACCGGTCTCTATAACCGCCGCGGATTGCAGCATAAACTCGATAACCTGCTTGCCGTCGACGACAGCAGCCGTTTTGTTCTGCTGTTGGATATCGATCACTTCAAAGCCTATAACGACCATTATGGACACATGATGGGCGACCAGGCGCTTATCCGCGTCTCTGCTGAGCTGCGCGACGCAGTGCGCTCGCGGGACATTGTGGCGCGCTTCGGTGGCGAAGAGTTTATGATTTTGTTGAATAACATCGATCAGGATCAGGCGCGGATGGCCGCAGAGCATATCCGCCAGCGGGTTTACGATCTGAAGATCCCCCATATGTTTAATGAAAGCGTCGCCACCAATGTCACCGTCAGTATCGGCATTGCGCCGTTGCAGAATAACGATATTGATGCCGCGCTGACGCAGGCGGATAAAGCGCTGTATGAAGCCAAGCATTTAGGCCGTAACAGTATTCTGGTCAGCGGAGACTTACAGCTCGCCTGACGTGCGCTGGCGCTAACTTTACGATAAACAACTTGCTATCGGTTTGGCCTCTGGATAGGATTGGCAATCATTATCATTTAGATTCCTTCTCCAGCTGGGGCTATGGCATACCGTACCGCATCGATTACGCAACATGTTATCTGGCAAAACCCGCTTCATGATGAGCGCGACTCGCTGGCGACTGCCATGCGGGACGCCATTGCCAGCACGCGGGCCCATCTGCTCGATTTCCTGCGCCTTAATGAAGATGCGCCTCATCAGGCAATGACGCTGGCGGAGTGGTCGCGCCCGACGGCGCTAAGCTCGCTGATTGCCACCTACTCCGATCATATTTACCGTAACAACCCCACAGAGCCGCGTGAAAGCAAACCGCTGCTCTCGCTGTGGGCGCAATGGTATCTCGGGCTGATGGTGCCGCCGCTGTTGCTGACGCTGCTAACGCAAAAGAGCGCGCTGGATTTAGACCCCGACAACTTCCACGTTGAATTTCACGAAAGCGGGCGCGCCGCCTGCTTCTGGATCGATGTTCAGCAGGATCACAGCCTGACGCTGAAGAATGATGCCGAACGTATTGCCGCCCTGGTCATCCATACCATCCAGCCGGTAATAAAGGCGCTGGAAGCGACGGGCGACATCAATGGCAAACTTATCTGGAGCAACACCGGTTACCTGATTAACTGGTATCTGGGCGAAATGATGCCGCTTATCGGCGAAGCCCGGCTGGCCGCCCTGCGCCAGATCTGCTTTTTCGAAAAAGCGCTTGCCGACGGCAGCGACAACCCGCTATGGCGCACGGTCGTGCTGCGCGACGGCGCGCTGGTTCGTCGGACATGCTGCCAACGCTATCGCCTGCCGGATGTTCAGCAGTGTGGCGATTGCACGCTGAAATAGCGTCGTACGCTGGAATAGCAAAGGGGCGATGATTCGCCCCTTTGTTGTATCAGGCAACCTGCCGATTTTCCTCTTCTGCGCGACGCGCCTCTTCCGCCTCCTGCTCCAGCAGTTGCTTCTCATACACCTTGAAGAAGGGGTAGTAGATAACCGCCGAGATCGCGGCGAGGAGCAGAACCAGCACGGCAGCGCGGAAATCCCAGCCTAATGCCCACGCGGCACCAATCGGCGCGGGCGCGGTCCACGGTACAACCGAAATCACGCGGCCAATCAGATCCATCTTCATCACCGCCCAGGCAATGATCGCATTGAGCGTCGGTGCCAGCAGGAAGGGGATAAAGAACACCGGGTTCATCACAATCGGTGTGCCGAAAATCACCGGTTCATTAATGTTAAACAGGCTCGGCACAACGCTGAGACGGCCAATCGATCGTAGATGGACCGAGCGGCTACGCAGGTAGCAGAACACCAGCCCCATCGTCGCACCCGACCCGCCGATGACAATAAAGAAGGTCCAGAACGCCTCCATAAAGATGTGCGGCAGCGGCGCGCTTTGCGCCAGCGCGCTCTGGTTGATACCCAGGTTGGTCAGCCAGAACATCTGCAGCATGCCGGAGACAATGGCTGCGCCGTGGATACCGGCAAACCAGAGCAGATGACCAATGATCACCGCCAGCAGGATCGCAGGCAGCGAGTCTGCCGCCGACACCAGCGGTTTAAACAGCGCCATGATCGCCTGCGGGATGAGCATATTGAACTGGGACTGAATCAGCAGGCTGAGCGGATAGAGGGTCAGTACCACCACCAGCACCGGGATCAGCAGATCGAAGGAGTTCTTGATCATCGGCGGCACCTGGTCCGGCAAGCGGATGCCAATGTTGTGCGCCTTCAGAAAACGCATCATCTCCACGCAGTAGATTGCCACAAGGATGGCGGTGAAAATCCCCGTGCCGCCCAGGCTGTCCACCGGCAGCGTACCGCTGGTTTTCGGTGCGGCAACCAGTAAAAACGCCATCAGCGAGAGCATCGCGCACATAAAGGGATCAAGCTGATATGACTTCGCGTAGTGCTTGCCGAGGTTGTAGGCGATAGCGGCGCAAATGTAGATCGACATGATCCCCATCGTCATATCAAACGGTGTAAGGATCCGCCCTTCATACTGCTTCGCCAAATCCAGCCAGCCGCGGGCAAAACCCCACGTGGTATCCGGCGAAAAAGGGGGATAAGCAAACACCAGTAAAAACGAACCGACGATCATAAAGGGCATCGCGGAGATAAAGCCGTCGCGGATGGCCATAACGTGGCGCTGGGAAGAGATACGCCCGGCTATCGGGCTGACATAGTTTTCAATAAACCGAAAGATAAGGTTAAACGCAGCATGGTTAGCAGACATCGTCGATCTCCTGTCAGAGTTGCAAGGTTATGGCAACAGCAGCGGTGCAGCCGTGCCGCGATCGGTTTCGGATGGTTGAAACCATGCTGATGAGCGGACCAGCATTACAACTGAGTAGGGTAGGTTTCATAAGAGGCTCTTTTTATTTTAGGGTCAGGGGGAGTGACAAAATGAGTATTAACCTGCCCTGAGAACACTGCAACTGGTTCATGTAACCGGTTTCCGCGATTGTGAAGGGGATCGAGAAACGTAATGTAAGCGGTTTGTCATGATGGATTATTTACAGAGATAACTCGCTTGTGACAGATTAGCTGCGGTCTTTCGCAGGAGAACATCATGAGTTTGCAGTCCGTGCGGCAATTCTTTGCCGATAACGCCCCTGATATCGATATTATTGAACTCAATCAAAGTACGGCAACCGTTGCGCTGGCGGCGGCGGCCCATCGTGTCGAGCCGGGCCAGATCGCCAAGACGCTGTCGTTAAAGGTGCAAAACGAGGTCATTCTGGTTGTCGCAAAAGGTGATGCCCGGCTTGATAATAAAAAACTGAAAAACACCTTCGGCGCAAAAGCGCGGATGTTGAGCAGTGATGAAGTGGTCACGATTACCGGTCATCCGGTCGGCGGCGTCTGCCCTTTTGGGCTGGAAACTCCGCTGGCGGTCTATTGCGATGTCTCGCTCAAACAGTATCCGGAAGTGTTGCCGGCGGCGGGCGCGATTCATAGCGCGGTGCGTATCTCACCGGAACGCATGGCGGCGCTGACCTCCGCAAAGTGGATTGACGTTTGCCTGTAGTGTTGCTGCGCCAGGCCCGGTCCTGGCGCTTACGCGCAATGAAGCGAGCGTTACATCAGCTCTGATGCCGCCCGGGTGCTGGGCGGAATCCAGGTCAAAATATCCGCGGCATCAAGTAAACCGACATCGGATGTCACGCCCAATTTTGTCATGGCATTAAATTTGTGCGCGCGGATGGTTTTCACATTGCGGTCCAGCTGCGAGGCGATCTCTGCAATGGAAAAGCCCCGCGTCATATAGTGCAAAATCTCCCTTTCGGTTGGGCTTAGCATACGAAACTGGCTGACGTAACCATGATTGATCATGTTCTCGTTAACCCGCCGGGTTTCGCCAAGCAGCGTGGTGAGTTGCTCAAGCAGCATCGGCAACTCTGATGATTTACTTAAGATGCCGTGCAGCCGCGACGGGGAGAGGTGCCCCACCAGCCGCGCTTCTCTGTCATCTCCCGCCAGCACGATGCGCTGAACGTCCGGGCAGGAGAGCGAGAGCAGATGCAGACACATCAGGCATTCGCGCCGCTCTTTACGCTGACCAAAAAGCGAATAGATGACCGAGAAATAGGCAGACTTTTTTAATGCCTGCCGAAAGGCAATATGATCCTTAAAAAAATGAAAAGAGTAGTTTGCAAAAACGGGCTCGCTGAATAAACTCTGCAACCCTTCCCGACTCATCATGCATTTTTCAATGATGGCTACATGTCCCGCTTGGCTAATGTTTTCCATTCATTATGGTCTCCATATGCTGATCCTAAATTCAGCTCTTTCATACCCTGATGGCTACTAATCCACGTGTACAAATCTGCATTACTGCGCAGTGATAATCGTCGCATTGCGCTATTTTTCTGCGCGCTGACGGTTTTGTTGCTTTTTTTGAGCAACATGGCGATTTGATTTATTCCCCACCCCTTTCCAAGAAGGCGTAACACTTTCCTTTCCGAAAAGGTGAGTAATTTTCGCGGCGCTGGCGTCTCTGCACAGTGCTGCCGTACCGCAGAAAGTAGCGTTGGGCTCACTTTAGGAGCGTTTTCTTCTCCGCCGCGTAGCGCATTAACCACACTGTCGATAGGCTCAATATCGGCGAGTAGCATGGTTTGCGGCTGGATTAAAAAGTCCACCGCATCAGGATAAAATTCCGGGGAAATAAAGAAGAGCCAGCGCGTTTTATCGCATTGCGAGATCAAGGTGTAGTAGTGTTCACAGCGCTGCTGCGCAGACCGCAACCCACCGGAGAAATCAATGATAACCAAGCTGCTATCCGCTAACTGCGGCAGCGTGACCTCCTCTATCGTGGCGTAATGCGTTACCGGATACTCAGGAAAATGATGCTCAAATATGCTGCCAATACCGGCCCTAAGTACGGGAGCCTGGCTAATAATAATCCCGTGATTGCCGCCTGGTGATAGCATAAAAACCTCCGCTTCCATTTGCGCTCTCTATCAATCCTCGTAATGAGTATTTACTCAATCGGTACCAATAATGCGTAAATTAACAATAATGTTCCGAACCAGCCGTTATAAGAATTGTTGGAATTTATGATTAGCAATTTAATATAAATATTTAAAATCATAATATTGCCAACGTGCGTGACAACATAGCACAACGACTCTTCAAATACTTAGTGCCTTATTAAAAATAAAATAATTAAAAGAATATAATCAAATTGTATATAGTTAATAAAAGATCAATAACCTTAATAAATATTTAATCGCAGATGTAAACCAGGAATATTAACGCTTACCAGGATTATCCGTAATATGTCGCCGTAATTTACACGGCCTTTATAATAATATTCCTAGAAATATTGATATGGTAAATAATCATAGCGAAATCATTATCCGAATTTATTGCACACTTCTTGATCTGCGTTAGCGCCAGCCTCCCCCGCACCTGTGCTAAAAAGAGGTGTTCCGTTCCCCCTTTGCGAGCGGCGTGACCAGATAACCAGGGCAAGCATGCAAACAGACCACTCAACGCAGCGAACCATTACGCGCTTGTGTATTCAGTGCGGCCTTTTTTTGTTACAGCACGGCGCAGAGAGTGCGCTGGTGGAGGAGCTGTCGACGCGCCTGGGGAAAGCGCTTGGCATGGACACAGTCGAGAGCCTCATCTCCTCAAATGCCATCGTGTTAACCACCATTAAAGATGGCCACTGTCTGACCTCAACACGTAAAAGCAGCGATCGCGGTATCAACATGCATATGGTGACGGAAGTGCAACATATCGTCATTCTCGCTGAGCATAAGCTGCTGGATCTTCAGGATGTAGAGAAGCGCTTCACCCAGCTAAAACCGTTGCGCTATCCGCGCTGGCTGGTGACGCTGATGGTCGGTCTCTCCTGCGCCTGCTTCTGCAAGCTCAATCGCGGCGGCTGGGACGGTGCGTTTATCACCTTCTGCGCCAGCAGCATCGCGATGTATGTCCGTCTGCTGCTGGCAGGAAGACATATGCATCCGCAAATCAACTTCTGTATTACCGCTTTTGTCGCCACCACCGTTTCCGGGCTGCTGCTCACCCTGCCCGTTTTTCTGCACTCCTCAACGGTGGCGATGGCCGCCAGCGTGCTGCTGCTGGTGCCGGGTTTTCCACTTATTAACGCTGTGGCCGACATGTTTAAAGGACATATTAATACCGGGCTGGCGCGCTGGGCGATTGCCAGCCTGTTAACGCTCGCGACCTGTATCGGCGTGGTGATGGCGATGACACTCTGGGGGCTGCGCGGATGGATATAATCTCGTTCTTCTACGCACTGGCACAAGATATGCTGCTGGCCGCGATTCCGGCGGTGGGCTTTGCGATGGTGTTTAACGTCCCTCACCGCGCGCTGCGCTGGTGCGGACTGCTTGGCGCCATCGGCCACGGCTCGCGTTTTGCCATGATGCACTGGGGTTTTAATATTGAGTGGTCGACGTTTGTCGCCTCAATGCTGGTAGGCTGCATCGGCATCCGCTGGTCGCGCTGGTATCTGGCGCACCCCAAGGTCTTTACTGTGGCAGCGGTTATTCCCATGTTTCCGGGCATTTCAGCCTACACGGCAATGATCTCGGCGGTAAAAATTAGTCACGTTGGCTACAGTGAAGCATTAATGATCCTGCTGTTGACCAACTTCCTGAAGGCCTGCTCGATCGTCGGTGCGCTGTCGATTGGATTATCGCTGCCGGGGTTATGGATCTACCGCCGACGGCCGCGTGTTTGAGTCGCCTAAAAATATCTTGCAATTAAATCGCACACTACCTATATTTAAAAACATGAAGAAAAGCTCAACATCCACCGCGAATGAGCAGCTCGCGCTAGATAACCAGTTTTGTTTTGCACTCTACTCAACAAACCTGGCGCTGCATAAGCTTTATCGGCAGTTGTTAACGCCGATGAACCTGACCTATCCGCAGTATCTGGTCATGCTGGTGCTGTGGGAGAAAGATGATATTACCGTGTCGGAGATTGGCGAGCGTCTGTTCCTCGACTCCGCCACGCTGACGCCGCTGTTAAAACGTCTGCAAAGCGCCGGGCTGATCGATCGCCAGCGTTCGCGCCATGATGAACGCCAGGTGGTTATCACCCTGAGCGAAAGTGGTCGTGAGTTACAGCAGCAGGCAAAAGCCATCCCGGAAGCGATACGCTGCGCGGTGGCCTGCGATGATGCAACGCTGAATGACGTCAAAAAGCAGCTGGAGCAGTTTCGCCAACAGTTTCACCAGGCATAAATTCCCTTTCGGGGATTTATGCTGATATATAAATCGCACGCTATTTTATAGCAAACAATCAAGATGATAAGGAATCTGTCATGTCTTTAGAAAAAGTGGTTTACACTGCCAAAGCCAAAGCAACCGGAGGCCGTGACGGCCGCGCAACCTCTTCTGACGGCGTCCTCGACGTCAAACTGGGTGTGCCAAAAGAGATGGGCGGCGCGGGCGGTGAAGTCACCAACCCGGAGCAGCTGTTTGCCGCAGGCTACTCTGCCTGCTTCCTCGGCGCGATGAAGTTCGTGGCGGGCCGCGACAAAATCAGCATGCCGAAAGAGGCTTTTATCGAAGGTGAAGTGGGTATCGGCCCGTTGCCGACCGGTTTTGGTATTGAAGCCAAACTGAACATTCACCTGCCGGGGATGGACGCAGACGAAGCGAAAAAACTGGTCGACGCCGCGCACATCGTCTGCCCTTACTCCAATGCCACCCGTGGCAACATCGACGTTACGCTGAACATTATCGCGTAGCGCGTTTTTTAGCCAGCACGTTTGGGAAATGACAAAGCCGGGGCAACCCGGCTTTTTTCGTGCTGTGCTCCCCTTTCCGCGCGCTGTGTTACTATGTGCCTTTCTGTCGGCGGCCTCTACTGCGCCCGCCACTCTTTCTGTCGTTACCCTGTTTGAGAACGTGTTATGTCTTCCAGAATCCTGACGTCGAATGTTATCGGCATTGATGAATTTATGCGTGATAACGCCGCGATACTGGCGCGCGCGGAAGGCGGTACCGTCGCCGTATTTGCAAATAACAGCCCCGCGTTTTACGCGCTCACCGCCGAGCGCCTTGAGCAGCTACTGGCGCTGGAAGCGCAGCTTTCGCGCCCGCCAAGCGACGTGTCGCTTGATGCGCAATTCTATGAAGAGCCTGCCGCCGCGCCGGTGAGCGTGCCAATGGGCAAGTTCGCTATGTATCCGGGCTGGCAGCCAGACGCAGATTTTCAGCGCCTGGCGGCACTGTGGGGCATCGCCCTCTCCCAGCCAGCCACGCCGGAAGAGCTGGCGTCCTTTGTCGCGTACTGGCAGGCGGAAGGCAAAGTCTTCCACCACGTGCAGTGGCAGCAGAAGCTGGCGCGCAGCCTGCAAATCGGGCGCAGCAGCCAGAGCGGCGCGGCGAAGCGCGATATCAACACGCTCTCTGAACCGGACAACCACATTCCACCTGGCTTTCGAGGTTAGCGATGAAAAACGTTGGCGAATTGATGAAGCGGCTGCAAAAGATGATCCCGGCTCACGTCGAACCGGCGTTCAAAAACAGCGAAGAGTTGATGGCCTGGCAAAAGCAGCAGGGCGAACTGCGCTCAGCGGCGCTGGAGCGTGAAAACCGCGCCATGAAGATGCAGCGCACCTTTAACCGTTCCGGCATCCGCCCTCTGCATCAAAACTGCTCTTTTGACAATTATCGCGTCGAAACGGAAGGCCAGATGCGCGCCCTCAGCCAGGCGCGGCAGTATGTCGAAGAGTTTGATGGCAACATCGCCAGCTTTATCTTCTCCGGCAAACCGGGCACCGGCAAAAACCATCTCGCCGCCGCCATCTGCAACGAACTGCTGCTGCGCGGTAAGTCGGTGCTGATTATCACCGTGGCGGACATCATGTCGGCGATGAAAGAGACCTTCGGCAACCGCGAAAGCAGCGAGGAGCAGTTGCTGAACGATCTAAGCAGCGTCGATCTGCTGGTGATCGACGAAATCGGTATGCAGACCGAGTCGCGCTACGAAAAAGTGATCATCAACCAGATTGTCGATCGCCGCTCCTCTTCCAAGCGCCCGACCGGCATGCTGACCAACAGCAATATGGACGAAATGAATAAGCTGCTCGGCGAACGCGTGATGGATCGCATGCGTCTCGGCAACAGTTTGTGGGTCATCTTCAACTGGGACAGCTACCGCAGCCGCGTCACCGGTAAAGAGTACTAAAATCAGCGCCTTCAACGCCGCGTTATCCCCAATGCGGCGTTTTTACCCCTTTCACGCTGTGCGATAGCGATCACCTTTCCCGCTTTCTAAACCAATTCTGAATAAACCACCGATAAGATGACACTACAATTGCAGGCAGGTGACATCGTCATTAAATTATATCCCCTGTTACAAATATTCATGACCAGTAATATCTCTGGCGCTTTTGAGGAATAACGGTTGTCCGGATTGCTCTCCCTTGTCCTGTTTATCGCCTCGGTGGCGATTTATGCTACGAAAGCGGGCCGCAATAAGTGGTGGTTTAGCGCCACGCTTCTCGTATTAGGCCTGTTTGTTCTATTAAACATTACCCTTTATGCCAGCAACTACTTTACCGGTGACGGCATTAACGATGCGGTGATCTACACCCTGACTAACAGCCTGACCGGCGCGGGTATCGGCAAATATCTGCTGCCCGGCGCAGGCTTAGTGCTGGCACTGGTTGCCGTTTTTTGTGCCCTCGGCTGGGTGCTGCGCCGTCGCCGCCATATGCCCCACCATTTTGGTTACAGCCTGCTGGCGCTGGCGCTGGCCTTAGGCTCGGTGGATGCCAGCCCGGCGTTTCGCCAGATAACGGAGTTAGTAAAATCGCAAACCCGCGAAAGCGATCCCGATTTTGCTGCCTGGTACAAAGTGCCTGCAAAGCAGATCCCCAACCCGCAGCTGAACCTGGTCTATATCTACGGCGAAAGCCTCGAGCGTACCTACTTTAATGAGGATGCATTTCCCGGACTGACGCCGGAGCTTGGCGCGCTGAAAGCCGAAAGCCTCGATTTTAGCCATACCGAACAGCTGCCCGGCACCGATTACACCATCGCCGGCATGGTCTCCTCGCAGTGCGGTATTCCGCTCTTCGCGCCGTTCGAGGGCAATGCCTCCGCGTCGGTCTCCAGCTTCTTCCCGCAAAACCTCTGCCTCGGCGATATTCTGAAAAACTCCGGGTATGAAAACCACTTTGTACAGGGGGCGAACCTGCGGTTTGCCGGTAAAGATGTGTTCCTCAAATCCCACGGTTTTGACCATCTGATTGGCGCCGAGGAGCTGAAAAACCAGGTCGCGGATCCCAGTTACCGCAATGACTGGGGCTTTTACGACGATACGGTGCTGGATACCGTCTGGCAGCAGTATGAATCCCTCTCCCGCGCCGGTAAGCGCTTCTCCCTGTTTGCGCTGACGGTGGACACCCACCACCCGGACGGCTTTATCTCCCGCGGCTGCGAGCGCAAAAGCTACCGTTATGACGATAAGGTGAACCAGTCATTCAGCGCGGTGACCTGCAGCCAGCAGAATATCGCCAGACTGATTAACCGGATAAAAGCGTCGCCGTGGTTTAAAGATACGGTGATTGTGGTCTCGTCCGATCATCTGGCGATGAACAACAGCGCCTGGAAATACCTGAACAAACAGGATCGCAGCAATCTCTTCTTCGTCCTGCGTGGCGACCAGCCGCAGCAGGATCTCTCCGGCATTAAGCGCAGCACGCTGGATAATGGCGCGACCGTGCTCGATATTCTCGGTGGCGACAACTTCCTCGGACTCGGTCGCAGCAGCCTCTCCGGGCAGTCGCTCTCCGGCGTCTTCCTCAACATGAAGCAGAAGGTGCTGGCGTGGAAGCCAGATATCATCCGCCTGTGGAACTTCCCCAAAGAGATGAAGGATTTCACCGTCGATGGGGAAAAACAGACCATCACCTTCTCCGGTAGCCAGTTCCGCCTGCCGCTGCTGGTGCGCGTGTCGGAGAAAATCGAGCCGTTGCCGGAGAGTGAATACTCCGCGCCGCTGCGTTTCCAGCTGGCTGATTTCGCGCCGCGCGACAACTTTGTCTGGGTCGATCGCTGCTACAAAATGGCGCGGCTCTGGGCACCCGAACTCGCTCTCTCAACTGACTGGTGCGTCTCGCAGGGTCAACTGGGCGGCGAACAGCAGGTACAGCGCGTGGATAAACCGCAGTGGCACGGTAAAACGGCGTTTAAACAGACAGTTATCGATACTGCCCGCTACCAGAAGAGCATCGATACGCTGAAGATCCTTGATGATGACATTCGTTATAAAGCCGACAGCTTTATCTTTAATGTCGCGGGCGCGCCGGAAGAGGTGAAACAGTTTAACGGCATCTCACGTCCGGAAAGCTGGGGACGCTGGTCAAATGCCCAGCTTGGCAAAGAGGTGGCCATTGAGTATCAGCAGCCGCTACCGGCACAGTTCGATCTGGTGATCACCGCGAAAGCGTTTGGTGATAACGCCAATCGCCCGATTCCGGTGCGTGTCGGTAACGAAGAGCAGATGCTGACGCTAAGTCATGAGGTGAGCACCACCACGCTCCATTTCACCAATAGCGCGGGCAGTAACAAGCTGGTCATTGTGCCGCCGGATCCGCAGTCGACCAATGAAGGGAATATCCTCGGTCATGCGCCGCGTCAGCTGGGGATTGGTCTGGTAGAGATAAAAGTGGTGAAACGCGAAGGGTAAAAGCGCGCCCTGCAGAGCAGGGCGCAGCGGGAAATCAGAAGGTTTCCCAGTTTTCGCCAGAGGTGGTTGCTACCACTTTACGCGGCAGCACCGCCGGCGCGGCTTTGTTACCACCGGCTGTTTTCGCAGCAGCACGCTGCTCGTTCATCAGGCGGAACACGGCAACCGCTTCAGTCAGACGGCTGGCCTGCTCTTCCAGCGCGGCGGCCGCCGCGGCAGACTCTTCCACCAGCGAAGCGTTCTGCTGTGTGACGCGATCCATCTCGGCAACGGCAAGGCCAACCTGGTCGATACCGCGGCTCTGCTCATCAGAGGCAGAGGCGATTTCGCCCATGATATCGGTCACGCGTGTAACGGCGTTAACGATCTCATCCATCGTTTCACCGGCGCTCTCAACCAGCGTGGAACCCACTTCAACGCGACCAACAGAGTCTTCAATCAGGCTCTTAATCTCACGCGCCGCCTGGGCACTGCGCTGGGCAAGGTTACGCACTTCACCGGCAACCACGGCAAAACCACGCCCCTGTTCACCAGCACGCGCCGCTTCCACCGCGGCGTTGAGCGCCAGGATGTTGGTCTGGAAAGCAATCCCATCAATCACGCTAATAATGTCAGCGATTTTCTGCGAACTGGCGGTGATATCACGCATGGTCTGCACCACGTTATCCACCACTTTGCCGCCTTTCTGCGCCGTTTCCGACGCGCTCAGCGCGAGGTTGCTCGCCTGACGGGCGTTTTCGGCGTTCTGTTTCACCGTCGCAGTCAGCTCTTCCATGCTGGCAGCGGTCTCTTCCAGAGAAGCAGCCTGCTGTTCAGTACGTGAAGAGAGATCGTTGTTACCAACGGAGATTTCGCTGGCACCGCTGTAAATCGCGTTAGCGCCATTACGCACGTCGCTAACAGTACGGACCAGTTCACCCTGCATATGACGCAGGCTGTCAGCCAGCACGCCCATTTCGTTGGAGCCCTGCACTTCAATGCGCTGGCCCAGATCGCCACCGGCGATATGACGAATGTTGTCGATCAGGTGGTTCAGCGGTGCGATCAGCGCACGTTTGATGCCGACCCACACGGCGATGATCACCAGCAGCACCACCAGCAGCACGCTGATAATGATCCAGATGGCAGAACCGTAGGAGCTTTCACTGTCAGCCACGGCGGCGTCATACAGACGATCGTTCTGCTGCAAGTAGGAGGTGTACTGCTTCTCGAAGCCATCCTGGTAGCTCTGCGTCGGCTGATCGAAGAACTCGTTGATCTTGCCTGCGCCAAGCAACTGGATCAGTTCTGACAGCGCGTTGTGGTAGATATCGTAATTACGCTTGATCTCCGCCGCCGCCTCTTCGCTCTGACGCGGATCGCGCGGCAATGCCTGGTAGGCATTCCAGTTCACTTCCGCCTGTTTCAACGAGGTGCTGGCAATCTGCATCAGTTCCGGAACGGTCGCGCCGCTGCCGATATTGGTCTGATCCATCATGTAGCGGATACCCGCGCGGTTCAGGGTATTACGGGTTTGCAGCAGCGCAACCCAACTGCCGTTAAGCGTGGATTGTTGCTGACGAATGGTTTGAAGGACGGTGAAGTTTTCTTTGTCTTGCTTTAGCGAATTAAAGAACAATCCGCCGGAGGTGAGTTGTAAAAGGCCAAATAATCCGAGTACCAGTAACAAGCTGGTCACGATTTTGATGCGCGTTAACATATCATTCTCTTTCCTTATAGATAGTAAGTAGATTTTCGGCCTGGCGGGGAAAAACTTTATGGCTAAATGCACTATTTTGTAGGGATATTAATAGCGGCATCAGCTTATTACGTGGGCTAACCTGTTGCGATCTTACGTGATCTTGCTCACATAATTTTTCGGAATAGTTGTAGTGTAAAACCTCTTAGACCCACTTCGATACCGCTCACCGCGCTTATATAACCGCTCGGCAAAATCGCCCCCTTTCACGCGCGTGATTTGCCATCATGGCGGGCAGCATTTGTCCTGTTTAACACCACACACGTCTCTTCCCTATTTCTGATAAAAACCAGGTCTGCTATGGATACAAAAAAACTCTTTAAGCACGTTCCGTGGGTCATCCTTGGGGTAATCGGTGCTTTTTGTCTGTCGGTCGTCGCGTTACGCAGGGGTGAGCATGTCAGCGCCCTGTGGATCGTGGTCGCCTCCGTCTCTGTTTATCTTGTTGCCTATCGTTACTACAGCCTCTACATCGCCCAGAAGGTGATGAAACTCGATCCAACCCGCGCCACGCCTGCGGTGATCAATAACGACGGTCTTAACTACGTGCCGACCAACCGCTACGTGCTGTTTGGTCACCACTTTGCCGCTATCGCCGGCGCTGGCCCGCTGGTCGGCCCGGTACTCGCCGCGCAGATGGGCTACTTGCCCGGCACCCTCTGGCTGCTGGCAGGCGTCGTGCTGGCGGGAGCGGTGCAGGACTTTATGGTGCTGTTTATCTCTTCACGGCGTAACGGCGCGTCGCTCGGCGAGATGGTGAAAGAGGAGATGGGCCGCGTGCCGGGTACCATTGCCCTCTTCGGCTGCTTCCTGATCATGATTATCATCCTGGCGGTGCTGGCGCTGATTGTGGTGAAAGCGCTGGCAGAGAGCCCGTGGGGCGTCTTTACCGTCTGCTCAACGGTGCCGATTGCGCTGTTTATGGGCATCTATATGCGCTTCCTCCGCCCGGGCCGCGTTGGCGAAGTGTCGGTAATCGGTATTGTGCTGCTGGTGGCGTCAATCTGGATGGGCGGCGTGATTTCCCAGGACCCTTACTGGGGCCCGGCGCTGACCTTTAAAGACACCACCATCACCTTTGCGCTGATTGGCTATGCCTTTATCTCTGCCCTGCTGCCGGTGTGGCTGATCCTCGCCCCGCGCGACTACCTGGCAACCTTCCTGAAAATCGGCGTGATTGTCGGCCTGGCGCTGGGGATTGTGATCCTCAACCCGGAACTGAAGATGCCTGCGGTGACGCAGTACATCGACGGCACCGGCCCGCTTTGGAAAGGGGCGCTCTTCCCGTTCTTGTTTATTACCATCGCCTGCGGCGCGGTCTCCGGTTTCCATGCGCTGATCGCCTCCGGTACCACACCGAAGCTGCTGGCCAATGAGACCGACGCGCGCTTTATCGGTTATGGCGCGATGCTGATGGAGTCCTTTGTGGCGGTGATGGCGCTGGTGGCAGCCTCCATTATCGAGCCGGGTCTCTATTTCGCCATGAACACGCCGCCTGCGGGTCTTGGCATCACCATGCCAAATCTGCATGAGCTGGGTACTGAACATGCACCGATGATCATGGCGCAGTTGCAGGATGTCACCGCGCACGCCGCGGCGACGGTCAGCTCCTGGGGCTTTGTGATTTCGCCGGAGCAGATCCTGCAAACCGCGAAAGATATCGGTGAACCTTCCGTGCTGAACCGCGCGGGCGGCGCGCCGACGCTGGCCGTCGGTATCGCCCATGTGTTCCACAAAATCATTCCGATGGCGGATATGGGTTTCTGGTATCACTTCGGCATTCTGTTTGAAGCGCTGTTTATTCTGACCGCGCTGGATGCGGGCACCCGCGCAGGCCGCTTTATGCTGCAGGATCTGCTGGGTAACTTCGTGCCGTTCCTGAAGAAAACCGACTCGCTGGTGGCCGGTGTAGTGGGTACTGCCGGTTGCGTTGGCTTGTGGGGTTACCTGCTCTATCAGGGCGTGGTCGATCCGTTGGGCGGCGTGAAGAGCCTGTGGCCGCTGTTCGGTATCTCTAACCAGATGCTGGCCGCCGTTGCCCTGCTGCTCGGCACCGTGATCCTGGTGAAGATGCAGCGCACCAAATACATCTGGGTAACGGTCGTTCCGGCTACCTGGCTGCTGATCTGCACCACCTGGGCGCTCGGCCTGAAACTCTTTAGCAGCAACCCGCAACTGGAAGGCTTCCTCTACATGGCTAACCAGTACAAGGCGAAGATTGCCGCGGGCGGCAGCGAACTGAGCGCAGAGCAGATTGCTAACATGAACCATATCGTGGTGAACAACTACACCAACGCCGGGTTAAGCATTCTGTTCCTCGTGGTGGTTTACAGCATCATCTTCTACGGCATTAAAACGTGGCTCCAGGTACGCAATAACACCACGCGTACCGATAAAGAGACGCCGTATGTGCCGGTGCCGGAAGGCGGCGTCAAAACCTCTTCGCACCATTAATCTCAACCCTGTGCCGGAGCGGGCTCGCCCCTCTCCGGCATTACCAATATCTGGATGCGCGAATGTTTGGTAACTTAGGCCAGGCTAAAAAGTACCTCGGGCAGGCGGCAAAAATGCTGATTGGTATTCCGGACTATGACAACTATGTTGATCATATGAAAACCAACCATCCCGATACGCCCTATATGACCTACGAAGCGTTTTTCCGCGAGCGTCAACAGGCGCGTTACGGCGGCGATGGCAAAGGCGGCGTCCGCTGTTGTTAAAGGAGAATCCATGACACCTGTTGCAGTTACCCTGCTGACCGGCTTTCTCGGTGCCGGCAAAACCACCCTCTTGCGCCATATCCTTAATGCACAACACGGCTATCAGATTGCGGTTATCGAAAATGAGTTCGGCGAGGTCTCCGTTGACGATCAGCTGATTGGCGATCGCGCCACGCAGATCAAAACCCTGACCAATGGCTGCATCTGCTGTAGCCGCTCGAATGAGCTGGAAGATGCGTTGTTGGATCTGCTCGACGGGCTCGATCGCGGCGAACTCCATTTTGATCGGTTGGTGATCGAGTGCACCGGCATGGCCGATCCCGGCCCGATCATTCAGACCTTCTTCTCCCATGAGATCCTCTGCCAACGCTACCTGCTCGACGGCGTGATTGCGCTGGTCGATGCGGTGCATGCCGATGAGCAGATGAACCAGTTTACGCTGGCGCAATCGCAGGTCGGTTATGCGGATCGTATTCTGCTGACTAAAACCGATGTCGCGCCGGATAACGCGCCGCTGCGCGAACGGCTGGCCCGCATCAACGCCCGCGCGCCCATCTACACCGTGACCCACGGCGATATCGATCTGGCGCTGCTGTTTAATACCAGCGGTTTTATGCTCGAAGAGAACGTGGTCGCCGCCAAACCGCGCTTCCACTTTATGGCCGATAAGCAGAACGATATCAGCTCAATTGTGGTGGAACTGGATTACCCTGTGGATATCAGCGAGGTGTCGCGGGTGATGGAGAACCTGCTGCTGAGCTTTGCGGAAAAGCTGCTGCGCTACAAAGGGATGCTGTGGATTGACGGCGAGCCTAACCGCCTGTTGTTCCAGGGCGTGCAGCGCCTCTACAGCGCCGACTGGGATCGCCCGTGGGGCGACGAAACACCGCACAGTACGCTGGTGTTTATCGGCGTGCAGCTGCCGGAGGAGGAGATCAGAGCGGCGTTTGCCGGGCTGAGAAAGTAACTGCCTGATGGCGCTACGCTTATCAGGCCTACAAAAACACAGCAGCACGTATGTAGGCCGGATAAGGCAAAGCCGCCATCCGGCAAAACCGAATGACGGCTCACAGTGGAAATGGGGTCGCCCGTAGGCCGGATAAGCGCAAGCGCCATCCGGCAAAACCGAATGACGACCCACAATGGATATGGGGTCGCCCGTAGGCCGGATAAGCGCAAGCGCCATCCGGCAAAACCGAATGGCGACCCACAGTGGATATGGGGTCGTGCGTAGGCCGGATAAGCGCAAGCGCCATCCGGCAAACGATGCCAGCTACGGCTACTGACGCACCACTACCAGCTTCTGGTTCACAAACTCTTTGATCCCCAGATCCGACAGCTCGCGCCCAAAGCCCGAACGTTTCACCCCGCCGAACGGCAGTTCTGCCGCGGTATCGGTCAGCCAGTTGATGTAAACCATCCCGGTTTCAATCCGTGAGGCCAGCCCTTTCGCGCGCTCAATATCCCGGCTGAAGATCGCCCCGCCCAGGCCATAATGGGAGTCGTTCGCCAGGCGCACCGCCTCCTCATCGTCCTGCACCACATAAATCTGCGCCACCGGGCCGAAGAACTCTTCGAAGTACGCCGGGTTGTCACGGGTAATGTGAGTCAGGATCGTCGGCTCAAAGAAGTTCCCTTCGCTGTTCGCCGGTTTACCGCCGAAGTGGAGTTTCGCCCCCTTCTGCACCGCTTCACTCACCTGCTTGCTAAGGGTTTCCAGCGCATCTTTCGATGATAGCGGCCCAAGCGTGGTGCTCTCATCAAGCGGGTCGCCCATCTTCACCTGCTGGAAAGCGTCGGTGAACTGGCGCAGGAACTGATCGGCCACCTTCTGGTGCACGATAAAGCGTTTTGCCGCCGTACAGACCTGCCCGGCATTGGCCAGACGCGCCTGCACCCCGGTTTTCACCGCCTTCTCTAGATCGGCATCGTCGAGCACGATAAAGACATCATTACCGCCCAGTTCGAGGGTCGATTTTTTGATGTGCTTCGCCGCCTGCGACGCCACTGCACTACCCGCTTTTTCCGAACCGGTCAGGGCTGCGCCCTGCACGCGCGGATCAGCGATAATCGCCGAAACCTGATCGGAAGAGATAAACAGGTTAGTCCATGCCCCTTCCGGCGCACCCGCTTCACGCACCAGGTGGGCGAAGGCTTCAGCGCAGTGCGGCACGATGCTGGCGTGCTTACAAATTACCGGGTTACCGGCGGCCAGGTTCGGTGCCAGCACACGAATGAGCTGATAGTAAGGGAAATTCCACGGCTCGACCGCCATGATGATGCCGATCGGATGGTGTTCAACCCAGGCATCGCCCAGCTCGGTGTCATATTTCACCGGGGCGAGGAATTTTTTCGCGTTGTTCGCATAGTAACGGGCGATCTGCGCACAGATCTGCACCTCGCTGCGGCTCTGGGCAATCAGTTTCCCCATCTCCTGGGTGGCGATTTTCGCCAACTCCTCCTGATGGCTCTCCAGCAGGTCAGCCAGTTTATGCAGTACCGGCAGCCGCTGGTCGATGCTCCCTTTTGCCCACTCGGAGTGGTAAAGGGCGTCAGCCTGGCGCAGCGTCGCCTCAATATCGGCATCGCTGTGGTTCGGATACGCTTTAATCAGCTGATTGTTGAAAGGATTCACTGTCTGGTAAGCCATATGGGTCTCCTTAATTTACCGCTTAGGATAATAAGGGTAGTAAAGCGTCAGGAGGCGTGAAGTAAAGTTGAGTATATCCGGAGTGTTCTTATGTTTCATTTAGCGTGATATTTTTGCCCCCAGGAAATATAAAAATCACATAAGAAATCAAAAATCAATTACTTACATTATTTGGCAAGTAACAAAAACTTATTTAACCCTGAACTATCTCTGGATAAGTAAATAAGCGCTCCTGCCTGCCACTTTTTGTTAAATTAAAGCTTAATTAACGTCGCTTTATTTCCACCCCGTCTGCATCCGCTATGCTTAATACCACACAAATAACAGGAGGAAATATGCAGCAGAGCGTTCGCGGAATTGATCATATTGGTATTACCGTGCCGGATATAAAAGCCGCCACCCGTTTTCTTACCGAGGCATTAGGTGCAGAGCTGATTTACCAGTCCGTGGCACCGGAAGATGAGGATATTGATAGCGAAGCGCAGCAAAAGACGCTGCGGCTGGTGCCGGGCACAGTGATCAAAGCGGTGAGCATGCTCAAGCTGCAATACGGGCCGGGCATTGAGTTGTTTGAAATGCAGGGGCCATCGCAACGTGAACCGCTGCGGGCGAACGACTTTGGCCTGCAACACTTTGCGGTCTATGTCGACGATATCGACGCCGCGCTGAAACAGTTTGCCGATGCGGGTGGCGAAGTGTTTACCACGCCGCAGCCGCTCGGTTTCCCGACCGAGAAGGGCGAGGGCAACTGTTTTTGCTATGGCCGCACGCCGTGGGGCAGCATCGTCGAATTTATCGCTTACCCAACGCCGATGCCCTACGAGCGCGACACGCCGCTGCGCCGCTGGAAACCGTGACGATTAGTCCGAAGCTCCACCCAATGTAGCGGCTTCTGCACAACGCGCTTCGCGATCCCAGGCGCGCTGTGCTATACCGGAAAACCGCTCCAGATCGAGATGATGAATAGCCGTGACTCGCGATATCGCACAAACCTTTTTCCGCTCAGCGGCGCTGCCCGGTGTCGAGCTGCGCAGCACCCGCAACAGCACGCAGGCGTATAAGCGCCACCGCCACGCGGAGCTCTCCATTGGCGCGATTATCGACGGCCAGACCCGCTGCGTCTGCCATCAGCAGGAGTTCCTGCTGCGGCCAGGCGATCTGATTGTGATTCCAGCCCTGACGCCGCACAGCTGCAACCCGCTCGCCGGGCAGCCACGCAGCTACCATATGCTCTACCTGGCTGATGAAAATCGCGCCCAACAGGTGATTCGCGACCCGCAGTTGTTCGAACACTTCCTGCATATTGTCGCGCTGATGGAGCATAACCAGACGCTGGCATTGCCAGAAGCCATCCAGACTCTGCTCGCCGCCCTACCGCAGGTGCCTGATGATGAACCGCTCCATGCAGTCAGTGAGCAGGTGCAGATGGCGTTGCAGGAGAATTTGCAGCAGCCACCGACGCTGGATGCGCTGGCGCACGCCTTTTCACTGCGCAAAGAGACGCTGATTCGCACCTTTAAGCGGGACACCGGTTTAACGCCCGGCAGCTTTCTCAACCTTGCCCGCGTCGAGTTTGCCAAAAGCCGCCTGCGCGCCGGGGATAAACTGGCAGATGTCGGCTACCAGAGCGGTTTTGCCGACCAGAGCCACTTTCATAAAACCTTTGTTAGCTACACCGCCGCCACGCCGCGCCAGTACGCGCGCGGATCAATATCAGACAATAAATAGCGCCGCGCAGCGGCTATGGTGACCGCAATGTTTATGCGAGGTCACTATGGATATCTTTCCCGCCGCTTTTCCCGCCCTGGCGCTGGCGCATTTTGTCGCGCTGCTGAGCCCCGGCCCGGACTTTTTCCTGCTGATAGGTTACGCCATCCGCTACCGCCTGCGCGGCAGCGTCGGGCTTTGCATCGGCATCGCTTTAGGTAACGCGCTCTATATTTTGCTGGTGATTATCGGAGCCAGCGCGCTGCGCCACTTCAGCGGGCTGTTTACCGCCATCGAACTGCTCGGCGCGCTTTATCTGTTGTGGATTGGTTCACAGCTGGTGCGCAGCCGCCCGCAAACGCTGGCGCTGGATGAGACGCGTCAGCGCTGCCCCGGCATCGGTAAACAGTTTTTACTTGGCCTCGGCTCGGCGCTGCTCAACCCGAAAAACGCCCTCTTCTACCTGGCGCTGATGACCGCCCTGCTCGGCCCCGATGTGACGCTACTGCAACAATCGGTCAGCGGAATCTGGATGGTGACGGTGGTACTGCTGTGGGATGTAGCGCTGGTCAGCCTGATTGGCCTGCCTGCGCTGCAACGGCGTCTGAGCCGCAGCATCTGCTGGATAGAGCGCATCGCTGGCGTAGTGCTGATGGTGTTTGGCGGGTGGATCCTATGGAAAACCCTGTAGGTCGTTATTCGAATAACTCGGCATGGGTGCCCAAATCGGTGAACACCACCAGATGCTTTTCGCCATCAAGGCGATATACCAGCAGATAGTCGCCGCCAATATGCAGCTCGCGAAACCCCTGCATATTTCCGGTTAAAGCATGATCGTTATACTGAGCGGGAAGCGGGTTGCCGGAGAGCACCATCGACATGATAGCAGCCGTCTCATGCATGTCCCGGCGTCCCGCTTTGTTGTATCGCTTCCAGGCCTTCACAAAGGTTTTGGTGTAATCGGAGCGGAATGGCAGGCGCGCGCGTTTACTCTTTCCCATCGTTTAAGCTGTCCATTAGCTGTTCAACACTCTCAAAGCGTCCCTGCTTTTGCGCGGCGATCTCTTCGGCCTCAACCATTGCGTTACGTAACCGGGCGGTTGGTTTCGCGGTGATTTCAAAAGGTATCCCTTCGTTTTTAACAATTTGCTCAGCAAACAGGCGTATCGCCGTGCTCCAGTTGAGGCCGCAATTTTCAAGCACCAGCCCGGCGCGTGCCTTGAGTTCGCTGTCGATACGCGATCGGATAACAGAATCCATATAACCTCCTGAACTTTTGTGGGCACAGTGTAGCCACAAAATTGATTCTTTGCACCTTCGCCTCGTCTCGCTCTATGCTTATCAGATGGAAAAATTAGCTGAACTGAAGCGCGCCAAACGACTGGCGCTGTCGCTGCTGCTGATCGCTGCCGCGGTGTTTGTTACCACTCTCTTCCTGCCGCCAAACTTCTGGGTGAGCGGGGTCAAAGCTATTGCCGAAGCGGCGATGGTCGGCGCGCTGGCCGACTGGTTTGCGGTGGTGGCGCTGTTTCGCCGCGTACCGCTGCCGTTTATTTCCCGCCATACGGCGATTATTCCGCGCAATAAAGACCGGATTGGCGACAATCTTGGTCAATTCGTGCAGGAGAAGTTTCTAGATACCCAATCGCTGGTGGCGCTGATTCAGCGTCATCAGCCCGCGCAGATGATCGGCGTCTGGTTCAGCCAGCCGGAGAACGCGCAGCGCGTCGGCACGCATCTGTTGCAAGTGATGAGCGGCTTTCTCGAGATGACCGATGACAGCCGTATTCAGCGGCTGATCCGTCGGGCGGTGCACAAAGCGATCGATAAAGTCGACTTAACGCAGACCAGCGCCCTGATGCTGGAGAGCCTGACGCGTAACAACCGCCACCAGAAGCTGCTGGACACGCTAATTACTCAGTTGATTGCGCTGTTGCAACGGGAAAATACGCGTACCTTTATTGCCCAACAGGTTGTGCACTGGCTGGAGACCGACCATCCGGTGAAGGCGAAAGTGCTGCCGAAAGAGTGGCTGGGGGAGCAGAGCGCGGCGCTGGTCTCCGATGCCGTCAACTCCCTGCTGGATGATATCAATGCCGATCGCACGCACCAGATCCGCCAGGCCTTCGATCGCGCGACGATGAAACTGATCGCTAACCTGAAAAGCGATCCGGAGATGGCAGAGCGCGCGGAAAACATCAAAGAGTATTTGAAGAACGATGAGGCGTTTAACCGCTACGTTGGCGAGATGTGGGGCGATCTGCGCAACTGGATGAAAGCGGATATGCACTCCGACGATTCAAAGATGCAAAAGCGTATCAGCGAAGCCGGGCTGTGGTTTGGCGAAACGCTGCTGGCGGACGGCGCGCTGCGCGCCTCGCTTAACGAGCACCTCGAACAGGCGGCCCATCGCGTCGCGCCGGAGTTTTCAGCTTTCCTGACGCGTCATATCAGCGACACGGTGAAGAGCTGGGATGCGCGGGATATGTCTTACCAGGTGGAGC
Source organism: Kosakonia sp. 1610 (assembly GCF_050435845.1). Lineage (NCBI taxonomy): Bacteria > Pseudomonadati > Pseudomonadota > Gammaproteobacteria > Enterobacterales > Enterobacteriaceae > Kosakonia > Kosakonia sp. 1610. The sequence continues at coordinate 268,089 of NZ_JBNDKZ010000003.1, read as the reverse complement.
TCAATATCGGCAAGGATCTGCAATTTATCCGTATCAACGGCACGCTGGTCGGCGGCTGTATCGGCCTGATTTTGTACCTCTTGTCGCAGATCCCGGCGCTCTTAAACCTCTCTGCCCTCTGAGTCGCCGGATGGCGGCTTACACCTTATCCGGCCTACAAAAGCGCCCTCCACGAGAATCGTAGGCCGGATAAGCGCAGCGCCATCCGGCAATTGATGACAATTCTGACCAATAAAACAAAAGTTAACTGCAATTCGCTATCAGTATGCGATCTCATTATTGGCGAGAGGGAAGTTTTCTACGCGCCCTTGTTTAAATTCGACGCCAACAACAACACTTCTGGGCGAATCATCCTGAGTGCGCGATTTGAGAATGTAGTTAACAACAAATTGTCCATTCATTGAAAATGAATAAAACGAGGGGGGAATACACAGCTTTTCATCGCGCACTTTCAGTTGCGGTAAAAACGTATATTTTCTCTCTTGCACGGGTGTCTCACGTGGATTTATCGCAATATAGCTCGGCTGAAAATCTCTTGCATTTGGAACCACAAAGCAGACGTTATCACCCTCTTTCAGTACGGTTGTAGTTTCATCCGCCTTCAGGCGATCGCCCTGTCCAGGACAGCCTGTCAACGCGATTAAGCCTGCAACAACAAGCAGTAAGCGTGTACTTTTATTGATAGTCAGCTCCATGGAAACCCCCGCATCGTTTGCTTATATTTCGCGCCGATTACGGCTTCTGCTATGTCTCCATCCATCTTCACATCTCCTCTTGCAAGCAGTGCAATCCAGGCTCTGTAACCGTAAGTTTTAAGGATGAAATAATCTGCGATAATTTGTGCCTGCTGTTCCATGGGATAACAGCGTAAAAGACGACCATCTAATCTGTAGCGGTAGCTAACGAACCTGCTTGCTAAGCCCCTGAGAAGGATATTCATACTCATTTTGATTACTCATATCCAACTCCTTGTAGCAAACAATCCTTATCGACGCGCTGAACGCATGTTTATTCGACGCTGATTTTGTATAACCCAGGCGTAAAAAACTGTGCTCTAAAATCCACTTCTTCTCACTCCTCAATCACAAACCGTGTCGCTTCAAAGCGGTTCAAAATCAGGTGCACCAGATAGACCATCGTCAGCGTCGCCACCAGCGAAACGGTGACGGAAACAATGCGGTACAGGTCGCTGAACACCAGGTCAGTGTCCGGGTGCAGATTCTGGCCAAACATAATGCCGATGGTGGTGACGCTGGCGAAACCGACGCCTGCGCCCACCTTCTCCATCACATGTAGCCGCGCGCTAAACGCCAGCCCAAGGCCGATAAGCGGCATCATCAACAGCATATGGCTGCTGTGGTTATAGAGAATCAGCTGAACCAGCAGGATGTAGAGACACGCCAGCACCACGCCCACTACGCGCCACAACGAACTCAGCACCGACCCGCGATAGTGCATCGGAAAGAGGATCAAAATGCCCGCCATCAATGCCGAAAGCGAATCGCTCAGGTCGCTCATCTGGAAGACAACAAAAATCATCGTCGCCACCGTGCCGGAGAGCAGCGATTCGTGGCGTACTCGGGCAGCGTTTTTCTCAATCAGCGGCGGACGGGTGCGCGGCTCGACATCCGGCAGCAGAAAGTGCATCAGCGCACTAAGGGCGACGGCCATAATACTGGCCTCAATATTGGAAAAAAGCAGCGTATGCCAGTCACTCGACGGGTAGCTCATAAAGTTGAGCATCGTGCTCTGGCACACCACGCCAGTAGAACCAAACAGAAACAGCGGGCCTTTGCTCATAAAGCGAAAACGCATCACGTAGAGCCCAAACACCACCAGCGTCATGATCACCGGCCACTGCATCAGATAGCCGATGATAAACACCATTTCGACACAGTTAATCACCGCGCTGAACACAAACTGTTTGGCGACGTGGCGGTTAAACACCGGCACCAGCGACAGCAGCATCACCGGGTAGATGACATAGAATACGCCATACTGCGTGTTGTAAAAGCTCGACACGCTCAGGGCGATCATCCCGGAGAAAACGATGCGCAGCGTCTGGCGAAAATCATTCGCCGTGTAGACGATGTTGCCGTGCGGCGTAAAGACGCGGGCCAGCGTGTTAATAGACATAGTGCAGCAGGCTTACCAGGCGGATTTGCAGCCCGGAGAAGAAGCGGGCGAAGATCCCTTCGCTGTTATAGAGCTGCACCGTAGCGCGCGCGCCGGTCGGCAGTTCTTTTGGCAGCGGCTCATCCAGCGCTACATGGATACGCATACGCTGCGCATCGCGCACCCAACGGTTGGAAGTTTCAGGCTCCGAAAGCTGACCGTTTACCGCTTCCTGCCCGGCGAGGGTGCCCGCATCGCTGCTGGTGACATGCGCGTGAAACACCTGGCCCGGCAGCGCATCAAACACTACCGCCGCATCGGTGCCAACATGGGTATGGCGCAGGCTCTTTTCACGAAAATCGGCGACGATATCGCTTTTTTCATGCACCAGCGCCAGCGACGCGCCGCCCGCCTGGGCATAAAAACCGGGGCTAAGTTGCAGGTTGCTGACCGTGCCGTCCGCTTCGGCGCGCACCTGCGTCCAGCCAAGGTTCAGCTGCGCCTGTTGCAGGGCGTTGCGATATTTTTGCAGCGTGACGTTATGCGCCTCATCACGTTCACCGCGCTGAATACGCAGCGCTTCAATGCTGGCATTGAGATTCGTCACCGACTGCTCGCTCCCCTGCCAGGTGGTGCGCACGTTATCGAGATCGGACTGCGAGACACTCTGCATTTTGCCGAGGCGCTGGTAACGCTCAAAAGTGACGCGATTATTCTGCGCCGTCAGCTGCGCCGTTTTCAGGCTCGCCTGCGCGGCAGCGATCTGTGCGTCGAGCTGTTGATTGGTCAGACGCGCTTGCGCCAGCGCAATCTCCGCGGCTTCAACCTGGTTTTCAAAGGGCGTGGCGTCGAGTCGGTAGAGCAGATCGCCGCGCTTCACCCGGCTGTTGTTCTGCACGTAAACCTCAGAAACATAGCCAGAGACGCGGGCGGAAACCGGCGTCACCACGCGCATCACGGTGGAGTCCGGCGTCAGTGGGATCCAGATATCGGCGACAATAAAATAGACAAACATCAGCAGGAAAGAGGCAATACTGACCCTTACCCAGCGGGCAAATTTTTGTTCAGGCGTCATCATTTTCTTATTCGGTTTTATTATCTTCTTCGCGCATCACGCGCAGATTACAGGCGAGTTGGCTCAGCGTGGCGCTGAACTTTTGCAGATCTTCCGCCGGGATACTCTCCGTTGCCCGCAGCTGACAGGCTTCAATCACTTGTGTGATTTTCTCCAGCAGCGCGCACCCTTTGGCGGTCAATTTCAGCAGGCGGATGCGCTTGTCGTACGGCGATGTCGTACGCGCAATCAGCCCCTGCGTCTCCAGCTGGGCGAGCGTGCGCATCAGCGGCGGCAGTTCAATGCCCTGCACTTCCGCCAGCTCACTGACCGAAACATTGTCCCCCAGTTGCTGCAACTGCATCAGCACCGTCCAGCTCGACTGGGTGATGCCGGTGTCGCGCAGGGCATGATCAATGGTCGCTCGCCACTGGCGCACTACCATTGCCATGCGCATTCCCAGCGGTCGGCGGGCAAACAGTTCATCTTCGGTCATTACGTCCCCTCACATTAGCGGAGGGGCACGATAAAGGTTATCAGGGTAACTATCAAGAAACGGTGGGGCAAAGAGCATGGATTGTGAAAGGCTAGGAGGTCAATCAAAAAACACCATTCCCTTATAGGGCTTCACGCGACAAGCCGCCAGGCGCTGCGCCAGATCGCCGACGTGTGCTTCCAGCTTATGACCGTCCGGGTCAAGGAAGTAGTACGACGCCCCTTCGCTTTTGTTCACCTTCCAGCTCACCACGCCCGCCTGTTCCAGCCGCGTGATAAACGCCGCCAGTTCATGCTCGCTAATGCTAAAGGCGTAGTGGGTGTAATCGCTTTGATCGGCAGGAACAATCCGGCGCGCCTCATCGACGGAGAGGCAAATCCAGATATCGCCGCAGGTGAGATACGCGCCGTTATCCCAGCGTGCATGCAGCTTCAGGCCGAGCAACTGGTGGTAGAAATCAACGCTGCGCGCCAGGTCGCTGACCGCAAGCGTAAGGTGATTGAGGGTAGTTAGCACGGTCTCGCTCTCCATTAAACGTTAAACGCCGAAGCCATTCTTTCCTGCTCGCTGCGCGCGATGCCCAGCGTTTCAGCATGGCTGCGCCACTGGCTTACGCTGCTTAATACCTCTTGTTTAATCGCGTGCGCCTGTGAACGACTCAACTGGAAAAAATCGATAACTGACATCGCCAGTTCAAAATCGAGGCTGTTATCGCTATCGCTGATATTGAGATGCAGCCCCTGCGCATGCGGCACCGGATTGATGTCATAAGCGGGCGACAATCTCCAGCCACCCGGCTGATAGATGAAACCATGGTTACGCAGGTGATCGTCGTTATTAGAAACGGCGATATTGAAAACGATGCGTCGCCATAGCTGGGCTAAATCGTCGCGGCTGCGGGCACCTTTTTCCGTCAGGAACTGCGCCAGCTCGAGGTAGGATGCCTCGTAATCACCATCGTAATAACCAAGCTGTGTCATCGCAGAGGTAAAGTGCAGGCGGGAATCGGACGTTCTGTCAAAACGCTTAGTCAGGAAGGTGTGGTATTCACTCTCGAAGCGCTCGATGCGGCACTCTGCCATGTCGATACCCGCATCACGCGCCAGTTGCCAGGTCAGAAACTCCCACGCCGCAATGTCGTAATCATCGTAGCGGCTGGGAAATTTGGCGATCCATAAGTGATCATCTTCATCACGCACGCTGGCTTTAGGCCGCGCGCCGCCAAGCGAGGAGCCCGGCGACATCAGCATTTCCAGCCATTTCAGGTACTCAGCATCGTCACGCTCGTCATGTCGTTCGACCTGCTCTGCCGCATGCGCCAGCTCTCTTAACGAGGTCAGTGGTGGTGCCGCTAACCGGTGGTTATCGTCAAGAAAGACGCCGTCAGGATCGCGTTTGAAGCGCAGCGCGCCCTGGCGGTGAAAATCATGCACCCCCAGCAGAAAATCGATTTCGCCCAGTTGCCGTGGACGGCGCGCTTCATGCCGGGCAAGGATAGCCTCCCGCCGTTTCATCAGTAGCCGCCCCCAGCGATCCGGACAGGAGTCGAGAAAAACGCGAAAATTTCGTGATGCCTGGCTGTGCTGCTCGCCGGAGTAGAGTTCCAGGTCGGGATCGACTTTCTGCGCGAAGGGCGATATCAGCCACTCATCGTCATAGCGAAAACTAAAATGCTCGCCATTGCGTATCCTGTCTGCGCGCAGCAGGCCAACCCGCGCAGGCTCGGCAAAATCTTGCCAGTCGGCATACACCCAAACATCCGTGGTCATTAACGCGGCTCTCCTCTCTTCCTTAAAAGCTCTATATCCTGCAACTTGCGCCCCAGTTCATCATCCCTGGCAAGGAGAAGAAAATCATCGACCAGCCCGAGTACGCCAAGCACAGCCACATAGTGCCCAAGCGAAACCCCCGGGTCGCCCTGCTCGATTTTTCGCAAGGTGAGACGGCTTAACCCCGTTCGTTCCGAGAGCATAGTCTGCGTAAGTTTTCGGCGTTTGCGGGCGAGTTTGATGTTCTCACCAAACTGCGTAAGCACTTGTTGATGGCGGGGGAAGATAACCGCGCTGCGTTTATCTCTTGCTGTCATGGTCACTATACTTACCATTAATATTCAATTTGGTAAGTATAGTGACCATTAAATCGAAGGTAAAGTATATAAAATGAACACCCACGCATTCTTTTATCAGGTCGCGGCGGTGCTCAGAGGGTTATTTCGCGGCTTTCACCTCGGCGACAAACTCGGGTAGCTCCCAGGCACCGCCCGCGCGGATGCCGCGGCACAGGCCGGTGGTGCCTTCGCTGCTTAGACGAAACGCTTCGCCGTCCCACACCCACTCGGCTGATGCCCAGCAGTCGCCAATCCCGCGCCCGCGCTGCGCGAGGGTGATGGCACCATTGCTGTAGTCGGTTCCCGAGCTGGTGACGAATTGCGGTTTCTCTTGCAGGGCATTATCGACCACCCAGTAGCCATACCCTTCGTTATAGGCGGCACGCCAGCAGAGTGCGGAAACCAGGCCATGTCTGGCGTCCAGCGGCGTCAGGGTGAGGTCATTATCGCCCTTAACCGTCTCCTCTTCCGGGCTGGCGAGCCGGTCGCAGTCATCATCTTTACCGAGTGTCGCGAGCAACTGTGGCGTCAGTTTTTTTGCTTCGGCTGCGCTAAGGGTACGCGCCTCGCCTTTGCTTACGGTTGCGGCCTGGATCACCGGGGCGCTAATCGCGGCGGTAACCGAGGTTTCAGGCTTATTGCCTTTTTTACTCAGTGCGCCCGGCGTGCCGATGCGCCCCTGCACATCGTCAACTTTCAGCAGCGCGGCAGAAGCACCGTCGCCAGAGAGCACAAACGGTTTCGCGCCGCCTCTGAACTCAACTTTGCCACTGCCCTTCACTGCAGCAATCATCTGTGCTGCCTGCTCGTCCGTCAGACGCCAGGTGTCGTTATCGCCAGGGGTTAACGCGCCGAGCGATTTGCCGTTGATCCATAGCGCCAGTTTCGTCGGCGACGACGGCGGTTCACTCTCGTCCATATCTGCCAGCACCACCTGCACGGTGACCGGGGTTTGCGGCCCCGCTTTACGGGTGATCAGCACAGAACCGGTTGGGTCGTCCTCCACACTGTAGCCCGCTGCGCGGCAGGTCAGGGTGTTATCGCACACCACTTGCCAGTCTTTATGTTCGAACGAGACGCTGGCAGGTGCCGCCAGCGCGGGAAAGCTCAGGGTCGCTGCGGTTATCAGCGCTGCGGTGATACTGCTTTTCATGCCATCACTCCATAATGAGAAAGGCGTCAGGGATGCGAAAGAGAATCAGGAAAATGATGAGGCGAGAGAGTTCTCGCCTCAGAAAAGCACAGGAATTAATCGAGGTTGAGATCGGCGTAGGAGTTGACCACGCGGGAGACAATGCCGTAATCCATCGCCTCTTTGGTGTTCATCCAGAAGTTGCGATCGGTATCCTGCTTCACCTTCTCCACCGGCTGGCCGGTTGCGTCAGCAATCATGCGATTCACACGCTCAAGGGTACGGATAATTTCTTTGGCTTCGATTTCAATATCGCTCGCCTGACCACGCACGCCGCCCAGCGGCTGGTGGATCATAAAGCGGGTATTCGGCAGCGAGTAGCGGTGCTCTTTTTTCGCCGCGAGGAAGATGGTGATCCCAGCGCTGGCGACCCAGCCGGTGCCGATGATGTGCACTTCCGGGGTGATGAATTTGATCATGTCGTGGATGGTATCCGCCGCTTCGACATGGCCGCCCTGGCTGTTGAGATAGATTTTGATCGGCGCATCGCTGATGCCCTGCAGCAGCAGAAGCTGGGTCACCACTTTCTCAGTCAGCGCCTGGTTGATCTCACCAGAGATGATAATCGAACGCGCATCCAGCAGTTTCTGCTGCATCAGCTGGCTGGCATTGCCCGCTTCTTTCTCTTTTTTGTCGTCATCATCGTGGTTAGTAATAAAATGCATGTGCTCTCTCCCTTCAGGTTATGCAGCTAAGCATAGCCCAACGCAGGGTGGGCGGGAACCACCAGATATTTCCTCCGCCCTTTTCGCCTTCAGCTTATATCGCTGCGTCGTAGTCCCATATCCCTTAACTGCTCGTCACTCAGCCTGCGCAGTTCGCGTCGGGTTTTCGCCAGCAGGTGCCAGCGCCGCAGCTGGCGCCAGAGTAAAACAAAGCCGGAAAACGGGCGCCGTGGTCGATTTTCGAAAAATTCCATGTTGCTCTCCTCGCCTGAAAAGAGCTCTATCTTCGCTGCGATCGCCCTGCACAATACAGACTCAGAAAATACTTTTCTTTAACATACAGATGCCGTAAAAGAGGATCTGAACGCCACTTTCCCGCCCGATCTGTACTGTTTTTTGCAACTGTATGGTGACTTTTTAGGATACAGCATGACCCGCTACCAACATCTGGCCACTTTGCTGGCAGAGCGCATTGAACACGGCTTATATCGCCACGGTGAAAAATTGCCTTCGGTGCGCAGCCTGAGCCAGGAGCATGGCGTCAGTATCAGCACCGTACAGCAGGCCTATCAGGTACTGGAAACGTTGCAGTTAATTACCCCGCAGCCGCGCTCCGGTTACTTTGTCGCGCCGCGCAAAGCCAAACCGCCGGTGCCGGCGATGTCGCGCCCGGTGCAGCGCCCGGTTGATGTCACGCAGTGGGATGAAGTGTTAACCCTGCTTGATGCGCGCACGGATAAAGAGATTATCGCCTTCGGCGGCGGCGCACCGGACCTCAACCAACCGACCCTCAAACCGCTGTGGAAAGAGATGAGCCGCATCGCGCAGCACCAGGTGATGGATGCGCTTAGTTATGATCCCCTGCCCGGTCAGCAGGAGCTGCGCGAGCAGGTCGCCCGCCTGATGCTTGATGGCGGCACCTCGTTAAACGCCGAAGAGATTGTTATCACCGCTGGCTGCCACCCGGCGCTGTCGCTGGCGCTGATGGCGGTCTGCGATCCGGGCGATATTGTCGCCGTCGAATCCCCCTGCTTCTACGGCACCATGCAGCTGCTGCGCGGGCTGGATATCAAAGCGATCGAAATCCCGACCGATCCGGAAACGGGGATCAGCATTGAAGCGCTGGAGCTGGCACTGGAGCAGTGGCCGATTAAAGGGGTGATCCTGGTGCCCAACTGCCAGAACCCGCTCGGGTTTATCATGCCGGAAGCGCGCAAAAAGGCGGCGCTGTCGCTGGCGCAGCGCCACGATATTGTCATTTTCGAAGATGATATTTATGGCGAGCTGGCCACCGACTATCCGCGCCCGAGCACCATCAAATCCTACGATATTGATGGCCGCGTGCTGCTCTGTAGTTCACTGACCAAAACCGTGGCGCCGGGTCTGCGCATTGGCTGGATCGCGCCGGGGCGCTATCTGGATCGGGTGATCCATAAAAAATATGCCGCCATCGGCACTAATGTCCCTTCCACCCAGCTAGCGGTGGCGGCGTTTATCCGCGACGGACACTATCACCGCCACGTACGCCGGATGCGCCAGGTCTACCAGCAGCGGCTGGCGGTCTACACCTGTTGGGTACGACAATATTTTCCATGCAATATCTGCGTGACGCGCCCGCAGGGCGGCTTTCTGCTGTGGGTCGAACTGCCGGAAAGCGTCGATATGGTCTGCGTTTCCCGCGCGCTCTGCCGGTTAAAGATCCAGATCGCGCCCGGTTCACTCTTTTCGGCCTCCGGCAAGTATCGTAACTGCCTGCGCCTCAACTGCGCCCTGCCGCCGGATGAAGAGAGACGGGAAGCGATCAAACAGCTGGGTGCGACGATCCACCACGCGCTGGAGGAGTAGCCTCAGAGAATCGCCTCGTTGGTCAGAATACGCCGCGCGCCGAGGTAGTGATCCTGCCAGTAGTCATTGGTCAGGTTACTGATACGGATCTTCAGCCCGCTGCGCGGTGCTTCGATAAAGCTATTGTTGCCAAGGTAGACGCCAACGTGGTCTGCCGGGCCGCGCCTTTTACTGTGAAAGAAGATCAGATCGCCGCGGCGCAGCTTATGGCGGGCCACTTTTTTCAGCCCCCTATCCCGGAACATCGCCCGGGTGGTGCGCGGCAGTTTTCGCGCCAGCACCTTGTTATAGGCGTAGACCACCAGCCCGCTACAGTCGAACCCCCGCTGCGGTGAGACGCCGCCACGCACGTAAGGTTTACCGAGCTGTTTCTCCAGACGGTTCATCACCGTCAGCAACGATGCGCGAACGCGCGCTTTTCGCCTCGCCTGATGATGCGCGGCAGCTGTCTGGGCGTTTGTCTCAGACGTGGTTAACAGAGGCGCCGCTCTGCGCGCGGGGGTTTGCACACACCCGGTTGCAAGCGACAGCACAAGAAGCGTAAAAAAAAGCCCCAAAAACCCTCGGAGCAGGCTCCGACTGGGGGCGACGATGGATGACAAAATCACAGCTTTCACGAGAACAACACATTTAAACCAATGAGTTAAACGGGAGCACCGGCTACAGCCAGCACCATAAATAGTGCGTTTATTGACGCGTAAACGCCTGAACCTTCTGGGCAATCCCTTTATTGAGCTGGCAGACGCGCGCTTCCGATACGCCAATCACCTGCGCGATCTCTTTCAGGCTCAGCTCATGCTGGTAATAGAGCGCGAGGATCAGCTGCTCACGCTTGTCGAGGGTGGCTACCGCGCTGCGTAACGTGTAGGCGGGCAGCAGTTCATCCTCGAGCTGGCGGCTATAGAGCGTGCTGGCGTGCAAATCACTCTCCAGCAGGGTATCCAGGCTCTCCAGGGCACTGGCCGAGTGCAGCAGCAGATATTGCTGCCAGGCTTCCGGCGTCACCGACAGCCGTTCACTCAGCTCCTCAAAGCGCGGTTCATACCCCAGCTCACGGGTGATTTCGCGGATCGCATCCGTGAGCTTATGCGTCTGTTGACGCAGCCTGCGCGGTCGCCAGTCCTGCTGGCGTAACTCGTCCAGCACCGCGCCGCGAATGCGCTGAATGGCGTAACCGGCAAACTGCGCGTCCGGCGGGCCATAACGGCGCAAGGAAGCCAGCAGCCCCATCAGGGCAATTTGGCGCATATCCTCTTTGCTCATTACGCTGCTGGTCTGCCAGCTGAACTGTTTGACGACTTTATGTACCAGCGGCAAATAATCACTGATATAACGCGCTTCATCAGCGGGATTTAAGGTTTTTGCGGCAGTTAAATTCATCATTTACATTACGTATGAGGAACAGCGGATAAAACAATTAATAAAAAGTTTCGGCAACACCTAATTAACAAAATGAGAAGAGAAGTAGCTAATAACTTACAAAAGCGCTCCTCAACGGCGTCAAACAATACACCACAAAGGCGTTTTTTAATCCTTTGAAAAGCGCCAACTAATGAAATCACATGTAATTTACGCCGCGCCTTCCGTATTATTAACGCCACAAACCGGTGAACTACGAATATTTATTCTGTTATTTATCAGATTCAGCCAGTGGCATTATTTCTTGTAATAAGCCTCTGACGGATTGGTATCACTCGTTAACCTTTTATGAATAAACACACTTGCACCGTAAATAACTGGGTCATCGATGCTGCGTCAGGCGCGATCCACCATGTGGTGACCGGCGAGGAGAAACGGCTGGGAACGCACCCGCTCAGACTGCTGGCTGTTTTGCAGCAACACCCCGGCGAGATCCTCTCCCATGAGGCGTTGGCCGCGCAGGTCTGGGAAGATCGCGCGGTCAGCAGCAATAGCCTCGCCAATGCCATTCATGCGCTGCGCACCGCTCTGGCGGATAACGGTAAGCAACAGCGAATTATTCGCACCATCCCCAAAAAGGGATACGTGCTGGAGGCAAAATATTGCCGTCCTCTGGTCAGCGGGCCGCCGCCAGACCCGCGCCCTGTCGCACCTGAAGTCGATATCCCCGTACAGGAGACGGCACCTTCCGCGCCTGAGTTACCCGCGCCCCCCCGACAACCGACGCCCGTTGCTGTGCGGCCTTTCTCCTGCATTAATGTTCTGCTTATTATGCTGCTCGTTATATTCACCGTTCTCTGTAGCGGTTATCTGGCGCTCACCTATAACAACAAGATAGTGGCAAAAGAGGTGGCAAAAAATATCTACAGCCATCTGCGTATATTTGCCCTGCTGGCACCGGGCGAGAGAATGAAAGAGCCGACGGCTATTTATGATCGCTTAAAAGAGAGCTATACCCGGCTTAATCGGCAGGCCAAGCAGAAGGCGCTGCGTATGGCTATTTACTATCGCAGTGAAAATCAAACCTTGAATTATACCTTCCGCATACATAATGGCTGCGAGCAGCGGGTACTGGTGATGCAAATTGACCACTGGCGTTCCGATACGGCGTTATTAAATAAGCTGATTGTCAGTGAGACACGGAGAAAAATGGATGAGATGGTACGCTGTAACAGACAATAAACAGACACTATTTCTGCTTGCTATCACCCTGGCGGCGCTGGCCTGCGGCATCGTTTTCCAGCGCGGGCAGCGCGTCCTTAACCAGACGGAAGAGATCGTACAGCAGGTGGGGTTTTACGATTTGATGCTGCATCAACAGGAGATCTACGATTCGCGCATGAGCACGGCGGGCAATATTATTATCAGCACGCTCAGCAGCCCGCAGGATGCGGCCTTTATACTCAAAAGTAACTTTGTCCACACGCGTCAGCGGTACGGTAAACACTATTTTGCCTACGCACCGGTGCTGTTCAACCCGGCAAAAGATAACCGTATGGTGACAAACAATGTTGATCTCCTCACCTACTCGGAGAATGCCATGCAGCAGATTGCGCCCGACGGCGTGGCGCTGGTTTGTCAGCAAAATGGCATGATTTTTCGCTATCAGCTGGAGCAGGATTAAGCAAAAACGCGGGGATTAAGTTTGCAACGTCGGTGGTCGTTTTAGGTAGCCAGATAGCCGCCAAACGTTAACCGCCCTCTGTGAGACGCACATCATGACAGCGCCCCCCTTTTCTGACGCGACCCTCTTTTTGCTTAACCAGGCGCAGGCCGACCTTGATCAATTGCCGGAGATTGACCAGCCTAAGATTGAACGCCTTCGCGCAGCGCTTAACGCTGGCGAACTTAAGCTCGATCCCGATGCGCTGGTGCAGGCCATTTTCACTTTTCACCAGCGCTGACGCGCCGCTTAATGATCACTTATGCGCAGCATGAGCAGCGTCACACTCTCGTTTCGCGCCCCGTGTAAGAATAAATTATTCTTAAATTGATAGTTATGAATAATATATTATTCCTTTTTCGGTTGCCGGGGCCGCGAAGCTTCAGGCAGAAAGTCATAACGCAGAGTGAAGTGAGACGTGATGAACATTGATCTATCCACATTGACGACCGAAGGCCGCAACAGCGCCAGCGCCAACATCGACATGCTTGATACCGAGGCGATGTTACGGGTGATTAACCGTGAAGATCAGAAGGTCGCACTGGCGGTTGAGCAGGTGATCCCGGCGATTACGCAGGCGGTCGATGCGATTGTCAGCGCTTTCAAAAAGGGCGGACGCCTGATTTACTGCGGCGCGGGCACCTCCGGGCGCTTAGGCATTCTGGATGCCAGCGAATGCCCGCCCACTTACGGTACGCCGCGTGAGCAGGTTGTCGGCCTCATTGCTGGCGGACATCGCGCCATTTTGCAGGCGGTGGAGAATGCCGAAGATAGCCTGACGCTCGGCGTCGACGATCTTAAATCCCTCAATTTCAATGCCAACGACGTGCTGGTCGGCATCGCCGCCAGCGGGCGCACGCCCTATGTGATTGCCGCCATGGAGTACGCCAAAAGCCTGCACGCCACCACCATATCGCTGACCTGCAACGCCGGTAGCCCGATGACGCAGATTGCCGATATCGCCATTACGCCGGTGGTCGGCGCGGAAGTGGTTACCGGCTCCTCGCGCATGAAAGCGGGCACGGCGCAAAAACTGGTGCTCAATATGCTCACCACCGGGGCGATGATCCGCAGCGGCAAAGTCTACGGCAACTTGATGGTGGACGTGGAAGCGACGAACCAGAAGCTGGTGCAGCGCCAGGTCAACATTGTTATGGAAGCCACCGGCTGCGATATCGACGAGGCGAAGCAGGCGCTACAGGCCTGCCACGGCCACTGCAAAACCGCCATCCTGATGGTGCTGGCGCAGATTGACGCCGAAGAGGCCGCGCGTTTGCTCGCTGATAACGGCGGGTTCATTCGCCAGGCGCTGCTCCACGCAGGAGTGAAGTGATGGCCAAAATCACGCCGGAACTGATCGCCTCCATCCTGCAACGGGTCGGTGGTGAAGCGAATATTAAAAGCTGCGGCAACTGCATGACGCGCCTGCGCCTGGCGCTGCATGACGACGCGCTTGTCGACAAGGCCGGGTTGCAGGCGCTTCCCGGCGTGCTCGGCGTGGTGAACAGCGACGATCAGCTGCAAATCATCGTTGGCCCCGGCAAAGCGCAAACCGCGGCAGAGATGATGAGTCTCTTAATCAGCCGTGACAATGCGCCCGCGGAATCGGCCTCGCTTAAAGAGGTCGCCCGCGACACCAAACAGCAGATGAAGGCGAAGCAGACCAGCGGCCTGCATCAGTTTCTGGCGAAATTCGCCACCATTTTCACGCCGCTCATCCCAGGCTTTATCGCCGCCGGGATGCTGCTTGGCTTCGCCACGCTGATTGAGCAAAGCCTGCTGGTCGGCGCGCAAGATAAGAGCAGCGCGCTCGCGCACGTTGTCGGTTATATGAAAGTGTTCGGCAAAGGGTTGTTCACCTTCCTGCCGATCCTGATCGGGTATAACGCGCAAAAAGCCTTTGGTGGCAGCGGCGTCAACGGCGCAATTATCGCTGCGCTTTTTGTGCTCGGCTACGACGCGAAAGCAACGGTCGGCTACTTCTCCGGGATCGATAACTTCTTCGGCATGAGTATCGATCCGCGCGGCAATATTATCGGCGTGCTGATCGCCACGATCCTTGGCGCGTGGATCGAGCGGCAGATCCGCCGGTTTGTGCCCGATAATCTCGATATGATCCTCACCTCGCTGCTGACGCTGCTGATCACCGGCGCGCTCACCTTCACATTGATCATGCCGATCGGCGGCGAGCTGTTTAAAGGGATGTCGTGGCTGTTTCTGCACCTGAACGGCAACCCGTTTGGCTGCGCGGTACTGGCGGGCCTGTTCCTGATTGCGGTGGTGTTTGGCGTGCATCAGGGCTTTATTCCGGTCTACTTCGCCCTGATGGATGCGCAGGGGTTCAACTCGCTCTTCCCAATTCTGGCGATGGCGGGCGGCGGCCAGGTGGGCGCAGCGCTGGCGCTCTACTTCCGCGCGGCGCGTGAATCGACGATCCGCAACCAGATCCGCGGCGCGATCATTCCCGGCCTGCTCGGCGTCGGCGAACCGCTGATCTACGCAGTGACCCTGCCGCGCGTTAAACCTTTTGTCACCGCCTGTATCGGCGGTGCCTGCGGCGGATTTTTTATGGGCGCGGTGGCGTGGCTTGGCTTACCGGTCGGGTTGAATACGGTGTTTGGCCCTTCCGGGCTGGTGGCGTTGCCGCTGATGACCTCCGATCACGGCATCTACGCCGGGATGGCGGTCTATGCGGCGGGCGTGGTGGTGGCCTATCTCGGTGGGTTTATCGTCACCTGGCTCTTCGGCCATAAAGGCGTCGATCTCAGCTAAGAAAAAACCCGGCGCAGCGGCCGGGTTTATCACATCAGAATGCGTAAGAGAGGCTGCCGACAATGCTGCGCTCGGCACCAAAGTAGCAGTAATTGGCGGAGTTACAGGCGGCGACATAGCGCTTATCGGTGAGGTTATTCACGTTCACCTGGGCGCTCAGCCCTTTCAGACCGACATTCGACAGATCGTACCCGACGGCCAGATCCACCAGCGTGTAGGAGGGCAGCGTGTGGGTATTCTCACGATCGGAGGTGATGCCGTTAACATAGCGCACGCCGGAACCGAGAGTCAGGCCATTCAGCGCACCCGCTTTCACGTCATAGCTCAGCCAGGCACTGGCCTGGTTACGCGGGGCGTAAACCGCGCGTTTGCCCTGCTCCTCGGGGCTGCTTTTCTTATAACGAATGTCGTTATAGGTGTAAGCCGCTTGTAAGCGCAGGTTATCCGTAAGCTGACCCACCGCTTCCAGTTCAACCCCTTCTGATTCAATCTCGCCAATAGCGCGGTAGGGATCGGTCGGCTCCACTTTGGTGGCAATATTGTTCTGGTTGATGCGGTAAACCGAGGCGCTGTACATGGTCTGCGACCCTTCCGGCTGGAACTTCAGCCCCGCTTCCCACTGTTTGCCCTTCATCGGTTGCAGGATCTTGCCGTTCTCATCGGTAAAGCTGGTCGGCGTAAAGGCCGTCGAATAGCTTACGTAGGGCGCAAATCCGCTGTCGAAGAGGTACATCAGCGCCGCGCGGCTGCTGATATGGTCTTTCTCCAGCGTATCGTGCGTGTCACCGATCTTATTGCTGTTGGTGATCTTCACCTGATCGTGACGGCCACCGAGGGTCAGGCGCCAGCGATCGAGCGACATCTGATCCTGTACATAGATCCCGGTCTGCTCCAGTTTATGCTTTTCACGACCATACACGGAAATAGAGAGCGGATCGGCACCGTAAACCGGGTTAAAGGCATCGATCGCCGGGAAGCTGCCATAGGACGAGGTGACGTTGTTATTGCGATGCTGATAATCAACGCCCACCAGCAGACGGTGGTTGATGGCACCGGTATCGACGCTGCCATCCAGCTGGTTATCCAGCGTCACCGCCGAGAGGGACTCATCTGAGCCGGAGTAACCGCGGTTCAGCTCGGTCTCATTCAGCCAGCCCGAGGCATAAACCTGATTGAGATCGACTTTGGTACGCAGGTAGCGCAGCTTCTGGCGCACTGACCAGCCGCTCTCAAACATGTGCTCAAAGTTATAGCCGACCATGTTTTCACGGCGTTTGTATTTGTCGTACTTATCTTCGCCCTCAAAGAAGGTGTTGGAGATTTTGCCCCCGGCGTGCGGCACCACGGTGCCTTCATACGGCAGGCCTGAGTGGCTGCCGCCTTCCGGATCGCGATGCAGATAGGCCATCACATCGAGGCGCGTGCTATCGGTAATACGCCAGGTGACGCTCGGCGCGATGGCGTAACGCTGCTCTTTCAGGTGATCAAACTGGGAGTCAGCATAGCGGGTCATACCGGTTAAACGCACCGCCACGCGATCGTTATCATCTACCGGCCCGGTCACATCAAACGCCGCGCCGCGCTGGTTGTTATTGCCCGCGAAGAGTTTCACTTCACCGCCCGGATCGAACGACGGTTTACGCGAGTTCAGCGCCACAATGCCGCCCGGCGACGAGCGGCCATAGAGCACGGATGCCGGGCCGCGCACCACTTCAACGCTGTCTAAAAACCACGGGTCGATCACCAGCGAGCTGTGGGAGTTGGTATCGCCCATCATCTTCAGGCCGTCGAGATAGACGTTATCGAGACTGCCGTCGGAAAAGCCGCGCAGCACGATGTAATCAAAGCGGTTAGAGGCGCCGATTTGGTTGCTGTAGACGCCCGGTGTGTAGCTGACGGCCTGGCGCACGCTGGTTGCGCCCTGCTCTTCATACTGCTGGCGCGTGACGATCGAGACCGCCTGCGGCGTTTCGATATCCGGCGTCTCAAGCTTGGTCGCGCCGCTCTGCACCTGCGACGTTACCACCACGGTATCTTTAGCGTTTTCCTGCGCCAGCGCCGAAACGCTTATCCCACCCGTTATGCAGCCAATCATCAATGCCAGTCGCGTTTTTGCGAACATGAAACTCTCCAGAAGCGGTTATTATTGTAAATAAGAATTATTACCCTTTTGGATTCGCCAATAGCTATGCGCAATGACAATTCACATATGCGCGGTGACAAAATGGCGCGCAGGGCGAGAGAAAAGGTCTACGGGGAGGCGATCGGCTGTCGCGCTTCACTCGGCGCAATGCCATAGCGGCGGCGAAAAGCGGTGGAAAAGTTGGTAGCGTGTTGATAACCCGACATCCAGGCCGCTTGCTGCACGCTATAACCCTGGGCGAGATAGCGGCGTGCCAGCGCCAGGCGGCAGTCGCGCAGATAGTCAAACACCGAGTGGCCATAGGCCTGGCGGAACTTCACCCGCAGGCTGCTGGTGCTCATCGCCGCCAGCTGCGCCAGTGCGGTCAGGGTGTACTCTTTTTCCGGCTGCTGCTCCAGCAAACGGCGCACCGACTCAAGCCGCTGTCCCTCACCGCCGCAGGCGCGCGTACAGCGCTCCACGCCCGCCATCCGCTGTGACAGCGCATGCCCGACCAGTTGCAGCATCACCCCTTCGAGGATCAGTTCGCGCGACAGTGCGGGCAGCGTTGAAAGCTGGCTCTGTTGTAAACCCGAGAGCAGAAACTCGGGCACCTGCCATAAAAAGGTTGGCGCGCCGTGGGATTCCCACTGCTCCAGCAGCGCGGTAAGCAGCGGCGAGCGCTGGCAGCTGGCCGGATCAACGCCGAGAGACAGCGTGCGCAGGGAGTTATCCGCCAGATGACGGGCGTTCATCACCTGCTGCTCGCTCAGACGCGAGGTAAAAGCCATACCAGAGCGAACGATAAACTCCTCGCCGTTGAGGCGCAGCATTACGCTGCCTTCAAGCACTACCAGCATATAGAGCGGGCAGCTGTGCAGAGAGGTGGTTTCATAGGGTTGCAGAACGCGAATGTCGGAGCGGGTCAGGTTCAGGCCGCTGGAGAAGCGCATCTCCTGCACATCGCCCTGAATCACGATGCGCCGCTCCTCGCTCAGCGAGCGGCAGGAAGCCAGCACCGGAAAGCGGTAATCGATGCCGTAGCGCTCGCCAAAGCCGATAAAATCTTCAACGGAAAAGTCTCTTTTTTGCATAACCGGCAGCCGTTCGTTCTCGGTCAAACCCAGGCCCCACGCCGGGCGAAACGGCCTACACCTTACCATCCGCATCCGGCTGCTTCAATGCTATTGAGAACGATTCTCATAAAACAGGTCCGTGGGCGTAGCGGGCATCATGGGCAAGAACTGCTCACCCTGTCGGCCTATAACGGCAAATAGGAGTGCCTCCTTTATAGAGGGCAATATCACTCTGCCAGGGTCATTTTTATCTCTTTTCAACCTCTCACATTGCCATCACATTGGCTCCGCACTTTCACGCTAATATATCCCTCAATCTTTCCTGCTTATTTTTTCTTTATTTCTCCACATTATGAAATTTCGTAAAACGGACCTATTTATAAATAAAATATTTACCCAAAAAACATAATTTCAATTAATGTACTGCGTAATGAGAATGTTCATTCTCATCCTATTTAACCGGGGGTCTCGATGTCGCAAAAAGCACTACAGGAGCAACGCCATCAGCAGCGTAAAGACGAGATCATTGCGGCTGCCCGGCGGCGTTTTCGCATCAGTGGCTTTCATGCCGCCAGCATGTCGCAAATCGCCCTCGAAGCGCAGCTGAGCGTCGGTCAGATTTACCGCTACTTCATCAATAAAGACGCCATTATTGAAGAGATGATTTGCCGCATTATCGACTACCGCATCGCCGAAATGGAGAGCAAAGCCGAGACCACGCATCTGCCGGAAATGCTGGCCTGGCGGCACACGCTTAGCCCGGATGACGATGCGTTAATGCTGGAGATGTCCGCTGAAGCGACGCGCAACCCGCAGGTGCAGGCGATGATGATTGAAGCCGATGCCCGCATGTTTAACACCGCCTGCCAGCACTTGCACAACAGCCACCCTCACCTTTCGCAAGAGCGCATACGGTGCTGCGTGGAATTACTGGCAGTGTTAATGGAAGGCAGCACATTTCGCCGCCTTACGCCGCAAAAATGCGACCCGGCACAATTACAGCAGCTCTATCAGGAAATTACCGCGATGTTATTTGCGAAGAAATAAGAAGCCGTAGATGAAAAAGCGGCGGCGCTATTTCTGGCGCCGCCGGAATAACCTGTTTACTCGCCTGCTCCACACTCCTGTTAATCAAAACGGGCAGGCTTCGCTCATGCCAGGAAAACTGAAATGAAGTTAATAAAAACAACCCTGTTGGCCGCGATCGCCCTTGTCGGTTGCGATAACGCCACGCCACCTGCACAACGCCCGCCCCAGCAAGTAGGGATTGTCACCTTAAAAAGCCAGCCGCTGGAGGTTACCAGTCAGCTTACCGGGCGCATATCCGCCGCGCAGTCGGCAGAGGTTCGCCCGCAGGTGGGTGGCATCATTCAAAAACGGCTCTTTACGGAGGGCGATACGGTAAAGGCCGGGCAGGCGCTTTACCAGATCGACCCTTCCAGCTATCGCGCCGCCTTTGATGAAGCCAGTGCGGCACTGAAACAGGCGCAGGCGCTGGTCGTTTCCGACTGCCAGAAAGCCACACGCTATGCGCAACTGGTAAAAGAGGATGGTGTTTCGCGCCAGGATGCGGATGATGCGCAATCCACCTGCGCGCAGGACAAAGCCAGCGTGGCGTCGAAAAAAGCCGCGCTGGAGAGTGCGCGCATCAATCTCAACTGGACCACCATTAGCGCACCGATTGGCGGACGCATCGGCATCTCCTCCGTCACGCCCGGCGCGCTGGTTACGGCTGAGCAAACCACGGCACTCGCCACGATTCGCGGGCTGGAGAGCATGTATGTTGATCTGACGCGATCCAGCGTCGATCTGCTGCGCCTGCGCAAGCAAGCGCTCACCAGCGACAGCAATACGCTGGGGGTGACGTTAACGCTTGAAGATGGCAGCACCTACAGCGAAAAAGGGCGCCTGGCGCTGACGGAAGTCGCCGTTGATGAGTCCACCGGATCCGTTACGTTACGCGCCATCTTCCCGAACCCGCAGCACCAGCTATTACCGGGAATGTTTGTCCGCGCGCGCGTCGATGAAGGGGTAATGGCTGATGCCATTCTCGCACCGCAGCAGGGAATCACGCGCGATGCAAAAGGCAATGCCGTCGCGCTGGTAGTGAATGCGCAGAACAAAGTGGAGCAGCGCACGGTTGAAACCGGTGACACTTACGGCGACAAATGGCTGGTGGTAAAAGGCCTCGCCAGCGGCGATAAGCTCATTGTGGAAGGCAGCGACAAAGTGAGTGCTGGCGCAACGGTGAACGCGGTGCAGGTGCAAGAGACTGAAGGAGGGAAAGCCTGATGTTCTCGCGCTTTTTTGTCCGCCGCCCGGTCTTTGCCTGGGTTATCGCCATTCTTATCATGATGGCCGGTATTCTGGCGATCCGCTCACTGCCCGTTGCCCAGTACCCGGATGTCGCCCCACCGGCTGTCAAAATCACCGCCACCTATACCGGCGCATCGGCGCAGACGCTGGAAAACAGCGTCACCCAGGTGATTGAACAACAGCTCACCGGGCTGGATAACCTGCTCTACTTCACCTCCACCAGCAGCTCCGACGGCCAGGCGACCATCACCGTCACGTTTGAGCAGGGCACTGACCCGGATACCGCGCAGGTTCAGGTGCAGAATAAAGTCCAGCAGGCAGAGTCGCGCCTGCCAACGGAAGTCACGCAATCGGGCGTCACGGTAGTAAAATCCCAAAGCAACTTCTTGTTGATCATGGGGTTGTACGATAAGACCGACCGCGCCAGCAGCTCCGATATTGCCGACTGGCTGGTGAGCAACATGCAGGATTCGCTGGCGCGCGTAAACGGTGTCGGCAGCCTGCAAGTCTTCGGCGGTGAATACGCGATGCGTATCTGGCTGGATGCAGACAAGCTCAAATCCTTCTCGCTGATGCCGTCTGATGTGCAATCGGCCATCGAAGCGCAGAACATCCAGGTCTCCGCCGGAAAAATCGGCGCCCTGCCCGCGTCCGATAAACAGCAGTTAACCGCCACCGTGCGCGCCCAGTCGCGCCTGCAAACCGTGGCACAGTTTCGCGACATCATTGTCAAAAGCCAAACCGATGGTGCCGTGGTGCGCGTTAAGGATGTGGCGCGCGTCGAGATGGGCAGCGAAGACTACAGCGCCCAGGCAAAGCTGAACGGCCACCCGGCGGCAGGTCTGGCGGTGATGCTGGCACCCGGTGCGAATGCGCTGGACACCGCCACGCTGGTCAAGAACAAGATTAATGAGTACCGCAACAACATGCCGCAGGGCTACGACGTGGCCTACCCGAAAGACAGCACCGATTTTATTAAGATCTCTATTGAAGATGTGGTGAAGACGTTAATCGAAGCCATCATTCTGGTGGTCTGCGTCATGTACCTGTTTTTGCAAAACATCCGCGCAACGCTGATCCCGGCACTGGCGGTGCCGGTGGTGCTGCTCGGCACCTTCGGCGTGCTGGCGCTGTTTGG
This sequence comes from Kosakonia sp. 1610, assembly GCF_050435845.1. Taxonomy (NCBI): domain Bacteria; kingdom Pseudomonadati; phylum Pseudomonadota; class Gammaproteobacteria; order Enterobacterales; family Enterobacteriaceae; genus Kosakonia; species Kosakonia sp. 1610. The sequence goes on along the minus strand of NZ_JBNDKZ010000003.1, from coordinate 246,109 downwards.
TTACTCCATCAATACCTTAACGCTGTTTGCCATGGTGCTGGCGATAGGGCTTTTGGTCGATGATGCGATTGTGGTGGTGGAAAACGTCGAGCGCATTATGCGCGACGAAGGTTTGCCTGCCCGTGAAGCGACGGAGAAATCGATGGGCGAAATCTCCGGCGCGCTGGTGGCCATCGCGCTGGTGTTGTCTGCCGTATTTCTGCCAATGGCCTTCTTTGGCGGCTCGACCGGGGTCATTTACCGGCAGTTCTCCGTCACCATTATTTCAGCGATGGTGCTCTCGGTGGTGGTCGCGCTGACGCTGACACCGGCGCTGTGCGGCGCGGTGTTAAAACATAGCGCGCCCCATAAAAAGGGCTTCTTCGGCGCCTTTAACCGCTTTTACAACAACACGGAACAGAAATATCAGCACGGCGTATTGCGGGTGCTGCGCCGCGCGCTATCCGTGCTGGGAATCTATGCCGTGCTGTGTGGCGCGATGGCGCTGGTGATGTGGCGCTTGCCGGGCAGTTTCCTGCCGACGGAGGATCAGGGCTCGATTATGGTGCAGTTCACCCTGCCCGCCGGTGCCACGGCAACCCGTACCGATGCGGTGGCGAAAAAGGTCACGGAGTGGTTCCTCAACAATGAAAAAGCCAATACCGATGCCATTTTTACCGTTACCGGTTTTAGTTTCAGCGGCAGCGGGCAGAACGCAGGGATGGCCTTCGTCTCGTTGAAAAACTGGTCTGAACGCGACGGTGCGCAGAACACCGCCCAGGCGATTGCCCAGCGCGCCAGCCAGCAGTTAGCCACCATCCGCGACGCCACCATTTTTGCGATGACGCCACCGTCGGTTGATGGCCTCGGCCAGAGCAACGGTTTCACCTTTGAGCTGCTTGCCAGCGGCAGCACCGATCGCGATCGGCTCCTCACGCTGCGTAACCAGTTGCTGGCCAATGCCAATCAGCGTGCTGAGTTGCAGGCGGTTCGTGCCAACGATCTGCCGCAGATGCCGCAGTTGCAGGTCGATATCGACAGCAACAAAGCAGTGGCGCTGGGGCTCTCCCTGAGCGATGTGAGCGATACGCTCTCCAGCGCCTGGGGCGGCACCTACGTCAATGATTTTACCGATCGCGGCCGGGTGAAAAAGGTCTATATCCAGGGCGATAGTGACTTCCGCGCGTCCCCTTCCGACCTGCAAAAATGGTATGTGCGCGGCAGTGATAACAGCATGACGCCGTTTTCAGCCTTTGCCACCACCCGCTGGGAGTACGGGCCGGAGAGCCTGGTGCGTTACAACGGTTCAGCGGCGTATGAGATTCAGGGCGAAAATGCCAGCGGCTTTAGCTCCGGCGCGGCAATGACCGAAATGGAACACCTCGCCGATAATCTGCCCGCGGGTACCACCTGGGCGTGGAGCGGCCTGTCATTGCAGGAGAAACTCGCCAGCGGCCAGGCGATGAGCCTGTATGCCATTTCGATCATGGTGGTGTTCTTGTGCCTCGCGGCGCTGTATGAAAGCTGGTCGGTGCCAATCTCGGTGATTTTAGTCATCCCGCTCGGCCTGCTCGGGGCGGCGCTGGCGGCATGGATGCGCGGGCTAAGCAACGATGTTTACTTCCAGGTCGCGCTGCTCACCACCATCGGCTTGTCGTCGAAAAACGCCATATTGATTGTTGAATTCGCTGAAGCTGCGGTGCAGGAGGGGCAGTCGCTCTCCCGCGCGGCCCTGCGCGCTGCGCGTACCCGCCTGCGCCCAATCATGATGACCTCGCTGGCGTTTATAGCCGGGGTTGCGCCGCTGGCGATTGCCACCGGGGCCGGAGCCAACAGCCGCATCGCCATCGGTACCGGCATTATCGGCGGTACGCTGACGGCAACACTGCTGGCGATTTTCTTTGTTCCCCTTTTCTTTGTGCTGGTGAAAAAACTCGTCACCGGTAAACGTGCGCGTCAGGAGTAACTATGTTGCGTATAAGTGTTCTGTTTCTTGCCCTGCTGAGCGCTGGCTGTGTCTCCCTCGATCCGACTTATCAGCGCCCGCAGGCTCCGGTTCCGGCAACCTTGCCGGGCAGCAGCGGCCAGGCGCAGGCCGTCGCCACAGAGTGGCAGCAGATTGTGAATGATGGTCGCCTCAAACAGGTGGTCAGCAATGCGCTGACGCAAAACCGCGATGTCCAAAAAGCGATTGCCGATATCGACGCGGCGCGCGCGCTTTATGCTGAAGATCGCGCCGCGCTCTTCCCGACGGTCAATGCCGAATTGAGCAACACCCGTAGCCGCACCGTGGCGGGCGGATTAACCAGCAGCGCGGAAGCCGACGGTGCGGTCTCCAGCTTTGAACTCGATCTCTTTGGCCGCAATCAGAGCCTCGCCCGCGCCGAGCGCGAAACCTGGCTTGCCAGTGAATATACCGCGCAAAATACCCGGCTGAGCCTGGTGGGGGAAATCACTACCGCCTGGGTGACGCTGGCGGCAGATAACAGCAACCTTGCCCTCGCCAGGCAGACGATGGAGAGCGCGCAAAATTCGCTGAACATTGCCAAACGCAGGCAGACGATCGGCGTCGCGGCCGCAGGGGATACCGCGCAAGCGATGGCGGTATTTCAGCAGGCGCGCGCCAGCGTTGCCAGCTATCAGACGCAAGTGATGCAGGATAAAAACGCGCTTAATCTGCTGGCGGGCGAGACGGTGCCGGAATCGCTGTTGCCGGGCACGCTGGAGAGCATGGGGGATAACAGCATTACACTGACCCCGGCGGGCGTCTCCTCCTCCGTGCTGCTGCGCCGCCCCGATATTCAGGAAGCGGAGCATAATCTGAAGAGCGCGAATGCCAATATCGGTGCCGCGCGGGCGAACTTCTTCCCGACCATTTCACTCACCGCCAGCGCGGGTGTTGGCAGCAGCTCACTTTCGTCCCTCTTCAGCCATGGCATGAAGGTGTGGTCATTTGCGCCGTCCATCACGCTGCCGCTCTTTACCGGCGGGAAAAATATGGCGCAATTGCGCTACGCCGAAGCGGAGAAAAAGGGGCTGATTGCCACCTATGAGAAGACGATTCAGAGCGCGTTTAAAGATGTTGCCGATGCGCTGGCGCGCCGTGAAACGCTCACCGAGCAGTTGGATGCTCAGCGTGAATATGTCGCAGCCGAGCAAAAAGCGCTGGATATCGCCCAGCGCCAGTACAAGGCGGGAACCGGCGATTATCTCTCGGTTCTGACAGCCCAGCGCTCGCTCTGGTCGGCGCAGGAGTCGCTGATTTCACTGCAACAAACCGACCTGCAAAACCGCATCACGCTCTGGCAATCCCTCGGCGGCGGCGTCAGTTGATCTTGCAGCTTAGTGTGTCGTCGAATCTGCGGCGAAGCGATGTCTGCACAGCTTCGCGCTGATGGTACATAACCTAAAAAGGAAGGTGTAGTCGTAGCAACGCTTTGATAGAGTGTGACAACTCCCGACAATTAGCCTGTAATAGCCAGTCAGCTTCCTTTCTGGCATGGATAAGCAAGATGAACAACCAAACCAGTAAAAAGCGTCTTCAAGGTAGTATCGCTGAAGTTTCAATAAAAGGTTTTCGTAGTCTAAAACATATTGAAAAACTCGAACTTCCCCAACTGACCGTGCTGATTGGCGCAAACGGTGTAGGTAAATCTGGGTTTATCCGTTTTTTTGAGATGCTCAGTTGGATGCTGCGCTCACAAAAATTGCAGGAATTTGTGCTCCTCCAGGGGGGCGGCGACGATCAGTTTTATATGGGATCACGCGCCACGCCAAAAATTCAGGCGGAAATTCGCCTGCGGACAGAGAAAGGTTTTAATGATTATGCCTTCGAGATGGCACATCTTTCAGCTGGCGATACGGTAATGATTACTCGTGAAGGATATCGTTACTCAGATGCTCAGAAAAAGGGTGAAGCGAGATGGAGTAATCTAACGGAAATTGGCAGAGAATCTGCGCTGCCTGATAAAGACAACAAAACAGCGAAGACGATTTGTCAGTTACTACGACAATGTTCTACATATCAATTCCACGATACCTCTTCTAAGGCATCTATACACCAGCGTTGGGATATCTCAGATTCAGCGCGTTTGCGCTCTGATGGTGGCAATCTGGCGGCAGTATTGTGGGACCTACACGAAAATGACAACGCTCGTTACAAACTCATCGTGCGACAAATTCAACGTGTTTTTCCAACGCTGGACGATTTCATGCTGGAGCCGGCGGGAGGAAAAGTCTTGCTTCGCTGGAAGAGCAAATTTAGTGACAAGGTTTTTGGAGCACACCTGACTTCCGATGGTTCTCTGCGTTTATTTTGTCTGTTGACGTTATTAAGCATGCCAGATGATCGCTTGCCGGATATTATGTTTTTCGATGAACCCGAACTGGGTCTTCATCCACATGCCATTACCCTGGTCGCTGAAATGATGAAACGGGTTGCTAAGACCCGGCAACTCTTTATCGCGACACAATCGCCTTATATGGTGGACTGCTTCGAGCTGGAAAATATTATTGTCGCCAACGCTGAAGGAGGAGCCACCTCTTTACGCAACTTGCCACGGGAAAAATATCAGCAGTGGCTGGATGATGAATATTTGCTTTCTGAAATTTGGCTCAAAACGCCTGTAGGAGTAGCACCGTGAGGCGGGTATGCGTTGTGTGTGAAGGGCAAACGGAAGTTGAGTTTATTAAATCCTGCGTCGCCCCCTATCTGTATACAGAAAATTATTCCATCTATCCCTCCATTATTCAGGCACCTTCAGGACGGCATCGGGGCGGTAGGGTAACGGTTGAGCGTCTGGTCGACTTTATGCGTCATCAGTATCATGAAGCAGACCGTATTACGACTTTTGTTGACTTCTATGGTTTTCAAGATGCCAATGGGCGCACAGCAGCTCAACTTGAAAAGGATATCCTCGCCGGGCTAATCGCCAGGGGAAAAAATATCAACTCTCACTTCGTATCGCCCTATGTGCAGCTTCATGAGTTTGAAGCGTTGCTCTTTTCCGATATTGAGAAATTTGAATATGTTCTGGATGGCTGGAGCAACGAAACACGACAGGCTCTCAGCGCAATTCGCATGCAGTTCTCTAATCCGGAGAAGATTAACAACCATCCCTCAACCGCCCCATCAAAGCGTATCCTCAAAACTTTTCCGCAAGGAACTTACAGTAAAACGGAACATGGCCCGATCATTGCGGAAGAAATTGGCATCGATGTTATTCGCAGACAATGTCCTGGTTTTAATCAGTGGTTAGATAAACTGGAATCATGGCGTATTTGATAGTGCCCGCCTCCCTCACCCCTTTTTACCGCCCGGCTTTAAACCCCGGTGAAACTCATTGATGCGTTTCACCGTTTTAATCGCCCGCTGCGAATTGGCTGACGCCACCGACAGGACAATCATCTCCAGGCAGAGCAACACCGTGCCGTGCAACGGGATTTTGCCCTTCTCGCCGCCGCGCGGGACATGGATCACCACATCCGCTTGCTGGCTGAAGCGCGAGTCGACGGCGTTGGTCAGCAGGATCACCGGAATGCCGAGCCGCCGCGCCTCTTTCAGGGTGGTAAGCCCTTCGCGGTGCGCCGATTTTTGCGCCATCATCACCAGCACATCGCCGCGCTGTAACCCAATCAGCTGCTCGGAAAGGGCGATGCCGGTGCGGTTAAGTTCAATAGCGGGCAAGCCGATGCGGTTGAAAAGCCGTGCGCTGTACTCCGCCAGGATCCCCGATGCGCCAATGCCGAAAATCGCCACCTGGCGGGCGTCGACCAGCAGTGCCACCGCCTGCGCAATAGCGTAACGGTTGGCGGGCGCGGAGAGCACCTCGCAGGTGTGCTGATGCCCTTCGAGGACAAAATCGATACCGGAATTGACGTCGCAGGCGAGCGCATTCACCGTGGTGCTCATCTTCTCAGCTGACGACGCCGCCGGGCCAAACCACTGCTCCAGCGTCTGCTTCAGATCGCGCAACCCGGCAAAGCCCAGCGCCTGAATCGCCCGCACGACGGTGGCGTCAGAGGTGTGGGTGGCGGCAGCAATCTCCATCGCCGTCTGCTCGAGCACCGCTTCGCGATGATCGTGGATATAACGCGCCACCGCCTGCAAACGCGGTGACAGCGTCTGCACCCGCGCGCGAAAACGCTCGCCGTAGACATCAACGCGGCTTCTGGCCCGCTTTGCGTTCTGCATGTTCATTTCCCTTGTTGCGGCAGCGGTCGCCCGGCAATCTGCGACTGCACCTGCGCCACCATCAGGCTTAACGAGGCAAAGGAGTTTGAGATTGCCTCTTCCCTAGAAATCAGTACATAGCGCCCGTTGTGACAGGCGGTGAGGAAATCGCACCAGCCGGGCATCACCGCGTTCATGGCGGCCATCTCATCCTGCCGCGTGCCGCCGGTATCGCCGCGCCATGTTGCAAAGACAAAGTCCGCATCCAGCTCCGGTAGCCGCTCGGCGCTGACATCAATCCGCCCGCCTTCAGGGATGCTGTCGATAAGCGGCGGGAAGCGAAAACCGGCATCCCGCAGCACGCGGCCCAGCGAATGATAGCTGTGTAACACATTGATTTTGCCGTTGTTGGCCTGGATAACCGACACCGTTATCTTGCGGGTATCAATGGTCTTTTTCAGCGCCGCAATCTGCTCCTGATAGCGCCGCATCAGGATCGCCAGCCGCGCCTGCGTGCCGGTCAGCTGCGCCAGCTTGCGGTAGATCTCCGGCGCGCCGCCCTGCAGATGATCAATGCTCACGGTTGGGGCGATCTTCTCCAGTTGCTCTACCGGCGTATTACGGCTGGGCTCGGTAATGATCAAATCGGGCTTCGCCGCAGCAACCGCTTCCATATCGATATCGGCGGAGCCAATAAAGCGGATGTCAGAGTTATCAAAGTCGACGCCGGTTAACAGTGCGCCGGAGCGTAACACGTGGCGCCCATCCGCCTGCGTGCGCCCGTGGCTGGCGACCGGCGGTACGCCAAGCTCAATCAGCGGAATGGTGATATCGAGATCGTGCAGCGAGACAATGCGTTTCGGGTGCTGCAGCACCTTGACCACGCGCCCTAAATCGTCGGTGAAACTCTGCACAGGTTCTGCGGCAGCGGCGGCGAAACCGGCCAGCAGCAGCAGGGAGAAGAGAAAGCGCATAGAACTCCTTAAGGTTATAAGCGATCGCGCCGCTGCCAGAGCAACAGCAGGAAAAAGGGGCCGCCCACCAGCGCAATCACAATCCCGGCGGGAAGTTGCAGCGGCGCAAACGCCAGCCGCCCAATCGTATCGGCGGCGAGCACCAGCAACCCACCGAGCACTGCGCTGCCCCAGAGCAGCGCGCGCTCACCGCCGCGCAGCAGAAAGCGCGCCATATGCGGGGCAATCAGCCCGACAAAGCCGAGGCTGCCGACGCAAGAGACGCTGGCGGCGGTCAGCAACACCGGCGCGAACACGCGTAAGCCGTTAAGCAGCATCAGCCGCACGCCGAGACCCGTTGCCGCCTGATTGCCAAGCTGCGCGACATCCGCCGCCCGGGCGGTGAGCAGCAAAATAAGCGCCGCAGGCAGCGCCCAGCAGAGCGCCACGCCGAGCAGCGGCCAGCTGGCGGCCTGTAAACTGCCCGCCAGCCACAGCATCGCGGTCTGTACGTCGCGCACGTCAGCGGTGGTCATAAAGAGGCCGATACCGGCGGCGAAAGTCCAGGAGAGGCCAATACCCAGCAGCACAAAGCGCGGTCGGGAGACATCCCGCGCCAGCGCGATCACCAGGCCTGCGGCAAGCAAGCCGCCCGCCATTCCCGCCAGCGGGCGCCAGATAATGCTCACCGCCGGAAAGCTGAACACCAGCGTTAACACCGCAACGCTGGCTCCCTCTTTCACGCCAATTAAGCCCGGATCCGCCAGCCCGTTGCGCGTCATAGATTGCATCGCCGCGCCCGCCATGCCGAGCATCGCTCCGCAGAGCAGCGCCATGCAGAGCCGCGGCAGGCGCAGATCCCACACCACATAGTGCTGCTCGCCGCTGAGCATCTGTGGCATAAACAGCGCCCGCGCCAGGCTTGATGTCGGCACGGGCAGCGATCCGCGCGAAACGCCGAACAGTAGCAGCCCCAGCGCCAGCAGCAGCAGGCCGCTCAGCCACAGCAGCGCGCGCGGGCGGAGCAGGCGGGAGAAGCCGCCGATCCGAAGCGCACGCAGCCCGGCGCGATGCAGTTGGTGGCTCATTTGAAGAACCTCGCCGCCAGCAGCATAAACAGCGGCGCGCCGACCAGCGCAGTCATCACCCCGGTCGCCAGCTCCTGCGGCGACAGCAGCGTTCGCGCGGCGATATCCGCCAGCAGCAACAGCGCCGCGCCGCCGAGCGCCGAGAGTGGGATCACCACGCGCAGATCGCTCCCCGCCAGGCGGCGCACCATATGCGGCACCACCAGCCCGACAAACCCGACCGGCCCGGCAATGGCCACCGCCGCGCCGCACAGCAGCGCAATGGCGAATAAAGAGAGCAGGCGAATTCGCGTCAGCGAAACACCAAGGCCGCGCGCCAGCGTATCGCCGAGCGCCAGCATATTCAGTGCCGGTGCCAGCCCAATCGCCAGCGCCAAGCCAGCGGTGGCAGCCATCGCCGCAGGGGTGATCTGCCCCCAGCTCAGCCCGGCAAGATCGCCCGCCAGCCAGGTGCGCATGCTCAGCAGGGTCTGCTCATCAAGGATCAGGATCGCGGCGGTGATTGACGAGGCAAAGGCCGACAGCGCCACGCCGCAGAGCGTCACCTTCATCGGCGTGAAGCCAGCGCGCCCGGCCGAACAGAGCAGCATTACCAGGGAAAATAGGATCGCCGCGCCAGTGGCGGCAATCAGCGGTCGGCTGATGGCGACATCGCCCACCGTGATGCCAAGCGCGGCAGTTGCCACCACCGCCAGCGCGGCACCGGCATTCAACCCGAGGATGTGCGGCTCGCCCAGCGGGTTGCGAATAACCGACTGCAAAAGTGCTCCGGCCACGCCCAGCGCGCCGCCGGTAAAGAGCGCGGCGACGAGGCGCAGCAAGCGCAGGCTGACGATCACCCGGTGATCGAAATTGTGCAGATCAAAGGCGATCAGCGCCTCTACCACCGTCGGCGGGGCGATGTAGCGCGCGCCGAGGCCAAGGTGGGCAATGGCCGCCATTATCACTAATGCCAGCAGGCCAAGCGCGGCGATACTCCCGCGGGCAGAGTGACGAACGCTCATGCGCCGCTACCACCCGGTTTGCGAAAGGGCATAAAGAAGGGTTTGCCGGTCAATGGGTTAACTGACATCTGCACCTCGACATCAAACACGCGTTTGATCAGCTCCGGCGTGCAGGCCTCGCCTTCGTTGATCACCCCCTGCAAACGCCCCTGCTTGAGGAAGATCAGCGTGTCGGCGTAATTCACCGCGAAGTTAAGATCGTGCAGCACCACAATCACCGTGCGCCCATGATCGCGGGTTAAGGTGTGCAGCAGTTCGAGGATCTCCACCTGATAGCGAAGATCGAGGAAGGTGGTTGGTTCATCAAGCAGGATCACCGGCGTTTGCTGCGCCAGCGCCATCGCAATCCAGCAGCGCTGCCGCTGACCGCCGGAGAGGCTGTCTACAGGTTGATGGGCAAACCCGGCGGTGCCGGTCATTTCCAGCGCCTGCTGTACCGCGTTTTCATCCTCTTGCGACCACTGGCGCATAAAGCTCTGCCAGGGAAAACGCCCGCGCGCGACCAGCTCAAACACCGTCAGCCCTTCCGGCACGACCGGCGACTGCGGCAGGATGCCCAACTGGCGGGAAACAGTTTTTGTCGGCTGCTGGTGAATCGCTTTGCCATCCAGCAGCACGCTGCCGCCCAGCGGTTTCAGCATGCGGGCAATGGTGCTAAGCAGGGTGGATTTCCCGGAGCCGTTTGCGCCCACCAGCACACTCATTTTGCCGAGGGGAATGGTGAGGCTGATCTCATCGACAATTATCTGCTTGTGATAACCCGCCGACAGGCGGTCGAGCACGATACCTTGCCCGCTTTCAGGTTGTTCCACGTGTTGTGGCATGTTGACTCCTGCGCCGCAACAGCGTGGCTACCCGCGCGTGCGTTAGCATCAAATAAAAATAAATCTCATTCTCTTTTGAAATTTTGCAGTTTGCCGCTGTAGTAGTCAAGTATCCTAATCAGCTAATGCACTTACCCACTCAGGCAGATGATCGGTGCTTATCTGCAAACCGGACTTAACCATTAACTTATTTATTTTTAATAAGTTAATTAACTAAACCTACCGCGCTATCTGCCCTTCTTTGACCCTTATTTTTCTGTAGTGAATCTCTCCTGTTTTTCGTTTACTACTACGTAAGCTCATGTTTGAATGATTATCAATTACAAATCCGAAGCCGCACACTACGGTTAACGGATCGCGCTTTATCCATCAGCAATAACCATAAAAAAACGTTCACGCCTGCCGGTAACGCAGGCACGCTTCGGGAAAGAAGAAGACATGGCAGATTTAACAGGTTGTTATTTCGGGCAAAAAGGGCGCACGCGCCTCTCTGCGCTGATTTTAGGTGCGCTCGTTTCACCGCTCACGCACGCAGCAGATAACAAAGAGGGCGACACCGTAACGGTGGTGGCAGATGCCGCCGCCGATAAACCGGCCACCTCCGGGTATCAGCCGCTTAACTCCTCCACCGCCACCCTGACCTCGATGCCGCTGCTGGATATTCCGCAAGTGGTGAATACCGTTAGCGACCAGGTGCTGGAAGATCAACACGCCACCACGCTTGATGAAGCGCTCTATAACGTCAGTAACGTTGTGCAGACCAACACGCTCGGCGGCACGCAGGATGCGTTTGTGCGCCGCGGTTTTGGTGCCAACCGCGACGGATCGGTGATGACCAACGGCCTGCGCACCGTGGTGCCGCGCAGTTTTAACGCCGATGTCTCACGGGTGGAAGTGCTGAAAGGCCCGGCTTCAACGCTGTATGGCATTCTCGATCCCGGCGGGCTTATCAACGTGGTGACCAAACGCCCGGAAACCACTTTTGGCGGCTCTGTTTCCGCCACCTCCAGCAGTTTTGGCGGCGGCACCGGTGAGTTTGACGTTACCGGCCCGATCGAAGGCACGCGGCTGGCCTGGCGCCTGATCGGCGAATACCAGAACGAAGATTACTGGCGTAATTTCGGCAAGCAGAAAAGCACCTTTATCGCCCCTTCGCTGAGCTGGTTTGGCGATAACGCGACGATCAACGTGCTTTACTCCCATCGTGATTATCAGATGCCGTTCGATCGCGGCACGATCTTCGATCTTGCGACCAAACAGCCGGTCAATGTCGACCGTAAAACCCGCTTTGATGAGCCGTTTAATATTACTGACGGTGAATCTGACATCGCGCAGCTCAACGCTGAATACCGCTTTAACAGCCAGTGGACCGGAAAGCTGGAGTATGGTTTCAGCCAGGATAAATACAGCGATAACCAGTCGCGGGTGATGGCCTATAACGCCGCAACCGGTGGGCTGACGCGCCGGGTGGATGCCACGCAGGGATCGACCCAGCGCATGCACACCACGCGCGCCGATCTGCAGGGCAACGTAACCCTCGGCGGCTTTTATAACGAGATCCTTACCGGCGTCGCGTATGAAAATTACGATCTGCTGCGCACCGATATGATCCGCTGTAAAAACGTGAAGGATTTCAACATCTACAACCCGAGCTACGGTCGTGCCAGCAAGTGCACAACCGTCTCGGCCTCTGACAGCGATCAGCGCATCCAGCAAGAGAGCTACTCGGCGTATGCGCAGGATGCGCTCTATCTGACGGACAACTGGATCGCCGTCGCCGGGATGCGCTACCAGTATTACACCCAGTATGCGGGCAAAGGGCGTCCGTTTAAGGTCAACACCGACAGTAGCGATGAGCAGTGGACGCCAAAATTTGGCCTCGTTTATAAACTCACGCCGTCGATCTCGCTGTTCGGTAACGTGGCGAAAGCCTTTATGCCGCAGTCGTCAATCGCCAGCTATATCGGCGACCTGCCGCCAGAAACATCGACTTCCTATGAAGTGGGTGCCAAATTTGACCTGTTCGACGGTGTTACCGCCAATATCACGGCGTTTGATATTCACAAACGCAACGTGCTGTATAACGAAATCATCGGCGATGAGACGGTAGCGAAAACCGCCGGGCGCGTGCGCTCCCAGGGTGTTGAGATGGATCTGGCAGGTGCGCTGACGCCGAATATGAATGTGATTGCCAGCTACAGCTATACCGCAGCGAAAGTGCTGGAAGATCCGGACTACGCTGGTAAACCGCTGCCGAACGTGCCGCGTCACACCGGTTCGCTGTTCCTGACCTATGATATTCACAATGTTTATGCCGGTAATACGCTGACCCTTGGCGGCGGCGGGCACGGCGTCAGCCGCCGCTCGGCCACCAACGGCGCGGATTATTACCTGCCGGGCTATGTCGTCGCGGACGCCTTTGCCGCTTACAAAATGCAGCTGCGCTACCCGGTGACGCTGCAACTGAACCTGAAAAACCTGTTTGATAAGACCTATTACACCTCATCGATGGGCACCAATAATTTGGGTAACCAGATTGGCGATCCGCGTGAAGTGCAGTTCACGGTGAAGATGGATTTTTAAGGTTTAACCGGTAACCCTTCTGCATTGCCCGATGGCGCTTCGCTTATCGGGCCTACAAAACCATCATCGCTGCGCTTATCGGCCTACGTGTAAGCCTCGCTTTTCGTAGGCCGGGTAAGGCGCAGCCGCCACCCGGCACCTTCCCCATCCCTCCGCTTCATTAAACAGTCACCTGCACGCCATGCTTTTGCAGCATTGGTTTCACACAATGCCCGCTTTCGAAACCCGTGACGTTTTTTTCAGGCAACTATGAAAAAGTACTGGCTTCCCTGGCTTATCCTCTCGCCGTCGCTGCTCTTCCTGGCGCTGTTCACCTACTTTCCCCTGCTGCGCTCGGTCTACGACAGCCTGTTCGATACGCGCATGGCGAGCGACAACCCGCCCTTTGTCGGCGCGGCTAACTTTACGCGCCTGCTGGAAGACAGCGTCTTCTGGCAATCGCTGCTCAATAACCTGCTCTATATCCTGCTGACGGTGATCCCGGGGGTCACACTGGCGCTGCTGCTGGCCGTCGCGCTGTGGGAAAACCACCGCGTCAACCGCTGGCTGCGCACCGCTTTTTTCTTCCCGATGATTATCCCGATGGTCAGCGCCGCCGCGCTGTGGCTGTTTATCTTTATGCCCGGCCTCGGCATGCTCGATCACTACCTGGCCACCCTTTTTGGCCCGATGAATAACAACTGGCTCGGTCGCAGCAACAGCGCGCTGTTTGCGCTGGCGCTGATTGGCGTATGGAAATTTGCTGGCTACTACATGCTCTTCTTTCTCGCCGGCTTGCAGGGCATTCCCGCTTCCACGCGCGAAGCGGCGGTGATGGAGGGCGCAACGCCAACCCAGGTTTTCTTCAAGGTCACGCTGCCGCTGCTGCGCCCGACCCTGAGCTTTGTGCTCACCACGGCGTTAATCTACTCCGTAACGCAGATCGATCACGTTGCGGTGATGACCCACGGCGGGCCGGACAACGCCACCACCGTGCTGCTCTACTACATCCAGAATCTCGCCTGGGAGACGCACGATCTCGGTAAAGCGTCGGCGGCCACCTTTTTAACGCTGGTCGGCCTGTTCATCTTTTCGCTGGTTAACCTGAAATTACTGGAAAGAGGAGCGCACTATGAGCGTTGAGATCTCGCCTGCCCTCAATTCGACGGCTGCCGTAGCCCGCCCGCGCTGGCTGCGTCTACGTCACTCCCGTTCGTTTACCCTCGCGCTGCTGATGAGCTGCCTGGCGCTGCTGTGGGTCAGCCCGTTTATCTGGATGCTGTCGTCCGCTTTCAGCACCACCACCTTCGGCGAAGAGATGGCCTCAATTCTGCCGCGCTTCCCGCTGACGCTGGATAACTTCCGCGAGGCGTGGCAAAGCGCCGACTGGCTGAGCCTCTATGGCAACACGCTGATTTTCGCCTTCGGCACCTTCTTCGTGCAGCTTTTTACCATTACGACCGCCGGGTATGTCTTCGCCTGCCATGAGTTTCGCGGCAAGCAGACGCTGTTCGTCCTCTTTCTGGTGCAGCTGATGATCATGCCGGTGGTGATGATGATCCCCAATATGCTGACGCTGAAAACCTTCGGCCTGCTCAACACCTTAACCGGCGTGATGATGCCCTACTTCACTTCGGCGTTTGGCGTGTTCCTGATGCGCCAGGCCTTTCTCGCTATCCCGAAAGAGATCGAAGAGGCGGCGCTGATGGAGGGCTGCCGCTGGTGGCAGGTGTTGTTCCGCGTGATGTTGCCCATGTCGTGGCCGTCGCTGCTCGCCTTCGCCACCGTCAGCATTACCTATCACTGGAACGAGTATTTATGGCCGCTAATGATGCTCAACGATCCCGATAAGCAGGTGCTGACGGTCGGGCTGGTCTCCTTCGCCATGGGCGCGGAGTCCGGCGGGCAGTGGGGGGTGATCAGCGCCGGCACGCTGATGGTCTGCCTGCCGCTGATGGTCGCCTTTATCGCGTTCCAGAAACAGTTTCTTCGAAGCTTTGGCTTCTCCGGCATTAAATAAGGAGTGCAGTGATGTTTTTAGCGCAAATTTCCGACACCCACTTTCGCAGCCAGCATCAGAAGCTGTACGGGTTTATTGACGTCAATGCCGGTAACGCCGATGTGGTGTGCCAGCTAAACGCCCTGCGCGAGCGCCCGGATGCGGTGGTCATCAGCGGCGATATCGTCAACTGCGGCCAGCCTGAAGAGTACCGCGTGGCGCGCCAGGTGCTCGGCAGCCTCGATTACCCGCTGTTTATTATTCCCGGCAATCACGACGACAAAGCGCACTTTCTTGAGTATATGCACCCGCTCTGCCCGCAGCTGGGCAGCGATCCGCACAATATGCGTTACGCGATTGATGAGTTCCCCACCCGTCTGCTGTTTATTGACTCCAGCCTCGCCGGGGAGTCAAAAGGCTGGCTAACGCCGGAGACGCTGAACTGGCTGGAAGCGCAGCTTACGCAGAGTAATGATCGGCCTACCGCTCTGTTTATGCACCACCCGCCGCTGCCGCTCGGCAATGCGCAGATGGATCGCATCGCCTGCGAAAATGGCCACCTGCTGTTGAATCTGATTGAGCGTTTCCCGGCGCTGACGCGCATCTTCTGCGGCCATAACCACAGCCTGACCATGACCCAGTATCGCCAGGCGACGATTGCCACCATTCCCGCCACCGTGCACCAGGTGCCGTACTGCCACGAAGATACCCGCCCCTATTACGACATGTCGCCGCCCGCCTGCCTGATGCACCGCCAGATTGGCGAGCAGTGGGTCAGCTATCTGCATTCACTTTCTCACTACCCCGGCCCGTGGCTCTACAACCCGCAGATCAGCTGCCCGGTGGATGAGCGCTAAAACCATGTTAAGACTCAATCAGGTAAGTAAAAGCTTTGAGGGCAACGCGGCGCTGAACGCGGTCTCGCTGGAGATTGCCGACGGCGAATTTGTGGTGCTGGTCGGGCCCTCCGGCTGCGGCAAAAGCACACTGCTGCGGTTGATCGCCGGCTTAGAGAGCGTCAGCAGCGGGGAGATCTGGCTCGATAATCAGCAGATCACCACCCTTTCGCCGCGCGATCGCAACTTTGCGATGATCTTCCAGAACTACGCCCTCTTCCCGCATCTTTCCGTGCGCGACAACATCACCTTCGGCATGAAGGTGCGCAATGAGGAGCGAGCAAGCTGGCAGCCGCGTCTGGAGCGCGTGGCGCAAATGCTGGAACTCGATACGCTGCTGGAGAGAAAACCGGCGAAGCTCTCCGGCGGCCAGCGTCAGCGCGTGGCGATGGCGCGCGCCATCGTACGCAACCCGAAGCTCTTTTTAATGGATGAACCGCTCTCCAACCTCGATGCCCGCCTGCGCAGCGACGTGCGCGACAGCATTATGGCGATGCACCAGCAGTTACAGATAAGCACCATCTACGTTACCCACGATCAGACCGAAGCGATGTCGATGGCCGACCGCATCGTGGTGATGAATGGCGGGCATGTGCAGCAGGTGGGCCGCCCGGAAGAGCTTTATGCGCACCCGGTGAACCTGTTTGTCGCTGGCTTTATCGGCTCACCGGCGATGAACCTGCAACGGCTGCCCTGCGCCGGGGGCGATGTGCTACTGGGCGAGCAGCGCCTGCCGTTGCCGGCTCACGCCCGCCATTATGATGAGGTATGGCTCGGCATTCGCCCGGAACATATCACCGATGTGCCAGAAGCAGGCCATCTGATGCTGCCTGCCACCGTCACCCAGCGCGAACTGATGGGCGCCGATTACCAGCTCCATGTCACCACGCCCATCGGCAACCTGCGCTACATCCGCCGTCACCGGGGCGATGTTCCCAACAAAGGGGATACGCTCAGCGTCGGTTTTTCACCGTTTGATTGCCACCTTTTTGCTGCCGATACGCAGCGTAATTTACACCAGGAGAGAGACCATGCATAAGCTAATGCGAGCGCTTACTTACGGTATAACCCTTGCGATAAGCGCCACTGCGGCGGCGCAGGAGAAGATCGACTTTATGTTCCCGGCACCAGTCGACGGCAAGCTGACGATGGAGATGACGCGCATCATCAAAGCCTTCAACGACTCGCAAAAAGAGGTTGAGGTGCGCGGCATTTTTACCGGCAACTATGACACCACCAAAATGAAAGCCGAGTCCGCGCAGAAGGCGGGCCAGCCGCCTGCGCTGGTGATTATGTCCGCCAACTTCACCACCGATCTGGCGTTAAAAGATGAAATCCTGCCGATGGATGAGCTGTTTAAATATGGCGATAAAAAAGCGGGCGATTTCCTGCAAAGCGCTTTCTGGCCGGCGATGCAGAAGAATGCGCAGGTGATGGGCGTGACTTATGCCATCCCGTTCCACAACTCGACGCCAATCCTCTACTACAACAAAACGCTGTTTGCGCAGGCGGGCATTACGCAGCCGCCGCAGGACTGGAAAACGCTGCTGGAGGATGCGAAAAAGCTGACGGATCAGAGCAAAGGCCAGTGGGGCATTATGCTCCCTTCGACCAATGACGATTACGGCGGCTGGATCTTCTCCTCGCTAGTACGCGCCAACGGCGGCAACTACTTCAATGAGAACTTCCCGGGCGAGGTCTATTACAACGCGCCGACCACCATTGGCGCGCTGCGCTTCTGGCAGGATCTGATCTACAAAGAGAAAGTGATGCCCTCCGGCGTGCTGAACTCAAAACAGATCAGCGCCGCCTTCTTCTCCGGCAAGGTGGGGATGACGATGCTGAGCACCGGCGCGCTTGGCTTTATGCGTGAAAACAGCAAAGGGTTTGAGCTGGGCGTGGCGATGATGCCTGCCCAGTTGCAGCGCGCGGTGCCGATTGGCGGCGCCAGCCTGGTGAGCTTTAAAGGCATCTCAGACGCGCAGAAAAAAGCGGCTTATACGTTTATGACCTATCTCATTAGCCCCGAGGTGAACGGCGCATGGAGCCGCTTTACCGGCTACTTCTCGCCGCTGAAAGCGACCTACGACACGCCGGAGATGAAGGCTTACCTCAAGCAGGATCCCCGCGCAGCGATTGCGCTGGAGCAGTTACAGTATGCGCACCCGTGGTACTCCACTTATGAAACCGTCGCCGTGCGCAAAGCGATGGAGAACCAGCTCGCCGCGGTAGTGAACGATGAGAAAGTGACACCAGAAGCCGCGGCTGCCGCCGCACAAAAAGAGGCGGATACGCTGATGAAGCCCTACGTCGATAAAACGGCGCTACAGCCGGTGAAATAAGGGATTTACAGGCCCGCAGGGAAGCGGGATGGGTTTGCTTACTGGCTGAAAAAGTTCATGATGAGCCAATTCTGTCTTTAGGAGAAGGCACATGATTGACGAAAAAACCGCACTCGCCTCGGCGAAAGCCTGGGCGAATGAAAATTTCGAAAACGGCTGGGATGAGGCCTACCACGTGGCTTCGCTCGTTGAAAGTGACAACAAGCGGTACTGGGAAATCAGTACCAATATCGCGCCACCTCTGGACGCGCCCTTCAATGAGCAATTTTTACCCTCGCCGTTTAAATACTACGTCGATCCGGAAACAGGAGAGTGCATCGGCTACAGAGGCCATCGGGATAAACATATTTGTAAGCGCAGACGATAGCGCCTCCAGTAAGCACTCACTAACGTAGCAGTATCATGCTTAGCGTCGCCTCGCGGGTTTGCGCATCGTAATAGAGTGAAAAGGTATCTGCTGCGGGGTTGCCGGGTTTTCGCCACTCTTCTGCACGGGTTATCGGATGCGGATCGCGCTCATAGCCGAGGGTTTGAATGTACTGCCGCAGCGCCTCGATACTCTCTTTGCTGGCATTCTCAAAAATTATGCTGTTGATGGAGGGATAACCGTCACCATTATGAAATTCCAGATGATACGTCGTGGTGATACGCGGAGCCTGCGCAATCGCCTTTTCAGTCAACGTGTTGTAATCCCAAAGATTACGCTCGGTGTAGACCGTCGTTTCCCCCAGCCCGGAGAGCATCAGCCAGAGCAGAAAGAAGAGCACCAGCGCGAGGGAAACCACCAACAGGCTGCCCCACTTCACTATGCGGAAGATTAACGCGGTGGCTGCGTGGGGCTTTTGCATCATTACTTTTTATCCTGCACCGTAGTTTGACGCTCCAGTCTTACCTACTCTTCGCGCGCCATAATCTTCCCGATAAACGCATCAAGCTGATGGCGTTGCAGATAGGTTTTCACCTGACGCTCCCAGCCGGAGCCATCGCCAAGCACCGCGCGGCTGTGCGTCGGGGCATAGAGATAACGCGTGTCGTAGAGGTTCATCAGTGACTGGTTCATCGCATCGATATTGGCCGGGGTTTTCTTGCTCTTCTCCTGCTGGATAGCCAGCGAATGCAGGACTTTTTCCCGCGACGCTTCATCGGGCGTCCACGACTGCTCACTCAGTTCGCTCAGCACCAGAAACTGCGGCTGATACTCTTCTGCCAGCGCGGCCTGTAACCGGTCATGGCCGTCGAGGATGACGAACGACGCCAGCCCGGCGATATACCACACCAGAATCGGCGGCAGCGCGTTTTCGCGGCACTTCTTGCGCCACCACTTCACGCGGCCGGACCCGGCATCGACCGGATAGCGGCTGAGCAGCAGATGACCGCCCCACCACCAGTCAACCCACTTCACCTTCTCCGGGTTTTGCAGATCGGGAAAATCTTCACTGTAGAGCGACCAGTTCACGCCGATATAGGTGCTGTGGTCGGGCGTCTCAAAACGCCACTCATCGCGCTGCACTTTGCGGTCACAAACATAGGGCGCCTTCGGCCTGGCTGCCAGCATCGGGCGCAGCAGCCAGCGGCGCGGCGGCAACAGTGGAACGGGTGCTTCCATCAATTCACGGGCAAAGTAGCGGCACCAGTGGCTGATCCAGCTCTCTTCGCCCGCCCGTTTGGCGCTTTCTACGTCCGCCGAGCTGATGGCAGGCAGCAGCAGATCCTGGCCGGGGTGCTCGGCGTTAAACACCAGCCAGACGCCGGAGTGGTCGTTTAGCATCGTCGCCCAGAAGAGGGGTTCGCCATTGACCTGCAGCGCCATGCGGCCGTTGTTGCCGCTCTGCATCTCCATCGCCTGGCCGTTGCCTTCGCGCACCACCAGCTCCAGCCCCTGCCAGCGATCCTGACGGTCGAGCAGATCTTTCCACCAGTACTCACTCATCCTCTTCTCCTTACGACGTGACCCGCAGAGTGTAAGGCAAAGTTGCCGCAGGGATAACTACCAGAATGTCTTAAACCATGGCTGAGATTAAAGAAAAGGGATCGCCTGCCGTTTATTACCTCTCATTACTTTGTGAAAGGAACCACAATGTTACATGCCATTTTGAACAGCAAAGCGCGGCGCGTGGATGTGAGCGATAAGGCCGCGCAAAGCTGGCGGTCGGTATTTCAAAACTATGAAGATCTCTTAACCGCCGCTTTCTGGGCGCGAATAAGCTACCTCTCACAAGAAGCCATACAGGCTTTACTCTCCTCCCTGCTCGCAACCGATACTGGCCCGTGGGGAAAATTTGAATCCCTTACGTTCTGGCCCAAATATCCCTTTCCTGATGTGCTGGATAGCGCTGTCGCGCCGTGGATCAATGAAAAGGACAAGTATGCCGAGCCCGATGTAGTCCTGACCTTCGAACACGCCACGCTGATGGTGGAAGTCAAACCGCCAGAAGGTGGTCAGCAGTACCAACAGCAGTGGTGTAAAGAGATCTATGCGTGGAAAAACAGTGAAGAGGCCCAGCAGGCGCTGCATTTTCTGGCGATCGGCAACTTACCGAAGCACGCTAACGCTCTGTTTTGCGATTTGAAGCGTCTCTTTGATGGCGTGTCGTTTTACGGCTTAGAGTGGCGCGAGGTTCGCGCCAAAATGGAACACCCTGCCAGCGGCTGGCCGACAGAGCAGGATCAACGCATTGTCGCCGATTGCCTGCGCGCCCTTGAGCTATATGGCATCCGCGCGCCGTTGTTGCCGTGGCAGCCCTTTCTTTCGTCTCTTCATCACGCCGACCTGTCGGCTGGCTTCCCCTCTTCACAAGGAAAATCCTGATGTCCGATCCCTTTAGCGTCGTGCGCCAGGCGCACCGGATTTGTGCGGCCTACTATCAGCAGATGCTGCCGCTCATCAATGAAACCGCCTATCGCCTTGGGGCAGAGTTTTTTCGCCGCGATCACTGGAGCTTCAGCCCACCGCCGCAGCGTAACAGCAACCCTTTTACCTGCTGGGAGTGGGATTTCCTGCCGCTGATGGATGCCGCCTTCGTTTTCGCTCACCAGCAGACCGCCAGCAAAATGGGGAGCGAGGATTTCGTTGTTGATTTCCGCCTGGTAACGGACAGCGATCTGGCCTGGGAGCAGCGCAACAAGCAGTATGGCGAAGATGAAAAACCGCTCGCCAGCGCATTGAAAACAGCACCAGAAAATGCAAAAAGCTTGCTTGAAATCTACCTCTTCGCCGCCTGTAAAAACGGAACCTACGATTCCCCTTACACGCTGTGGAACAGCTATCGCGGTTATCCAAAAACTGACGGTACGGTCAGCCTTGCAGAGGGTGAACCCATCAAAGCGATCGGTTTCCGGGTGCAGCTTCATGAGCTAGCGCATGACGGTAGCGTTGACGCGCTTGTTAAACGCATCGAGGCTCACCTGGCAATACTGCGGGCGGATAAAACAGCATAATGCCCGCCAGCAGCGTAAAGGCGATCAGCGCTGGTGCAGCGCCGATCTGCGCGTAAAGCACGCCGAAAAGCATCGATCCGGCAACCTGCCCGGCAGCGAGCATAAAAAAGACCACGCCGACGCCGGATGCAGGCCTCTCTGGCGTGGCCTGCGCACCGCCGACCAGCAGCACGCCGGAAAGCGTAATGTAACCCGCCCCACAGAGCGCCACCGCCGGAAACAGCCAGCCGCTAAAGGTATGGCTGAAGGCAATTAGCATCAGCGGAGCGGCCATAAACAGTAGCGACAGGCGGTAAACCTGCCCCATGCCGATGAGGCGCGCAAGCGGCCCGGTAAGGACCCCGAGCATCCCCGCTGCACCGCATACCAGCCACAGCAGGCTTATCAGCGTATTCGCGACTTTCGCATGCTGGCGCAGCACCTCGGGGCCAAAACTCCACCACGCCGCGCTCGCCATACCGCTGATAAAGGCGACGATCGCAAGGCGCACCAGCGGACGAGTAAACAGCCCCCTCTGAGCGGATGGCTCAACCTGCTTCACCGCACCCGACGGCAGATAGCGCCACACCGGCAGCAAGGTCAGCAGCGCAATCGCCGCGAACAGCACGCAGGCGTAGCGCCAGGGCAGAACAAGCAGCAGCGGCACAGAGAGGATAATTCCTGCGCCCGTACCGGCATTGATGATGGTGTTAACCTGCGTCTGGCGCTGCGCGGTGACAGCCTGGCTAACCGCCGCCGCCAGCGACGGTGAAGAGAGCCCGGCGCTGAAACCGGCAATCAGCAGCCCTGCTGCCAGCAATAGGGGCGAGGAAGCAGCGGCAAGCAGCAGCAAACCGGCCGCGGCACAGAGAGCGGAGATCACGCCTACCAACCTTGCGCCATAGCGCGTGCAGAGCCGGGATGCCACCGAGACCGACAGGCAGTAGGCGGCGAAACTGCAAGCAGAAAGCACGCCCGCCAGACGCGGGCTGAATGGCACCTCTTGCGAGACCGCGGGCAGCATCAATCCCCACGAGAAACGCGCCAGCCCGTAAGAGACGGCAATCAACAGAAAGCCGGTAACGGCGAGCGGGAGGGAGTTTTTCATGGCGTCTCCTGGTGGGCAATAAGCAGTGCCGCCGCATCACCGGCGCGCTGCGCGGCCTGCGCACCGACGATCAATGCCGAGGTGATAGCGCCTTCAAACAGCATCCATATCGCATCTGCCAGCGCGGCGTCGTGTACGCAGTCGGTGATGTAAGCGCGCAGCTGATAGCGAAAATCGAGCGCCAGCGCCGAGAGGCGAACACTCTCCTGCGCATACTCGCCCCAGGCTTTCAGAAAGAAGCAGCCGCCGGTGCCATGTGCCTCCATCCAGTCGCCGAGCACGGTGAAGAGCGTGTGAATGGCGAGCGGATCGTCAGGCGCTCGCAGGTCAGCAAAAAACCGCTGCTGACGCGCCTGCATCACCGCCTCGGTAAGCTGCTCGCGCGACGGAAAATAGCGATAAAGCGTGCGTGTGGAGACGCCCGCTTCGCGGCAGATGCGGTCGGTGCTGGTGGCGTGAAAGCCGTTGTCATAGAAGAGCCGCTCGGCGGCCTCGATGATATCTTTTCGTTTTTGCATAGTTAAAAAGTAAACCGATCGTTTTACTTCTGCAAAAAAACGGGGAGATTTTTTTACGATGTTTAGCGAGTGGAATCATCTGTCAGTGAGATACGCCCCGTGCTGTCAGTTGAAAGAGTGAATTTTGCGCTGATGAGATAGGCATCCCCCTTGAGCGGCACTACGTTCCAGTACAAAGCATATTTTTCCCCTGCCCTGAATGGAGTACCAAACATGGGTAGACAATCACCCGCAGCAATATAACGCGGCTTTTCCGGGAAGAGTTCAAAACGCTTTCCTTCACCAGCACCAGTACTGAAAATCTCAGCCGAGACCATCTTTTCGCCGGGTTTCATGATCGAGACTGCGCAAACTTCATGATTCATCAAAAATAGATTTGTCGGCGCTTCTCGTGTCATTTTGTCAAGAAAACCGATGCAGCCAGATAGGGTACATACTGCTACTATTAGCAAACTTTTTCTCATACTCCTTCTCTCTAATAAAAAATGCGGTATTAGTTTCAGTCGTTCGAAAGCATGAATTCTGCAATGATCATATACATCCCATCTGCGGTATGAATATCCCAGGCCACGGTATATTCGTTGCCATATTTAAAGGTGGCACCAAATAGCGGTAAACAGTGACCGTGGGGAACAGAGAGGGGTTTATCGTTAAACTGAAGAAAAACAGGTTCATCTTTACTGCTGTAGATCTCTACTGCGGTCAACTTTTCACCCGATTTCATGATTGATAATGCGCAAACGCTACTGCCTTTTAAAATGACCGTTGTGGCAGTGCGCGGTGTAAATCTGTCGCCAGGCCCAGGACAACCGGTAAGCAAAAAAGGCATTAATAACATTACTTTTTTCATTAATTTTATTCACCGCAGGAATAGCACCTCATAAAGAGAGGAAATGTAATACATGGTTCACCGCCCCGTTATTTCCCGTTACAGGAGAAATATCACTGGCTCTAATCAGGCGCACCGCTATTGAGCGATAAAAGGCGCCCATCAGGATCAATTGTCACTGTAAATTTAGCGGAGATGAGTTGAAGATCGCCTTTAACGGGAAGGATGTGCCAATAAAAATAATAGGCATCCCCCGTTTTAAAGGTTGTGCCGAATAACGGCAAACACTCCCCGAGAGGAACATACAGCGGTTTTGCCGGAAATGTCTCAATTTTCTTTTCGCCGTCATGACTATAGATTTCCACCGCGATCATTTTCTCACCGGGCTTCATAAGAGATACGGCACAAACTCTATTGTTCTTGATGTTAACTGCAGTTTCGGTGCTTCCTACTGCCTTATCGTAGAAACCAATACAACCTGTTAACAAAAAAAGTATTACTACACATGAAAGCTTTGACATAGGGATTATCTTCTTCCTGTCACAATTCGACGATAAAGGGATGGTATATCGCATAATGCTTCTTTACCTCGATATTTTCCGGGTTTATTTTCGCCCTGTAATGTAAGCCACGTATTTATACCATAAATAAGTAATACCCAGTAGTCGGCCAGGATAGAGGCTTGCTGCTCAAGGGAGTAATCTATAATTTTCTCTTTATCAAGTTGATAAAAGTAATCTGCAGCCCAGCTGAATAGTCCTCGCGTTCGAACCCATTGACCATGCTGATGCTGCCAGACATGACCCATTTCATGCATGAAGGTGTGCTTGCTCGTCATATTCACAGTTGAATGGGAAAAGTCATGATGATATAGCTCTTTCCTGTACCAAATCTCCCCATTCGGCGCCATAACATAATCCGGATGCTGCAGCCCAAACGGGAAGTAGCTGTCGCAGTGGATCCAGACGCGGCTATATACAATCGCATCGCCGTAAAATTGACGTGCCATGGCAATTTCACCGAGCGTCATCAGACGCAATGTTCCCTCTCTACGTCCTGTAGTCATCATTTATTCCCTCTCACAAATCACAGCGCAGGATTATCAACAAATCTCGTCACCGCTGCGCAGGGGGAATAAGCAGAAAACAAAAATTCAGATTATTTTTTATAAGGACGCGTTACAGGGGTAATTAAATTACCCCTTCGCGCTAATTGCCGGAATCTTATTTACCGCGCTTTGCTGAAGCATGATCCTGCGCCCAACTGCGCTCGGGATGCGGCACAAAATCTTTGACCTGTTTTGCAAGCTCTGCGCTGTGATACATGTCGATGCATTTCATCAGATTGAGTTTTACATCGCTGCCCTGATGGGAGTGATACTCTCCTGCAAGATAGCGGTCGGCCAGTTCGCCCATCTTCCCGGCGCCCTTTTCGGCATCATACTCACTCCAGTTATCAAAACCGCCAGCGCTGGCTGATGCGTCTTTACCGGCAGCGGGTTCACTGGCGTACGCTTTCGCTACACAGAGCGCCAGTGCGGCATCTTTGTAATTCTGTGCATAGGTGCGGCTTGCGGCGTCAGGTTGAGGCGCAGCGCTTACCCCGGCGCTCAACAGTAAGCTGGCGATTAACCCGCGAGAAAACCCTTTCATCAATAACTCCAGACAAAACAGTGGTTGTGCAGCAGAGCGTAAAGCAAAGCCCATAAAAAAAGCCAGCCACATAACATGGCTGGCCTCAAGTTAACGGCTTCGCCTGATTAACTGAGCTTAAACACCGCCACCGCCTCTTCCAGCAGCTGAGACTGCTCTTTCAGCGAGTAGGCTGCGGCAGAGGCTTCTTCAACCAGCGCGGCGTTCTGCTGGGTCACGGTATCCATCTGCGCCACCGCGAGGTTGATCTGATCGATCCCACGACTCTGCTCACCGGTGGAGAGCGCGATTTCCGACATCAGTTCGGAAACCTGCTTCACCGAGTTGATAATACGCTGCATGCTCTCGCCTGCGCTGGTAACGCGATCGCTGCCCACCAGCACCTGACGACCGGAGAGCTCAATAAGCTCTTTGATCTCTTTCGCCGCCACGGAGGAGCGCTGCGCGAGGTTACGCACTTCGGTTGCCACCACCGCAAAACCGCGACCCTGCTCGCCTGCGCGCGCTGCTTCAACGGCGGCGTTAAGCGCCAGGATGTTGGTCTGGAAAGCAATATCTTCAATGATGCCGATAATGGTGCCGATCTTGCCGGAGCTGGTTTCGATCTCTTTCATCGACACCACGGCTTCTTCAACAATCGCATTCCCCTCTTGCGCCGCGCTGCGCATATTCCCCGCCAGGCTGTTGGCCTGCTGGGTGTTTTCAGAGGTGTGTTTCACGGTTGAGGTCAGCTCTTCCATGCTGGCAGCGGTCTGCCCCAGCGAGGCGGCCTGCTCTTCGGTACGCGCCGACAGATCGGTGTTACCCGCAGCGATCTCTTCTGCGGCGTAAGCCACGCTCTGGCTGGAGTTGCGCACCTGAGAGATGATCTGCACCAGCGAGAGACGCATCTGCTCCAGCGCGCTCATCATGCCGCCGATCTCATCTTTGGAGTTGGAAACCACCGGCAGATTCAGTTCGCCCGCCGCCATTTTCTGGCAGTGCAGACGCGCGGCATCCAGCGGTGACAGCACACGACGACGCAGCAGGATAAAGATGCCCACAATGATCAGCGTAAACAGCAGTGCAAAGAGGCCGATAGTCATCATGCTGTTAACGAAGCGGCTCTGCGCCTCATTGTTCAACTGCTGGGCATACTTTTCACGGAACGCCAGCAGGTTATCAAGGGTGATCTCGAACTGACGATCCAGCTGAGGAATGGTAGTGCTGACCAGCTGGTTAAAGCGCGCGGTGTCGTTGTTTTTCGCGGCATCCATCAGCGGACGTAAGCCGTTATCAACATAGTTCTGCCAGGCCCGGCGATACGGCGTGGCAAGGGCATCTTCACCGGCAACGCGCGGCGCGGCCAGGTAGTTGTTGAACGCCGAAGAGGCTTTTTGCATCACCTCATTGGCGCTCTCAAGGGAGGCCTGGGTTTTCTGGCTATCGCCCAGCGAGGCGTTAATCATCGCCTCCATCAGGCGCACGCGCAGGGTACGGCTATGGTTAATCGGATCGATGACCGACAGCACCACGCGGATCTCTTTGTTTACGTTATCCAGCGAGTCGTTACTGCGGGTAAGCGACCAGAGGTTAGACGCGGAGCTGATAAGGAAGATAGAGAGTAACAGACCAAAAACGAGCAATGAAAAACGCCTGACTGACATAGTGATCCCTTGGGTGATAGAGCGACAAAACGATGTGGCACCGCATAAAATGCGAATTGCCTTAAAAGAGTTATCGACCAAAAGGGAGCGAAATTTAAATTAAATAATCATATTTACACTAAATATGAATCCTCAAAAATCCATTCATAAAACAAATTTGAGCCCCTCGCGCAAAGAAGATCTCGCATTCGTAATAGGATTCATTATCATTGCGAAACTATTTCGATGATCCCATAAATCACCATAATGTTAATGAAGGATAGTGTTGAATGAAGAAGGTTCTCTGTGCGCTGGGGCTGGCGCTTGCCTCATTAAGTTCTGCTTATGCCACCACATATCCCCTCATCCTTGAAAACTGCGGCTACAAAGAGACCTTCAACAAAGCCCCTGAGCACGTGGTCGCGTTAGGGCAAAACACCGCCGAGATCCTGCTGCTGCTTGGCCTGGAAGATAAAATCGCCGCCACCGCCTTCTGGCCGACCAAAGTCTTGCCGCAACTGGCGGACAAAAATGCGAAGATCAAAACCCTGACGGTTGAGATCCCCACGCTGGAGTCGGTGCTGGCGCAAACCCCGGATTTCGTTGCCGCGCAATCACCGCTGCTGCTGGGGCCAGAGAGCAAAGTGGCGAAGCGCGAAGATCTCGCCACCGTCGGCGTTAACAGCTATATGTCACCCGGCATGTGCGCCACCAAAAAGGGCACCGGCGACATGTACGGCAGCCGCCAGAAGCTGTGGGACATGACCTACCTCTACCAGGAGATCGAGGATTTCGCGAAGATCTTTAACGTTGAAGATCGCGGCCAGGCGCTGGTTGCCGACTTCAAAAAGCGCGAAGCCGATCTGCGTAAAGAGTTTGGTAAAAACAAAAAAGATCTCTCCTTCGTCTTCTGGTTCTCCAGCTCATCCCCTTCTGCTGACGCCTACGTCGGCGGCAAAAACAGCGCCTCCGGCTTTATCGCCAATGTGCTCGGCGGCCATAACGCCATCACCACCGAAACTGAGTGGCCGACCGTTGGCTGGGAGAGCATTATTGCCGCTAACCCGGATGTGATCGTCGTCTCCAGCCTCGACCGCAACCGCTGGGCGCTGGATAACGCCCAGGAGAAGATTAAGTTCCTGAAGAGCGATCCCGCCGTCAGCCAGCTTGAGGCAGTGAAAAAAGGCCATATCGTGGTGATGGATGGACAGGCGATGAACCCCACTATTCGCACCATTTATGGCGCAGAGCAGGTTGCTGAACAGCTGAGAAAGATGGGGCTTAATTGATGGCAGCGTTGCACCCAACGCGACAAACGCTGTGGTTAAGTAGTGCCGCGCTGCTTGCCGTTGTGCTGTTGGTGGTGGTGATTGCGGTAGGGGCCAGCGTCGGCGAGCTGGCGATTCCGTTACCCAGCGTTTTTTATGCGATTGGCAATAAGCTTGGGCTAACCGCCGAGCCGCTCAACCGCATCTATGAAAGCGTGATCTGGGATTTTCGCCTCAGCCGCTCGCTGGTCGCTGCCTGTTGTGGCGCCGGGCTGGCGATTTGCGGCGCGGTGCTGCAAAGCCTGCTGAAAAACGCCCTGGCCGAGCCCTATGTGCTCGGTGTCTCGGCGGGCGCCTCGACCGGTGCGGTCTCCGTGGTGGTGCTCGGTCTTGGCGCGGGTGCGGTATCGCTCTCGGCGGGCGCCTTTGCCGGTGCTTTCGCCGCCTTTGCCTTCGTGGCGTTTCTCACCAACGGCGCGCGCGGCGGCAACGAGCGCACCATCCTGGCCGGGGTGGCCGCTTCGCAGCTCTTTAACGCCGTCACGGCGTATACCATCAGCACCTCCGCCAGCGCCCAGCAGGCGCGCGACGTAATGTTCTGGCTGCTGGGCAGCTTTAGCGGCGTGCGCTGGCCGGAGTTCCAGCTGGTGCTGATCGTGGTGCTGATTGGTCTGGCGATCTGCCTCTACTACTCGCGGGCGCTGGATGCCTTCACCTTCGGTGATGATGCGGCGGCCTCGTTAGGTATCGCCGTGCCGTGGGTGCGCCTCGCGCTGTTTACCACCACGGCGCTGATCACCGCCACCATTGTCAGCATGGCTGGCTCCATCGGATTTGTCGGGCTGGTGGTGCCGCATATGATGCGCTTCTTCTTTGGGCCGCTGCACCGCAGGCTGCTGGTGGCCTGTGCGCTGGCAGGCGCGATTTTGATGGTGCTGGCGGATATCGCCTCGCGCATGCTGATTGCCCCGCAGAGCCTGCCGGTGGGCGTCGTCACCGCGCTGGTCGGCGTGCCGTTCTTCGCCTTTATTATTTACCGTTCAAGGAATCGCTAATGAGCATCGCCGCTGAAAACATCACCTGGAAGGTGGGTAAAAAAGTGATCGTCAACGATGTCTCACTGACGGTTGCGCGTGGCGAAACGGTGGGCCTGCTGGGGCCGAACGGCTCGGGGAAATCCTCCCTGCTGCGCGTGCTGGCGGGGCTGCGTCGCCCGCATAAAGGACGCGTATTGCTCGACGGGCAGAACCTTCACCGGCTGCCCAAAAAGCAGCTCGCCCGCCGGGTAGCGTTCGTTGAGCAGCACGGCATGACCGATGCCAATATGCGCGTGCGCGACGTGGTGAAACTGGGGCGTATTCCGCACCACTCCCCCTTCTCCAGCTGGAGCACGGAGGATGATGAGACCATCTCCGCGGCGCTGGCACGCGTCGACATGCTGGAGAAAAGCCAGCAGGGGTGGCTGACGCTATCGGGCGGCGAGCGGCAGCGCGTCCACATTGCCCGCGCGCTGGCGCAGATGCCGTCAGAGATCCTGCTCGACGAGCCGACCAACCACCTCGATATTCACCACCAGCTCCAGCTGATGAAGCTTATCAGCGAGCTACCGGTGACCAGCATCGTCGCCATTCACGATCTCAACCATGCGCTGATGTTTTGCGACAGCCTGATTGTGATGCAGCACGGTACTGTGGTGGCGAGCGGTACGCCGCAGGCGATCCTCACTGAAGATCTGCTGTGGGAGGTGTTTCGCGTGAAGGCGAAAATCACGCCATCGCCCTGCCATGATAAAAACCATATCCACTTCATCGCCTGACGTCAGGATTTTCGCATGTCCTTTCCCCACCTGCGGCCAGCGAAACAGCTCTGGCCGCCTGTTTTACTCGGTAGCCAGTTTGTTTTTAATATCGGCTTCTACGCCGTGGTGCCCTTTCTGGCGATCTTTCTGCGCGATGACTTACTGCTCTCCGGCGGGCTGATCGGCCTGGTGCTTGGGCTGCGCACCTTCTCGCAGCAGGGGATGTTCTTTATCGGCGGCGCGTTATCGGACCGCTTTGGCGCGCGCGTGATTATCCTCTGCGGCTGCATTATCCGCGTCGCGGGCTATTTGATGCTGGCCTTTGGCCACTCGCTGGGGCCGATCATTGTCGGTGCCTGCCTGACCGGGATCGGCGGCGCGCTCTTCTCCCCCTCGATTGAAGCGTTACTGGCGCGCGCCGGAGCCCAGAGCGAGAGCCAGGGCAAGCGCAGCCGCGCCGAGTGGTTTGCGCTTTTTGCCGTCTGCGGCGAACTGGGCGCGGTGCTCGGCCCGGTAGCGGGCGCGCTGATGACCGGCCTCGGCTTTCGCCAGGTGGCGTTAGCAGGTGCTGGGGTGTTTGTCGTGGCGCTGATTGTGCTCTTCTTCTGCCTGCCGCCCGCGCCGCCAAAACGCCAGACGCTGGCGGTCACGCCGTGGTGGACCACCTTTCGCCAGCCGCGCTTTGTCGCTTTTATCATCGCCTACAGCTCCTGGTTACTGAGCTACAACCAGCTCTACCTGGCGCTGCCGGTTGAGATCCAGCGCGCGGGCGGTAGCGAAAAAGATCTCGGGCCGCTGTTTATGCTGGCCTCGGTGCTGATTATCACCCTGCAACTGCCCCTCGCCCGCTTAACGCGCCGCATTGGTGCCGCGCGCATGATGCCGGTGGGCTTTTTGCTCATCTCTGCAAGCTTTGCCAGCGTCGCGCTTTGCGCTGCCAGCACGCCGCCTGCGGGCTGGATGCGGCTGCTGCCCGCCATCAGCTTCGTCTCGTTATTAACCCTCGGACAGATGCTGCTGGTGCCTGCGGCGAAAGATATGGTGCCGTGGTTCGCTGACGACGCCACGCTCGGCGCGCACTATGGCGCGCTGGCGACGGCGGGCGGTTTTGCCGTGCTGGCGGGCAACCTGCTGTTTGGCAGCCAGCTCGACCGGGCGTTAACCCCCTCGGTTGAGGCGATCTACCCCTGGTTGCAGCTGGCTATCTTCCCGCTCTGTAGCGCGGTGGCCTTAATCTTTATCTGCCGCCCGATGCGCAGGGGCTAAGCGGGCGCTCAGTTGCAGCACCAGGCTGAACGCGGCGGGTAACACCGTCAGCGTCACCAGCGTTGCCACCAGCAGCCCGCCGATAATGGCGTAAGCCATCGGCCCCCAGAACACCTGATGGGAGATGGGGATCATGCCGAGGATCGCCGCACAGGCGGTCAGCATAATCGGCCGCGCGCGGTGCTCCGACGCGGCGATAATCGCCTCATCAGGCTGCATCCCAAGGTGCAGATTGCTGTCCACTTCGCTAATCAGGATCACCGCGTTGCGGATGATCATCCCCGCCAGTGCAATTACCCCCAGCAGCGCGACAAATCCCATTGGCGTGCCGGTCGGCAGCATCGCCAACACAATTCCCGGCAGGCCAAACGGTGCCATGGTGACGGCCAGCAGCATGCGCGAGAAGCGCTGAAGCTGAACCATTAATAGCAGCAGCATAATAATCAGCGTCACCGGCAGCACGGCATACACTGAGCCGTTGCCCTTGTCCGACTCGGCAACGGTGCCGCCCTCTTCAATGCGATACCCGGCAGGCAACTGGGCGCGCAGCTTATCCACCGTCGGGCGCAGACCGGACGATACCGCTTCCGCGCGCAGGCCCGGCGCGAGATCCGTCTGCACGGTGATAAAGGGCAGCCGCTGATGACGCCAGATCACCGGGTCGTCCAGCCCCCACTCCAGCGTCGCCACTTCGCTCAGCGGAATTTTTGTGCCGTTAGACGTCGGCAGCATCAAGGTGCCGAGCGTACCGATGTCGAGCCGCTCGCGATCGTTACCGCGCAGCACTACGTCCACCAGCCGATCGTTATCCCGCACCGTGGTGAGCGTCGCGCCGGACCAGACGGTATCAAGCATCCGGGCAATGCTTTCCGAGGAGACGCCCGCCGCACGCGCGGCGGTCTGATTAACCTGTAAGCGGATCATCCGCTCCGGCTCCCCGGCGGTCAGGTTCACTTCCCGGGTCAGCGGCGAGCCGCCAATCTGCGCCGCCAGCTGATGCGCCAGCGTCTGCACTTTTGCATAATCCGGCCCGCTCACGCGGTAGCGCACCGGCCAGCCCACCGGCGGCCCCAGCTCCAGCGGTGACACGCGAGAGGTAATCGCGCTGAACTGCTTTGCCAGCAGCGTCTCCAGCTGTTGACGCAGCCGGTCACGGGCGGCGAGATCTTTTGCCACCACCACCAGTTGCGCGGTGTTTTCGTTGTCCTGCAAAACATCCATCGGCAGATAAAAACGCACCGCGCCGGAGCCGACGTAGCTGCTGTAGCGATCGAGATCCTCATTACCGGCCATCGCCCGCTCAAGGCGCTCCACCTGCTTTTGCGTCTCGGTCTGCGAGGCGTTCGCGGGCAGCGAGAGCGTCACCAGCAGCTCCGGGCGATCGGAGGCGGGGAAAAACTCCCCCTGCAAATAGGTGGTGCCGACCAGCGACAACCCCAGCGCCAGCAGCGCCAGTGCCAGCGTGGTCAGCCGCCAGCGCAGCGCGAGGCGCAGCAACGCCTGATAGCCGCGCTTCAGCCTGCCAACGCGATCGCCGTGCTTATCGATGCGCGCGGGCAGCAGCCAGGTGCCGGTGAGCGGAGAGAAGAGGATCGCTACCACCCACGAGCAGAGCAGCGCGATCAGCACCACGGCAAACAGCGAGTAGCAGTACTCCCCGGCGCTGGAGGCGGCGAAGCCGACGGGAATAAACCCGGCGATCATCACCAGCGTGCCGGTGAGCATCGGAAAGGCGGTGGTTTTGAAGGCATAGGTAGCGGCCTGCCTGCGCGACTCCCCCGCTTCCAGGCGCGCGACCATGGTTTCAACGGTGATCATCGCATCATCCACCAGCAGACCGAGCGCGATAATCAGCGCGCCGAGGGAGATGCGTTGCAGGCCGATCCCGGCGAGCATCATCCCGGCGAAGGTCATCGCCAGCACCAGCGGAATGGCGGCGGCCACCACCAGACCCGCGCGCAGGCCCAGCGAGACAAAGGAGACGGCGAGCACAATCACCACCGCTTCCACCAGCACGCGGACAAAACCGCTCACCGCCCCGCTCACCACCTGCGACTGATCGGCCACTTTCACCATCTCAATGCCGTGCGGCAGCTGGGCCTGGATCTGCGCCATACGCGCATCCAGCGCCTTGCCAAAGCGCAGCATATTCCCGGTCGAAGCCATCGAGATCGCCAGCCCCAGCGCCGGTTGCCCGTTAACGCGAAACTGCGGCGCGGGCGGCTCTGCGGCCTGGCGGGTGACGGTGGCGATATCGGTGAGCGGAATATAGCGATCGTTGATATGCAGCGTCACCGCCCGCAGACTCTCTTCGCTGCTTAACGCGCCGCTAACGCGCAGCGCCACGTTATCCTCACCGGTGCGGATGGTACCGGCGGGCGCGATGGCGTTTTGTGCCTTCAGCGCTGTGCTGATCTGCTCAATATCGAGCCCCATTCCCGCCAGTTGACGCGGGGAGAAGGCGATAACAATCTGCTCCTGCTGATCGCCTATCAGGCTTATCTTACCGATATCGTTCAGCGACATCAGGCTGCGGCGGATGGTCTCCAACCGATCGCGCAGTTCACGCGGCGAGTAACCGTCGGCGGTAAAGCCATAGATGGTGCCGAAGGTGTCATCAAACTCATCGTTGACCTGCGGCCCCTGCGCGCCCTGCGGCAGATCGGCGGCGCTGTCCTGCATCTTTTTCCGCACCTGGTACCAGATGTCGGGCACCGCTTTTGGTGGTGTGTCATCGCGCAGGTTGACGTTGATAATCGTGCTGCCAGCGCGGGTTTCGCTCTCAATAAAATCGAGATGCGGAACCTCCTGTAACTTCTTCTCCAGCACGTCGGTGACCAGTTGCGTTGTCTCTTCGACGCTGGCACCCGGCCACTGAGCGGTGACGACCGCCGTTTTGATGGTGAATGCCGGATCTTCATTACGCGGCAGCTGCTGGTAGCAGAGCACGCCCATCACTATCACCAGCAGCATAAAAAAGGTGACCAGTTGCTGATGTTCCAGCGCCCAGGCAGAGAGGTTAAAGCGCGAGCGTTTCATGGCTGCAACTCCCCGGCGATCACCTGCTCACCAGCGCGCAATTTGCTGACGCCCGCAGTAATGACTCTGTCGCCGGGGCGCAGGCCGGAACGGATAAACACCGATGAGGCGCTGTAGCCGCCCAGCGTCACCGCGCGCGGCTGCGCCCGGTTTTTCTCATCAATCACAAACAGCGCCGGTTGTTGACCAAGGCGGCTTAATGCCGGGGCAGGTACCGCGAAGCCTGCGGATGCTGATTCCGGCAGCGCAATGGTGGCGCTGGCGCCGAGCGCCATCGCAGCAGGCGGGTTTGCCAGCGCCAGCCGCACCTGCCAGGTGCGCGTCTGCGGATCGGCCTGCGGGCTGATATCGCGCAGGCTGCCGCTCGCCTTCACCGACGGATCCGCCAGCAGCGCAACGGTGAACGTTGCGTTTGATGCCAGCTGGCGCGGGTCGGCAACGGCAAACACCACGTCGCGCGCCTCGCTGGTGGCGAGGGTAAAGACCGCCTGCCCGGCGCTGACCACCTGCCCGGCAGAGGCGTTCACGCGCGTGATAATGCCATCTGCCGGGGCGACCAGTTGCGTCCAGTTCAGATTCTGCTCGGCATTGCGTAATGCAGCAGTGCTGCTTTTCAGTTTTGATGCTGCCGACTGCCAGTCGGCGCGGGCGCTGTCGAGCTGCGTGCGGGCAATCGCGCCGGAGGGCATTAACGCCTGCATCCGTTTCAGATTCAGCGCCGCCACCTGCTCAGCCGCGCGGGCGCTCTCCACATCGGCGCGGGCGCTGGCGAGCTGGTTTTTACCGGTTTCGCTCTCAAGGGAGGCCAGCACCTGCCCGGCATGCACCCGCGCGCCAATATCCACCTCACGGGAAATCATGCGGCCATCCAGGCGGAAAGCCAGCGTTGTCTCATCATGAGCACGGATCTCGCCGGTGCGCACCGTTTGCGGGTTTGCCGCACTGTTAGCGACGACCAGGTAACGCACCGGACGCAGCGGGGCCGGTTTGTCGGTTTTTTTCTCGCCACAGCCGGTCGCAGCCAGCGCCAGCACTATCAGCAGAGGAAGCCCGCGCACAGCGTGCAAAAGCCTGTGTGCGAGCGGGCGTGCGTAAGGGATAAACTGTTCTGACATAGCGCCACTCCGAATAGGTAATGGCGCTATTACAGGCGTGACGCGTCGAGATTCAGCCCACGTTTCGTCAAGGTTTTATCAAGGCTGCAACTTTTCTTGCGCCTCAACAATGTGGGGAAGGTGAAGGGTGATCGCCAGCCCGCCCGCTTCCGGCAGCGCGGCGCTGATGCTGCCGCCGTGGGCATGGACAATCGCCTGGGCGATGGATAACCCAAGGCCGCTGCCGCCGGAATGGCGCGCGCGCGAGGTATCGGCACGCGTGAAGCGATCAAACATCAGCGGCAGAAAATCAGCCTCCACGCCGGGGCCGTCATCGGTGAAATCAATTAAATAGCCGCTCGCCTGCGATGTGAGGGTGATAAACAGATGGCCGCCCTGCCGGCCGTAACGCACCGCATTCTCCATCAGCACGGTAAAGACCTGCCCTAAGCGGAAGGCGTCGCCCTCCAGCGGCGCGGGCGTTGGCGCTGTCAGGGTAAAGGTGAACCCGGCGGCGTCGGCCTGCGGTTTCATCCACGCCGCGCGTTCGCGCAGCAGATCATCTAAGAGCAGCGGCTGGCAGTTGAGCATCAGCTGCCCGGCGTCGGCCAGTGAGAGCAGGTGCAGCTCATCGGTTAAGCGGCGCAGCAGTTGTAATTGCTTCATCACCATCGACATCTGCGCAGGGCTTGGCTCAAACACGCCATCCAGCATCCCCTGCAGGCGACCAATCGCGGCAGTAAGCGGCGAGCGCAGTTCGTGAGCCATCGCCACGTGGGAGGCGCGCAGTTCACGCTCATAGCGCGCCAGCTGGCGGGTCATGCCGTTAAAGTCGCTGGCAAAGCGCACCATTTCGGCGGGCGCCTCTTTTACCAGTTCGGCTTGCGCACCAAATGCCCCCTGCGTCACCTCTTCGGCGGCGTCCCGCAGGCGGCTAAATTGCAGGGTCAGTGGGCGGGCATAGCGCAGCCCCATAAAGACGATAAAGGGGATCATCACCAGCACCAGCACGCTGACCAGGATCCAGTCCGTCGAGGCGATAGAGGGGGTGGAGTAGCTCAGCCCCCACCAGGTGTCGACGATTTCGTGAAAGCGCGTCGGGTTGATCTCCGGGTTCTCTTTCAACAGCAGAAACTCGGCGCGCACCGGCGCAGGCATGGCGTGCAGGATCCAGACAGTCTGCACGGCGTAGCGCAGCCACATACAGAGCGCGATGATGATCACCGTACCGATCGCCAGCGCAAGGATACGCACGCAAATCCAGCGCCAGAGTGACTGTTGAGCTAAATTTTTCATGGCTGAGAGAACCTGTAACCGACGCCGCGCACATTGCTTAACACGCCGCTGACACCCGCGTTTTCCAGCTTTTTACGCAGGTTGTAGACGTGCGTATCGACCACCCGCTCCAGCGCTTCGCTTTCGGGCAGGCAGTGCTCCAGCAGATGCTGGCGGGAGAAAGCACGCGTGGGATGGCGCATCAGTGTCGTAAGCAGGGAGAATTCCGTCGGCGTCAGCTCCAGCGCGCGCGTCTGGTTATCTTCTTGCGTGACGGTCACGCTAATGGCGACGGTGTCGACCGCAAGGTTGTGCCAGCGCAGCACCTCCTCCTGGGTTTCCGCGCGCTGCGTGCGCCGCAGTACCGCCTGCACGCGCGCTACCACTTCGCCGGGGTGATAGGGCTTCACCACATAATCATCCGCGCCGTAACGCAGTGCGCCAATGCGATCCGGCGCATCGCCGAGCGCCGTCACCATGATCACCGGCACATCGCTTTTGCGCCGCAGCGCCGCCAGCACTTCGCTGCCGTTCATGCCGGGCAGCATCACATCGAGCAGGATCAGATCGGGCTTGCAGCGCTGCGCCAGCTCCAGCCCGGCCAGGCCGTCGCTCGCCAGCGTCACCTCATAATTTTCACGGCGCAGATAGGCCTCCAGCACGCCCGCCGCATCCGCGTCATCCTCAATCACCAGCACTCTTTTCGCCACCATTTCCCCACCTTGACCGTTTCTTAACACTTTGCTGACGGTTTATTGATACGACCTGTCTATGTTCCCTTTCAGCGCTTGCGCACACCCTTTCCCACCGACGAGATGTGACGATGATAACCAGAAAACGTACGTTGTATAGCCTCTGCGCCCTGCTGGCAGCCACCGCCTCTGCGGCGCACGCCGATGATGATCCATCGGCACAAAATGGCGTAACTGTAGGCATCGGCGCACAGTCTGCGCCGCGCTATAGCGGTTCAGACAAGCAGCGCCTGCAATTCGTTCCGCTGATTCAGGCACGTGATAATGCCCTCTTCATTGATTCGCAAAAGGGCATCGGTTACGACCTGCAAAGCGATAACGGCCTCTATCTCGAACATACGCTCGGTTACGGCCTCGGCCGCGATGAGAGCAACTCCTCCTGGCGCGACGGGGCCAATAACCTGAAAGGGATGGGGAAAATCGATGCAACGATGAATACGGCGTTTGCCGTCGGCTGGTCGATCACGCCGTGGCTCTCCGTTGAAGGTAAAGCGACGCTGCCGCTGACCGACAGCCAGGGTGTGCAGTATCAAACCTCGGTGACGCTGCTGCCGGTGCAGAGCGCCAGCGATACCGTGGCACTCCAGTCCGCTGCCCTGTTTGGCGACAGCCGTTACATCAACACCTTTTATGCCGTCAGCGCGCGGCAGAGCCAGCGCAGCGGTTTTCGCCCCTATGATCGCGCGGGCGGTTTCTACGGCGTCAACAGCTCGCTCACCTGGAGCCATCAGTTCGACGAACACTGGGGAACACTGCTGAGCGCGGGCTACACCTGGCTTGGCGATCGCGCGGGCGACAGCCCGATTGTCTCGCAACGTAATGAGGGAACCGGCACGCTTGCCGTGACCTGGACCTTCTGAACAGGGGGGAAGATCGTGAAAAAAGAGGATTATCAGCTGGTGGGGAAGATCTGGTTTGGCTGCTTTCTGGTTTACCTGGGTGCCTATCTGACATATATCTCTTTGTAATGATTGCCAACAAAACAGCGATGAGATGAATAAAGACGCCCACACTAACGCCCTTTGCCTCGACACGCCACGGCTGGTCTGCACGCAAATCGAGGCCCAGGATCGCGATTTTTTTAGCCGCCTGATGGCGAGCAATGAGGTGCAGCATTACATCTCCGACGCGCGCGCGCCAGAGGAGATCGAGGAGGCTTTCACCGCCCGCTTGCCGCCCTGGCAGCCGGGGAGCGCGCACTGGCTCTGCCTGGTGGTGCGCGACAGAGCGAGCGGTGAAAGGCTCGGCGTCACCGGCTATATCCATCGCGAAGCGGACTGCGCCGAAGTGGGGTTTCTCTTTGCTCCCGAGGCGCAGGGAAAAGGCTATGCGCGCGAGTCGTTACAGGCGGTGTGCGATTTCGCCTTCCATAAAGGCGGCATCCGGCGGCTAACGGCGATGGTCACCGCCGGCAATCACCCCTCTCGCCGCCTGCTGGAAAAGGTGGGGTTTGTGCTGGAGGGCGAGCTGCGCGAGAGCTACTGGCTGCATAACCGCTGGCACAATGACTGGCTGTTTGGCCTGCTGCGCCAGGATTATCTCCATCAATAACGAGGGTGTTATGTCACTAAACATCACCGCCATTACCCCGGCAGTCGACGGTTTTCAGGCGCTAAAACAGGCGAGCGTGGTGGAAGGATTTAATATGCTGCGCAGGCTTGAGGAGAACTGGCTCAATCAGCACAACCGCTTTGATAAGCCTGGCGAAATGCTGCTGGGCGCGTTGCTTGACGGCCAACTGGTCGGCGTTTGCGGGCTGAATATCGACCCGTTTGTGCAGGGAGATCGCGCAGGCCGGGTGCGCCACCTCTACGTTGCCGCAGCCTATCGCAGCCAGGCGGTGGGTAGCGCGCTTTTGAGAGAGATTGTCGCCCAGGCCGCGCAGAGCTTTGACAATCTCTACACGCATGCACCGCAGGCGGCGTTCCGCTTTTACCAACGCGCAGGCTTTGTGCCAACGGAAGGGATTGAGCGGGTGACGCACTGCCTGCGGCTGGGGCAAAACTAGCCGGTAAGAGAGCCCTACCGGCTGCTGGCGCTACGCGCGCATCGGCTCGCCGCGCACCGGGCGGTCGCCCGCCACGAAGTAGTCGGCATTGCTGCGCGGCAGCGGCGTGCGGCCACGGATATTATCGGCAATCTTCTCGCCAATCATAATGGTGGTGGCGTTCAGGTTACCGGTGATGATCAGCGGCATAATCGAGGCATCGACTACGCGCAGCCCTTGCAGGCCGTGCACGCGCCCTTCCCCGTCCACTACCGCCATCTCGTCGCTGCCCATTTTGCAGGTGCCGCACGGATGGTAGGCGGTTTCGCCGTGGTTACGCACAAACTCATCCAGCTGTTCATCGGTCTGGCACTCGATACCGGGGCTGATCTCACGCCCGCGATACTTATCCAGCGCTGGCTGGTTGATGATCTGGCGTGTAATGCGGATCGCATCGCGGAACTCCTGCCAGTCCTGCTCGTGGGCCATGTAGTTAAACTGAATGGCCGGGTGCATACGCGGATCGCGCGATTTCAGGCGCACAAAGCCGCGGCTCGGCGAGCGCATGGAGCCAACGTGGCACTGGAAGCCGTGGGCTTCAACCGCGTTGCTGCCGTTGTAGTTAATCGCCACCGGCAGGAAGTGGTACTGAATGTTCGGCCAGGCGAACTCTTCCCGGCTGCGGATAAAGCCGCCGCCTTCGAACTGGTTGCTGGCACCAATACCGGTGCCGTTAAACAGCCACTCCGCGCCGATTTTCGGCTGGTTCCACCACTTCAGCGCCGGGTAGAGCGACACCGGCTCTTTGCACTCGTACTGCAGGTACATTTCGAGGTGATCCTGCAGGTTTTCCCCGACGCCCGGCAGATCGTGCACCACGGGAATATCGAACTTCTTCAGCAGATCTGCCGCACCGACGCCGGAGCGTTGCAGGATCTGCGGCGACGCGATGGCACCCGCGCAGAGCAGCACTTCGCGGCGCGCATGCACCTGCTGCGGCGTGTTGCTGGCACCGTGCAGATACTCAACGCCCACCGCCCGCTTGCCGTCGAACAGAATGCGATCGGTGGTGGCATGGGTGATGATGGTCAGGTTGGCGCGCTTTTTCGCGGTATCAAGATAGCCACGCGCGGTGCTCGAGCGACGCCCTTTCGGCGTCACAAAGCGATCCATCGGGCCAAAGCCCTCTTGCTGATAGCCGTTGAGATCCTCGGTGCGCGGATAGCCCGCCTGCACGCCCGCTTCGATCATCGCTGCAAACAGCGGGTTGTTGCCCGGTTTGCAGGTGGTGATGCTGACCGGGCCTTCGCCGCCGTGGTAGTCGTTCGCGCCAATATCGCGCGTTTCCGATTTACGGTAGTAAGGCAGGCAGTCGAGATAGGTCCAGCGCTCAAGCCCCGGTTCCTGTGCCCAGTTATCGAGATCCATCGCGTTGCCGCGCACGTAGCACATGCCGTTGATCAATGACGATCCGCCCAGCCCTTTGCCGCGCCCGCACTCCATGCGGCGGTTGTTCATGTGCGGCTCGGGCTCGGTTTCATACGCCCAGTTGTAGCGTTTGCCCTGCAACGGGTACGCCAGCGCCGCAGGCATCTGCGTGCGGAAATCAAAACGGTAATCGGGACCGCCCGCTTCAAGCAGCAGCACGTTGACGTCGCTATCTTCGGTCAGTCTTGTTGCCAATACGTTCCCTGCGGATCCGGCTCCGATGATGATGTAATCAAATTCCATTAGTCGCTCCTCAGGTTAAAATTCACTCAAAATACAGACTGAAAACGGGTCATTTCGAGCTGCACAGACTTCACCTGGGTGTAGTTTTGCAGCGTCATCAGGCCGTTTTCACGCCCGATGCCGGAGTGCTTGTAGCCACCCACCGGCATTTCGGCGGCGGATTCGCCCCAGGTGTTGATCCAGCAGATCCCCGCTTCAATCTGATGAATGACGCGGTGCGCGCGGTTGAGATCCTGCGTCACCACGCCAGCGGCCAGACCGAAGTCGGTAGCGTTGGCGCGGCGCACCACTTCCTCTTCGCTTTCATAGGTGAGGATCGCCATCACCGGCCCGAAGATCTCTTCGCGCACAATGGTCATCTCGTCGCGGCAGTCGGTAAAGACCGTCGGCGCAACCCAGGCACCGTTATCGAACTCACCGCCAGCCAGACGTTTACCACCGCAGAGCAGACGCGCGCCTTCACTGATGCCGGATTCGATATAGCGCATCACGTTGTCGCGATGCGGGAAGCTGACCAGCGGCCCGAAGTTGGTGGCTGGATCGTTAGGATCGCCCGCTTTAATACGCGCCACGCGATCGGCGATCTTCACTTCAAACTCGGCCTGCCATTTCGCCGGAACAAACACGCGCGTGCCGTTGGTGCAGACCTGGCCGGAGCTGTAGAAGTTGGCCATCATCGCGATATCGGCGGCGAGATCGAGATCCGCATCTTCAAAGATGATCAGCGGCGATTTACCGCCCAGCTCCATGGTGACCTCTTTCAGGGTCGAACCGGCGGCATTCGCCATCACTTTTTTACCGCTGGCCACGCCACCGGTGAAGGAGACTTTGTCGATGCCCGGATGTTCGGTCAGCAACTGGCCGGTGACCGCGCCGCTGCCCGGCAGAACGTTAAAGACGCCGTCCGGCAGGCCCGCTTCGGTGTAGATTTCCGCCAGTTTCAGGGCGGTGAGCGGTGTGACTTCGCTCGGTTTGAAGATCATCGCGTTGCCCGCAGCCAGCGCCGGTGCGGATTTCCACAGCGCGATCTGGATCGGGTAGTTCCATGCGCCGATACCGGCAACCACGCCAAGCGGCTCGCGGCGAGTGTAGACAAAGGAGGTGTCGCGCAGCGGGATCTGCTGCCCTTCCAGCGACGGGATCAGCCCGGCGTAGTACTCCAGCACATCCGCGCCGGTGACAATATCAACCGCCTGGGTTTCGCTCAGCGGCTTACCGGTGTCGAGGGTTTCCAGCGCGGCCAGCTCGTCATTGCGCTCGCGCAGAATATCGACCGCGCGACGCAGGATGCGTGAGCGCTCCATCGCCGTCATCGCGGCCCAGATTTTCTGGCCTTTACGCGCGCTTTCTACCGCGCGATCGACATCGGCCTGCGCCGCTTCGTGCACTTCGGCTAATACTTCGCCGTTGGCCGGGTTGATGGTCTGGAATGTTTTTCCAGCCGCGGCGGGAACGTATTGACCATCAATATAGAGCTGCTGTTCTGCGAATCGGGACATGATTCCTCCTTCCTCAGGGATTCTCTGCGCCAGCCAACTGCTGGCGGATGAATTGGGTGGTGAGCGTTCGGGCAACGTCCGGGTTGAACGGTTTGCCGCTCAGGGCTGCGCGCAGCCACAGGCCATCAATTAATGACGCCAGGCCGTGCGCTGCAAGCCGGGCCTGTTCGCGCGGCAATTCGCGGCGAAACTCCGCCGTCAGGCTGGAGAAGAGGCGTCGGCTGCTGACCCGCTCAAGGCGGCCCAGCTGCGGTTGATGCATGCTGCTGGCCCAGAAGTCGAGCCACGCTTTCATCGCTGCGCTGTGTACCTGAGTTTCGTCGAAGTTACCGTCGACAATCGCCAGTAAACGCGCTTCGGTTGTGGCCTGGGCTAACGGTTTCAGGCGTACCGCCACCGCATCGCGCAGCTGGCGCGTGATGTCGCGCATGGTGGCTTCCAGCAGGCCGTTTTTGTCCTTGAAGTAGTGGCTGATGATGCCGGTCGATACCCCGGCCCGGCGCGCAATCTGCGCAATGGTGGCGTCGTTGATCCCGACGTCGTTGATCGTATCCAGGGTCGCATCAATCAGTTGCCGACGGCGTATCGGCTGCATTCCCACCTTTGGCATGACTCCCTCTTCCACCGCAAAGTAAGGGCTCTATTTAAT
This sequence comes from Kosakonia sp. 1610, assembly GCF_050435845.1. Taxonomy (NCBI): domain Bacteria; kingdom Pseudomonadati; phylum Pseudomonadota; class Gammaproteobacteria; order Enterobacterales; family Enterobacteriaceae; genus Kosakonia; species Kosakonia sp. 1610. The sequence goes on along the minus strand of NZ_JBNDKZ010000003.1, from coordinate 202,783 downwards.
CTTTTTTTGATTGCACGTTCAATATAAAAAAAGAATTTGTTAAGGTAATGTACCTGCGCTGTTACAAAAACGAAGCGGCAGTGTGTAAGCTGTAGCAGGCTCAATCCGTAACAAAAATGAGGGAAAAACAACAAGAAAAGAGGCAGCACGTTGCAAGTAATCTTTTGATTTATTTACAGGAAATTAACCAGAGGTAACCGATGATTAATCCACCTGCCAGTGAAAAAGACAGAATCAATCCTGTGGTGTTCTACACCTCCGCCGGACTGATTCTGACATTTTCACTTGTCACCATTCTCTATAGCGATCTCGCCGCGGCGTGGATCCAGACCACCGTTAACTGGGTGTCGTCCACCTTTGGCTGGTACTACATGCTGGCCGCCACGCTCTATATCGTCTTTGTGGTCTATATGGCCTGTTCCCGCTACGGGGCGATCAAGCTCGGGCCAGAGCAGTCCAAACCGGAGTTCAGCCTGTTAAGCTGGTCGGCGATGCTGTTTGCCGCCGGGATCGGCATCGATCTGATGTTCTTCTCCGTCGCTGAACCGGTGACGCAGTATATGCAGCCGCCGGAAGGCGCCGGGCAGACGATGGAGGCCGCGCGACAGGCGATGGTCTGGACGCTGTTCCACTACGGCTTAACCGGCTGGTCGATGTACGCCCTGATGGGAATTGCGCTCGGCTACTTCAGCTACCGCTACAACCTGCCGTTAACCATCCGCTCGGCGCTCTACCCGATTTTTGGTAAACGCATTAATGGCCCGATTGGCCACACGGTGGATATCGCAGCGGTGATCGGCACCATTTTCGGTATCGCCACCACCCTCGGTATTGGCGTGGTGCAGCTTAACTACGGTCTGAAAGTGCTGTTTGATGTGCCGGAAGGGTTAACCGCGCAGATGGCGCTGATTGTGCTGTCAGTGGTTATCGCCACCATTTCGGTCACCTCCGGCGTCGATAAAGGTATTCGCATCCTTTCTGAACTGAATGTCGCGCTGGCGCTCGGGCTGATCCTGTTTGTGCTGTTTATGGGCAAAACGGATTTCCTGCTCAACGCGCTGGTGCTGAACGTGGGCGATTACATCAACCGCTTTATGGGCATGACGCTGAACACCTTTGCCTTTGACCGCCCGACGCAGTGGATGAACAGCTGGACGCTCTTCTTCTGGGCCTGGTGGGTGGCGTGGTCGCCGTTTGTCGGCCTGTTCCTTGCGCGCATCTCACGCGGTCGTACCATCCGCGAGTTCGTGCTCGGTACGCTGATCATTCCGTTTACCTTTACCCTGCTGTGGCTGTCGGTGTTTGGTAACGCCGCGCTGTATGAGATCATTCACGGCGATGCCGGTTTTGCCCAGGAAGTGATGTCCCATGCCGAACGCGGCTTCTACAGCCTGCTGGCGCAGTACCCGGCGTTTAAACTGAGCGCCTCGGTTGCCACCATTACCGGCCTGCTCTTTTACGTCACTTCGGCGGACTCCGGCTCGCTGGTGCTGGGTAACTTCACCTCGAAGCTGAAAGATATCAACAGCGATGCGCCGAACTGGCTGCGTATCTTCTGGTCGGTGGCGATTGGTGTGCTGACGATGGGGATGCTGATGACCAACGGCATTTCTGCCCTGCAAAACACCACGGTGATCATGGGCCTGCCATTCAGCTTTGTGATCTTCTTTGTGATGGCGGGGCTTTATAAGTCGCTGAAGGTGGAAGATCATCGCCGCGCCAGCGCCAGCCGTGAAACCGCACCCTATATTCCGGCGAGTAACGATCGCCTGAGCTGGAAAAAGCGTCTCTCGCGCCTGATGAACTACCCGGGTACGCGCTACACCCAGCAGATGATGGAGACGGTAATCTACCCGGCAATGCAGGATGTGGCGAAGGAGCTGGAACTGCGCGGCGGTCGCGTTACGCTGGAGAGTGTGCCTGCGGAGGATGATAAACCGCTCGGCCATCTCGATTTGCGCGTGCTTCTCGGCGACGAGCAGGACTTTGTTTACCAGGTCTGGCCGCAGCAGTACTCCGTTCCCGGCTTTACCTACCGCGCGCGCAGCGGTAAGTCGCACTACTTCCGTCTGGAGACCTTCCTGTTAGAGGGCAGCCAGGGGAATGACCTGATGGATTACAACAAAGAGCAGGTGATTATCGATATTCTCGATCAATATGAACGCCACCTGAACTTTATCCATCTGCACCGCGAAGCGCCCGGCGCAAATATTGTTTACCCACAGATGTAACGACATAAGGCCACGCAAGTGGCCTTATTTTTTCAGGCAGATGAATTTGCGCTAAATGACGGTGTTTTTAGGAAAAGTCTGCAAATACGACTCAGCTTTTCAATTTCATGCGTTGCGCTCTGTATCTGAAGATGTCGATCTGTAAAATGTCGTCTTTCATGGAATGGTTGCGGATTGACATTAAACGTTTATTCCCGCCAACCGTGAGCACAGCAAAAAACCAAAAAAAGAAACACCTCGCAAACCTTTGAACGCGCGGGGCAATAGCTCCGGGAGAGTTGCTATGTTTGACCGTATCACCGTCACCCCGCCAGCCGGCGCCGAGTCGCTGATGTTCTGGAAACTTAACGGCACAGAAGTGATGTCGCGATCCTTTGCACTGAACGTCACGATGTTAAGTGAAGATGGCAATATTGACCGTAGAGCGCTATTAGGGAAACCCTTAACTATTAAGGTGCCAACCCAAAGCCTGCAACCACGCTATTTCAACGGCAAAATTACCGAGGTGAATCTGCAAAGCACCGAGCTTGATGGTGTGCGTTACGCAGTATATCTCCTGAAAATTGAATCCGATTTATGGCCGCTGCTGCGCGACCGTAACCAGCGTATTTTCCAGAACCAGCGCGTGCCGGACATTATTAAAACCGTGCTGTCGGAATATGGTGTTAAAACGGAAGATAAGCTGACCGGCGACTACCGTAACTGGGAGTATTGCGTTCAGTACCAGGAGAGCAGCTACAACTTTATTAGCCGCCTGATGGAGCTGGAAGGGATCTACTTCTACTTCCGCCATGAGGCGGATTCCCACACCATGGTGCTGATGGATGCGGCAGAGCATCATGAACCTTTCAGCGGATATGAAGTTATCCCCTATCACGCCACCCTTTCCGGCGGGTCGACGGATAAAGAGGGTATTGGTCAGTGGGCGATCAGCGAACGCGTTACGCCCGGCCTTTACAGCATCGATGATTACGACTTCCGCAAGCCGAATGCGTGGATGTTCCAGGCGCGGCAGAACCCTGCTTCGCCCTCACCCGGCCAGATTGACTATTACGAGTGGCCGGGCCGTTTTGTCGAGCATTCGCACGGTGAGTTTTACGCCCGTATCCGCCAGGAGGAGTGGCAGGCCGAGCAGCAGCGCATTGACGCCAACGGCACGGCGCTTGGTATCACGCCGGGTTATACCTTTACCCTCGGCAACCCGCCTTTTGCCGGCAGCAGCAACGATTATCTCGTCGTCAGCGCCGCCTACACGCTGGAAGAGAACAGCTACGCCAGCGGCAGCGCTTCCGACACTATTCATCAGATTCAGTTTGTGGTGATACCGGCGGCAACCACCTTCCGTTCGGCACAACGCACGGAGTGGCCACGCACACACGGCCCGCAGACCGCCCGCGTGGTCGGCCCGCAGGGTGAATCCATCTGGACCGACCGCTATGGGCGCGTGAAGGTGAAGTTCCACTGGGATCGTCATGCAAAAGGCGATGACACCAGCTCCTGCTGGGTACGCGTATCCAGCGCATGGGCTGGCCAGGGCTTTGGTGGGGTGCAGATCCCACGCGTCGGCGATGAGGTGGTTATCGACTTTATTAACGGCGACCCGGATCGTCCGATTGTCACCGGTCGCGTCTATAACGAAGCGAGCATGCCGCCGTGGGAGCTGCCGGGCGACTCAACCCGTATGGGCTTTATGACCCGCAGTAAAGACGGCAACAAAGATAACGCCAGCTATCTCTTCTTCGAAGATAAGCTCGGCAACGAGTCGGTTGACCTCCACTCCGAGCGGGATATGAATGTCTCCGTTGAAGGGATCCACAAGGAGACTGTGCATAAAGAGACGATCTATAACCATAAGCTCACCCGTGCCATAACGGTGGAAGATCACGACACGCAGACCTTTAATAAAGGACAGACCATCTGTGTGAGCGCTGAAGGCCGTAAAGAGACGATTGTCGATAACGAGACCAAATCAGTCACCGGTTACTCCGACAACAGCTATACCAAGAATCTGGTGATCAAAACCGACGCCTCGGTCAGTACCCTGGCGGCAGATAAGATCATGTATGAAGTGCCGGAAGTGGTGTTTGGCCAGGTGGTGAATGCGGAGGGTCAGGAGTCGGCGGTAACACCGGTGCCTTTTGATATCAGCAAACCGGTGGGGCCCGTAATGTCGGCGCCAGGATCAATGCCTTCCCCGGCTGACTATATGTCTTCAGCTTCATCAAGTGCCATTGGCGCCGCCACGAAAGTGACCTACAAGAAAGGCGTAGTGACACACATCGAAGGGGTCGATAAGTTAACGGTCGATCAGAACCACATTGTCGACATCCATGGTAATGCATCGAGGAACATTCAGGGCGTGCTCACCGAGACAGTGCTTGGGGAGATGAACCTTTATTCTCCAAGTAAGATAACCATCAAAAGTGATACGCAAGTGAATGTCGATACGCCATGGGCTGTTGAAACAAAATGGACAGCTGTAGGTTGCAGTGCGTTTACTGCCTCTATGGTAGGCTTTTCCACTGGAATAACAACGACTAAGTTGGAAAGTAATTCCGTAAACGTTGTCTGGAATAACGGCATAAAATTCAAAGTTGGTAGGTTTCAATCCAGCAATTACGCGTTGGCATTCAAGAACGCAGTGTTAACATCATTCATATGAGGTTTAGTGTGGAAATATTTTTAAAAGGGTTCCTTTATATATCCGTTGGCATTGTGGTTTTAGCAATCTGTATTACTACAGTCAAAAGCTTAATTGAAAAAAAAATAGCTAAAGAGATTATGACAGATCCTTGCTATATAGAAGCAATAATCACAGAAATTATGCCAGGCACGCCGACCTCTTATGGCATAGTAAACATTACAGTTACTTATGAGTTTACTGCTAATAATGGGAAAACTTACAAGAAGGAAAAAATTCTGACGGCCATTAAAACAATGGATTTACAAAAATTCAATGAGGGATCGACTATTCCTGTCGTTTATCTTAAAAGCGATCCATCGAAGAATATGTTGAACATGAGGAATGCGATGGAAGATTACAAGCGATTTGGGTAAAAACGTAAGTTTGAGTTTTTGCAACAAGTAGTTAGACACGCATAAGGACTATAAGTATTTTTAATTTATGGTTATGGACATCCTTTCTTATATCATGCCGAAACTTGCATGGTTCATTCCTTTATGTATTTTAATCTTCGTTGTATATGTTTTTATTAAAAACAGAGAATCAGATAAGCTCGACGATTATATAAAAGAGAATGGCGTTGATGTTGAGGGGACTATGACAGTAATCAAGCCAGATGCAGCTCAAACCATAAACAATAAAATAGTTGCTGTCATCACAGTGCAGTATGATTTTGAAGGGAGAAGCATAACTTCGAAGCGTGGCCTTAGCTTTTATATAACGGATAAAGATAAGTTTGAAGTTGGAAATAAAATCAGGATAAGGATAAACCCTGGCAATCCGACACAGTTCTATTATCCTGATTACAGAACGTACTAAAGAGATGAACCAGCGTTAGTATAACTACCCAGCTTTTTTATTTGCCACTGTGTTCTCTCGGCAAAACTACGATTAAAAGTGGCACCGAGATAATTTTCAACCATGTAATAATATATTGAAAAATAGTATTTTCCAGGCATCAGAACTGTTAACCTCCGGACAATTATTTCATAAGGGATTACAATAACAAAAATGGAAAATAATTCTATAACAGTTATTTTTAATAATGTATTGAAATATGAGGCAGGCTACCCCCAACATATCAAATTAAGTTTGGCGATAAATAAAGAAGTTGAACTTGCGTTATAGGTCTATTATGGATATATTATTAAAAGCTTATTATTATATTTTTGTTGGAGTTGCCGCAACAGCGATATTTTATTTGGTAGCCAAAAGTTTAATTGACAAAAAAATAGCTGCGGACATCTTAAAAGATCCTTATTATGTGGATGCAACTATAACTGAAATTATGCCGGGCACACCAAGTAGTTATGGCATTGTAAATATTACGGTTGATTACTTTTTTAAGGCTATAAATGGTCAGACATGCACGAAAAAAAACGTTCTGACCGCGATCAAAACAATGGATTTGCAGAAGTTCAAAGTGGGTTCAACAATACCCGTTGTTTATCTTAAAAATAACCCATCAAAAAACATGTTGAATATGAAAAATGCAGCAGAATAATAAACTCTTTCTACTAAAATCGTGACTTTAGTTTTAAAAAATAAACCAAAAGCATGAATAGAAATATAGGACCGTTAAATTATGGTTATGGACTTCCTTTCTTATATCATGCCTAAACTTGCATGGATCATTCCTTTATGTATTTTAATCTTCGTTGCATATGTTTTTATTAAAAACAGAGAATCAGATAAGCTCGACGATTATATAAAAGAAAATGGCGTTGACGTTGAGGCAACAATGACAGTAATCAAGCCAGATGCAGCTCAAACCATAAACAATAAAATAGTTGCTGTCATTACAGTGCAGTATGAGTTTGAAGGGAAAAGCATAACTTCTAAGCGTGGTCTTAGCTTTTATATAACGGATAAAGATAAGTTTGAAGTTGGCAATAAAATAAAGATAAGAATAAACCCTGGCAATCCAGGGCAGTTCTATTATCCTGATTACAGGACGTACTAAATAGTTACATCAAAAAACATGGTAACTACTGCTTTTTTATAGCAAGCAGTCTGTGACTTTGATGTAATGCCTTCTAACTCATTTCACTTTAAGAATTGATATGATTGACATATTACTGAAAGCGTTAGTTTACATATTCGTTGGCGCTGCGGTGTTAGCCATCTGTATTACAACTGTCCAAAATTTTATTGATAAAAAAACAGTTAAAAAGATTATGACAGATCCCTGCTATGTTGATGCAACCATTACGGAAATCATGCCGGGCACACCAAGCAGTTATGGGCTCGTCAATATCACGGTCGATTACTCATTTACAGCCATAAACGGCGAGGTTTACACAAAAAAAAACGTCCTGACCGGGATTAAGACGATGGACCTGCCAAAATTCAATGTAGGTTTCACCATCCCCGTTGTTTACCTTAGAAACGATCCGTCAAAAAACATGCTTAATATGAGAAATGCGATAGAGGATTACGTACGGTTTGAATGGAAAAAGAGATTCTGATATTACTGCATAACTAGCTTTCAACTAAAACAATAAGGATTGAAATATAAAATGATGGAACTACTCTCTTATATAATGCCTAAACTTGCCTGGGCCATCCCCGTTAGTTTACTGTTTTTTGCCGGTTACATCGCTTATAAGATAAGCGAATCCAACAAAACGGATGCGTATATTAAAGATCGTGGAATTAATATTGACGCCACTATTACTGAAGTAAATCCTGATGAGATTCAGGAAGTTAATAACAGAATAGTTGCGCTGGTATCGGTAAAATATAACTTTGGCGGCATGCTTATCAATGCAAAACGCGGCCTACGCTATTACCTTACTGATAAAGAAAAATTTAAACCTGGAAAGATGATTGTCATCAGAGTTCATCCTGACAAGCCGACCATCTTTTATTACATCGGGTACGAAAATGGGCGACTGTAAATAGGGGGAAAAACCGTACCTGCGTACACCGATTTTCACAGTTACGTTTTTTTCGAAAATAACTCTTTCTCAGTGAGAAATATTAAAGGCAAAACATTATGGAAGTTATATCTTATGTCATGCTGAAGTTAGCCTGGATGATACCTTTGACTGCTATGATTTTTGTTGCTTACGTAATCTTCAAAAATAAGCAGTCCGATAAAATCGATGCATTCATTAAAAAAAACGGCATTGATCTGGACGCCACAATAGTGGAAATCATTCCAGATAAATATCAAAGAATTAATAATAAGATAGTTGCGGTGATTACAGTGCATTATGCTTTTCAAGGAAAAACCGTAACCTCTAAACGTGGCCTAAATTTTTATATAACGGACAAAGATAAATTTGAGGTTGGAAGTAAAATCAGAGTAAGAATTAATCCTGCCAATCCGACGCAATTTTATTATCCTGATTACAGGACCTATTAAATAACAATACAGAACTGTATCATGGCTGCCTGTTAGCGCTAAATGCCATAAATCCGGTAGCCGTATCCTTATTCTGGTTGATGACATGTGGTTTTATAATTTTTTAAATAATAGAAAAAACAATCGATTATCTTATTATAATATATTTAACAACATAGCATGCTCAATGATAGTTTTTTTGCTAAAAAACAGCCAAATTGTGTCGAAATTAATATCAATATGAACGATTCGTGTTAGAATATTTTTATTATCTTATATGGATTCAGTATGGATAGCTTTCTTAAAACGATACACATCATACTTATTACATTAGTGGTATTTGCCATCGCTCACTCATTAACAAGAGGTGTAATCGAGCGTTTTACCAAAAAGAAAATCCTTAGCAACCCTTGTTATATTGACGCAACTATTTTGCAGATACAATCGAAATTATCACCGAACAGCGAGTTTGCTTATATTCATGTTGAATATTCATTCATCGCAGAAAACGGTACGGAATATAAAAAAAGGAATGCGCAAATAAATATCAAAGCTAGCGAACTTCAAAATTACATTCAAGGAGCACCCATTCCTGTGGTTTATTTAAAAAGTAACCCTAATAAAAATATGCTTGATATGCGTGACGCAGCGCTTGATTATAAAAGACGATAATTACTATATCTGATGGAGTATCTATGCACCTTCTCTCCTGGATTATGCTAAAGCTGGCATGGCTTATCCCCCTGGCAGGCCTGATTTTTGCGGGCTACGTGGCCTTCCTTACCCATAAAAGCAATAAAAGAGATGCCAATATTAAAGAGAATGGCGTTGATATAGAGGCCATTATCACGGAGGTCGTTCCTGATAAATATCAAAGAGCCAATAATAAATTCGTTAGTGTTGTTACGGTGAAATATATCTTTTCAGGGCAAATCATTACCTCGAAAAGAGGCATCAGAGTTTATGTCACAGATAAGGATAAAATTCAAATGGGGAAACCATTAAGAATAAGAGTAAACCCTGCCAATCCTGCTGATTTTTACTACCTCGATTATGAAAACTGTTAACGACAGAACGTGCAGTGCATGACGGGTTACATCTTTTCTAATTTGTATAAGCGGATAATCATTTAATTATTCTTTGTGATCAATTCAGCATGATAGACGTTCTTAAAACCGACTCGGCTAAAAACAGCTAGATCGCCAAATTAGAAAAGCCTATAATATTCAGTACAATATAGCCACACATAGTCAACATCTTAATCACGGAGAAACAGAACTATCATGATGGAATTTTTATCAACCGTTTCACCAAAGTTAGGCTGGTTTATTACTGGCGGCATGCTGCTTGTTTTCGTTTATATCGGTATAACTAACTGGCAAAGCCAGTCCAAAGATGCAAAAACCAAACAAAATGGCACTGACCTTAAGGCAAATATCGTTGATTTAAAACTTGATGAGCGTCAGGGCGTTAATAATCATCTTACGGCAGCCGTGACGGTGAAATATATTTTCAAAGGAGAGGAAGTTATCGCCAAACGTGGTATTGCTTTCCCTTTTATTGAAAAGGATCAGTTTTTTCCTGGTGCCGAAGTCAATATCCGTGTCGACAATGAGACCGGGAAACACTTCTATTTTAGCGATTACAAAACCTATTAACTCCGTGGTGTTGCGGGGCAACTGCCCTCCTGTTTGCTACGCACTTTCACCAGCACCTGATGCAACTGCCCGATGGAGAGATCGCGTACCACGGGCTCTGGCTCGCCGCGCAACCAGCGAAAAAAATAGCAGATGCCGAGTAGATCGAGACCTTCGCTTGTAAAGAGGTACTCGTTCTCCTTTAGCGAGAAAAGCGAGCGGAAATCCTCTTCATCCGTTTCAAAACGTACAGCAAAAAACTTCTCTGCTTCTTCAAGAAGCTCAACGCCGTCATCACCGCAAATACCCAGATCCTCTTCCAGCAACGTGCTTTCATCGATCGCTTTGCGCGTACGTCCCGAAAACTCACGCACAAAAGCAATCACCTCTTCTACGCTCGGGCTCACTGTTGCACTCCTCTCGCCCGGCTTTATGCCGCCGGGCTTAATGACTACTGGCCTTCAAAGCCGTAATACTGCACCGGATAGCGCTGACCGTTGATCTCCAGATCGCGCCAGGGTTTGCTGACGGTTTTCGGCATACTTTCGCGCAGCGCTTTTTCGGCGTTTTGCGACAGCGTGACGCTGCCCGCCTGGCGCCACTCATTGCCCTGATGGGTATAGACCGAGATCCCGGCGTCGTTGCGGTTATAGAGCAGCACTTCCGGCGTGCCGTCGTTGTTGAGATCCTGCATCCAGATCAGGCAGGCGCTGCTATCCACCATGCAGGTGCTCAGCGTGTGATCGACATACTGCGTTTGCGCCTGCCACCAGCTCTCCGGTGGTGCTTCGCTGCCCGCGCGCAGCGGGATGCTTTTCTGCAACGCGTTGATGTCTTTCTTCGTGCCTTCGTGATAGCCGCCGAGGATTTGCATCAGCATCGCTTGCTGCTGCACCGGATCTTTAAGCCACTGCGGATGCGCCTTCAGCATCTGTAACGCCGCTTTGCCCCGACGTCCCGCGTGGCTGAACATGTAAAGATCCTCCCCATCCGCTTTGGCTTTGCCCTCAGCGTATCGCGCCAGCTGAGTGTCAACGGTGATACGCAGCGGATCGACAACCGGCGTATGCAACAAAAACCAGCCGCAGGCTGTTAGTGCCAGCATCAGAACGATAAAGCTGCTCATGTTAGCCGCGCCCTGCGTCCAGGCCCGGCGCTGATAGCTCACCAGCAGCAACGACCCGATCAACGCGAGAAGCGTGAGAGCCACGCCGTAAACGCGATCCACCGTCCAGCCATATTCGGCGATGCGCAGCCACAGCGCCCAGCCCGCCAGTACGGCGAGCAGCGGCGTGATCCCCTGCGCCACCAGCACCAGACGCGCAACCATCCGTGACCAGCGCGAAGCAGCTGGCGCTTTTTCGCCAACCATGGCGCTGAACGCCAGCATCAGCAGCGTCATGGTCAGCAGCAGTGTCGCGGCGGAGACAGAGGCCGGGATAATCGCCAGCCCGGTAAAGGGCAGACAGGCCAGAAACAGCAGAGAGATAACCGCATGTAGCGGCAGCAGCACGCTGACCGCGAGCGTCAGCAGATTACGAAACAGCCCGGCAGCGCCAGGCAGGCGTCGGCAAAAAACGATGCCAGCGGCGATGGCAGCACCCGTCGCCATCGCCGGGAAAAAAGGGTTATCAAAAAAGAGGTGCTCGAACAGCGTGATGCCAATCATGCTGAAGAGTTTGCTCCACAGCAGCAGCACCAGCCAGAAAAGCCCGGTCATTACTGCGGTCACGCCCAGGGTGAAGGTGTTGTTCCAGAGCGCGCCGGTGATAAAAGCATGTTTATCCGCTTTCTGCCCGGACGGCGTGCAGAACGCCGCCAGAAACGGCATCACCAGAGTAAGCAGAAATATCGATGCACCGAAGTTTGTGCCATGAAAATCATCGTTCGGCAGCCCGGGAAAGTTCCAGCGCAGCCAGCCGGTCATCAGCGCGATACAAGGCTGCGTCAGCAGTGCGCAGAGCCACGGCTTAACGTCTTTGACGCGATAAAGCGTGAAGGCGAGCACGCTGGCAAATGCAATGGCAAGCGGCGACAGATAAAACGCGTAGTCGTGATCGTCGATGAGCCCGCCGGACAACGCACACACTAATCCAGCGAGCGTGCCAATGGCGATAATCACCCACCTGGTCTTTGCCGGAAAATCCTCTTTTTGTAACATCGCGACTCCTTTGCTGTTTGGCTATGTGAAACGTAGTTATACGCTTCTTTTTTCTTCAAAAACCACTACGGGTTTTTGCTGGCCCTTTTCTTGCTCTGCTTTGTACGGCGCACGCTCAGGCATTGTCCATGCTGAGATGGGGAGCGCAATCACTTGTTTGGGTGGGAATTAAAATTTGCGCCCACTCTTCGTTTTTTTTCAGACTTATTTCATGCGTGTCGTTTGATACAGAGGCAGGCGTAACGTTTTTCTTCACTACATTGATTTCGTTCTATCGATATAGTTGAGGGAACTGGCACTCTAAGCCCGACTGCAAACGGAGTGCGAAGGAAGAGATATGAAAAAACTAAAAAGAGCGTCAATGCTTATTCTGCTGGTCATCATTGGCTTTGTGCTGATTGATTGCAGCATGCAGAAAGTTGCTGAGCGCCACGAAGGTTATACCGAGGCAAACCTGTGGGCCTATTATCTCTACACCGATAGCGACATTCGCCATGCGCCGAGAGCCTCTGAGAAATATCACTTCACCTTCACCGCCGAGGATGGCACTCAGCCCAGGGACAGCAGCATTGTTTATGGCCCAGGTGCTGACATAACCGTCATCAGAAATTATTTAACCTCACTGGGATACGCCAGCGTAAAGCGCGAAGGCCTGCTGGAAAGTTGGCAGCGCAAAGGGGAAAACACGCCCTACTTTGTTATTACCCGGGATCCGCAAACACGGACGCTGACGCTGACTCGCTCCAGTTTTTAAACAGGCTTTTCTCTTACCGCGCCATTTACTCCGGGCACTTACCGATAAGTTAAGGTAAATGTCGCTGTTGCACTGGCGACACCTGCGCTGACGCGGGGTGCGGTCTGGTAGTAGCGCGCTTTAAACTGGACGGTCTCGGTGCCGCCGCCGGGCGAGATGTAGTAAATCCTGCGCTGCCCAAAGCGCACCGCCCGATCGTCGGGGGCAAAATAGAGCTGCACACCGACGCCCGTTGCCGCGATATCGCCAGGCGCGCTGTCCAGCTTCATCACGCCCGGCACGTTTGAGGGATCCTGTTCCGCATCGACCTGGACGTAGATACGGGCGTCTTTATCGCACTCCAGCTCAATCCAGAAATCTTTCCATTCGGTATAGGCGCCGGGGCCATAAAAGTTCGATTTTTCATGGTCGCCCAGCAGCACATAGAGCTCCGGTGTCAGGATCGTGCAGGCCGTGGTGGTAACCGTGTTGGTGCCGCCCAGCATGACATTGGCAAAATAGAAGCGGCTGGCGATTGAGGCGCGCGCCAGCACGCCCGGGGTCAATGTTCCCGGCGTGATCGCGCCGGTTTTGATTAATTCCGCTTTCATACCGGCACCGATATAAACACTGGTATTCGGCGGTACGCGCTGATCGTAAGGCAGCTGTTTTCGGGATCCGATATTGGTTAAGCGAATCCCCACACCGGGCACATTCGTTGCATAAATTCTGTTTCCGATGGCGCTCTGAGTGCGCCACTGGTTCATCTCCCAGCGGTAAATCCAGCTCTCATTGCATCCGGCGATGTTGTTCCCGCCGTTATAGGCACTCGTAACTGCCGTCGCAATCACGATACCGACCGGCGTATCACGTTGTACCGAGACGTTGCCGAAGCTGATGGCATTGCCGATCTCACCCGCCAGATTACTGGCAAAACCGCAGGCGGCCTTCGCGCCGCCGGAGAGGGACCAGAGCACCAGCAGGCCGGAGAGTGATTTTACGAACCGCGTCATGCCAGGCACTCCTGTTCTGTTTCAATTACCGGGCTGTTGCCGACGTTGTCCGGCAGGCGAAAATGGACTTCACACTGCTGATCCGCGTTCCATTTCACTTTGAGTTTTCCTTCCTCCGGCACGCCCGCGAGATAGACCACGCCGTCATCGCCGACGATCCCGCTGCTCCCCTCTTTAAGCGTTGCCTGAGCGCCGAACGGCACCGGCCGCCCCAGATAAGAGAGCTTCATCAGCACGCGCCACCCGACACGGGTATTGAAGTTCGCCACCACCACGGCGCCGTTTGTCGGGGTAACGGTTTGCACTGCGCTATCGATATCCACCTCATCGCCAAGGGTCGTGGTATCCAGCACCACGCGGTTTTTCCGGTACGGCGTGACATAGGGCACCACCGCATAGCCACGCCGGTCGGTGTAGAGACCGGTGTTGTTCTGCACTTTCGCATCACGAGCGCCCGGCGCTTGCAGCACGGCCAGCGCCTGGCCCAGCGGTTGTGAGAGGGTTATGCCGTGCGGATGGGCAACTACGCCGCCTTTCAGGCCGTAGTTAATCTGTTGATAGTGCGCGTCATAGTTGTAGCCGCCGCTTATCTCCCCCTGCCCGCCTTTGTAACCGGCGCTGAGACTCCCCGCGCTACCCGCACCGTGATAACTGTGGCTCTGCTGGATGCTGTAGCTCAGGTTGTTGTCGGCAAGCGTCGTGCCGCTGAGCCCCACCTGCTGGCGGGTATTGCCGTGCCGGGCGCTGTTCAGGCTGTAGCTCGCCCACGCGTTGGGCAGAAAACGGCTGAGCGGCACCTGAACGCTGAACGCCAGTTGCTGTTCCGCAGGCTGGGCGCGAGCCGGATAGGTGTTATAGCTGTAGGCGAGGTTGTAACTGATACCATTGAAGTTACTGCTCCAGCCAGCGCTAAGCGTGCGTTCGTAGCCCTCCTCCTGCCAGAAACTCTGCTGATAGCCAGAGAGATAAAGCGAGCCGTAATCGCCCACGCTCTGGCTGAGATCGAGCTGAAGCTTTTGCCGCTTATTGCTGCCCTCCACGCGCCGATCGTTCGCCTCCTGAAAGGTGTAAAATCCGGCGGTGGAGTAGCGGTACGCCGCAAGGGTGAAGCGGGTATCGGTGGCCTGAAAATCCTTTGCATATTGCAGCCGGTAGGAGTGGCCGTGGTGAGCGTCGTTGCGGTTCAGCGTGCTCTGGGCAACCGACATATCGGCAGACAGGGAGCCAAGATCGCCAAGCCCAAAACCGAGCCCTGCCGCTCCGGCGTGGTAATTTTGCGCTGCGATCGCACCGCCAAAAAGCGTAACGGCGCGCGGCAAGCCGTAGATGGCCGTCGCCTGGCCAAAAGTGGGCTCATCGCTGGTTCTGTTACCGCTGCGATACTTCCCGGCAGTCAAAGCATATTTCAGGCGACCTTCGCGCTGCATAATCGGCACCGCCGAGAAGGGCTGGACAAAGGTGTGCTCGCTGCCGTCCGCCTCTTTGATGGTGACGGTGAGATCGCCGCTGCCGGAGGTGGGATAGAGATCGCGAATAACAAACGCCCCGGGCGCGACGTAGCTCTGGTAGATGATGTAATCATTCTGCCTGATCGTTACCTGCGCACTGGAACGGGCGATGCCGCGGATCACCGGGGCAAAGCCGCGCAGGCTGTCCGGCAGCATGTTGTCGTCAGAAGCGAGCTGCGCGCCGCGAAACTGCACGCTGTCGAAGATCTCCGAGGTCGTGTAGCTGTCGCCAAGAGTCAGCTGCCCCTTCAGCCCTTTGATGTTGCGTTGCAGGTAGGTGTTAATCGACGCCCAGCGGCTGCCGTGGTCGCTGGCGTAATGCCCGGTCGAGTCATTACGCAGCCGCCACGCCCCAAGGTTCACCCCGCTTTGCAGGCTGGCATAGTAGCTGTCGCGCGAACCTTTACCCACATCAAGCCAGCGATGGCTGCCGCTGAGGTTATAGTTCAGCAGCGCGGCGGTCACTCCCTCGTCCCACTCGGCGGGATCGACATCGCCTCTGGCGCGCGCATCCATCGCCGCCTGCGGCAGGCTGACGTTTAGCCTTAACTGGCTGAACCGCAGTTCGGCAGCGGCCATCGGGATGTAATGGCCGATATCCTCAAGCGGTGCCTCTGGCGACAGCGCCGCCAGTTCGGGAAATGCATCGATTTTCACTCCCCAGCCTCGCAGCATCGCGGGCGTGATCTGCGCATGCAGTCGCTCGTCTGTGCCCACGATAAAGGCAATATCCTGCGCCTCCCCCTGCTTTTCGCCATTCACATAGACGGTGACGCGGTAGGTGCCCGGCAACTGACCGTCCGGTTCAGCAAAGAAGGCGAGATCGGCCACCGGCTGGCCCGGGTTATCAAGCTCCAGCGCATGAAGATTAAACATCTCGCGCGCGTCCGCATGGCGCAGGTAGCCGGGCAGCAGCAGCACTATCGGCACCAGCGCCGGTAAAAACGCCCGCTGCCGCGAAGTCGGCATTTTCATTACCTTCCCCTCAGAGCGGCCGATGTTCAACCCGGCTGACGCCGCCGTAATCGCTGATCGCCTGCCAGCTGACGCGCGATACTGCCGCTGAGGGCAGCGTAAAGCTGGCGTTGCCCAGGGGCGGCACCATATCAACGTCCTTAACCTCTTTTCCGTCCACTTTCAGGGTGAAGAGCGTGACGTAATAGGGCGTGGGATTAGTGACGGTCAGGCGATTGCCGCGATGCGTGAACAACAGCTTGCAGTAAGCGCTTCCAGGCTCGCCCGGCAGCCCGCCGGGGCGGTAGAAAAGCTTGATGCGCGATTTGATCACCACCTGCAGCATGTTGCTGCGCGCAACGCTGTCATCCATGGCGGGAATCGATTTAACGTTCAGCCAGAACACCGATTCGTGATCCTGCGCCAGCCCGCCGCCGGTGCGGATGATGCGCAGCAGGTTCTCGTCATCCGCGTTGATGCGAAACAGCGGCGGCGTGACGATAAAGGGCGCTTTGCGACCCTGCTCACCGCTATCAACCCAGCTCTGCACCAGATAGACATTCGATTTATCCGGGTTGCGGACGGAGAGCGAGGCCTCTTTTTTATCACCGTTATAAATAACACGCGTTCCACCAATCACGATCCCTGCCTCTGCCGGCCCGCCTGGCAAAGCCAGCAGCAACGCCAGCACAACATGCAGATGCCTGTTCATCTTCTTCTCTCCGGACACCATCCTTGTTATGCGGAGATACACCGTTAATGTGTATCTCCGCGTCAGTCGGGCGTTAGCGGTAGTTCAGGGTGAACTGTGAGGTGGCGTTAGCCGTACCGGTGGTAACCGTCGTGCCGGTCGAGACATAGCGGGCGGTGAAGTCCAGCGTATTGCTGCCTTCATCGAGGGTGTAGTCGCCCGAGGCCGAGTAGAGCGGAATGGCGGAGCCATTTTTATCCGCGATTTCGATCCCGACGCCGCTCGCAACGTTACTTCCGCTGTCCAGCGACAGCAGGCGCTGATTAACGGCATGCGCGGTGCCGTCGAATTTTACTTTCAGCGCGGTGACGGTGTCGGGGCAATCATTGAGCGTAATGCTGAAGTGTGTCGGAGCCGCTTTCAGCCCGGCAGAGCCGTTGAGCGTCGTCACGGAGACTTTGCCTAAATCAACGTTCATGCTTTGCGAGCCGCTGTCGACCACGCAGGTCTGGTCGGTGATGCTGCCGGTGAAGTAGATGGTGCCGTCTGCGGCCTGCGCCGTGCCGGCAAGCCCTACCCAGACGATAAAAGCCGTGTTTGCTAACCGCATTTTCATTTTCTTCTCCTTGATAAAAATGACGCAGAGCCATGCCCTGCTCTACAACGGCGGCGAAAAAATCTGCTTCAGACTTTCCCGTTAGTGCCAGAGTGGTGAGTTCAGCGGAAGATTTTTAAAAACTGAGAAAGGCAGCATAAAACGTCAGGGAACGCGCTTTTTGGCAAGATAAGAGAGATAAAATAACGGAACGTTGAGAAGATAACACTGGCAACGTGAACAACTGGATCATGTTGCCAGTAAAGGTTAATGCATTATTACGACGTGCTTGCAAAAAATAACGATTTAAAAACAGCAAGATAACGTCTTGCCTGAAGAGGCATCAGAAAAATTTTGACTCTACCCTAAATTTTTCTGATACTACTTTGCGTTTTGGCACTAAATGGTTGATTTTGCGAAACATCTCCCCAGACATTCAAAAACCGCTGCGTGTTGGTGGCCGTATAGATCACCGTATGCCGGATGTTCCGGTGCCCGAGATAATCCTGTATCAGACGCGTATCACGCCCCAAATCTGCCAGCGCGTAACCGCACCCGTGCCGCAACATGTGCGGATGAGCGGAGATGCTGATTCCCCCCAGTTCGCCATAGCGTTTAAGCAGCAACCTCACCTGATGGCGCGAGAGCGGTCCGCCTTTTTGCGAGAGGAAGAGCCAGTCGCTGTCCGAATCCCGCCAGCGGCGACGCTCGTTCAGCCAGCGCGTCAGCGCAGGCAGTTCGGTGTCGAACAGCGGATGCTGCGTGGAGAGGCTGTTTTTGAGCCGCCGGACGTAAACCGACCGCCCGACCAGATCGATATCGGACAAGCGCATATCGCACAGTTCGCTGACGCGCAGCCCATGTAAAAAACACATCTGGATGAGGCAGTAATCCCGCGCAAAATGCAGCCCCCGGTCTGTAGCCAGCAATATTTGCCTCACCTCGTGGCGAGTCAGGTGTTTTCTCTTAACTGACATTGTCTTACTCCTTACTTAAAAAAGGGGAATAAAATCAGGCCAGTACCGTGAATGTAGCCGGCCTGAATCCAGCGACAGGATAGCATTTTGCAAAGGGGGAGTTGGGGAGGAATTTTTTAATGGGGGGTTATTTGGCTGGGGGATAAATTCTTCACAATGGGAGGGCATCAGAAACGCTCCCCGCATTATTTATACTTTTTAGCAGAAGAAGTATTTAAATTAGGGCTTCTCTACCAACGATACAATGACGGTTTCTGGCTTCGATACAACACCAACCGAGACAGAGGTTTTGGGGTCAGCGCCTTGCCAGCACTCCCCTTCAATATCGCAGACGCCAAGACGCTTATATCCATTTTCTTCAAGATAGGTCTTTATTCTGCTCGCATCTGTGGTACCCGAAAATGTCACATCGTAAATAAGCAGATCCGGGCCAGTGACATTGGAATACCCGAACCGATAATTTTCAGACACGCGCGGAATTTTCTTTAACAGTTCTGGGGTGAAAAATTCGTACTCCCGTTTATCCTGCTCCGTATAGTTAGCGCTTTCAGCAAAATCCATTTTGACGTAGGGCCATGCGTAAACCAGGCCTGCGGCGATGATGGCAATCGTTGCGAGTAAAATTTTCGTAGAGGTTTTCATATTATCGGTGCGCCCTTTCCTGATTGCATAAAGCTTCCATTAATGGTTGATATAGCTACGTTGCCTGAGTTCCAGTCAGTATAAGGCTGAATGGTTTGCATGAAAGCAGGTAAATGGCCGTGATGCGGGCTGGCATTGGGGAAGCGTTCAGGGTGCGGGTAACGGACCTTCTGGTTGAAATGACCGCCTCCTGACAATGAAACGCTCCCGTTTTTTTGCCGGGAGCGTGTTTCCATTCAGGCGACTTTCTGTTTACCGGAAATCACGCCTATAAACTCCTGCACCTGCTTCTGTTTCCGCGCTGAAAGCTTGCACGCCTGGCGCAGCGACCGCATCAGTTCGCTCTCTTCGGGTGCGGCTTTTCGGGCGGTGAGCACAATGCAGCCTTCCATTACTTTCACATCGACTCCCGTACCGCTGTTAAATCCGGCGGCTTCCAGCCACTGCCCTTTCATAATAATGGCGGGAATACGGCTGTAATCCGGATAGCGGCTCGCATAAGTTACGGTCAGTTGACGGTTATTTGCCGGGGAGACTTCTGGTTCAAACGGTTGTGCAATAGAATGCGTGTCAGTCATGATTGCTATTCTCTCGAAATAGTGATTGTGATGAGCGGTGCGGGTGTGTTGCAGCACATCCGCATCGCGCTAAAAACCTGTACATATCACCAATAAAGAGAAATAAAGTCCAGATAAAAACAGGATAAAATAAGAAGCTTCTGAATCCATTTAAATATAAATATTTAGGCTTTATTTTTGAGAAATAATAAAAAGCGCATCTAAAAGACGCGCTGAAAATAATTTATTAATTAAGGATTTCATTCCTACTGAATAGAGCGTCCAGAATGAGTTTTTTCCGCCAGACCTGGTTTTACACCCACAAGGCAATCCTCTCGAAATTCTAATATTCACTACGGCTGTATTGTTTCAGCTGCAGGTGACCATTTTCACTCTTCTCCAGCGAGAACCGCGCGGCAAACAACTTACCCGGCCCGGTTTGCGGGTTTGTTAACTTATAATAAGCCGCATACCTGTCACCCGACTTGAACTGAAAATCAAACGTGGGCAGGCATTGACCCTGAACAACCGGGAGCTGCTGATCAGGCTGACCAAAGGTTTTGTATACCTCACGACCTGATCCAGTACCAAACTGCACAGAGAAAATTTTTTCGCCCGCCATGGCCGGAACGGTGATGCACACCTGATTGCCGACCAATCGGGCTTGTGCGGGGTACTCTTGAGGAACAGGATCCATGGGCCCTGGGCAGCCGGTGAGCAGAAATACAGCCGCGATTAAAATGAATTTATTCATCGTCTACCCTCGCCCATAAATGATTTTTTCATAGAGTGCAGGAACATCTTTTAAATGGTCTATGCCCCGGTAATTACCCATCAGTTCCTTTCCTTGATTATCACGCCATGTCCTCATTCCGTAGACCGTTAACAGCCAGTAGTCCGCGATGATAGATGCCTGCCTTTCGAGGCTATAATCCGTAAGCTTCTCTTTATCGAGCCTGTAAGTATAATCAGCAGCCCAGCTAAAAGAACCACGCAATCTTACCCATCGACCGGTCTGGTGCTGCCAGACGTGCGCCAATTCATGAATGAATAAATGCTTCAAATCAATAGATACTGATGCTTTTGAGTAGTCCGCAACATACTTCTCTTTTCTTAACCACAGTTCACCATTGGGTGTCATCGCAAACTGTGGATGCTGCCACCCAAAAGGTAAATAGCTATCGCAGTGTATCCATACCCGGCTATACACAATCGAATCACCATAGATCCTTCGGGCCATAGCTATCTCACCGGGAGTCATTAGGCGCAACGTCCCTTCTTCTGGTTGCATATCTATTGCTGACATAATTAAGTCCTTTTAAACCATGAGAGGTACGGATTTTATTGAGGGCTATTAGAATTGTCCAGACTACAACGTTCAATATAAAAAACACAGAAAAGAAGGATAAATATTTATAATATCGCGAAAGCTATTGCTTAATAGTCAAAAAAAATAAGAAGCAATTTAAATAAGCATAATACTCCTTACTTGTTTTATTATTATATATTCATAAGAATTTATCGAACAGAGATACTCACTCAGATTTGTACACGTCAGTTAACTGCTGTTGAGTGAATCAGGTGGCTTAGGTTGACTAAAAAGCTCAGAAAGCATTGCGGATGACGAATTACAGGAAAATCAAAATGCTATTAGGCCAATTTTTTTCATCCTTTAGTGCAAATCAGAGCTCAAAAAAACAACCAATTAATATTCAACAAAAAAGTAGATTATTTATCAATGCCCACAATTGCTCGTCAGCGCTCAAAAGATATAATCCAAGTATAAGCTTCACATTATCCTTAATTTTTACTTGACTATTTAATCCTTAAGTGTAATGAATGGAGCAATAGGATTATTCTTACTTTATAGATTAGGGTCGACAAATGCGCATATCAAAAAAATTTTCTCTAGGAAAAACTCAGTATGAACTTGATTTTGTAGATATAAACATCAATAGGGATTTACCTCTCTTTATTGATCCTTACTTTTTATCAATTAGAAAAGATAGATGGTCATCCGATGCTTCAAGAACTTTAAAAAGCTTTTTCGAAACCTTTATCAGACTCATACGCGCCCAAAAAGAAGATGAGGCTCGAGCCTTATTTTCATATCTTCATGAACCCAACGAAACTCGGCTAGGCCTTTCGCGTGGTAAACCTCGTGGTAATGGTATGGGAGATGGAGATGCCGACAAGCTATTTGAAAGTATAAAGACAAGTAAAGCCGTAAACTCAGGACTGGTGGAGGATCTGGAAGATTTTAAATTTTTTATTCCCGGAATAGGGAAGGATAAAATTTCAGATATGTCTACAAATATAATCAGAAGACACCTTCTGGATTATACAAAAGCGCAATGTGTACTCTGGAATATACCATTAACTAAAAATATAAATGTAGGTCACTGGTGGGATAGAAAATCCAGCAAATGGATTACACATCACGACGATGCTCTTGTCATAAGCAATAAATTAATACTACTAGTTCCAAAGGGTGTAGTATCCTTTAGTAAAAATACGACTGCAGATAAATATTTTAATAAATTTGTTTTGGAATTCTTGCAAAATGAACATTTACGCATTAACTCAAACTTTGTAAAGTATAAATCTGATGGCACCCCCTATGTCACAAAAAAAGATCTTAAGGAAAAGGCGGTGACATACTCAAAAGAATACCTTCTTGAATTTTCAGAAAAACATCCAAGTGTTTTTAACGATTATAAAGACTGGATAAAAAAGACATCTACATCTTTGCAAAATGAAGAAATAATTGAAGATTTAGACAGAGTTAAAATTGTCGATTATCTTTCAGATAAGCTAACCAACACAATACCTGGTAATGAGAACGCATCTGTTTATCACCGATTGACTGTGGGCATACTTGAGCTTTTATTATACCCCAACATCTCTGCACCAAGTGTAGAACATGAAGTAAATTCAGGAAGAAAAAGAATTGATATTCTTTTTGAGAACTCAGCAGAAAATGGTTTCTTCTACAATCTCCATATGATCCACAAACACCCATGTGGATATATTCCAGTTGAGTGTAAAAACTACAAAAAGGACATTACAAATCCAGAATTAGATCAACTCTCAGGTCGATTCTCACCCAATAAAGGGAAATTCGGATTACTATTATGTAGAGAGATAAAAAATGAAGACCTTTTTCTAGAGCGTTGCGCAGACAATTTAAAAGATGACCGTGGTTTAATTATACCTATCACTGACCTAGATTTATTGTCATCATTGAATAAATATAAGCTTGGCGAGGCTAAATATCTTGAGGAGATATTATCCGATAAAATGAAGAAAATCACCTATAAATAGGGAGCTACAGTAATTCGAACCGATTCATATAGCTATCAATTTTAGTAAGAAGATATAATTTATTTGTAGCCTCTACGCAATACGATCCCCATCTCGCCTGCCCGGTTTATGCTGCTGCATAAACCGGGAAAAGTCTGGCCGAATAAGGGCTGACGGGGTGTCTGTAGACCGGCATTCTCCATGCAAATCTATTCACCTTATACATCCATGACTTATTCCAAACTATGCTGGCCTGAAAAAGGGCGCTAAAAAATAAACACCAAATATAAAAAAGGCACTTTTTTCAGCCGTCCTTTTGGCTAGTGGAGAGTGCGTAAGGACGAGCCATAGCGCTCCAGCCTCTGCCGTTCTTTAACCGGCTCTAGGGTTCTGCAGAAATCAGTTCGAGCTGCATAAGGTCAGGCTGTGCCGCAAATACTAGAAGAAATACGAATAGAGCTACTGAAGCGTGAACGTATAAAGAAAAAGGTCTCTGGAACATGGGAAGAGGCACGCAGCGATATTATGATTCCGTGGAAATTTTTATAATAATAAACGTTGGCATGATTCGTGTGCTCAGATGCCATCGACGGAATATGAAAATCAATATTATCAATGGCTCGGAAGTATCTAGATTAACCGTCGTGATTCAATATTATTTTTATTACGTTCAAACTATAAATAGAGGTGATCTCCCATATAATTAAATTACATTTAATATTTGGCATTAATGACTGAATATAAAAACAGTGTAAATGCATACAGTTCAAAAAAAGAACAAATGATGTTAGCATTAAGCAAATTCTAACGTTAATCTTACTCCTTAAGGCAATGGATGATATGCGAATAGGGATTTTAAAAGCTGGTAAGGGAGACTCGCTTCTGTTGTCATGGGAGGGGAACCACATGCTCATTGATAGCGGTACTCCTTCGACTTTAAGGAAGAACCGTAATCCTTCTTTGCCTCCAATCAAAGATATCGAGTTTTGCTTAATTACGCACATCGATTATGATCATATCGGTGGATTTTTAGATTTTTTATCCAAAGCTAAAAGAAACGATCTACATCCAGATTTTCTTTTTTTTGGAAACACATTAGATCTAATACGATATAAAGACAATGATGAAGTCGGTTTTCGCCACGGCTCTGCACTATCCGTCCTAATATCTATACTAAATTTAAAATGTAAGCCTCTATTTTCCGGTGATGTGTTATCTTTAAAAAACATTAAAGTTACCATTTTATCGCCAACATTAGAACATATTTATATATTAAAAGAAAAATGGATTGAAATAGAGAATGAATTAAATAAAAAATATTATAGTGACGAATTTGTATCGCTGCAAAAAAAGAAACTCAACATTGATATTCGAGTAGCACAAAATGATTTAGTAAAAAAGCCAGTTAATGATTTATTAAACTCAACTTCTATAGCATGTCTTATTGAATATAAGAATAAAAAAGCCTTAATGTTAGGGGATGCTCACCCTGAAATAATTTCAAGACAGTTAAAAACTTTACTCAAAAACCAAAAGATTCAAAAAATAGATATTGATGTTGTAAAAATATCTCATCATGGCAGTAAACATAATACAACTTTAGAATTATTAAGTTTAATTAATTGTAATAGATATATTATTTCTACCGACGGTAGTCGTCCTTATAATCATCCTGATATAGAGACAATAAACAAGATTATCATTAATGCTATTAATGTTGGATTTCCCAAAATTTATTTTTATTTTAATTACCATTACGCATCGGAATTCGAAATAATAAATGAAGCAGATTTTGATATTGAAATTTGCAAAATTGTCACGAATGAGATAATTTTATGACTTGCTATCAGATCAATAATCTATGCAGAGTAACAGCATTTGTTTATATATCAGGTGATTTTATCGGGTGTGCTGTTATTTTTAAAAAAAATAATGAAATCATGCTAGCAACAGCATTTCATGTTCTTGAACCATTAGCTTATAACCTTTCTGAGAATAGACATTTAATACAAATCGTAGATGAAAAAAAACGAATATATAAAGTTAATGAACTACGCGGCAATGTTAGTGAAAGCAAGAAGCGTGATGTTGCACTTCTTATTTTAGATGGGGAAGCTGATAGCCTTGAAGAGATATTTTTTTTAAATCCACTTTCCTCTCCAAGTATGGAATTAATTTCCAGGTGCCGAAGTCGCCTTAATAATCATCCTACTTCGTTATACTCAAAAGAACAAATAGAAAGGTTTGACGATTTTTATTATTATATAAATATTGATAAAAATATTATGGAAGACTCTTCTGGCCGTTGGGGAGCTAGCGCTCTACAAGGAATATCGGGAGCGGGTGTATTTGTTAAAATTCATCAACAATTAGTATTAGTAGGTATCATATCCTCCATTCCGGATGATGGTTTATTTGGGAAAATTAGATGTAGTAACGCCTCCTGTTTTATTGATATTCACGATTCATTAAAAACAAATGACAATAATGATTATAATTACGGTAGCGCAATATTAAAAGAATCTTTACTCATGCTAAAGGACGAAAATATAGACTCAGTCATACATGAATGGGAAAGTTCAGAAGAGAATAAAAAATACAAAAACAATATAGATAGAAAAATAAGCATATTGCATGCTGCAAATAAAATTGAGCAAGAAAAGAAAAAAATAATACTTAACTTACTTTCAGGGAATGATTTCTCTCGAGTGAGGATGAGTAACAATCCAAATATTGAAACTAGCTACTCTACAGCACACCAAGTATTCTGTGGAGAGGATATGACCTTATACGTTAATAACCGTTCAGAGGCAAATAAAGGTTATCAAGGTATCAAGCTTGATTATTTAAATATTTTGTCCGATAGCCTATCCCCTCACGGCTTAAAAAAAGATGAAATCCGATTATTGCGCAACAAAGATATTGCTTTTTGGCTCGCTAATTGTGATTTGGATTTTTTGGAGGATGAATCATGATTGAAATCAAATTAAATAAGAGAAGAGTTTTAGCTAGCAGCTCTAATTCAAATGAGATATATTCTTCAATAGTATTATTTACTATTTATTATGCTCTAAAAGGAAGAACTAAATCTGTCAATTTAGAATATATAAGCTTTGCTTTCGATAACATCATAAACAATACCAATAACTTAGATTATGATTATGTTCAGCTTTGGAATGTAAATAGTTTAATCAAGCCAATAATATTATTATTATACACTTATGAATTACTCGATATTGATTATAAAAACAGTAAAATGGCGATAAAAATAACTTATAATGGGATTTTATATGTTGAAGAAATGATTAATGAAGAATTATTCAATGATATCAACACATCAGCCAGAGAACTAACCAAAAAACTGACAATTAAAAAACTACAAAACAACAAGCTGCTTTGGTAATCTTATGAAAATAAATAGTATAAACCTTCACGTTAGAGTTTTTGGTTCAGTAGAAGAATATGGTTTTTCATATAACTTTGATTCTGGATTGAATATTATTACTGGGCATAACTCTAGTGGTAAATCAACCATTATTTCTTGTATCTATTATTGCTTAGGTATGGAACAGTTGCTTGGGGGAAATCGTAACCTAATACTTGATAAAAGCATAACTAGAGAATTTGATTATAATGGAAAAACTTATAACATTATTGAGTCTGAAGCAGAATTAAAAATCAGTCACAATAATAGAGTTGCGACTTTAAAAAGATATATAAAAAACAATTTTGATGAAAATAAAAATAAAATAATAATTAACGAGGATGGAAATACTAGATCATATTTAGTCCACACTCAAGGAGATCATGATAGGACCTCAGGTTTTTATAAATGGCTAACTCTTTTTTTAGGGATAGATTTACCTAAAACCTACAGTGAAAATACCGATCAGGTAAAGCATTTATACTTACAAAACATATTTCCTTGTGCTTTAATTGAACAAACGAAAGGTTGGTCTGATTTCTTTGCTCAAATGCCTAATTTCGGAATCAAAGATGCTAAACAAAAATTAATAGAATTCCTCTTAAACTTAGAGAGTTTAGAGAATGAATTCAAAAAGGATATACTTGTTCAAGAAGAAAAAAATATTAAATCGTTGTGGGAAAAAAAATACGAAAGAATTGATGGATTAGCCTCTGAAAAAGGTTTCATCTTAAAAGGGATCAATAATGATATCCATAGTAATGATTTAAAAATATTTCGATGTCATCATTGAGTAAAATATCAGCTGATAAAAAAGAATGGATCACGCTTGAAAAAGAATTAACTGAGCTAGATAATGAACTAACATTAACTATAAAAAAAATCAAAGAAAAAAAATCTTCTCTAACACCAGAACTAATCAAAAATGCGCAGGGAAAATTACAATCAGAAATTTCATTAATAAACCGGCAACTTAGAACATTAAATATAGAAAGGATCGCAGAAAAACAGAAAATAAATGAATATAAAGAATCAATAAATAAATTAGATATTGAGATCGATAGGTTAGATAGTGCTTTAAAGTTAGATGCATTTCTACCTGAAGATAAAGCATCTTCTTTATGTCCACTTTGTGATCACAAACTTGATGTTGAATCAAGGCTAAATGTTACAAATTCAAAAATGAACTTTAGAGATTCTATAGCTTTTCTCAAAAGCCAAAGAAATCTTTACATGTCTTATATTAGTAAACACAATGAACTAGATTCTAAGTTCGATAACATTAGTACTTATTTGGTAAACGAAATTTCCCTGAAGAAAAATGAAATAAAAAACCTTAGAAAGGATATTTCTTCTTTTGAAGACTCGACACTACGAACTGATATATTAAACGAACTAACTATATCTCAAAAAATAGAACAGTATAAAAAACTACTCCATTCATTCAAAGCCATAAAGGCAGATCTTAAAGATCTAGCAGTAGAGTTTACTAAATTAAAAGAAGATAAATCTTCACTTAGATCATCAGACGAAAGAGATAACATCAAGATAGCCTTCTTTTTAGAAAAATTTAAAATACTGCTAGGCCCTGAGTATTTCAATTATACTAGCAATCATATTTATCATATTGCCATTCAAAATAAACCTCCATCAAGACTACTTCCTGTAGTGATTACTGGCCGCGATACTCAAACAATAAGACTCAGTTCTTCAGCAAGTGATTTCATTCGAGCCCAATGGGCATTCTATCTAACTCTTTTAGATATTTCAGCCAATCACCCCGGTTTTTTAATACTCGATGAACCAGGCCAACACGCAATGAATGTCGAAAGCATGGTTGCTTTGCTTACATATGCTGCATCATCTAATAAACAGATAATAATGTGCATATCAAAAGACACAAAAGATAAGTCAAATACTGCAAACCTAAATAAAATATTCACAAAGTTAGAAGGGCTTCAAAAATATAAACTTATTGATATTGACCCAAATGAACAAAAATGTGTTGGTTCTAGATAAAACCACAAAATAAAATCAGATGACATCATGAAGCCATTGTTATTAATAACCATGGCTTCAGTGCTCTAAAATAAGACACCCCTCATATGAGTGAAAAACCTTTATACATAACACTGACGTTCTTATTCCTCTCACTATCCCCAATAGCGCCAAAATTATTACATTGAAGCTGTTCTTGATTCATCCTATCTTATCGTGATTTTAATGAAGAAATATTACTCTATCTTGATTATTTTTATATTGTGAATTAATAGCCCAAGTGCAGGACGATGGACATGCTTAGTGGAAGCAACTGTTTCAGCCACCTATTGGACTGAGTTGTAATCAATCAAGCCGGTTTGAACGGCATAACGCATGATGGCAATTGTTCGGATGAAGACGAGAGGCGACTTCAAACGGCGTGTAGCTTTTATAAGTTTAATAGTAGTAAGCAGATCAAGAGTTCTTAGCTCTTCGATACTACGCCTGCCAATTGCGACAGATTGTCTTCAAGACTCTTCAGAATCCATTGACTGTGACTCTAACCACTTCTTGTAAGCGGCATGCCTCTCTCTGGCAACTGACTCAAAAGTAATGACCTCTTTCACCTGATCTTCTTTTACGGCACGCTTATGCTCACTAGGATCAATACCTGGAGCAACCAGCTTTCTGGCCACTTCTCTCTTCTACCTCGCATCGGTTAAAGATGTTTAAGAATAGCCATCAGATGCTGCTTGCCACCAAAGCGAAAGCGGAACCGCCAGTATTTTGAGCCGTTAGGATGAATAAGCAAAAACATGCCATCCCCATCGACGAAGGTGTACTCATTGTCCTGCAGTTTTACGACCCCACTTTGTGATATCTGTCAGAGCAATAAAACCTCCCCGTCCATGTGCCGTGGTTATTATATAACCATCATCGAACTAGCATATATACTCACAAGCATGTTGATGTGGGTTGCTCAGATTGACTTGGGTTGGCTGGAAAGCGGGGCAAGGCCTTGCGGACTCTAGTCTTCTTAGACACAAAAAAAGCCGCTCTTAGGCGACTTATCTTTGCATCTTATGGTGCCGAAGGCCGGACTCGAACCGGCACGTATTTCTACGGTTGATTTTGAATCAACTGCGTCTACCGATTTCGCCACTCCGGCACGGAAAGGGATGCGGAAACGTGTTGGATTATACCTGTCAATCGTCTCCATGCAAGCAGCGCCGCGCGTAAGGTCTGCCAAGTGCTGAAATTTTCAGCGCTAAACCTCCCCCTCTCCTCCCCTCATAAATTCACCAAACCAATTGTTGGGTGATTTACATCACTGCGCATTTGTTATGTGATCACGTAACATTCACGGTAATCCATCACCAGGAAAACCTATGCGTTTTTACCAGGTCGATCCCACGCTGGAAAACTACTGGCGGGGAGTGATCCTCTTTGGCAACAACTTCGCGACCTATAAGTTCGCGCTGGCGCATGCGCTGTACGATATCGATCGCAGCAACACCTTCATCTCCTTGCAGGATCTGGCGATCCCCTTTAGCCAGCACATCTGCGCGCATCTGAAAAACGCACCAAAGCAGATCCTCAACACCAGCAAACCCGGCCCGTTTATCGCCGCCTGCTTGCAGTTTAATCGGGGTGAGATTAGTTACGATGAGCTGTTGCAGGTGACGGCAAAGCAGGGTTTTAAGGTGGTGCTGAAGGCGTTTCATAACGTCAACGGCGGGCCGATTGCGAAGCAGTTTTTTATTGATGAGCAACGCGAAAGCAAAGGCATTCGCCTGACGGATGATTTTTATCGTCTGACGCAGACGCCGCAGTTCCAGAACCTGGTGCATGAGACGGACGCGCGCTGGACGCTGGTCGAAAAGGCCTGGGAGATGAACCTGCCGCCGCAGTTGCTGGACGTTCATTATGATGATGAGCAACAAACGCTCTTTACCCAGCTTAAAAGCGCGCGCATCACGCTGACCAGTTGCCGGAACAGTCTCAATGGTTACCAGAAAGGGCACTGTTTTTACTGCCATGCGCCGATAAGTATCGAAAGCAGCGATCCGTTATTAGCCGATGTCGATCACTTTATCCCGTTGATGGCGCGCGCAGGGCTGCCGGGCGTCAACCTGAACGGCGTCTGGAACCTGGTACTGGCCTGCCAGAGTTGCAACCGTGGCACACAGGGTAAGCTCGCCCAGTTGCCGACATTGCCGCTGCTGGAGCGCCTGCATGCCCGTAATGAGTATCTTATTAATAGCCGCCTGCCGCTGCATGAGGCGATTATCAACCAGACCGGTAACAGTGAACCGAAGCGCAAAGCCTTCCTGAATGACCGCTGGAACAGGGCGCTGGCTTCACAGCTGAAAACCTGGGCCCCAGAGAGACAACAACAGCGAGTGCTCTGATGACGATGAATTACTACCAGAACCATGCGCAAACCTTCTTCGACGGCACGGTCGATCTCGATATGTCGCCGCTGTACGCCGACTTTATGGCGCACTTGCCGGAACAGGCGTGCGTGCTGGATGCCGGATGCGGCTCCGGGCGCGATGCGCTGGCCTTTGCCCGCAAGGGCTATCACGTGGAAGCGTTCGACGCCTCTGCCGAACTGGTGGCGCTGGCGCGTCACTACAGCGGGCTGCCGGTGAAGGAGATGACCTTCGACCAGCTGAATGAAACGCAGAAGTACGACGGGATCTGGTGCTGCGCCTCGCTGCTGCACGTCCCGTATAACGAATTACCTGCGGTGATAAACACGCTGGCGCGCGCGCTGAAACCCGGCGGCATCTGGTATCTGTCGTTTAAATATGGCGACAGCGAGCGCGAACTGGCGGGCCGTCGTTTTAGCGATATGACGGAGTCCCGGCTGACCGCGCTGCTGGCGCCCCTGCCTGAGCTGACAATCCATAAAATGTGGATAACGCAGGATCAGCGCCCCGATCACGATGAAAGCTGGCTAAACGCGCTGGTTAACAAGCGCTAACCCGCCTGCAAAAACAGCGCCCGCTCTGCTTCGCGCCGCCGTGTCAGGCCGGGCAGCACTCTGCCGCCCGCTTTGTTCCAGCGCAGAAACTGGTCGGCGGCCTGCGTATATTCGCCCTGATTTAATAGCTTGAGCAGCGTCGAGCTTTGCAAATTCCCGGCGCCGAGGTTGAAGGTAAACGACACCAGCGCGTCGAACTGATCCTGGTCGAGATCGACCGTCACCAGCCGGTGCACGCCGCGCTCGCTCGTCTGCAAATCCTTGCGCAGCAGCGCGTCAGCCTCCGCTTCGGTAATCGGGCGCGGAAAGTTCTCGTTCGGCAGGATCAGGTGCCCGTAGCCAATGGTCCACTTGCCGACGGCATCGCGATACTTCTCCAGCCGTAGTCCTTCAAAGGATTTGATTAATGCGACGCCAGCATCGCCGGTGTGTTGCGGTTGATTCGCCATCATCGTTGCTCCTGTAGAGAGAGAATGGCGCTGAGCGTTGACTGCGCGTTGCGCCCTTATTTGAGGATGGTTCGGACACATCGTGTTGCAAAGTCGCCACGGCTTAATATGCGGATGGAAAATCCTAAAAAACGCGGCTTTCAGAGCAATCGCTTAACGAAACGGGCGGTATGGACAGCCGCAGGCTGCCAGAGCGGCGGCAGATGCCCTACACTTCAAGCGTCTCCCTCAACATAAAGGAATCCGTGATGAGCATCATCAAAAACTACGCCGCGCCACAGGCTGGCGCCGAGCTTGAGCTTCAGGAATACGATGCAGGCCCGCTGGCGGCTGAAGATGTTGAAGTCGCCGTGGATTATTGCGGGATATGCCACTCTGACCTGTCGATGATCGACAACGAATGGGGCTTCTCCCAGTATCCGCTGGTTGCCGGGCATGAAGTGATTGGCCACGTGGTGGCACTGGGTGACGCCGCGCAGAACAAAGGGCTGAAAGTGGGCCAGCGCGTGGGTATCGGCTGGACAGCGCACAGCTGCGGCCACTGCGACGCCTGTATCGACGGCAACCAGATCAACTGCCTGGAAGGCGCGGTGCCGACCATTCTGAACCGCGGCGGCTTCGCCGATAAGATCCGCGCCGGCTGGCAGTGGGTGATTCCCCTGCCGGACAGCATTGATATTGAAACCGCCGGTCCGCTGCTGTGTGGCGGCATCACCGTCTTTAAACCGCTGCTGATGCACAACGTCACCGCTACCAGCCGCGTTGGTGTGATTGGTATTGGTGGTCTGGGCCATATCGCCATCAAACTGCTGCGCGCGATGGGCTGCGAAGTGACGGCGTTCAGCTCGAACCCGGCAAAAGAGGCGGAAGTGCGTCTGATGGGCGCGGATTATGTGGTCAACAGCCGCGATCCGGAAGCGCTGAAAGCGCGCGCGGGTCAGTACGATCTCATCATCAACACCGTTAACGTCGATCTTGACTGGCTGCCCTTCTTCGAAGCGCTGGCGCACGGCGGTCATTTCCACACCGTTGGTGCCGTGATGAAGCCGCTGGAAGTGCCGGCCTTTACGCTGATTGGCGGCGATCGCAGCGTCTCCGGTTCCGCAACCGGTACGCCGTACGAGCTGCGTAAGCTGATGAAGTTTGCCGGTCGTGCGAAGGTTGCGCCGACCATCGAGATGTTCCCGATGTCGCAGATCAACGAAGCGTTGCAGCATGTGCGCGACGGTAAAGCGCGTTATCGCGTAGTGTTGAAAGCGGATTTTTAAGCCGTTTAGCCCGGTGAGCGTCAATGCCGCCGGGCAGGTTTAACGCCGTACGGCGCGTTGTTGAGCGTGCGAGTTAAATGCCGGATGGCGCGTAAACGCTTATCCGGCCTACGCGGTTTCAGCGACATATGCCTTACGGCAACTGTGCCCGGTGACCACCGGGCATCTCTTCCTATTTCCCTATCGCGGCAAACACTTCGGCAATCGCTACTGCGCCGGGATCGGTCACGCCCTCAAGGTTCTCACTGTTGACGTAAGATGAACGCCCCGCGCCCGCTTTCTGCATGGTGGCGGTGCTCTCTGCCCCTTTCTGCGCGGCATCAATGGCAGCGGCTAATCCGCGATCGCGCAGCGCTTCCAGCGCCGGTTGTAGCGCATCGATCAGCGTGCGGTCGCCGAGATCCGCCCCGCCATAGTGTTTCATCTGCTTTAACCCCAGCAGCAGCGCGTCGGGCAACGGCGTGGCGTTATGCACCGCCTGGCCTGCGGCGGTAAAGAAGATCGACATCAGCACGCCGCTGGAGCCGCCCATCACCGTCGCCAGCCGTTCGCCAATCAGTTGCAGCAGTTGGGCGGTGTTGTTCAGCGGCAGCGCGTTCTGCTCCAGCAGGCGCTTGATCTCGCGTGCGCCTTCGGCAAAGGTCGAGCCGGTATCGCCATCGCCCACTTTCGCATCCAGCGCGTTAAGGCGGTTTTCCAGGTCAATCAGCGTCTGCGCGGCGGTGCCTACCAGCGCTTTTACCTGCGGGTTATCGGAAGGCTCAATCTCCAGCCCGGTGTAAACGGCTTTGTGCGGCTGGGTTTTCATCGGCGCGAAGGCGACCGGTTTCTGCCAGCCGACGGTCTGCACTTCAGCGCAGAGCGCCTGCTCAAACTCGTCCGTTAAGCTCAGCAGCGAAAGGGAGAAGCCTTTCATATCGAGCGAACTGACCAGCGGCGCGGGGCCAATCAGGTAGGCCAGTTGATCTCTCAGCGCCGAATGGGCCAGCTCTTTGGTCAGCAGCGCCATCTCCAGCGCGGAGACGCCGCCAAGGTTATTGATCAGCACTGCCACGCGATCGTTGCCCACCGCCGCGCGCAGCGGTTCAACCAGCGTATCGATCAGCGATTTGCTGTTATGGGTCTCAAGGGTGCTCGCGCCCGGCTCGCCGTGAATGCCGAGGCCAAGCTCAACGTGGCCCTGCTGAATGCGCCCCTCTTCGCTGTCGCTGCCCGGCAGGTTGCAGCTCTCCATCGCCAGCCCGAGGCTGTAGACGTTGTCGCAGGCCTGCTGGGCGAGGTCGCGCACTTCGCTCAGGGATTTGCCCTGCTCTGCGGCGTAACCGGCAATTTTGTGCACCAGCGCCGTGCCGGCGATGCCGCGCGGCTGTTTGTTGTCGGGCAGCGCTATGTCGTCGGCGACAATCACCATCTCCACTTTCAGGCCGTAGCGTTTGGCTTTCTCGGCGGCGAGGCCGAAGTTGAGCCGGTCGCCGGTGTAGTTTTTGACAATCAGCAGGCAGCCGCGATCGCCGGTTACCGCCACAATGGCGTTCAGCACCGCGTCTACGCTCGGTGAAGCAAAGAGATCGCCGCAGACGGCGGCGGTGAGCATGCCTTTGCCGACAAACCCTGCGTGGGCCGGTTCATGGCCGGAGCCGCCGCCGGAGATAACCGCCACGCGGCTTTTATCCCAGTCGGCGCGGGCGACGATGCGGATCGCCGGATCGCTCTCAAGGCGTACAAGGTTGCCATGCGGGGCGGAGATCACCAGCCCTTCGATGGCGTCGTTGACCAGCTGTTTGCGGTCGTTGAAAAAGAATCTGGACATAATCTTCCGGGAGTGTAGTGAAACATCCCTCAAGCATAGCCCGCGCCGGGCGCAGCGGGGCAAAGACCAGATTTTACTGAAAGGTATCAGGGCGTTGTACGGCCAAAACCGGCGTGGTAACCGTGGGTGTTACGCAGCTTGTCGAGGCGAGTGCCCTGCCAGAAGGTAATGGCGATAGCCAGCAGCAGCAGGCCGCCGTGCAGGTACATCGCAAGGTGGGTATCGAGGAGGAAAAACCCGGCAATCACCGGCAGCAGCGCGCTCATCCAGAGCTGGTCGAGCAGGGTCTCCGCCGCGTTAAAACGTGCCAGCACACGATCCGCCTGCGCCTCTTCGGGCGAGCCGCGGCGCACCGTACCAACGGCTTGCGCCAGCGCAGCGGCACGGCGGATAAGCCACTGCTCCAGCAGCAGTGCCAGCACGACCACCGCGGCTTCAAAGGCCAGCAGCGCGCTGTCGCCCGCAGCCGAGGTCAGCCACTGCCCGCTCAATACGGCCATGGTGAAAAGGGCGTTAAGGATGCCGAACAGCAGTGCGGTAGAGAAACGGAGCGCAAAGCGCCTGGCGAGGGAAAACATCGTGTGCTCCTTGCAAAAAAGAAGAGAGGCCGCAGCCTCTCTCTTGGGATTTACTGGCTCTTGCGTGACATCAGCCACAGGCTCAGCAGGAAGAACGACGCGCTTGGCAGCAGCGCCCCGACCACCGGCGGAATGCCGTAGACCAGCGTCAGCGGGCCGAAAATCTGATCCAGCACGTAGAAGACAAAGCCGAAGCTGATGCCGGTAATAACGCGCACGCCCATCGCCACGCTACGCAGCGGGCCGAAGATAAACGACAGCGCCATCAGCATCATCACCGCCACGGAGAGCGGCTGGAAGATCTTGCTCCACATATTGAGCTGGTAACGCCCGGCGTCCTGGCCGCTCGATTTCAGGTACTTCACGTAGTTGTGCAGGCCGCTGATGGAGAGCGCATCGGGATCGAGCGCCACCACACCGAGCTTGTCCGGCGTCAGGTTGGTTTTCCAGGTCCCGGTCACGGTCTGCGAGCCGGTCACCTGTTTCGGGTCGGTCAGGTTAGACTCGTCGACCTGCGACAGATTCCAGATTTTGTGCTCGGCGTCGAACTTCGCCGACGCGGCATAGCGCACCGACTGCAAACGGCGCTCTTTATTGAACGCATAGATACTGACGCCACCCAGCTCGATGTCGCTCTTCACGCGTTCAATGTAAACAAAGTTACTGCCATCTTTCGCCCACAGGCCAGACTGGGTCGAAAGCAGCGAGCCGCCGTACATCGACTGCGCACGCTGGTTACGCGCCATCTGTTCGCCCTGCGGCGCAACCCACTCGCCGATCGCCATGGTCAGCAGCACCAGGGGAATAGCGGTTTTCATCACCGCCAGCGCAACCTGCATACGGGTGAAGCCAGAGGCCTGCATTACCACCAGCTCGCTGCGCTGCGCCAGCATGCCGAGGCCGAGCAGTGCGCCAAGCAGCGCCGCCATCGGGAAGAAGATCTGGATATCTTTCGGCATGCTGAGCAGGGTATAGAGACCTGCGCCGAGGGCATCGTAACTCCCCTGCCCGGCCTTTTTCAGTTGGTCGACAAACTTGATGATGCCCGAGAGCGACACCAGCATGAACAGGGTCATCATGATGGTGGTAAAAATGGTTTTACCGATATAGCGGTCGAGAACGCCAAAAGCCTGCATTATACCGCTCCTCTACGGGTAAAACGGGCACGAACCCGGCGCATCGGCACCGTATCCCACAGGTTCAGCACCACGGCCAGCGCCAGATAGAGCAGGTTAACCGCCCACATCCAGATCATCGGGTCGAGCTTCCCTTTCGCGCCATTGGAGCGCAGGGTGGTCTGCAACAGGAAGAAGATGAGATAGAGCAGCATCGCGGGCAGCATCGAGAGCACGCGGCCCTGACGCGGGTTGACCACGCTCAGCGGAACCACCATCAGCGCCATCATCACCACGGCGAAAATCAGCGTTAAACGCCAGTGCAGCTCGGCGCTTGCGCGCGGGTTGTCAGTATTGAACAGCGTGCGCATGTTCATCTGCTCGGTATCCGTCGGATCAAGCGCCACGGCCTGATGACCAATAACGGCCTGGTAGTTCTGGAAATCGGTAATGCGGAAGTCGCGCAGCATCGCGGTGCCTTCAAAGCGCGTACCGCTGTTGAGGGTCACAACCTGCGAACCATCTTTATGCTGGGAGAGCTGCCCGGAGTCCGCCAGCACCACAGAAGGACGGGCGTTGCCTTTTGGACGCAGCTGGGCAAGAAAGACGTTGTTGAAGTTCTTACCGTCAACGCCTTCGATAAAGAGCACCGAGTTGCCGTCCGACGCCTGCTGGAACTGGCCCTGCGCCAGCGCCGCCATGCCGGGGTTGGCTTTGGCATCGGCCAGCACCTGATCCTGATGGCGCGAAGACCACGGCCCGGCCCACATCACGTTGACCGCCGCCACGACACCGGTAAACAGCGCCAGTACCAGCGCGGCTTTCACCAGCACCGCCCGGCTCAGGCCGCAGGCGTGCATCACCGTAATTTCACTTTCTGTATAAAGTTTACCCAGCGTCATCAACAGACCCAGGAAGAGGCTCAACGGCAGGATAAGCTGCGCCATCTCTGGCACGCCAAGCCCGAGGAGAGAGAGAACGAGGTTCGTGGGGATTTCGCCGTCAGCGGCTGCGCCTAAAATCCTGACCAATTTCTGACAAAAGAAAATCAGAAGCAGGATGAATAGGATTGCAAGCTGGCTTTTCAGCGTCTCCCGCACCAGATATCTTGTGATTATCACTTTAATTACGCCCGTAAAAACCAGTCTTTTTCCTGGAAAATCGCTTGTTTCATGGCTTAAACGTCATTTATTCTCTTGAGTCGTCGAAATGATCGCTAAGATTAATATACTCAGCGGATACGTGCGTGAGACCCGATTCTGACGTGCCGAAACCGCAGTAACGTTAAGATTAACACGAAGTCACCGCAACAGCGGACCTGAGTTACGAAAGCTTGCAATTCTATCCGTAGCCGCCGCCGTTGTCTTTAAGATTCAGGAGCGTAGTGCATGGAGTTCAGTGTAAAAAGCGGTAGCCCGGAGAAACAGCGGAGTGCCTGCATCGTTGTTGGCGTCTTTGAACCGCGCCGGCTCTCTCCGATTGCCGAGCAGCTGGATAAAATCAGCGACGGTTATATCAGTGCGCTGCTGCGTCGCGGCGAACTGGAAGGCAAGCCGGGTCAAACCCTGCTGCTGCACCATGTGCCAAATGTGCTTTCCGAACGTATTTTGCTGATTGGTTGCGGAAAAGAGCGTGAATTGGATGAGCGTCAGTACAAGCAGGTCATTCAGAAAACCATCAATACGCTGAATGATACCGGCTCGATGGAAGCGGTCTGCTTCCTGACCGAACTGCACGTTAAAGGGCGCAACACTTACTGGAAAGTGCGCCAGGCCGTTGAGACGGCGAAAGAGACGCTCTACAGCTTCGATCAGCTGAAGACCACCAAAAGCGAGCCGCGTCGCCCGCTGCGTAAAATGGTCTTCAACGTGCCGACCCGTCGCGAGCTGACCAGCGGCGAGCGCGCCATTCAGCATGGCCTGGCGATCTCCGCCGGTATCAAAGCGGCGAAAGATCTCGGCAATATGCCGCCAAATATCTGTAACCCGGCCTATCTCGCCTCCCACGCGCGCCAGCTGGCGGACTCCTACAGCAAAAACGTCACCACCCGCGTGATTGGCGAACAGCAGATGCGCGAGCTGGGCATGTGCTCCTACCTCGCCGTCGGCCAGGGTTCGCAGAACGAATCCCTGATGTCGGTGATTGAGTACAAAGGCAACCCGTCTGAAGACGCGCGCCCGATTGTGCTGGTCGGTAAAGGGCTGACCTTCGACTCCGGCGGTATCTCGCTCAAGCCTGGCGAAGGCATGGATGAGATGAAGTACGACATGTGCGGCGCGGCGGCGGTATATGGCGTGATGCGCATGGTGGCTGAACTGCAACTGCCGATCAACGTTACCGGCGTGCTGGCGGGCTGTGAAAACATGCCTGGCGGTCGCGCATACCGCCCGGGCGACGTGCTCACCACCATGTCCGGTCAGACGGTTGAAGTGTTGAACACCGACGCCGAAGGCCGCCTGGTGCTGTGCGATGTGCTGACCTACGTTGAGCGTTTCGAGCCGGAAGCGGTGATCGACGTGGCGACGTTAACCGGTGCCTGCGTGATTGCGCTGGGCCACCACATTACCGGTCTGCTGTCGAACCACAATCCGCTGGCCCATGAGCTGATTGGTGCCTCCGAGCAGGCGGGCGATCGCGCATGGCGTCTGCCGATGAGCGATGAGTATCAGGAGCAGTTAGAGTCCAATTTTGCGGATATGGCGAACATCGGCGGCCGTCCTGGCGGTGCAATCACCGCGGGCTGCTTCCTCGCGCGCTTTACCCGCAAGTACAATTGGGCGCACCTGGATATCGCCGGTACCGCGTGGCGTTCCGGTAAAGCGAAAGGCGCCACCGGGCGTCCGGTCGCCATGCTGTCGCAGTTCCTGCTCAATCGCGCCGGATTTAACGGCGAAGAGTAAGCGTCGTCCGCGCCGGATTGATTGCCGGATGGCGCTACGCTTATCCGGCCTACAACAACCTCGCGCAATGTGGATCCTTTACCCTATGGATTTCGCGTTGCATCGCGGCGGCAACTGAGCAGATCCCAGGAGCATAGATAACTATGTGACTGGGGTATGCGAAGGCAGCCAACAAAGAGGCAGCGTGAAAGACGACGGGTAAAGATATGAAAAATGCGACTTTTTATTTACTGGACAATGACAACACTGAGGATGGCTTAAGCGCCGTCGAACAGCTGGTGTGTGAGATTGCCGCAGAACGTTGGCGTCATGGCAAACGCGTGCTGATCGCCTGCGTCGATGAGCAGCAGGCCATTCGTCTTGATGAAGCGCTGTGGGCGCGACCGGCGGAGAGTTTTGTGCCGCACAACCTGGCCGGTGAAGGCCCGCGCGGCGGTGCGCCGGTCGAGATAGCCTGGCCGGCGAAACGTAACAGCAGCCCGCGCGACATCTTAATCAGCCTGCGCGCGGAATTTGCAGATTTTGCCACCGCTTTCACAGAAGTGATAGACTTCGTCCCTCACGAAGACTCTCTGAAACAACTGGCTCGCGAACGCTATAAAGCCTACCGCGTGGCCGGTTTTAACCTGAACACGGCAACCTGGAAATAATGGAAAAGACATACAACCCCAAAGATATCGAACAGCCGCTGTACGAGCAGTGGGAAAAGCAGGGCTATTTCAAACCGAACGGTGATGAAAGCCAGGAAAGCTTCTGCATCATGATCCCGCCGCCGAACGTCACCGGCAGTTTGCATATGGGCCACGCCTTCCAGCAGACCATCATGGATACCATGATCCGCTACCAGCGCATGCAGGGGAAAAACACCCTCTGGCAGGCCGGTACTGACCACGCGGGTATCGCCACCCAGATGGTGGTGGAGCGTAAGATTGCCGCTGAAGAGGGTAAAACCCGCCACGATTACGGCCGCGACGCCTTTATCGACAAAATCTGGCAGTGGAAAGCGGAATCCGGCGGCACCATTACCCGTCAGATGCGCCGTCTCGGCAACTCCGTGGACTGGGAGCGCGAGCGCTTCACCATGGATGAAGGCCTCTCCAATGCCGTGAAAGAGGTGTTCGTCCGTCTCTACAAAGAGGATCTGATTTACCGTGGCAAACGCCTGGTAAACTGGGACCCGAAACTGCGCACTGCGATCTCCGATCTGGAAGTGGAAAACCGCGAGTCTAAAGGCTCGATGTGGCACATCCGCTACCCGCTGGCTGACGGCGCAAAAACCGCCGACGGTAAAGATTACCTGGTGGTTGCCACCACCCGTCCGGAAACCCTGCTCGGTGATACCGGCGTCGCAGTGAACCCGGAAGATCCGCGCTACAAAGATCTGATTGGCAAATTCGTGCTGCTGCCGCTGGTTAACCGCCGTATTCCGATTGTTGGCGACGAACACGCCGATATGGAAAAAGGCACCGGCTGCGTGAAGATCACCCCGGCGCACGACTTTAACGACTACGAAGTGGGCCGTCGTCACGCCCTGCCGATGATCAACATTCTGACCTTCGACGGTGATATCCGTGAAAGCGCAGAAGTGTATGACACCAAAGGCAATGAATCCGACGTCTACGCCAGCGATATCCCGGCGGAGTTCCAGAAGCTGGAGCGCTTTGCCGCGCGTAAAGCGATCGTCGCTGCCGTTGACGCCCTTGGCCTGCTGGAAGAGATTAAACCGCACGACCTGACCGTCCCGTATGGCGATCGCGGCGGCGTGGTGATCGAACCGATGCTCACCGATCAGTGGTACGTGCGCGCCGATGTGCTGGCGAAACCGGCCGTTGAAGCGGTCGAGAACGGCGATATCCAGTTCGTGCCGAAGCAGTATGAAAACATGTACTTCTCCTGGATGCGCGACATTCAGGACTGGTGTATCTCCCGCCAGCTGTGGTGGGGCCACCGCATTCCGGCGTGGTACGACAACGACGGCAACGTCTACGTTGGCCGCAGCGAAGAGGAAGTGCGTCAGGAGAACAACCTCTCTGCGGATGTCGCCCTGCGCCAGGACGACGACGTGCTCGATACGTGGTTCTCTTCCGCGCTGTGGACCTTCTCTACCCTCGGCTGGCCGGAAAACACCGACGCGCTGCGTCAGTTCCACCCGACCAGCGTGATGGTGAGCGGCTTCGACATCATCTTCTTCTGGATCGCGCGCATGATCATGATGACCATGCACTTCATCAAAGATGAGAACGGCAAACCGCAGGTGCCGTTCAAGACCGTCTACATGACCGGTCTTATCCGCGATGACGAAGGGCAGAAGATGTCGAAATCGAAAGGCAACGTTATCGATCCGCTGGATATGGTTGACGGTATTTCGCTGCCGGATCTGCTGGAAAAACGCACCGGTAACATGATGCAGCCGCAGCTGGCGGAAAAAATCCGTAAGCGCACCGAGAAGCAGTTCCCGGACGGTATCGAGCCGCACGGCACCGACGCCCTGCGTTTCACCCTCGCGGCACTCGCCTCAACCGGCCGTGATATCAACTGGGATATGAAGCGCCTGGAAGGTTACCGTAACTTCTGTAACAAGCTGTGGAACGCCAGCCGCTTTGTGCTGATGAACACCGAAGAGCAGGATTGCGGCTTCAACGGCGGCGAAATGGTGCTGTCGCTGGCGGATCGCTGGATCCTCGCCGAGTTCAACCAGACCATCAAAGCGTACCGCGATGCGCTGGACAGCTACCGCTTCGATATTGCAGCCGGCATTCTGTATGAGTTCACCTGGAACCAGTTCTGCGACTGGTACCTGGAGCTGACCAAACCGGTGATGAACGGCGGTTCCGAAGCCGAGCTGCGCGGCACGCGCAACACGCTGGTAACGGTGCTGGAAGGTCTGCTGCGCCTGGCGCACCCGATCATTCCGTTTATCACTGAAACCATCTGGCAGCGCGTGAAAGTGCTGAAAGGTATTGATGCCGATACCATCATGCTGCAACCGTTCCCGAGCTTTGACGCCGCCCAGGTGGATGAGCAGGCTGTTGCCGATACCGAGTGGCTGAAGCAGGCGATCGTTGCGGTGCGTAATATCCGCGCCGAGATGAACATCGCGCCGGGTAAACCGCTTGAGCTGCTGCTGCGCAGCGCCAGCCCTGAAGCGCAGCGTCGCGTAAACGACAACCTGAGCTTCCTGAAGACGCTGGCGCGTCTGGAGAGCATCACGCTGCTCTCTGCCGACGATAAAGGGCCGGTTTCGGTCACCAAGATCGTTGATGGCGCTGAGCTGCTGATCCCGATGGCCGGTCTTATCGACAAAGAGGCCGAGCTGGCGCGTCTGGCGAAAGAGGTGGCGAAGGTTGAGCAGGAGATTGGCCGCATCGAGAGCAAGCTGGGTAACGAAGGCTTTGTTGCCCGCGCGCCGGAAGCGGTGATCGCCAAAGAGCGTGAGAAGCTCGACGGCTACGCGCAGACCAAAGCGAAGCTGATTGAGCAGCAGGCGGTTATCGCCGCGCTGTAATGTTCAGCACGAAAAAAAGCCGGGCATCGCGCCCGGCTTTTTTATTGGCTGCGGGATAACTCCCGCTGCTTTTGTAGGCCGGATAAGGCGACTCTCCTGCCCGACTGCTTTTGTAGGCCGGATAAGGCGTAGCCGCCATCCGGCATTTTCAACCGAACTAAATCGCAGCCGCCATCCGGCACTCTCTACCGAACTTAAATCGCCGCCGGATAGAACGACAAACCACGCGCCAGCAGGTTGGCCGGATCTTTCGCTGGCTGCACGCCGTGATCTTCCAGCGTCAGCGCTTCCAGGTTGCCATGCACATGGGTATTTTCCAGCAGGTAACGGGTCATACGCACTTTCGCCCACGGCCACGCCAGGAACAGCGTCACCAGGCACACCGCCATATTACTGATGGCGA
Source organism: Kosakonia sp. 1610 (assembly GCF_050435845.1). NCBI lineage: Bacteria > Pseudomonadati > Pseudomonadota > Gammaproteobacteria > Enterobacterales > Enterobacteriaceae > Kosakonia > Kosakonia sp. 1610. The sequence goes on along the minus strand of NZ_JBNDKZ010000003.1, from coordinate 159,328 downwards.
TCCACAGCATGCGCCCAACGGTCACCGTGGAAGAGAAGCGAATATCCCCTTCCAGCGCCAGCTGGCTGTAGAGGTAAGCGCGCAGCTTCACGAAAGCAAAGGTAAAGCAGACAATCGCACCGAGAATATAGATCAGGTAGGTGAGCATGATTTTGCCGTACATCGGCCCCATCATCATCGCCATCTGCTCCGGATCGCCCTGCAGCAAATAGGCGGACTGCATCAGTTCAATCATTGCTGGCACAATCAATACCATCACCAGCGCGATAAACGGAATAAACAGCAGCATCGACAGCAGCACAATACCGATACATTTTTTCATTGAGAAACTGCCGGAGAATTTTAATTTGCCGTACTGCAAATTATTCGCCAGCATGCCATACCACTGCGCGGCAAATACGCCCTGCATCACGCCAATACCCAGCAATACGGCCAGCGATCCGATGATGCCTACCGTAACAATGGCGCCAATCGAACCACTGCTTGCCACCATCGTTGCGAAGATAGAGAAAATAATCCCTACGCCAACCATAATCAGCAATGGGCAGCCCATCATCACCCACCACGCGCGCAGCGGGCTGGCGTAAAAGTTAAAGCGCACGCCGTTAATCTCGGTCATCAGCATCTGATAACGCAGACCCTGCGTAATTAACCATGGGAAGAAGAGAATAAATAAACCCATCATGCAGAGTTGCAGAATAACGTTCCCATGTACCACGTTAACAATAAAAATCGCATACAGCGCCAGCAGACAGAGCCAGCCAACAAAAATGGAGCTGCCGGTCGCGTGGTAAGAGAAACGCGCGCCCTCCAGATCGGTGTTTTCGTAGAAATAACGACGCGCGCGAATTAACGCCCACGGTAAATAAATCCCCAGCGTTATTAAGGTCAGCAGAATATTAACCAGCCAAACAACGAAATAGCCTTTCCCGCTACCCTGAAAGCGGAAATGGCGCACGGGAGCCGCCACAGAAGCATGAATGTCGGAAGTCATAACAATCCTTATTGTAAAAAAGAGGTGCTAACGGAGTTAACCACAGCAATATTGCTTAAGAATTATCTCCACTGTGCAGTGTAAATACCTTACGGTCAAAAAAATAGCGCCCAATATTCCTGGTCTTGCCAGATGGGCCCTGTAGTGGTATTAACCAGGATCCCCGAAAAAGCAACAGACAGAGTGCGAAAATGAATGTAACCGCGCCGGTAGAGGTCAAAATGCGCCGCATTGCCGCGACAGATAATGCGGCTATCGCCTCGGTGATCCGTCAGGTGTCAGCCGAATATGGCCTGACGGCCGATAAAGGCTACACCGTTGCCGATCCTGAACTGGACGAGCTTTATCAGTTATATAGCCGCGAAGGCTGCGCTTACTGGGTCGTGGAATTAAATGGCGACGTGGTGGGCGGCGGCGGCGTGGCGCCATTGAAGTGCAGCGAGCCGGATATCTGCGAACTGCAAAAGATGTATTTTCTGCCCTGCGCGCGCGGCAAGGGGCTGGCGAAAAAGCTGGCGCTGATGGCGCTCGATCACGCGAAAAAAAGCGGCTTCACGCGCTGCTATTTAGAGACCACCGCCTTTTTAACCGACGCCATCGGTCTGTATGAGCACCTGGGGTTTGCGCATATCGACGGCCCGCTGGGCTGCACCGGGCACGTCGATTGCGAAGTGCGGATGTTAAAAACGCTCTAATTAAGTGCGGGCGCATCGGCCCGCGCCATCACTGCTCTTCCGACGCCAGCACCAGCCGTACAATCGCGGCGGCTTTCTGCGGCGGTAGCGCCAGTACATCACCCCAAAGCTGTTGCAGCATATCGCAGACCAGCTTCTCTTTGCCGATGGCATTTTGCGGCGCATCCAGCAGTTGCAGATCCTGACCATACTTCTGCGCCATTGGCTGCACCACCGTCGCCACATCCCGCTGCGCATTGGCCCGCTCTTCGGCTGTCACCGTGTGTTTATTGGGCCCGTAAGAGGCGTTGAGCATGGCGGCTTCAGTATCCAGGCGGCGTTTTAACATCTCCGGGGAGATAAAGCGCACCGGGTTGATGCCCCCTTTTACCGCCGGGTATTGAAAGCGGAAACAGGCATCATCGCTCTTCGCCTGAATTTCGGCGGCCTGCTCCATCATCACGCGCATTTCGGCGACCACCAGATCGTCCGGCGCAAACTGCAAACGCTGCATCTGCACCGCGAGGATCTGCGGCTGAATGGCGTCGATCACCTTCTGCTCATTCGCCCCCTCTTTCATCATCACCATCACCTGGGCGCGCAGTTTCGCCATCAGGGCGGGATCGTGCTCGGCGATAAACTTCCACGCTGGGATCTGCTGCACCGTCGCGTCAAACTTCTCATCCGCGGTCTGGGCTAACTTTTCGCCCTGCAAATATTTAATGTCGATCACGTTCCACAGGGCGATAAACACCACCACCAGCACGATCGCGCTTCCTTTGCTCAGCCACCCTTTTTTACGCAGCAGGCTGGCGACCACGGCGATCGCCATCCCGGCGTAGCCCGCCATCAGGATATGTGTCCAGTTCATTATTTTCCTTTGATCTCAAATCAGGCCGGTACGCCGCTGTGAAAACGGAACTCCGTATCCGGTGAGCTAATCAGCGCCGCTTCCACTTCGCCGAAATGGCGCACGCGCGGCGCAATATCGGTGGCCGAAATCTGCTGCGCCAGCGCGAGGTAATCCTGGTAGTGGCGCGCTTCGGAACGCAGGAGCGACAGGTAAAATTTTTGCAAATCCGCGTCAAGACACGGCGCAAGTGCGGCAAAGCGTTCGCAGGAGCGCGCTTCGATATAGGCACCGCAAATTAATTTATCGACCAGAGTCAGCGGTTCATGAGTGCGAACTTCTTTCAGCATCCCTTTGGCATAGCGGCTGGCGGTAATTTTCACATAGGGAATATTGCGGGCGAGCATCGCTTCGCGCACCTGCCAGAAGTGGTGCAGCTCCTCTTTGATCAGCAGCACCATGCTGTCGATCAGCGCCTGGCCCCAGGCATCATCAGTCTGCGGCATCACGCTCTTGCCGATCTGCTTATGCAGGGCGACAAAGTCCGGTTCCGGGCCTTCGCGGAAAGCAAACTCTTCATAAGGTTTCAGCCAGGCAAGCAGCGCTTCTGAGCCGGTTTTATCGGCAACGTAGCGGCGCACCAGCAGCATGGCGGTTTGTGCGGCCTTCAGTTCGCAGACCAGATGATCCGTAAGTAGCAGCGGCAGCATCTCGGGCTGACGGGCTTTTTCTATCCAGGCGGTGGGGGTTGGGCAGTGCAGAAAAGCGCGAACCGGGGCGAGTAGTTGCGGGTAATCCATGGCATTTCCTTGCTTTGCGGCAGCGGGGAGCTGCCGCAACGTTCACTTAGTGACGGACACCGTCATCTTCTTCGTCAACGTAATCTTCGTCGTCTTCGTCGTCACCCTCTTCGCCGTTCGGGTCTTCGTAGTAGGTGCCCCAACCGTCGTACTCAACGTCGAATTTCTCTGCCAGGTTGATCAGCTGCTCAACCTGCGCGTCGATCAGATCGGCATTCAGCGCGCTTTCGCTCAGCACATCGCAGCAGATGACCACTTCGCCCTCTTCCAGCTCCAGCTCTTCCGGCTCGGTCACTTCGTAGCCGAGTTTGAAGGCTTCAACGGCCGCTTTTTCCAGCGTTTCGAAATCATCTGCCGACAGGTGATGCTCAATGGTGTAGAGCGCATCAGGATCGCTGCCATCTTCCAGCAACTCTTCAATAATCAAACGCGTCTCTTCGCGCTGCTCTTCCAGGTGTTCCGGGTTTGCCATGGGTCGTTCCTCATCAAAGTGGCAGATACTCTTATTGTCACACACCGCCGCCGTTGCCTCCACTCTTCGCCGAAAAGATTTATCCATCAGGGTTGCAAATGAATATTCATCCATATAGATTGAATTTTAATTCAATAAGTGGCGTTCGCCATGCGAGGAAAAAATGTCACCTTTTTACCAGAAACATTTTCTGAAATTGCTCGATTTTACCCCTGCTGAAATCCACGCTCTGCTGCAACTTGCCGCGCAACTCAAATCAGATAAGAAAAAAGGCCAGGAAGTCCAGAAGCTTACCGGCAAAAACATCGCGCTCATCTTCGAAAAAGACTCTACCCGCACACGATGCTCTTTCGAAGTTGCCGCTTACGATCAGGGCGCTCGCGTCACCTACCTCGGCCCAAGCGGTAGTCAAATCGGGCATAAAGAGTCAATTAAAGATACCGCGCGCGTACTGGGCCGGATGTATGACGGCATTCAGTATCGCGGCTACGGCCAGGAGATTGTTGAAACCCTGGCACGCTTCGCGGGCGTGCCGGTGTGGAACGGCTTAACCGATGAGTTTCACCCCACGCAGCTGCTGGCGGATCTGCTCACCATGCGCGAGCACCTGCCGGGCAAAGCCTTTAACCAGATGACGCTGGTTTATGCAGGCGATGCGCGTAACAACATGGGCAACTCAATGCTGGAAGCCGCCGCGCTGGTGGGCCTCGATCTACGCCTTGTAGCACCGAAAGCCTGCTGGCCGGAGTCGAGCCTGGTGGCGGAGTGCCAGGCGCAGGCGGTGAAAAACGGCGGCAATATCCTGCTGACCGAAGATGTCGCCGTCGGCGTGAAAGATGCGGACTTTATCTACACCGATGTCTGGGTATCGATGGGTGAAGCGAAAGAGAAGTGGGCGGAGCGCATCGCCCTGCTGCGTCCTTACCAGGTCAACAGCAAAATGCTGTCGCTGACCGGCAACCCGCAGGTGAAGTTTCTCCACTGTCTGCCAGCATTTCATGACGATCAGACCGCGCTTGGCAAGCAGATGGCGCAGGAGTTCGGCCTGCACGGCGGGATGGAAGTGACGGATGAAGTGTTTGAATCGCAGGCAAGCGTGGTGTTTGATCAGGCGGAAAACCGCATGCACACCATTAAAGCGGTGATGGTCGCCACGCTCAGCGAGTAACGCGTTTCCCCTCTCCTCGCAGAGAGGGGGAGCAATCAGGCCACCAGCAGCTTAACCACCACTTTGCGCACCTGCGCGGGCGCGTTCACCGCGCAGAGCGGTTTATGCACTTCGCCAGGATAAAAGACGACAAAATCTCCTGCGCTCAGCACCACGGTTTTCTCCTGCTCGCCCTGCGGCAAAAAGGCGATATCTTTATCCGCCAGCCAGTCGGTATCCGGCGCGCCCGCAGGCTGTGTGCTGAAGGTCATCCCCTCTTCGCCTTTTAAAACAATCTGGATATCCAGATAACGCGCGTGATACTCGGCGCGGCGCTCGGCAAAGGGCTGCGTCATATCTTCCGACACGAGGTAAAAGAGGCGGTTGCCATCGATATCGTGTTTGCCAACCGGCGTCGCTGCGGTCACATGCTGCTTGATATGCTCAATCGCCTGGCGCAGCTCTTCCGGCAGCCAGGGTTGTAGGTTGTGAATATTGCCAACAATCATTGCTAAACCCTCAATTAAAACAGCGTTTCATTTCCACCATTTATACGAGGATTCTCTGGCCCCTGCTACCCCTATCTGCCTGAGTTTTGCGTTAACGCATGTTTCAACGCTGGCGCGTAAGCGGCGTTTAAAACGCATTACTATTCATAGAGAACCGTTTGCACTGCGTAAAGTGTGCATCAAACGCTTGATCCGCGAAAACAGCTGCGTATAATCCGGGACAATTTGCCGGGAGGAAGCATGGTCCAGTGTGTTCGAGAGTCTCTCTTACCGCGTCTGAATACAGGCGCAGGCCTGCCGTTTTTCGCTCCCGTTGCTTACCCCATATCCAGCCCCTCTTTTGAGGGGCTTTTTTTTGCGCCGTCGTCAGGAGATAACCATGGCTAATCCGCTATATCAGAAACATATCATTTCCATAAACGATCTCAGCCGCGAAGAACTTGAACGGGTACTCCACACGGCGGCGAGCCTGAAAGCCAACCCGCAGCCGGAGCTGCTGAAGCATAAAGTGATCGCCAGCTGCTTCTTTGAAGCCTCCACCCGCACGCGTCTATCTTTTGAAACCGCGATGCACCGCCTGGGCGCAAGCGTGGTCGGCTTCTCCGACAGCAGCAACACCTCGCTCGGCAAGAAGGGCGAAACGCTGGCGGACACTATTTCGGTGATTAGCACCTATGTCGATGCGATTGTGATGCGCCATCCGCAGGAGGGCGCGGCGCGCCTGGCGACGGAGTTCTCCGGCGGCATTCCGATCCTCAACGCCGGCGACGGTGCGAATCAGCATCCGACGCAGACGTTGCTGGATCTCTTTACCATTCAGGAGACCCAGGGTCGTCTGGAGAACCTTAATATCGCGATGGTGGGCGACCTGAAATATGGCCGTACCGTGCACTCGCTGGCGCAGGCGCTGGCGAAATTTAACGGCAATCGCTTCTACTTTATCGCCCCGGACGCGCTGGCAATGCCGCAGTACATCCTCGATATGCTTGATGAAAAAGGGATCGCCTGGAGCCTGCATGCCAGCATCGACGAGGTGATGGCCGAGGTCGATATTCTCTATATGACGCGCGTACAGAAAGAGCGCCTCGATCCTTCAGAGTATGCCAACGTTAAAGCGCAGTTTGTGCTGCGCGCCGCCGACCTTGAGGGCGCACGCAGCAATATGAAAGTGCTGCACCCGCTGCCGCGCGTCGATGAGATCACCACCGATGTCGATAAAACCCCGCACGCCTGGTACTTCCAGCAGGCCGGGAACGGTATTTACGCCCGCCAGGCGCTGCTGGCGCTGGTTCTGAATCGCGATTTGGCTCTGTAAGAGGGAAACGACAATGACGCATGACAACAAACTTCAGGTCGAAGCCATCAAACGTGGCACCGTGATTGACCATATTCCGGCGCGTATCGGCTTTAAGCTGCTGACGCTGTTCAAGCTGACGGAAACGGATCAGCGCATTACCATCGGCCTGAACCTGCCTTCCGGTGAAATGGGCCGTAAAGACCTGATTAAAATCGAGAATACCTTTCTGACCGACGAGCAGGTAAACCAGCTGGCGCTCTATGCGCCGCAGGCGACGGTGAACCGCATTGATGAGTATGAAGTGGTGGGCAAATCTCGCCCAAGCCTGCCGGAGCGCATCAGCGGCGTGCTGACCTGCCCGAACAGCAACTGCATCAGCCATGCCGAACCGGTGTCGTCGAGTTTTGCGGTGAAAAAGCGCGAAAACGACATCGCGCTGAAGTGCAAATATTGTGAAAAAGAGTTCTCGCACCACGTGGTGCTGGCTAACTAATTGCGGCTGGTAAAGCCGGATGCCCTCCCTATAATGGATCGGCATCCCTTTTACCGCAGATTACAGGAGTGATTTATGACTAAAGTTATCGCCACGGAAAACGCGCCAGCCGCGATTGGTCCTTATGTGCAGGCCGTCGATCTGGGCAATATGATCCTGACTTCTGGTCAGATCCCAGTCGATCCGAAAACCGGCAGCGTGCCGGATGCGATCGATGCCCAGGCGCGCCAGTCGCTGGAGAACGTGAAAGCGATCGTTGAAGCGGCAGGTTTGACCGTGGGCGACATCGTGAAAACCACCGTTTTCGTCAAAGATCTCAACGATTTCGCCACCGTTAACGCCACCTACGAAGCCTTTTTCACCGAGCATAACGCCTCCTTCCCGGCGCGCTCCTGTGTCGAAGTGGCTCGTCTGCCGAAAGATGTGAAAATCGAAATCGAAGCCATCGCCGTTCGTCGTTAATGCCTTCAGCCGCCATCAGCCCCCTTGCCTGATGGCGGCTTCGCCTTATCAGGCCTACAAAACCCATGTAACTGAAACGGCGTAGGCCGGATAAGCAAAGCGCCATCCGGCAAACAGCCCGCACATCGCCCTCCGGCGCAATGCCTGATGGCGGCTTCGCCTTATCAGGCCTACGAAACTGCGCCTTATCAGGCATGGGAAGACCATGTTGCTGAAACGGCGTAGGCCGGATAAGCGCAGCGCCATCCGGCACTTATCCGCGTTACTGCCAGCCATAGCGGCGGTAAAAGATCCCCTTCACGCACTGGGTCAAAATCATATACCCCGCCAGAATCGCCACCAGCCACGGGAAATACCCGAGCGGCAGCGCCTGTAATTGCAGGTAACCCGCCAGCGGTGAGAAGGGCAGCGCAATGCCGACACAAATGCCCATCAGCGTCATCGCCACCAGCGGCCAGGCGGGGCGGCTCTGAATAAACGGCACGCGGCGAGTGCGGATCATATGCACAATCAGGGTTTGCGACAGCACGCCCACCACAAACCAGCCGGACTGGAACAGGGTTTGCGCCTCCACCGTATTCGCCTTAAACACCCACCACATCACGGCGAAGGTAATAATGTCGAAGATGGAGCTGATCGGCCCGAAAAAGACCATAAAACGCCCGAGATCCGCCGGGTTCCAGCGCTGCGGCTTGGCGATCTGCTCCTCGTCGACGTTATCAAACGGGATCGCCACCTGGGACACATCGTAAATCAGGTTCTGAATCAGCAAGTGCAGCGGCAGCATCGGCAAGAAGGGCAGAAACGCACTGGCCACCAGCACGCTAAAGACGTTCCCGAAGTTCGAGCTGGCGGTAATTTTGATGTACTTGAGCATATTGGCAAAGGTGCGACGCCCTTCGATTACCCCCTGCTCCAGCACCATCAGGCTCTTTTCCAGCAGGATAATATCTGCCGCTTCACGGGCGATATCGACCGCGCCATCCACCGAGATACCAATATCCGCCGCCCGCAGGGCTGGCGCATCGTTAATGCCGTCGCCCATAAAGCCCACCACGTGCCCTTCGCGTTTCAGCAGGCGCACAATGCGCTCTTTGTGCATCGGCGTCAGGCGGGCAAACAGCGTCACATGCTGCGCCACGTGCGCCAGCTCGTTGTCGCTCATGCGTTCGATTTCGCTGCCAATCAGCACATCGCCCACCGCTAAGCCCACTTCGTGACACACTTTGCCAGCGACCAGTTCGCTGTCGCCGGTAAGGATTTTGACGGTGATGCCGCTGGCTTTCAGCGCCTTTAACGCCGGGGCGGTGCTCTCTTTCGGCGGATCGAGAAACGCGATATAGCCTTCGAGGATCAGATCCGACTCATCAATCCGCTGATAGTCACCGCTGCGCGCAGGCAGATACTTAGTCGCCACCGCCACGACGCGCAATCCCTGGCGGTTAAGGGTGCTGGTGACGCGCTCAATGCGCCGCAGCATGCTGTTATCCAGCGGCACAATCTCACCGTTGTAGCGCACATGGCCGCAGACGCTGAGCATCTCGCTGAGCGCGCCTTTGCAAATCAGCTGATGGGCGTCCGCCTCCTGCGCCACCACCACCGACATGCGGCGGCGCTCGAAATCAAAGGGAATTTCATCCACTTTGCGCCACTGCGCGGCAAGCGTCTGCGCCATCTCCGCCTCGACGCTCTCCAGCACCGCGGTATCGAGCAGGTTTTTCAGCCCGGTCTGGTAGTGGCTGTTGAGCCACGCGCAGTGCAGCACCCGCTCGCTCACTCTGCCGCTGATATCGGTATGGTTCTCCAGCACGATTTTGTCCTGCGTCAGCGTGCCGGTTTTATCGGTGCAGAGAATATCCATCGCGCCAAAGTTCTGAATGGCGTCGAGGTGTTTCACAATCACTTTCTGTTTTGAGAGCTTCACCGCGCCGCGCGCCAGCGTCGAGGTAACAATCATCGGCAGCATCTCCGGCGTCAGCCCAACGGCGACGGAGAGGGCAAACAGCGCCGCCTCCCACCAGTCCCCTTTGGTAAAACCGTTGATCAGCAGCACGATGGGCGTCATCACCAGCATAAAGCGGATCAGCAGCAGGCTGACGCGGCCGATCCCCTTCTGGAAGGCGTTCGGTTCGCTCTCCTGCTCGCCGACCCGGCTGGCAAGTTGCCCAAACCAGGTCTGGCCGCCGGTAGCAATCACCAGCGCCTGCGCGGTGCCGCTCACCACGTTGGTGCCCATAAAACAGAGGGTGTCGCACTCCAGCGGGTTGCTCTGCGCCACCTGGCGGGTGATGGCGCTCTTCTCAACCGGCAGTGATTCCCCGGTCAGCGACGCCTGGGCGACAAAGAGATCCCGCGCCTGCACGATGCGCAGATCCGCCGGGATCATATCCCCGGCGGAGAGCTTGACGATATCGCCCGGCACCAGTTGATCGATCGGCAGCTCGCACCAGTCGCTCTCGCCGGTATCACTCACCACGCGCCGCACCGTCGCGGTGTTGGTGACCATCGCTTTTAACGCATCCGCCGCTTTGGTCGAGCGCGCTTCCTGTAACCAGTTCAACAAGGTGGAGATCGCCACCATCAGCGCGATCACCCCTGCGCCAAAGAGATCTTCCGAGGCATAGGAGATGATGCCGAGCACGGTGAGTAGCAGGTTGAACGGGTTGCGGTAGCAGAGCCAGAGATGCACCCACCACGGCGACGGTTTCTGCGCCGGGATCAGGTTCTCGCCGTGGATCTCCCGCGCCAGACGCACCTCCTGCGCGTTTAACCCCTCCGGGTGGCTGTTAAAGGTTTCCCACAGCTGCGGCTGCTCCATCAGCGCCGTTTGCAGGCAGCGTTCACTCATTGAGGGCGGGATCTCGCCCTGGGTGGCGCTACGCACGCCGGGAAGCGGATCGCGCGCCACCAGGCGGCGCGGTAAGTGGCGATTCAGGCGAGCGAAAAGCTGCCAGGTAAATGTTTTCAGCATAGCGATGTCCTTGCCCCCGCATCACGCGGGTGCGTTAACTACAGGCGCGACAATGCCGCACCAGCAGGTGTCAATAACTTGGGCAGGGACGATAGGGCGTCGCTGCCTTACGCATCCGGTAAGGCAGCAAATGCGGGCTTACCGGAAGGGTCTTCTCCATCGGGGATGAGGGGTGGGATCGGGATCCATAGCGCCTCCGGTAAGGGTTAAAAGGGAATGATTACGCAGCGGTATCATATACCCCGAAATGTAAACCGAACGTATACGACCACCACTCGCGGCGCCCAGGGATAAACCAGACTTTACTCATTGTTGTTATTTGCTCTGAAGTGCAACACTTTCTGACTCTGCCAACCCCTATCGCCAGTATCAGGAGTGCTGCATGCCAAACCGGCTGACCATTAATGACATCGCGCGTTTAAGCGGCGTGGGAAAATCGACCGTCTCGCGCGTGCTGAACAATGAAAATGGCGTCAGCCAGCAGACGCGCGAACGGGTGGCGGCGGTGGTGAATCAGCATGGCTTCTCCCCTTCCCGCTCCGCACGCGCCATGCGCGGGCAGAGTGACAAAGTGGTGGCGATTATCGTGACGCGGCTCGACTCCCGCGCCGAAAACCTGGCGGTACAAACCATGCTCCCGGCCTTTTATGAGCAGGGCTACGACCCGATCATGATGGAGAGCCGCTTTCAGCCGGAGCTGGTGGCGGAGCATTTGCAGATGCTGAGCCAGCGTAATATCGACGGCGTGGTGCTGTTCGGTTTTACCGGCATCACGCCCTGCCTGCTTGCCGCCTGGCGCGACTCGCTGGTGGTGATGGCGCGCGACGTCAGCGGCTTTTCCTCCGTCAGTTATGACGATGAGGGCGCTATTGAACTGCTGATGGCGAAGCTCTATGCCGAGGGCCACCGGCAGATCGCTTTTATTGGCGTCCCGCACAGCGATATCACCACCGGTAAGCGTCGCCACCAGGCTTATGAGACCTTTTGCCGCCAGCACAATCTGACGCCGCGCGCGGTGCTGCCCGGCCTGGGTATGCAGCCGGGTTACGATCATGTGGCTCAGGTGCTGACACCCGAGACCACGGCGCTGCTCTGCGCCAGCGACAGCCTGGCCCTGGGTGCCAGCAAATATCTGCAGGAGCGGCGCATCACGCTTCAGCTTGCCAGCGTCGGCAACACATCCCTTATCAATTTTCTCCACCCGGAGATCCTTACCGTTGATCCGGGTTACGCCGAAGCTGGTCGTCAGGCGGCGGCGCAGCTGATCGCCCAGGTGACCGACGTTGACGCCCCCCACCAGCACGTCATTCCTGCCCGTCTGGTTTAACTTTTGCACGCTTTTTTGATGCATTTTTAATCATCATAAAAGCGTGAAATTTTATATCTCCCCTGAATGCCCCGCCCGCTGTAGCGTCAGATTTTTACTTTGTCCTGAGTCAAAAAAGACGTAAACATCTTTGATGCAAATCACTATATATAGAAATTAGAATGCCACCCGGCCCTACATGTTGTAGTTCTTGACTATTATACGAACAAACCTACCGCCCGGAATGCACGTCATTCTGTGGATAATCGGGGCCAGAACGGGACGAACTTATTGGTTTTAATAATGAATAACCAACCGATGGGGCGTCTTTATCGTGTGGATAACCTGTTTTGCAGAAGGGAGTGATCATGACACCGCATGTGATGAAACGAGATGGCTGTAAAGTGCCTTTCAGCTCGGCGCGGATCCAGGAGGCAATCTGGCGCGCCGCAACCGCAGCGGGAGTCGATGACGCAGACTATTGCGCCACCGTCGCAGCAGTTATCAGTAGCCAGATGGAGGATCGCGCGCAGGTCGATATCAGCGAAATCCAGACCGCCGTTGAAAACCAGCTGATGTCCGGCCCCTACAAGCAGCTGGCGCGCGCCTATATTGAGTACCGTCACGACCGCGACATCGCCCGCGAAAAGCGTGGCCGCCTGAACCAGGAGATCCGCGGCCTGGTGGAGCAGACCAACTCGGCGCTGCTTAACGAGAACGCCAACAAAGACAGTAAAGTGATCCCGACTCAGCGCGACCTGCTGGCGGGGATTGTCGCTAAGCACTACGCCCGCCAGCACCTGCTGCCGCGCGATGTGGTGCAGGCCCATGAGCGCGGCGAGATTCACTACCACGATCTCGACTACTCCCCCTTCTTCCCGATGTTCAACTGCATGTTGATCGACCTGAAAGGGATGCTGACTCACGGCTTTAAGATGGGCAATGCGGAGATTGAACCGCCGAAATCGATCTCCACCGCCACGGCGGTGACCGCGCAGATTATCGCCCAGGTCGCCAGCCATATTTATGGCGGCACCACCATCAACCGCATTGATGAAGTGCTGGCACCGTTTGTTACTGAGAGTTTTGAAAAGCATCGCAAAGTGGCAAACGAGTGGCAGATTGCCGACGCCGACGCCTACGCCCGCTCGCGCACCGAGAAGGAGTGCTACGACGCGTTTCAGTCGCTGGAGTATGAAGTCAACACGCTGCATACCGCCAACGGTCAGACGCCGTTTGTCACCTTCGGCTTTGGCCTCGGCACCAGTTGGGAATCGCGCCTGATCCAGCAATCGATTCTGCGTAACCGTATCGCAGGCTTAGGTAAAAACCGCAAAACTGCGGTGTTCCCGAAACTGGTGTTTGCCATTCGCGACGGGCTAAACCACAAGTTCAGCGATCCAAATTACGACATCAAACAGCTGGCGCTGGAGTGCGCGAGCAAACGCATGTACCCGGACATTCTCAACTATGACCAGGTAGTGAAAGTGACCGGCTCGTTTAAAACCCCGATGGGCTGCCGCAGTTTCCTCGGCGTGTATGAAGAGAACGGTGAGCAGATCCACGACGGGCGCAACAACCTTGGCGTTATCAGCCTTAACCTGCCGCGCATCGCGCTGGAAGCGAAAGGGGATGAAGCCGCTTTCTGGAAGCTGCTGGATAGCCGCTTAGCGCTGGCGCGCAAAGCGCTGATGACCCGTATCGCCCGCCTTGAAGGGGTGAAAGCGCGTGTAGCACCGATCCTCTATATGGAGGGGGCGTGCGGCGTGCGTCTGCAAGCGGATGACGATATTGCGCCGATTTTCAAAAATGGCCGCGCGTCGATCTCACTGGGCTATATCGGCATTCATGAGACCATCAATGCCCTTTCCGGCAATAAACATATCTACGACAGCGAAACCCTACGTGCGAAAGGCGTGGCGATTGTTGAGCGCCTGCGCCAGGCGGTGGATCAGTGGAAAGAGGAGACCGGCTACGGTTTCAGCCTCTACAGCACGCCGAGCGAAAACCTCTGCGACCGCTTCTGCCGTATCGATACCGCCGATTTTGGCGTGGTCGATGGCGTGACCGATAAAGGGTATTACACCAACAGCTTCCACCTCGACGTGGAGAAGAAGGTGAACCCGTACGACAAAATCGACTTCGAAGCGCCCTATCCGCCGTTAGCCAGCGGCGGGTTTATCTGTTACGGCGAGTACCCGAACATTCAGCACAACCTGCGCGCGCTGGAGGATGTGTGGGATTACAGCTATCAGCATGTGCCCTATTACGGCACCAATACGCCGATTGATGAGTGTTATGAGTGCGGTTTTACCGGCGAGTTTGCCTGCACCAGTAAGGGCTTTACCTGCCCGAAATGCGGTAACCATGATGCCTCTCGCGTATCGGTCACCCGCCGCGTGTGCGGTTATCTCGGCAGCCCGGACGCGCGCCCGTTCAACGCTGGCAAGCAGGAAGAGGTAAAACGCCGCGTGAAACACCTTGGCAATGGGCAGATGGGTTAAGCCCGGAGACGTGCCCGATGGCGCTCCGCTTATCGGGCCTACGGTTGTTTTGCAAAACGACTCTGAAGCGATTTCGCAACACAGTTATGGCGTCAAGCAGGAAGCGATTTCGCAAAGCAATTGGCGTCATAACAAGGCGGCAAACGAAGGAATCCCGGGAGCTTACATAAGTAAGTGACCCGGGTGAGTGAGAGCAGCCAACACAGTTATGGCGGCAAGTGGGAAGCGATTTCGCAAAGCAATTGACGTCATAACAAGGCGGCAACCGAAGGAATCCCGGGAGCTTACATAAGTAAGTGACCCGGGTGAGTGAGAGCAGCCAACACAGTTATGGCGTCAAGTGGGAAGCGAAAATGAAGTACCATCAGTATTACCCTGTCGATATCGTGAATGGTCCCGGTACCCGCTGCACCCTGTTCGTCTCCGGCTGCGTGCATGAGTGCCCGGGCTGCTACAACAAAAGCACCTGGCGGCTGAACTCCGGCCTGCCGTTCACGCAGGAGATGGAGGATCGGATCATCGCCGATCTCAACGACACGCGTATTAAGCGCCAGGGGATCTCGCTTTCCGGCGGCGATCCGCTGCATCCGCAAAACGTGCCCGATATTTTGAAGCTGGTAAAACGCATCCGCGCAGAGTGCCCCGGCAAAGATATCTGGGTGTGGACCGGGTATAAAATCGATGAGCTGAACGCCGCGCAGCAGGAGGTTGTGGATCTGATCAATGTGCTGATCGACGGGAAATTTATGCAGGATCTGAAAGACCCGATGCTGATCTGGCGCGGCAGCAGCAATCAGGTGGTGCACCATTTGCGGTGATGGGGTTATTTCCTGAGTCAGGCTGTATTAAACGTTACGCAGTCATTAGATAAATTAACCCGCACATAATGAGTGCGGGCTTATTTTATTTATGCCGAGTCTGAATAATGTCTAATTTATCGCCCTTCTCTATCACACGGAAAGTTGAGACATAGGCTTTCCTTGTCGCTTTTTTATTCTCACTATCTGCACTTCTGTTTACTTCAATCTGGGTGAGGTACTCCTGACCTGATTTGAATTTAAATTCATCAGGCTGGATACAAAAAAGCCCAGATTTTGCTTGTTTGGAAGAGGGATAGATGAACTGTTCCGATGGCTTTTCGAGGTTGTAAGTTATTGCCGATACCACCGCCTCATCACTCTGTAGAGGTAAAGACAAGCATATATCGTTATTGTTTACGTGAGCAGAGACGGGAGTCTCTTTCGTATACCGACGATCGAGGTTATCCCCCAATGTACAACCACTCACAACAACGATTAAAACTATAGCGAGTTTATTTAAGCTGTTCATTTATAGCCCCCGGAAAACATCATAAACACCACCTTTCTTATCAACCCAATTTAAAACCCGCAGTTACGCGGTAAAAAATTAATGAGCTAAAACTAAGCTTGCGGTGCCAATGTAAAATATTTAGCGCCGTAAATTCTAACAAAATGAAAGAGTCATATATCTGTGTTTCCGCTTTTAATACGGCTTAGCGGGTAGAACATCCCCACATAACCGCTCTCAAAACCGGCTGACGCAGGCCATTGCCACGCGTTGAAAGGTGTCGAAATCGGCGCAGGCGCAGAGCCTCGCGGTGGCGCGTTCGCGCAGGAAGGTGACAAAAATATCGTAGATTGCCATCGCCTCTTCATACTCGCTTTTGCTGATCGCCAGTAAAAAGATAACGTGCGCCGTCTCATCGCCCCAGGCGATGCCCTGCGGGGCCAGCACGGTGTAAACCACGGTTTTCTTTGCCAGCAGGCCAAGGGCGTGCGGCAGCGCGATGCCTTCCCCGAGCAGGGTGCTGACAATCGCTTCGCGCTCCACCACCGAATCGAGGAACTCGCCATCGACAAAGCCCTCCTGCTGCAGCTCGGCGCAGAGAGTGCGGAACAGGGTTTGCTGATCCATCGCCTCATCGATAATGCGAAAGTGGGCGGCGTCGAAATACTTCTTCAGCATCCACGGGCGGGTGCGATCCACCAGCACCAGTTTGCCAATCTGCTCCAGCTGGTAGTCGCTGGGGAACGGCGCGATGATCACCACCGGTTTATCTTTTTCGCTGATGCGCGCGGTAGAGATAACAAAATCTTCCGCCAGCGTGTCGCACTGCTCGTAGTCGCGCAGCGTCACGGTGCGGGTAATGACGATTTGCGGATATTTGCGTGCCAGCACCGCTTCAATCATCCGCACCATCGCATTCCCGGCATCGCACACCAGCAGCACGCGCGGCTGGCGCTGGTAGCCAACGTTGTAGTGCCGCTCCAGCCCGACGCCGATATGCAGCACCAGAAAACCGATCTCATTTTCGCTGATGGTATAGGGCGTATATTTCCCCCAGCTCGACACTGCCGCCAGCGTCATATCCCACGCCATCGGGTAGTGCTGTTTTATGTTATCCAGCAAGGGGTTAGGGATCATAATCTGGTAGCGCACGCGGGTGATCATGGTTTTGATATGGGTCAGCAGGTCGGCATGCAGCTGCGCATCGCCCTGCAGGTTGTAGTTATAGTGGGTGTTGATATAGCCGAGGATGTAGTTCACCAGCGTTTCGTCATCATCGGCGCTGATGGCGCTGGGTGCCGGATCCTGCACCCGCCGGGCGGCGATATGCACCCGCAGCCAGTGCTCTTCCGCCTCCGCCAGCGGTTTGCCCGCCAGTTGCTGCAACGCACTGGCGATATCCCGCGCGGCGTGATGCACCTGCTCATCACCATCGTCGGCGGTGAACTCCGAGAGCGGAAACCCTTCGCTGATACGCCGCACGGCGACGGCGCAGTAGAGCTGGATAAAGCGATCGCCCTCATCGGTAAGGCGAATATGGTAGCGGCTAAAGCAGTCGTGCAGAAACGGTGCCAGCGCCTCCGGCACCCCCGCATTAAGCGCATCTTCGGTAATCAGCGGGTTATGAGCATTGTGCTGCGCCAGTTCCCACAGCAGGTCGGTGAGGCAGGCGCGCAGCGCCATCTCGCTGCCGAAGAGCTTCATACCGTGGCGCGGGCGGGTCTCCAGCGTCAGGCGGTAGCGGGAGAACCACTCACGAACCTCGGTCATATCGTTTTGCAGCGTGGCGCGGCTGACAAACCACTCGTCAGCCAGATCCTCAAGCTTGAGCGAAAAGGCCGAGGTGAGAAAGCGCACCACCAGATAGTGGACCCGCTCCGGCCCGGTGCGCGGAATGCGCAGCGCGCGCGGACGCGTTGCCTGGAGGGCGTGATAAAGCGCGGCATCAAGCACCTTCAACTGGTAACCGCTGCCGCGGCTCAAAATAAACTGCGCGCCATGGTTCTCCAGCAACGCATTGAGCGCAGTGATATCAGCGCGGACGGTACGCGTGGAGACCGACAGCCGCTGCGCCAGCTCATCCTGCGGCAGCGTCTCGTTCTGCAGCAGGCTGAAGAGTTGCGCTAAACGTTGGTTCGGAAATCGCACGTCGTTACCTCATGGTTAAAAGTGGCGTAAGGCGTTGAAGCCTATGCAGATAATCAAAGCGCAGCCGCCATCCGGCGATGGCCTTACACCAGCGCTTTAGTCATCATGAGCAGTTGGCGGACATCCGCCAGGCGGGTCTCGCCACTCACCTTATCAATAATTGAACTATAAATGTGCGGAATGATTTTGCTGACGCCTGCTGCCAGTGCGATCTCCAGGATCTCGCTGAAATTCTCCAGATCGATGCCGCCGGTCGGCTCCAGCCAGAAGTCGTGTCGCGCGCAGGCTTCGGCTACGGCTTTGTACTCCTCGCGGCATTGCAGCCCGCCCATCGGGAAATATTTGATTGAGCTGCCACCCATATCTTTCAGCAGGGCAATCGCCGTTTCCACCGGCACAATCGCATCGGCGGCCTGGCTGCTAAGCGGCCCGGTGGAGATTTTCACCTGCCCTGGCGTGCCGGTAGGTGACACCAGACCATTAACTACCGTCTCGTTCTGCCCGAGCAGCGCGCGGCTGGTGCCTACGCCGGTAAAGACCTGGTTCACATGCTGCGGCTGCACTTCGCGGGAGATGGCGCTGACCATCGCCGACTGGTTCGGATCGCCAGCACCAAGGCCAACGGAGAGCGCATTATCGATCCTCAGCGCGTACTGGCGCATATCGGCCACCGCTGAGTCGATATCGGGGTAGTTTTTTGACAGCACGCCGACCAGCACATGCCCTTCCGCCGCTTCATAGATGGCGCTGGCGTTATCAATGCTGCCTGCCAGCACGTTCAGACATACGCGGTCGTGGTAAAAGTTGGGGGTCAGTTTCATGGACGTGGCTCCTTATTCAGTTCCTCGGCGATGCGTTGCGCGATGATGATCAGTTGCTCAGGGCTGACGCTGCGCACATCGGCTTCGATAATCCCTTCATTGGCTTTGTAGCCGCGAAAATAGATGGCGTACTCCCCCTGTTTGAGGGCCTCGACCAGCTCACCGGTAGCAATGCCGGTGACGGCTTCATCAAATTTGATTTCACTGCGGGCGATGTCGCGCCCGGCGCTGTCCCACACCACGCGGGCGCTGACGCCATTAAGGCTATTAAGCTGTTCAATAAAGGGGGTCATTTTGGCGACCATCTCCGCCCCGCTCTCCTTTTTCGCGCTGAGGTAGTGCTCGATGGCGCAGGTGAGGCCAAGAATACCCTCTTTGCCCACCTTCATCGCGCGGCCAATGCCCGCCGTCTGGCGTTTCACCCACTCGACATACTGCGTTTTGCCAATCACCAGCCCGCTGGTTGGCCCTTCAATCGCCTTCGCGCCGCTGTAGATCACCAGATCGGCCCCGGCACGGTAGTAGCACTGCAAATCCTCTTCGGCAGCGGCATCGACAATCAGCGGCAGGTTATGTTTACGCGCTACCACGGCGGCCTGCTCGACGCTGAGCATGCTCTTCTGCACACAGTGGTGAGACTTGATAAAGAGGATCGCCGCAGTGCGTGGGGAGATCGCCGCCGCCAGCTGATCGGCGGAGCATTCGTTGGCGTAACCGGCTTCAACCACTTTGCCGCCGCCAAGCGCCACCATCGTGCCGACCGGCGCACCGTAGTTGACGTTGTGCCCGCGCGGCAAAACAATCTCACTGTTTTCGATCTTTGTGCTGTGCAGGTTCTCCAGCAGCCAGTCGCTCTCTTTCACCAGCACGGCGGCAACGGCTTGCGCCAGCCCGGCCGAGGCGCAGGAGACGACGGTCGCGCCTTCAACATCCAGCAGCTTCGCGATGTAATCGCCGGTTTTATTCACCAGGTCTTTCATTTCAAAGTAGTGGTTCATGCCCTGCAACGCCGCCTCAACCACTTCCGGGCGCGGGGTCGAGACGCCGAGCGCCGTCATGCGCCCGGAGGCGTTAATTACCTGTTTTAACTGGTACTTCTCATAAATCGAAGACATGCTCTGCCCTCCCTTGTTCGGTCAGATAGCCCCGGCCCGCGCGAATGGCGGCCAGCGGCGTAAGTAACTGGTCGGCCTGCAAGGCGCTGTTCTCTGCATCGGTGAACAGCACCGGCTGGCGGCGAAGATCGAAAATTGTCAGATCGGCATCAAAGCCAACCGCAAGCCGCCCCTTTTTCGCCAGGCGCAGGCCGTCGGCGGCGTGGTCGGTCACGCAGGCGATCACCTGCGGCAGCGCGAGGCCGATGGCGAGAAATTTGGACATCACGTTCGCCAGCGATCGCACCGGGCCATCGATGCGGTTGCGGCAGTAGATATCGGAACTGATGGTGTGCGGCAAAATACCGAGGCCGATGGCCTGCTTCGCCACCGCAAAGCTGAAGCTGGCGCTGCCGTGGCCGACATCGAGGCGCACGCCGCGCGTAATGGCGCGGGTCACCGCAGCGCGCAGTTCGCCGCCCGGCGTCAGAATGCGGTTCGGCTTGCCGTTGTAGCAGTGGGTGATGATGTCCCCGGTGCTCAGCAGGTCGGCAATCTCATCGAGGTTCGGCGGGTTGTTGCCGATATGCACCATCAGCGGCAGATCGCCATTCTCCTGCTGCATCGCCTTCGCGCGCTCCAGCGGCGTGATGCCGTTGTCACCAACCACGCTGCTGCTCATGCGTGCCTTCAGGCCAACAACAAAGTCGGGGTGGCGCTGCACGGCGTCGCGCACGGCGCTGGCATCAATATTGTCGAGGTTCGCCAGCTCATTCTGCGCAATCAGCCCGACGCGGGAGATATTAAGCAGGGCGTAAACGTCGGTCGTGGCCTGGCGGGTGATGGCGTAGAAGTCATCAATATCATCCGCGCCGGTGCTGCCAGCATCGATAACCGTGGTGACGCCGGTTTCAATCCCGACGCTGTCCGGCTGGTCATAGTAAATTGGCGAGTTGGGGTAGCAGTGGACATGGGAGTCGATCCAGCCAGCGCTGACATAGTGTTTGCCCGCCAGATCGACGGTTTTCACCGCCGGGCCGCTAATTTCGCCAAGTGCGGCGATTTTCCCGTCGCTGAGGGCAATATCCGTTACCGTATCGTCCACCAGACGCGCCCGGCGCAGGAGTAAATCAAACATATCTCTCTCCAGAAGTGACGGGTGCCGCAGCACCCGTATCGATCAGAGTGCGACCGGGAAGATCGCGCCCAGCAACATCGCGCCGAGGATAGCGCCGCCGGTAATCGGCTTTTGCCAGAGGTAAAAGAGCAGCGCGCCCACCAGCGAGCCAATGCCAATCGGAATCGAGGCGGTCATGGCGCTTAAGATAATCAGCGGGCCAAGAAAACGGCCGGAGGCGTTACCCGCACCCATCATTACGTCTGCGCCGTAGGTGGAGTCGCTCTGATTAATGGTGAATTTACGCGCCAGAATGATCAGGTAACCAATCGCCAGGCCAATCACCAGCCCGGTGGCCAGCGAGGCAACAAAGTTGGCAACCGGGAAGACAAAGCCCGCGCCGAGCAGCAGCGCCGGGACGCCAAGCCCAACGCCAGTCTGGATCGCGCCGCCGATATCGAGAATACCGACCAGCGACCCTTCGATAATGCGCGCAAACAGGAAGCTGGCACCGAAGGCAGCGACCGCGCCGTAAACGCCGGTATCCATGCCTGCACGCAGCATCGAGACAAACGCCACTTCGTTAAACGCGCCGATGCCGTAGAGGTAGTACATGTGCGTTCCGGCAAAGACGCCGGAGGAGAGCAGGCCAACGAAGATCGGGAATGACCAGTCGGCGTACCAGAAGCCTTTATTCTCTTCCATTGCAGATCCTTATTTGCCGCTCAGCGAGTTGTGGATGAGCTCCAGCCAGTTCGGCGCGCTCAGGTGGAATGACTCAATCATTTTCAGATCGAAGCCGCGGAAGAAGGCGCTCAGCACAAACAGGGCGACAATGGCGCTCATCATCACTTTGGTGACGCGGTTCCAGCCGCTCTCTTCCACCCCTTTACCAATCAGGATGCCGAGCACCAGGCCCGGTACGGCGTTGCCCATAATCAGCTGCGCTGCGCCGCCGAACACCGTCGCCCAGAAGCCTGATTTTTTGCCCGCGTCGATTGCCGCCAGCCAGAAGATCACCGGCATGATGGTGTTGACCAGCAGGTTAGCGGCGGGTACCAGCACTTTGACGGCGGTGACTTGCAGCGCTGCCGGAACGGAGGAAGCCGTAAGGTTAAGAAAGGTGACGACCGCCATGCCGATCAAACCACAGGCAATCGCCATCTTTTTCGGATTGTGCAGGGTTTCGCCGACGTTGCGGTTTTTGACCATCAGCGCCGCCGCGCCCCAGTTCGGAATGATGCGGTGATCAACGTCCTGGGTAAACGAACCCGCCGCTACTGATGAAGCCCAGGCGTTAAAGAAGAAGCCCAGGCCAAAGGAGAAGTGCGACGCCGGATCCCCTTCGCAGGAGTTCAGCTCGCCCAGTGTACGAAATGCGCCCATTCCCTGAGTGGTTGGCGCGTGAAACATGCGTGCAGCCCCGGCGCCCACACCGACGCCGACCAGGCCGCCGATAATGAGCGATTTTATTAGTATGAGTAAGAACATCAGTCTGCCCTCTTCTACCCTGCCAGCGATGCCTGCGGGGTATGCGGTAAGTTAGTGCGTGACGAACTCCACCTTATCGAGATTGATGGCGGTCACGTTGACGGTCACGTCCAGCTCCACACTGTACGAGCGTCTTTCGCGACGCAGAAAGAGGAACAGAAAGGCCTCTTTGCGCGTCTTTTCCTGCGCCTGAACGACCTGCACATCCTGTGGCTCAATACGCAGTAAAATGTGCGGCGACGCCTTCATCACCGCGGCCTGAACATGGTTCAGCGCGTCAGCAAAGGCGCGCGTTTTGGCGTCGCCCTTGCCCTTCACCCTGACCGTGGTGGTGAACTGTTCTTTCATGGTTATGCGCCGTGTTTTTTCTGCCACGCCTGCACCAGGCGCTCGCCTAACTCTTCTTTATCCATAAAGCCGAAACCGAGTACTTTGCACCCTTCGTTGATGGCGGTGACGCCCTCGTCGATGGAGCGCATGCCGTGTTTCGCTTTATAGCCATATTTGTTCTGCGCGGTGATGGCGCCTGCGCCACCGCTGCCGCAGAAGGAGATGCCGAAGGTGGCGTTTTCCGCGTTCATCACATCGCCAAGTTTCATATCCGCCGCCACGCCCGGTACCACTACCGCGCGGCCGCCCGCTTTCTCGACGCCTGCCGCAACTTTCTGCCCTTTGCCCAGGCGGTCGCCAATCACTACGGTAATCTGTTCCATGGTTTGCTCCTTAAAGGTTCTCTTTTGCCACTTCGAAGTGCACTGACAGCAGCCAGGCCTCTTCTTGCGGGAGATTGCCAAACGCCGCCACCACGTCGTGGGCGAGGCGCATCGATTCAGGCGAGATCTCATCAAACAGGCTGGCATCCACTTCCGGCAGCGGCTCGCCGGTCACCGACCGGTGCGCCATCGCGCGAAGATGGGAGGTCAGCATTTGCTGCTGCACCGCATTCGGCGTGATGTTCTGCGCATGAAGCAAGGTGTAGACCTGCGACAGCATGCGCTCCGCCAGGGTTGCCGTTTGCGCCGCCTGCATGGTCGCATCGTTCATTACCGCTCCGTTATTCACTCGTCGTACCCCGTTGATGGCTCAGGGATAAAGCTAACGGCGCGAAGGCAGAGTTTGTAGCGAGGAGTTTTCCACTTCGAAGTGGAAACCGGGAGGGCGTTAGTGATCTGCGCCACAAAAAAAGAGCACGGGGGGATTTTTCACTGAACGGCGGTCACAACGTTGGGCGATGAGAGCGGGATTTCATGCCCGATGGAGCAGAAAAAAAGGGGCACGCGAGTAGAGAAAGTGTGAGGGGGATAAGGTTTGCTTATTGGGGGTTACGGAACCGCTGAAACCGCGTAGGCCGGATAAGGCGCAGCCGCCATCCGGCAATGGGCTTACCACGGTGGAATGGTTCCGTTCACCACGCGTTCGGGAGTTTCATTAATCTCTTATGCGGTGAACGGGATAAGGGGAGCGGCCGCGCTCCCCTTATCAATCCCCGCGGCCCCGCGAGGAAATCGGTGCTTCGCACTGCGCTCACCTCCCACGTGCCTGACTGCGGCCGGCTCGACTCGACATCCTGTCTCGGTTCGCCTCTGTCCGCCATCCATGGCGTCCAGACCTTGTCATTCACGCTTCGGTTCGCCGATTTCAGCGGGGACACAACCCCTCGCTGTGAGATCTTGGGTAAAAGCAATATCGGTGTGGCTGTAGGTATGTAGGTACGGTTTGGTAGGCCGGATAAGCGTGTAACGCGCCATCCGGCAATTGTGCCGCGGAGATCATGCCGGATGGCGGCTGCGCCTTATCCGGCCTACAACGGCGCGTCACGTATGCTGGAAAACGGCATAAAAAAAGAGCCGCGACGGTGAGGTGGCGGCTCTTTCCTGATGGAATTCGGTTAGCGGAATTTCTGATGATAGGTATTGCGGGTACCGGCAATATCCTTCGCTGCCGCCTTCGCCTCTTTCACTTTACCTTCGTTCGCCAGCTTCATCGCGCCGTCGATCTGGGCAATCAAAATATCAAAACCGTGGCGGAAATCCTTCATCTCCGGGCTGTCCGGCGCTTTGCCTTCCAGCTTCGGCGGGGTCTCTTTCTGGGCGTCCTGCGCGGCGGTGCGCATTTTCCCTAACGCCTCTTTCAACTCAGAAGCATCGTCGGTTTTCTGCACCACTTTGTAGTTGTCATTCAGCGTTTCCATATCATCTTCAAGGTCAGCGGCAAAGACCGCTGAACCCACAAACAACGACGACACCGCGAGGATCGCTAACAGGTTTTTACGCATTGCTCATTTCCTTTTTTATTATCACGCTTAAAGGCGCAGAACGCCGCGCCACGAATTATTGTCCGGCGATCTTCATCTCCGGCAGCAACACTGAACCACACTGGATGTTACTGCGCTGTTCAATATCGTCACCGACGGTAACAATATTGCGCCACATATCCTTCAGGTTGCCGGCAATGGTAATTTCGCTTACTGGGTACTGAATTTCACCGTTTTCAACCCAGAAACCAGACGCGCCTCGCGAATAATCCCCGGTGATGCCGCTCACGCCCTGGCCCATCAGCTCGGTGACCACCAGACCGGTGCCCATCTCTTTCAGCATCTGCTCAAAGCTCAGGCCGCGCCCGGCAATGCGCCAGTTGTGAATGCCGCCCGCGTGACCGGTGCTCTTCAGTCCCAGCTTGCGCGCTGCGTAGCTGGTCAGCAGCCACTGCATCAGCACGCCCTCTTTGACGATATCGCGGCGCTCGGTGCGCACGCCTTCGCTGTCGAACGGCGTGGAGGCCAACCCTTTACGCAGGTGCGGGTGCTCTTCAATGGTTAACCACTCCGGCAGGATCTGCTTGCCGAGGTAATCGAGTAAAAAGGTCGATTTACGGTAGACCGCGCCGCCAGCAATGGCGCCGACCAGGTGACCAAACAGCCCGGTCGCCACTTCATTAGCGAAAATCACCGGCGCTTTCATGGTCGACAGTTTACGCGGCGAGAGGCGCGACAGCGTGCGGCGGGCGCACTCTTCACCCACCCACTCCGGCGTTTTTAACTCGTTGATATCACGGCTAATGGTGTAGGCGTAATCGCGCTCCATATCGCCATTCGCTTCGGCAATCACGCTGCTCGACAGCGAGTGGCGGCTGGAGCAGTAGCTCTGCAACATGCCATGGCTGTTGCCGAAGACTTTAATGCCGTAGTGGCTGTTGAAGCTGCCGCCTTCGGTGTTGCTGATGCGTTTGTCCGCTTTCAGCGCCGCCTGCTCGGCGCGCGCCGCCCACTCAATTGCTTCATCGGGGGTCACTTCCGCCGGGTGGAAAAGATCGAGATCCGGCGCGTCAAAGGCCAGCAGTTCTTTTTCTGCCACGCCAGCGAACGGGTCTGGCGAGGTGTAGCGGGCAATATCAAGCGCCGCCTGCACCGTGCGGGCAATCGCCTCCGGGCTCAGATCCGTCGACGAGGCGCTGCCTTTGCGGTTCTGGTGATAAACGGTGATGCCTAAAGCACCATCGCTGTTAAATTCGACATTCTCCACTTCACCATAGCGGGTGCTGACGCCGATACCGGTGGTTTTGCTGACCGCCACTTCCGCGCCATCCGAACGGCCTGAAGCCAGATCAAGCGCGGTTGCGACCGCTTCTTCCAGAACTTTGCGCTGTTGTGCCACTTGTGTGATTACTTTCATCGCCAATGCCATAATTAAGGGAGAGAATCTTTGAAGTCTAACAGAGAACCGTTTTTCAGTGCGCGCCTTAACTGGTAACATTAGCCTCTTTTTTAAGGAGCCTGAGATGACAAAGCAGCCCGACGACTGGCTCGACGACGTGCCCGGTAACGAGAGTGAAGACGAAGATGATGAGATCATCTGGGTCAGTAAGAGTGAAATTAAGCGCGATGCTGAAGAGTTAAAGCAGCTTGGCGCTGAAATGGTAGAGCTGGGAAAAAACGCGCTGGATAAGATCCCGCTCGACCAGGATCTGCGCGACGCCATTGAGCTGGCGCAGCGCATCAAGAAAGAGGGCCGCCGCCGTCAGTTGCAGTTGATCGGTAAAATGCTGCGTCAGCGCGATGTCGAGCCGATTCGCCAGGCGCTGGATAAGCTGAAAAACCGCCATAACCAGCAGGTTGCCTTCTTCCATAAGCTTGAGCACCTGCGCGATCGCCTGATTGAAGAGGGTGATGACGCGGTGCCGGACGTGCTGAATCTGTGGCCGAATGCTGACCGTCAGCAACTGCGCTCGCTGATCCGCAACGCCAAGAAAGAGAAAGAGAGCAACAAGCCGCCAAAAACCGCGCGTTTGATCTTTCAGTATCTGCGTGAGCTCGCAGAGAGCAGCGAAGAGAGCTAAACCGCACAGAACCCTCTTTAACCGAAGAGGGTTTTTTTATTCCTTTTTAGCTGAAACGTTAAAGCTAAAAGCACGCCACTTCACATATTCATACCCTCCATTATTTTCATTTCATCAATAAACGAGATCAATATCTCCCTTTCTGTCTCTGCCCGACGCTCATTTTCAGCAGATGAAACGGATCACATTTTCCTGGCGGCGCAAAACGTAGATTCCTGCTGTAACGCAGGTAATCGATTCAGCTAAAAAGGAAAATAAGATGAAAAAGACCGTGATGCTCTCCGCTGTTGCGCTGCTGGTGTCCGCGCCGGTGATGGCAAAAACCTGGGTGCTGACAAGTGCTGAAGGCAACATCGAGCAGGGAAACTGGCGTATCACCAGCGATCAGCTGAACATTAAAGATCAGCAGTTCAGCATTGAGCAGGTGGTGCTGCACGGCGGCAAGCAGGAGGGGAGCAAAGTCATCAAACTGACCAGCAAAAACGGCCTGACCATTGCCCTTAGCCCAACGCGCGGCATGAATTTGCTCTACGCCGATGGTTTTGGTGTGCATATGGGCTGGAGTTCGCCGGTGAAAGAAGTGGTAAATCCGGCGTTTATCAACCTGGAGAGCCGCAACGGGCTTGGCTGGCTGGAAGGGTTCAACGAAATGGTGGTGCGCTGCGGCTATGAGTGGACGGGTCACCCGGTTACCGCTGACGGGCAGCTTTACACCCTGCATGGTAAAGCGGGCAACACGCCTGCATCGCAGGTTTCCGTCGATGTCAGCGAAAAAGCGCCGTATGAGATCCGCATTCGCGGGCTGGTGAAAGAGAGCACCTTCAAGAAAGCCGATCTGCAAACCGAGATGGAGCTGCGCTACATTCCGGGCAGCAACAGCTTCAGCCTGCATGATGTGCTGACCAACCACGCCGACTACCCGCATGATTACCAGATCATCTATCACAGCAACTTCAGCAAACCGATCCTCGAAGAGGGCGCGCGCTTTATCACGCCGCTGGAGAGCGTCAGCCCGTTCAATGACTACGCCAAAGGCGGCATGAAAACGTGGCAAACCTATGCCGGGCCGACCAAAGGCTTCGACGAAATGGTCTTTAATATCAAACCGCTGGCCGATGCGAACAAGCAGACCGTCGCCGCGCTGCTGAATAAAGCGGGCGATAAAGGCGTGGCGATTGACTACAACACCGATCAGCTGCCAGTGCTGACGCTGTGGAAAAACACCGATACCGAAAAACAGGGTTACGTCACCGGTATCGAGCCGGGCACCAGCTACGCCTACCCGGTCACCATCGAGCGCGAGCAGAAACGCGTTAAGCAACTTCAGGCAGGCCAGAGCACCCGCTTCGACCTCACTTATACCCTGCTGCACAACCGCGATCAGGTGGCGAAAGTTGAAGAGCGCGTGAAAACCATTCAGGGCGACAAAGCACCGCAATCCATTGATACGCCGATGGCGAAAGAGTAACGCCAGGCATAAAAAAAACCGCGCCGGTCGCCCGTGCGCGGTTTTTTTACGCGTTAGCTATCAGGCTTTTTCAGCCGCGAGCTGCGCTTTTTTCTCCAGCTTATCGAGCAGCTTCTGGTGAATGCCGCCAAAGCCGCCGTTGCTCATCACCAGAATGTGATCGCCCGGCTGGGCGCTTTTCACAATCTGATCCGCCAGCGTATCGACATCCGCGCTCCAGTGCGCAGGCTGGATACAGGCCTCCGCCACTTCCGCAACCTGCCAGGGAATATGCTGCGGTTGCAGGAGGAAGACCTCATCGGCGCGGCCCAGCGACGGCGCGAGATCGTCTTTGCACAGCCCCATCTTCATGGTGTTGGAGCGCGGCTCCAGCACGGCGATGATCTTCGCCGTGCCGCCCACTTTGCCGCGCAGCGCGGCGAGTGTGGCGAGGATTGCCGTCGGGTGGTGCGCAAAATCGTCATACACGCAGACGCCGTGCGCTTCACCGCGCAGCTCAAGGCGGCGGCGGGCGTTGATAAACGAGCCAAGCGCGTTGGCGGCATCCGCAGGCGTAACGCCAACATGACGCGCGGCGGCTATCGCCATCAGGCCGTTATGCATGTTGTGCTCGCCCACCAGGCCCCAGTTGACCTGGCCGACGCATTCGCCATCCAGCCACACTTCCCAGTTTGAAGCATCGGTGGTCAGCTTCTTCGCCTGCCAGTGGCCCTGATCGCCCACCAGCTCCTGCTCGCTCCAGCAGCCCATCGCCATCGTCTGTTTCAGGTTGATGTCGTTTTCCGGCCAGATGATTTTCCCCTGCCCCGGCACGATGCGCACCAGGTGGTGGAACTGCTTCTGGATCGCTTTCAGATCGTCAAAAATGTCCGCGTGATCGAACTCAAGGTTGTTGAGGATCAGCGTGCGCGGGCAGTAATGGACGAATTTGGAGCGCTTATCGAAGAAGGCACAGTCGTATTCGTCAGCTTCGATAACGAAAAAATCGCTCTCGCCGAGGCGCGCGGAAACATCGAAATTGCCCGGCACGCCGCCGATGACAAAACCGGGTTTATAGCCGCAGGCTTCGAGGATCCAGGTCGCCATCCCGGCGGTGGTGGTCTTGCCGTGCGTACCGGCAACCGCCACAACCCAGCGGTCGCGCAGCACAAAATCATGCAGCCATTGCGGGCCGGACATAAACGGAATGTTCTTCTCCAGCACCGCTTCGACACACGGATTTCCGCGGGTCATCGCATTGCCGATGATAACCAAATCCGGCGCGGGATCGAGCTGGCTTGCATCATATCCCTGAATTAAATCAATGCCTTGCTTCTCAAGCAGCGTGCTCATCGGCGGATAGACATTGGCATCCGAACCCGTTACCTGGTGGCCCAGCGAGCGCGCCAGCATTGCCAGCCCGCCCATGAAAGTGCCACAAATCCCCAAAATATGAATGCGCATACGTCATTATCCTTGCTTAACCTGGCGCACATTTTACGCATATGTTTAACGTCTGAGAAATGCATTTCAGGATAATCCGTACCCCGCTGGCGCGATTCACCTGTGCGCGAAGTTTTGAATGTTTGTTAGTATTGTTGCATGTCCGCTGCGTTTTCGTTTGCGAAAGCTCGGGTTGTTACCGTTTCGTTGGTTAACGGCCCTGAACTTCTCCGCCAAACATGCAGAAAACCGCAGGCTACAATCGCTTTACTCCATATTCAAAAATGCAGGGAAAGTGTTATGAAAACGTTAGGTGAATTTATTGTCGAAAAGCAGCATGAGTTCTCGCATGCCACGGGTGAACTGACTGCTTTACTGTCGGCGATAAAACTGGGCGCCAAGATCATTCATCGCGATATCAATAAGGCCGGTCTGGTCGATATCCTGGGTGCCAGCGGTGCTGAGAACGTACAGGGCGAAGTGCAGCAAAAACTCGACCTGTTTGCGAACGAGAAACTGAAATCCGCGCTGCGCGCCCGCGACATCGTCGCCGGTATCGCCTCTGAAGAAGAAGATGAGATCGTCGTTTTCGAAGGGTGCGAACACGCTAAATACGTGGTGCTGATGGATCCGCTGGATGGCTCCTCCAACATCGACGTTAACGTCTCTGTTGGCACCATCTTCTCTATCTACCGCCGCGTTACGCCTGTTGGTACGCCGGTCACCGAAGAGGATTTCCTGCAGCCGGGCAACAAACAGGTTGCTGCCGGTTATGTGGTTTACGGCTCGTCGACAATGCTGGTCTACACCACCGGCTGCGGCGTTCACGCCTTCACCTACGATCCGTCACTTGGCGTCTTCTGTCTCTCCCAGGAGCGCATGCGCTTCCCGGAACGCGGCAACACCTACTCGATTAACGAAGGGAACTACATCAAATTCCCGCAGGGCGTGAAGAAGTACCTCAAGTTCTGCCAGGAAGAGGATAAAGCGACCCACCGCCCTTACACCTCGCGCTACATCGGTTCACTGGTGGCGGATTTCCACCGTAACCTGCTGAAAGGCGGCATCTACCTCTACCCGAGCACCGCCAGCCACCCGCAAGGGAAACTGCGCCTGCTGTATGAGTGCAACCCGATGGCCTTCCTCGCGGAACAGGCCGGCGGCAAAGCGAGCGACGGAAAAGAGCGTATTCTTGATATCCAGCCAGAGAGCCTGCACCAGCGCCGTCCGTTCTTCGTCGGCAATGAGCATATGGTGGATGATGTTGAGCGTTATATGCGTGAGTACCCGGACGCATAACACGTTGTGATGGCCGGAGGGCGCGATGGCCCTCCGGCAAATATTTACTTCACAAAGGTACGCTTCACGCGTTCGGACACGATGAAGTAAGGGATCCAGATACAGGCGCTCAGCACATTGCGCACCAGCGGTTTCACCGTCTCAAAGACATAAGGCACATCCAGATAGTGGTGCCCCAACAGCAGATCGACGGCGACAAAGGCCGTACCCACCCCCACCAGTACAATGTAATGCCGCGGCAGCTGACGCTTTTTACGGAAAAAGAGGCTGCTGACAAACAGCGCATAGGCAAACATGCCGACAAACGACGCCAGCTCGAAAAAGAGGATCCCTTTCTGCCCCGAGCCAATCAGTGCGAAGTTCTCCATTAAAAAGCGCAGCGTAAAGTTAATGGATATCAGGTTGACGATGATCGACGCAACCAACCCCAGCGCCGGGAGATAGAGCCAGCCGCGGATCTTTTTAAATTCGCGCTCCTCGCAGATGGCACAATAGTCGCTGCCCTTCAGCGCCTCGCTATCACATTGAATACATACAGCCATGACACCTTACCTTTGATTATGCTTGCGTCTGCAAACGGAACGACGCCATCGCTTCAAGCAGCTCTCGTGATTGCTGCTCCAGCGAGCGCGTCGCCGCAGACGATTGTTGTACCAGCGCCGCATTCTGCTGCGCCGTTTCATCCATCTGACTTACTGCAATATTAACCTGCTCAATACCGCGACTCTGCTCTTGCGAGGCGTTAGCAATTTCGCGCATCAATTTAGTCATGCGCAACACCTCTTCGGCGATCTCATCCATCGTTTCACCGGCCTGCATCGCCAGTTCGCTGCCTTCGGAGACCTGCGCCTGCGAGCTGCTGATAAGCTGGCGGATCTCTTTTGCCGAATCGGCGCTGCGGCTGGCGAGGCTGCGTACTTCGCCCGCCACTACCGCAAAGCCTCTGCCCTGCTCACCCGCGCGCGCCGCTTCGACGGCGGCGTTGAGCGCCAGAATGTTGGTCTGGAAAGCAATGGCGTCGATCACGCTAAGAATATCGGCGATGCGATCGGAACTGCCAGCGATATCGCGCATTTTCTCAATCACATAGCAGACCATTTCGCTGCCGCGATCGGCGGTATCGGAAACCGCTTTCGCCAGCGTGTGCGCCTGCTCGGCGTTGTCGGCGTTAAGCTTCACCGTGGCGGTGATCTGCTCCATGCTGGCGGCGGTCTGCTCAAGTGAAGTGGCGGTGGATTCGGTGCGCTGCGAGAGGTCGAGGTTACCTGCCGCCAGTTCCCGGCTGCCGGTATCAATCTGCGAACTGGCATCGCGCACGCGCATCACGGAGCCGATCAGCGCATGGCGCATCTCCTCAATCGCCGCGTTCAGGCGGTTAAACTCTTTTCCCGTCACCTCGGTTTTCGCGGCAATCAGGTTGCCCGCCGCCACCTGTTCCAGTTGTTGAATCGAGGTGTCGAGGGGTTTAAGCAGCATATGGCGCAGCGCCAGCCAGGCAAGCACGATAATCCCGGCCACCAGCAGCGCGACCACAAAAATCAGCGACATAACAAAGCGCTTACTGCTCTGCACCGCCGCCACTTCGGTTTTACCGCGCGCTTCGCCCCACGCCTGGAAGGCCTGCATATCGTTATCGAACTGGCGGGAGACGGGGATCAGTTTGCTTTCGAGGAGTTCGTAATAGGCATCGGCGCTCTGTTGGTTGAGCGCGTCCTGCATCGGCTTAATGCCCTGGCTGACGTAATCGCCATAGCTTTTCGCCACCTTTGCCAGCAGCGCCGCGCCCTGCTCATCATCAACGCCCGCGCTGATAACGCCAGTTAGAGAGTGCTCACCGAGCGCGATTTCGTTATTAATCAGTTTTACGGAGTTGGCTGCATCATCCAGCAGGCCCACCTCCATCATACGCACCGCCTGGCCGGCTTCGTTGCGCGCGCGCAGAATCATGGTGTAGCCGCTGTTCAGGCGCGCCATCTTTTCGCCCTGAAGCTGGTTGATTCGCGCCAGCGAAGCGGAGCTCTTATTGAGCGCATAAATACCGATACCGCTGACCAGCAGCAGCAGAAGAGTCATAACAGCCAGCAGAGAAAGTAAGCCCGTACGGATCGAAAGCGTTTTAAGCATGATGTGGATTCCGGTAGCGAAGAACTTTTTGGCGTAAATTAAGCCCATTCGTCAGTTATCGACCGCTACCGGAATTCCTTTAGAAGAAAAATAGCAATTTCAATATCTTGTTACTTTGTTGCCGTTGGGCTTACCCGCGTCACCGGCGAGTTCTGACGGCTCTCCCACAGCACCGTCAGGCCGCGTTGCAGGGCGATAAAGATAAACAGCAGGATGCCGATGGCGATCTTCGTCCACCAGGAGCTGAGCGTGCCGTCGAAGTTGATATAGGTCTGAATCAGCCCCTGAATCCCCACGCCGAACAGTGTGCCAAGCACTGTGCCAACGCCGCCGCTCAGCAGCGTGCCGCCGATCACTACCGAGGCAATCGCATCCAGCTCGACGCCCACGCCCGCCAGCGCATAGCCCGCCTGGGTGTAAATGGAGAAGACAATCCCGGCAAGCGTTGCCAGCCCCGTTGAGAGCATATAGATGCGAATCGTGGTGCTGCGCGTCGAGATGCCCATCAGGTTCGCCGAGGTGGCGTTACCGCCAATGGCGTAGACTTCGTTGCCAAAACGGGTGCGGTGAGCAAGGAAAATACCGACCACCACTACCATCAGCATCAGCAGCCCCATCGCGCTCAGCCGCCCGCCGCCGGGGATGGTCCAGGCGAGGCTGGAGAGGGTGTCATACATCGGGTGGTTAATGGGAATCGACTCTTCCGACAGCAGATAACTAACCCCGCGCAGGAAGAACATCCCGGCGAGGGTGATGATAAAGGCCGGGATTTTCAGCGCGTCGATCAAAAGCCCCATAAAGGCCCCGAAAGCGCAGCCCATCAGCAAAATCAGCGGAAAGGCGAGCAGCGGCGAGATACCCCAGGCACCGATCGCTTTCGCCAGGAAGACGCCGGTAAAAGCAATCACCGAGCCGACGGAGAGATCGATACCGCCGGAGAGGATCACAAAAGTCATACCGACGGCGATAATGCCGAGAAAGGCGTTATCCGTCAGGATATTACAGATGACGCGCGTCGAGGCGAAGCCGGGAAACTGCGTCAGACAGTAGAGATAGCCGAGCACGAAAACGCCCAGCGTGATCATCAACGGCAGGTTACGTTTTATCATGACCGCGCACTCCTTTAAGCAACGCAATAAAGCGCGGCGACTGGACAATCAGCACACACATCACCACCACCGCTTTCACTACCTGGTTAAGCTCCGGCTGAAAACCGGAGAGCAGAATACCGGTGTTCATGCCCTGAATAATCAGCGCCCCCACCACTGACAGCACAATGTTGAAACGCCCGCCCATCAGCGAGCCGCCGCCAATCACCACCGCCAGAATGGCGTCCAGCTCCAGCCACAGCCCGGCGTTGTTGGCATCCGCACCGCGAATATCTGCCGTGACAATCACCCCGGCGATGGCCGCGCAAACGCCGCTCAGCACGTAGGTCAGCATCACCACCAGCCGCGTATTCACCCCGGCGTTTTTTGCCGCGCGGATATTAATCCCCACCGCTTCGATAAACATGCCCAGCGCCGTTTTGCGGGTAAAGAGCCAGAAGATGAGCAATGTCACCAGTGCGATGATCACCGGCGTCGGGAAGAGCAGCAGCGAGCCGCTGCCGAGCCACGCCAGCGACGGCGCGTTAAAGGTGACGATCTGCCCGGAGGTGATCAACTGCGCCACCCCGCGCCCGGCGACCATCAGGATCAGCGTGGCGACAAAGGGCTGGATCTTGAGGATCGCCACCAGAATGCCGTTCCACAGCCCGGCCAGCACGCCGGTGGCCAGCGCCGCCAGCAACACTACCGTCAGGCTATGGCCGGAGACGGTTAATGATGCCGCCGTCGCGCCGGCAATCGCCATCACCGCGCCGACCGAGAGATCGATGCCGCCGGTGGCAATCACCAGTGTCATGCCGATGGCCAGCAGCGCGACCGGCGCTGCGCGGTTAAGAATATCGATCGGGCTGCCAAACAGGCGGCCATCCTGCAGCACCACCTGGTAAAAATGGGGCGCGACCAGGCTGTCCACCAGTAAAACCAGCAGCAGGGCTAAGATCTGCGGCGTGCCGGTCGGCCAGCTAAAACGGCGCTTCGGCTGCGCCTGTTGGCCCAGTGATTGAGGCATCACACTCTACTCCTTACGCCGCAATGGCATTCATGATCGCCGGAACGGAAAGCTCGGCGAGCGGGATCTCGGCGACCTGCTTGCGATCGCGCATGATGATCACCCGATCCGCATAGCCCACCAGCTCCTCCAGCTCAGAAGAGATCACCAGCAGCGCCAGCCCGTCGGCGCAGAGGGTCTCGATCAGGCGGATGATTTCAGCATGCGCGCCAACATCAATCCCGCGCGTGGGTTCATCGAGGATCAGGAACTGCGGGCGCGTCAGCAGCCAGCGCGAAAGCAGCACTTTTTGCTGATTGCCGCCGGAGAGAAACTCAATCGGCTGTTCGGCGCTCGGCGTACGAATACCCAGCTGGCGGATAAAGCGCTCGGCAATCGCGTTCTGCTCTTTACGCGGGATTGGACGCAGCCAGCCGCGCTGGGCCTGGAGCGCCAGCACGATATTCTCGCGTACCGAAGCGGCGGCAATAATGCCGTCGGTTTTGCGATCCTCCGGGCAGAAACCGATCCCAAGACAGGAGGCACGATGGGGCGAGCGCAGGGTTTGTGGCTGACCTTTGATCATCGCACTGCCGCTATCGGCGGGCTTGATGCCGAAGATCACCTCTGCCGTTTCGGTGCGCCCGGAGCCTAGCAGCCCGGCGAGACCGACGATCTCTCCGGGGCGAACCTCAAGATCGAACGGGGCGATAACCCCTTTCTTGCCATAGTTGTTAAAGGCGGCCACCGGCTTGTTGCTAAGCAGCGTGCGCCCGGCGCGTTGCAGGGCGTTACTCTCCAGCTCGCGGCCCAGCATCATCTTCACCAGCTCAATTTGCGGCAGCTCGCGCGTTTCGCGACAGCCGACAAAGCTGCCGTTGCGCAGCACGGTGATGCGGTCGCAGACGGTGTAAACCTGGTCGAGAAAGTGGGTGACGAAGATGAGGCTGACGCCCTGATCGCGCAACTGGCGCATCAGGGTGAAGAGCATCTCCACTTCCTGGGTATCAAGACTGGCGGTTGGCTCATCGAGGATCAGCACTTTTGCCGAGAGATCGATAGCGCGGCAGATGGCGACAATTTGCTGCATCGCCACGGAGAAGCGGTTAAGCGGCTCGCGCACGTCGAGCGAGAAGCCGTAAGATTGCATCAGCTCGCTGGCGCGCTGCTCCATCTCTTTGCGGCGCAGCAGGCCGAAGCGGCGCGGCTCGCGGCCAATAAACAGGTTATCCGCCACCGACATATTCGGCAGCAGGTTCACTTCCTGGTAAACGGTGCCGATCCCCAGTTGTTGGGCATGGGCGGTATTTTTGGGATTAATAGCCTGGCCTTCGAGCCAGATGGTGCCCTTATCCGCGTGGTAAACCCCGGTCAGCGCTTTGATAAGCGTCGATTTTCCCGCGCCGTTCTCACCGAGCAGGGCCATGATTTCACCGCGTCGCAGCGAGAAATCCACGTTATCGAGCGCTTTTACGCCGGGAAAGAATTTACTTAAGCCTTCGGTACGCAGGATTTCCTGGTGTGCTTCCGCGTTCATTGTTGACCCCTTACACAGATGCCCTCTCCCCGGCGGGGAGAGGGACGACAGGACTCAGTAACCCATGTTTTTCTTCTTCTCCAGCTCCTCTTTCGCCGTATCCGGCAGATAGAGGGTGGATTTGGTAATGGTCAACTTCGGCGGCTCGGTGCCATCCTTTTTGAATTTCTCCAGCGCGTCGAATGCCGGGCCTGCCATGTTCGGCGTCAGCTCGACGCTGGCATTGGCTTCGCCATCGATCATCGCTTTATAGATATCCGGTACGCCGTCGATAGAGCCGGTGAGGATATCTTTGCCCGGTTTCAGGCCCGCTTCTTTAATGGCCTGAATGGCACCAATCGCCATGTCGTCGTTATGGGCGTAAACCATGCAGATGTTTTTGCCGTTGTTCTCGGCTTTGATAAAGCTCTCCATCACCTCTTTACCTTTACTACGGGTAAAGTCACCGGACTGAGAGCGGATAATTTTGATGTTAGAGGCTTTCGAGATCGCTTCTGCGAACCCTTTCTTACGGTCGATGGCAACGCTTGCGCCAACGGTGCCCTGCAGCTCAACCACGTTACACGGTTTGCCAGCGACGGTTTTCACCAGCCATTCACCAATCAGCTTCCCTTCGAGGACGTTGTCAGCGGTAACGGTTGTCATATAGAGCGATTTGTCTTTCACATCGATGGAGCGATCCAGCAGGAAGACCGGGATCTTCGCCTCTTTCGCTTCTTTCAGGACCGGCTCCCAGCCGGTGGCAACTACCGGGGCGATAAAGATGGCGTCAACGCCCTGCGCGATAAAGGAGCGCACCGCTTTAAGCTGGTTCTCCTGCTTTTGCTGACCGTCAGCAATCTTCAGCGTAATGCCGCGTTTGCTGGCTTCGCTTTTCGCGACGTTGGTTTCAGCGGCACGCCAGCCGGACTCCGAACCGACCTGCGAAAATCCCACGGTTAACGACGCAGCCATCGCCATAGACGACATAGCTGCCGAAACTGCTGTGACAAGAAGTAAACGCTTCCACATAAGAGCATCCTCGTAGGGTTATTGTTGGCTACTACTTCGCCTGCGGGGAAACTATAGACAATCGGAGATGTAACAAAATGAGTTACATCACAAATCGGAAAAGTGAATGAATTGTTAGTTATCAGTTGCGATCTGGCGCGCGAAAAGGGGAGGCGAAACACAGCAGGAATCTCCCTTGAAATTGCAGAAATTTACTGGCGCAGCAAAAACGCATTTTTACGCTGTAACCGCTTACACAAAATTATTCAGTATGCTGCTATGGATATGGACAAAGTTGTCATTAAATGGCGCCGGTAAAGGCTCTGAAAAGTCGCTGGCGAGTAAAACAGCCCAAGACATTCACCGCCAGTTGGCTATAATACCCGGCACTTGTTTGCCACACATTTTAAAGGAAACAAACATGAGCTTACTCAACGTCCCGGCGGGTAAAGATCTGCCAGAAGATATCTATGTTGTTATCGAAATTCCGGCTAACGCTGACCCGATCAAATACGAAGTCGACAAAGAGAGCGGCGCGCTGTTCGTTGACCGCTTCATGTCCACCGCGATGTTCTATCCGTGCAACTACGGTTACATCAACCACACCCTCTCTCTGGATGGTGACCCGGTAGACGTGCTGGTGCCGACGCCGTACCCGCTGGAGCCAGGCTCTGTGATCCGCTGCCGTCCGGTTGGCGTGCTGAAAATGACCGACGAATCCGGTGAAGATGCCAAGCTGGTTGCGGTTCCGCACACCAAGCTGAGCAAAGAGTACGATCACATTAAAGATGTGAACGACCTGCCGGAACTGCTGAAAGCGCAGATCACTCACTTCTTCGAGCACTACAAAGATCTCGAAAAAGGCAAATGGGTGAAAGTGGACGGTTGGGACAACGCTGAAGCGGCGAAAGCTGAAATCGTTGCCTCCTTCGAGCGCGCTGCCAAGAAGTAAGCCGTTTTCGTAAGAGAAGCCCTGTAGCGCCTTAAGCGCACAGGGCTTTTTTTATGCCTGCGAGTGGGATTGCCGGATAGCGGCGATGCCTTATCCGGCCTACGAAGTGCGCACGTCCGGCTTTCGGCGCGGGCCTGTTTTGCCGGATGGCGGCGGGGCCTTATCCGGCCTACAAATTCTGCCGGATGGCGGCGGGGCCTTATCCGGCCTACGGTGTGCGCCTGCGGCATGCGGGATGACAGAGGTTGCGGTCAAACGTAGGCCGGATAAGCGCAGCGCCATCCGGCAAAAATGCGCGGCGCAAAAAAAACCGCGCCATTGGCGCGGTTCTCTGTGACTGATTACTACTTTTGATAATGGTCGCGGTCAAGCCAGTCGCCGCTTTCAATCAAGGTTTTCCCCTCAACCGAACGCTGGTAGACGTACATCCATGCGCCACCGTACGGCGTCTGGATCAACTGCCGTTTATACTCGCCGCCTGCGGTACGCAGGGCGTCCAGCTCACCGAGCGTTGAGGCGTCGATGCGATAGACTTCACCCAGCACGCTGCCGTTGCCCGGCACCGCGCCTGGGTAGTGCCCCAGGCTGTACAGCTGATGATTTTCAACGCTGAAGTCGCCCAGCCACTGAGCGTTGGTCATCCAGTGGCTGTTGCCCTGCTTGCGTCGTAAACTGCCGTAGACAAATATTCGCATTGCTAAAACTCAAACTGATAGAGCAAATCAAGTGCCTGATCTACGCCAGACACCGCTTCAAGATACAGCTTAGGCATCAGACGATAACGTAACGTGAGAGTCGCCAGTGAGTCAAAAATTCCTACACCATATTTTACTTGTAGACCCGGCAGCACATAGCCGCTGACCACCACTTGTGAGGAGTCGCCGACGCCCTGTGTGTCCAGCGCCAGGTTGCTGACGCCAAAGGTCTCGCCGATTTTACCCACAACCTGCCCACTTTGCGCAACCCCAAGACCAATTAACATCGAGGTCATTGCCGCACTATCGCTCTGTTCGCTCTCCAGCCCCTGCCCACGAAGCAGATAGGACAACGCTTCCTGCTGTGACATCGCCGGGTCGGAGAAGATCTCCGCTTTCGGTTCATCCGCAGAGCCGGTGACGCGCACCCCGGCAATCACATCGTTCTCCGTGGCTTCCGGGTTACGGATCGCTTCGAGGTTGAGCAGCGGCTGATCCGGCGGGCCGGAGAAGAGCAGCTCACCTTTACGCACAATCAGATCCTGCCCGTATGCGCGGAAGCGCCCTTCCGGAATATTGATCTGCCCGTTCAGCCCAAGGCCCTGCTTATCCTGCGCCACTTTCAGATCGCCCGTCAGCCGCGCTTTCAGGCCGAAGGCCGAGAGCCGCACGTTATTGCCGACATGCACCGTCACATTGCTGTTGATCGGGATCGATGCGTGTTGCTCCTCTTCCGGTTGCAGCTGATCGTTGAGCATCACTTCATCGCTGGAGACGCCGACGGCGCTCTCCGGAACATCATGCACCACAATGCGCGCCCACGGCACATCAACATCGCCGTCGAGGGTAAACAAGCTCGGCGTCGCTTCAAACACCACATCCGGCGAAACATCGAGGCGCACCATCGGCGGCACGGTGATGCGCACCTTGCTGCCTTTCGCCGCAATACGCGCGCGCCAGTTGTCGATCTGGCTCCAGTCCGCATCGCCGCTGAGGTTAATCTGCCCCTGGCTGGTGCGCACCACACCCTGCAACGTGGAAGTGGTTCCGTTAAAGTTCATCGCCAGCTGGCTCGGCTGCATGTCGAACGGCATAAAGTTGCCCTCAACATCCAGCGCATTCAGCCCAAGCTGACCAAACAGCTGCGGGCTTTGAGCGTTGCCGCCAAGGCGCAGGTTGGCATTGAGCGTCCCCGCCGCTTTCTCGCCGCGGCTAAAGATGGCATTCGCCATCGCCAGCGAGAAGTTGCGAATGTTCACCGTTCCGCCGAGATTACGTCGCCCTTGCGGATCGGTGACCTGGATCTGGCCGTCGAACTGACCATTATTGGTCAGCCGCATCAGCCAGCCGAGATCGGCGCGATCGTTTTGCAGCTTCGCATTCAGGTTCAGCGTGTCGAAGGCGACCGGCAATGGCGCACCGTTGACCTCCTGCGTCACTTTCACCCCGCGCCCGGCAAGCGTCACCTGCCCCTGCGGCAGACCCGGTTTGGTGCTGTCCCAGCTGACATCCGCTTTGCCGCTAAAGACACCGCTCGCCTGCGTCGCTTCCGGCATAAACGGTTTCAGCATCGCAAGATCGAAACGATTGAGATTGACCACCGCGCGCCCTGCCGCACCGGCATCAATGGTCTGCGGCACGCACAGCTCGGCATTCGGGTTGAGCCAGCAGTGCGGGCCAATGGCGATCTTCTGCTCCTGGTTGCGGTAATCGAGCGCAATCGGGCGCGTCAGCGACCATGGCCCGACCGGCGTGGCGAAACGCGTGTCGCTGAGCGTCCCTTTCCAGCGCTGCTGCTGGCGGTCGAAACTGCCTGCCAGCGCCAGCTGACCGGAGACCGGTTCGCCCTGCACGCGCAGCTGCAACTTGTGCTGCTTCTCATTGCCGTCGGCGGCCAGCGTCACCAGGCTGATGTTGACACCAGGCTGGGCGATACGCTCAACGCGCACGTTCAGCTTGCCGCCAATCTGATCGCTGGATTTCACATCCCCTTCCACGCGCACGCGGGCGATGGAGAGCTCCTGCCAGCGCAGATTGTTGGCAGTAATGTCCGCCAGCGCCTGTGGCGCATCGACGGTGCCGCGCACTTTCACCACCCCTTTCGCCGTGCCGCCGAGACCCGGCAACGCGTTATCGAGGCCTGGCGCATCGATAGTGGCGTCAAGATTGAGATCTTTTACCCCCAGCTCGCCTTTGATATCCGCGCTGTTTTTGCCCAGCTCAAGGTGCAGACCCGGGATCACCCATTGCAAATAGCTGTTGCCTTTCAGCTGCCCGTCAACCTTGACCCGGTTCTGCTTAACGTTGCCGTTAAGCTTCAGCTCCGGCACATCCATCTGCCAGCTGCCGCCGTAAAGGCTGCCGCGGGTTTTCACCAGGCCATTGAGCTTCGCAGGCCATTCCGGGAAGGCTTTTGCCGTATCGATGCCCTTCAGCGTCAGTTCGCCGCGCCAGCTGATCGCCTGCTGCCAGTCGAGCAGCGCTTTCAGTTCAGTAGTGCCCTGCAGCGCAGCAATAGAGAGCTTATCGATGCTGATCTGCTGCGCATTTCCTTTACCGTCCAGCGTGATGGTGGCCGGCGGAACCTGCTGCCCTTTTACCGCCGTGCGGAACGAAAGCGCATAGTCGGTCATTTTGCCGCTGAGCTTCAGCTTCAGGTTATCGGCCTGGTACTGCTTCTCGCCGGTAAAGGGCCAGTAGAGCTGCTGGCTGGTGATATCGAGATTGAGCGGTAGCCCCGCTTCTGCCAGCCGCGTCTGCGCCCGCAGCACCATATCCACCGGGCCAGAGAGGTTAACGCCAAGCTCCAGCTGCTTGCGCATTTCGCCGCCCACTTTCAGCTTCACCTTCTCGCCTTTCAGCGGATCGACATTCAGCGTCGAGTTGAGCGTGATATCGACCGGCCAGCTGTCGCGCAGCTGCGCGGTGCCGGTGGCGTTGACCTGGCCCTGATTCGAGTCGATATCGAAGGCGTCGAGCTTCATCTGCCCGTCAATGCTGCTCACTTTCAGCAGCAGGCTGCGCACGAGGATATCGGTGTCGCCGGTCAGGCGCAGCTGCTCGCCGCGAAACGCTTCGATATTGAGATTCAGCGGCAGATGCACATCCTGCATCTCCGGCAGCAGCGGCTTCTCAAACAACGCTTTCAGCGTTTCGCCCAGCGGTTTCTCTTCCGGCTTGGGGTTGTGAACCTTCGGATCGAGAACCTCTTCCTGCGCCACATCGGCCGCTTTCGGCAGGGCAATCAGCAGGCCCTGCAGCGAGGTCGGTTTCAGGGTCAGGTTTTTCTCCTGCCAGTTGAGGCCGGAGCTAAAATCCATCAGCGAGACGGTGGTGTCATCAATTTTGATATTGATGTTTTCCAGCGCCACCCGGCTCAGGGTAATCGGGTACGGCGTGGAGAGGTTCAGCGGCCCGCTATCTTCCTCTTCTACCTTCTGCGCAGGCGGCATCTTTTTGGTGTCGATCGCCACGTTGATATCTTTCAGCGACAGATCGTTGACGCAAACACTGCTGTTGCGCAGGCAGCCGAGATTGAGCGCAAAGTGGATCTGCCCCGCGTCGACCGCCACACCCGGCTGGGTGTAGCGGATATTTTTCAGCGACAGATCGCGCCAGCCGCCGGTGACCTGGCCAATCTCCAGCCCCGGTACCCAGCGGTTCGCTGCCTTAAACAGCAGATGCAGGCCGCTGGTGGTGCCGACCAGAAAGATCGCCGTGCCCAGCAGTAACACAAGAAACGCCACCACGCCGAGGCTGATCTTCTTCCATAAACTCATAATTCTGGCCCCAACCCGATGTAAAACTGCAACCCGTGCTCCTCTTTATCGCCGACCGGTACCGCGAAATCGAGCTTGATCGGCCCGACCGGCGACTGCCAGCGCACGCCGACGCCGGTGCCGGTTTTAAAGTTGCTGCGGCGGATATCGCTCACCGCTTCGCCGCTGTCGACAAACACCGCGCCCCACCATTTACCGGTGACGTTGTACTGGTACTCCAGCGAGCCGGTCGCCAGTTTTGAGGCGCCGATCAGTTTGCCGCGTTCGTTCTCCGGCGAGATCGATTTGTATTTATAACCACGAATGCTGCGATCGCCCCCGGCGAAGAAGCGCAGATCCGGCGGCACGCGCTGGAAATCACCGGTTTCGATCCAACCGAGGTTGCCGCGCGCGATAAAGCGGTGGCGATCGTAGAGCGTGCGGATCCAGACGTTTTGCGCCTGCAAGACGAGGAAGTCGACATCCGATCCCCAGGCGGTGTTGGAGTAATCAACCGAGTAGCGCTGAGAGTCGCCCCAGGTTGGCATCAGGCCGCCGCGCGAGCGGGTACGGCTGATCATCACGCCCGGATAGAGCAGCATGGTGGTGTTGGTGACGTTGGCCTGGGTAAAGTGATCGAGGCTCCAGCGCAGGTTGATCGCCCGCTGCCAGCCGCTGGAGAGATCCCAGTAGCGCGACAGCGCGAGCGTCGTTGAGTCCGCTTCCGTATCGTTAAGATCGGTACGCTTGAACCCGCCCTGCACCAGGTAATACTGCTCCAGCGGATTTTTCAGCAGCGGCATTTTGTAGCTGAAATCGAGCTGCTGCTCCGGCGCCGAGACGCTCATGCTGGTGGTAAAGCTGTGGCCGTAGGAGTTGACCCACGGTTTTTTCCACGTCGCTTTGACGCGCGGCCCGACATCGGTCGAGTAACCGACGCCGGTCTCAATGGTGTTTTCCGTGCGCGGCGAAACCACGCCTCTCAGCGGCAGCACTTTGGTCTTACGCGCTTTATCAAATTCCGGCGCGACAATTACTGAGTTAAACCAGC
Organism: Kosakonia sp. 1610; assembly: GCF_050435845.1. Classification (NCBI taxonomy): domain Bacteria; kingdom Pseudomonadati; phylum Pseudomonadota; class Gammaproteobacteria; order Enterobacterales; family Enterobacteriaceae; genus Kosakonia; species Kosakonia sp. 1610. Next base: position 115,142 of record NZ_JBNDKZ010000003.1, on the reverse strand, counting down.
CGGTGGCGGAGAGGCGGCGGTTAAGCTCGGCCAGATCCTGGGTCTGGTAATAGTCCCCCTCGTGGAAAGGGATGAGGTTTTGCAGATACTCGTCGCGAATTTGCGAGCCCTGGAAGGTAACATCGCCGAAGCGGTAACGCTGACCGCTGTCATAATCGATATCCCAGAACGCCTGGCGGCGAGCCAGCGCAATACCCAGCTGGCTTTTGTTGAACTGGCTGTCGAAGTAGCCTTTACGCAGCGCGACGCTGGTAAGGGATTTTTTAAAGCTGTCGTAGTCGTGGTGGTTTAACACCGTGCCGATAGCCGGGCGCTTTTTCAGCAGCGAAAGATAGTCGCTGTCGGTGCGCGCGCCGCCGCGCAGGATCACGTTGTTGCCGCCGATGCGCACAGGCTCACCCGCCGTAACGCGGGCGATCAGCACCTGGCGCCCCTTCTCCGGCGGTGGACGCAGTTCGAAAACAATGGTTGGCTCGTAGTAGCCTAACGCTTTTAACCCTTCGCGGATGGCATCATCAACGCGCGCCTGGAAACGGCGGTCGGGCGTCACTTCATCACTCTGGATAGTCGACAGTTGGGCGCGCACATTTTTTTGCAGTTGCCCGGTTAACCCCTCAAGTTGCAATCGCACATTGGCGGCGAATGCCGTTTCGCTCACCAGCAACAAACCGGCAAAACATAAAAGACGGATCTTTGGCACGTTCTCTCCTGAATATCCTCGCTCCCACTCCTGGAAGGAAACGTAAGCGCAGCTCCGCGCTGGGCCTGATTGTGCCACGACAGCAGCAGCCAGGCTGATAAAAACCCGCATTATCGGGTTGAAAAACGGACGACTAGCCCAAAATTTCTTATGTTTAAATCTAGTCTGATTTAGGTCGTACATTGTGTTAAAACACCATCCTTAACACAACCCTAACCGCAATGACACTCGCCGGGAGGTATTACCGTGAGCCTGTTCGATAAAAATAACCTTGTTTCTCAGTCTGATGCTCTGCCCGGACGCCCGACGCCGATGCCTGTCGCCAGTTTACACGCTGTTAACGAGCACTCGATGACACATGTGCCGGAGGGCATGGAGGTAGCGATTTTCGCCATGGGTTGCTTCTGGGGCGTGGAACGCCTCTTCTGGCAGCGTGAAGGGGTCTACAGCACCGCCGCAGGCTACACCGGCGGCTACACGCCAAACCCAACCTACCGCGAAGTGTGCAGCGGCCAGACCGGGCATGCCGAAGCGGTACGCGTGGTTTACGATCCGAAAGTGGTGAGCTACGAGCAGCTGTTGCAGATCTTCTGGGAGAACCACGATCCGGCGCAAGGAATGCGTCAGGGCAACGATCGCGGCACGCAATACCGCTCCGCCATCTATCCGCTCACCCCGGAGCAGGACGCCGCCGCCCGCGAAAGCCTGGCGCGCTTCCAGGCCGCAATGCGTGAAGCGGGTGACGCGCGCACCGTCACTACCGAGATCGCCAGCGCCAAACCGTTCTATTACGCGGAAGATGAGCACCAGCAATATCTCTACAAAAATCCGCAGGGCTATTGCGGGATTGGTGGTATCGGTGTGTGCTTGCCGCCGCAGCTTAACCCCTAAATAAAGGGGGGAATAGGCGACGAAAAGTGGCGAAATTAGCCGCTGGCAGGCTGTAACACGCTTACGCTATACTAACGGCGCAATTGCCGGTCCACCGCTTCGGGCCGGCATTCATTGTGTTTACCACATGGATATTCCAAAAAAACCTTCCGAGGATCCGGTTAATAGCTGGATAAATTATGTTAAACAGTATCTTAGTCATACTCTGTCTGATCGCGGTGAGCGCGTTTTTCTCGTTATCTGAGATCTCGCTTGCCGCATCGCGAAAAATCAAACTTAAACTGCTTGCCGATGATGGCAACATCAACGCCCAACGCATCCTGAAAATGCAGGAAAATCCCGGCACCTTCTTCACCGTGGTGCAAATCGGCCTGAACGCCGTCGCCATTTTAGGTGGTATCGTCGGTGACGCCGCTTTCTCTCCCGCGTTTTACAATCTGCTGCTCAATGTCGTTTCACCACAGCTTGCCGATCAGCTGAGCTTTATCATCTCGTTTACGCTGGTAACGAGTCTCTTCATCCTGTTTGCTGATTTGACGCCGAAACGCATCGGTATGATTGCGCCCGAAGTTGTGGCTTTGCGCATCATCAACCCGATGCGCTTCTGTCTCTTCGTTTTCCGCCCGCTGGTCTGGTTCTTTAACGGCATGGCGAACGTCATTTTCCGCATCTTCAAACTGCCGATGGTGCGCAAAGATGACATCACCTCTGACGATATCTACGCCGTGGTGGAAGCCGGTGCATTAGCCGGGGTGCTACGTAAGCAGGAGCATGAACTGATTGAGAACGTGTTTGAGCTGGAGTCGCGCACCGTTCCCTCGTCGATGACCTCGCGTGAAAACGTGATTTGGTTCGATCTGCACGAGGATGAGCAGAGCCTGAAAAACAAGGTATCTGAGCATCCGCACTCGAAGTTTCTGGTCTGTAACGGTGATATCGACCATATCGTCGGTTATGTTGATTCGAAAGATCTGCTTAACCGCGTGCTGGCAAACCAGAGTATGGCCCTGAACAGCGGCGTGCAGATCCGCACGACGCTGATTGTGCCGGACACGTTGACGCTCTCTGAAGCGCTGGAAAGTTTCAAAACTGCGGGTGAAGATTTCGCCGTGATCATGAACGAATATGCGCTGGTGGTCGGGGTGATTACCCTCAACGACGTAATGACCACGCTGATGGGCGATCTGGTCGGCCAGGTGGAAGAGATGATCGTCGCCCGCGATGAAAACTCGTGGCTGATTGACGGCGGTACACCGATTGACGACGTAATGCGCGTGCTGGATATCGATGAGTTCCCGCAGTCCGGCAATTATGAAACCATCGGCGGTTTTATGATGTTTATGCTGCGTAAAATCCCGAAACGCACCGACGCGGTGAAGTTCTCCGGCTACAAGTTTGAAGTGGTGGATATCGATAACTACCGCATCGATCAGCTGCTGGTGACGCGTATTGATGCCCGCACCACGGTGCTGACGCCGAAGTTACCGGATATGGAAGATAAAGGCGCGGCGTAAAGCCAGAAGCGGAAACATCAACGGCCCCTGTGGGGCCGTTTTTTATAGGACTTTATTACTGCATAGCACAACAGATTAAGCCATTTCGGTCTGCAGGCGCAGAACCTGGCGGTTAACTTCAGACATGACAGAGAAGTGCTGTTTGTCTTTCACTTTCGGCAGAAGGATCTTGCCCTTATCAAACTCGAAAGCGCCAACGTCCTTGATATACAACCGTCCACGGAACAGGATCTTGACGTACTTAGCCACCTGAAGTGGGTTGTAACGCTGGAAAATTTTCATTCTTCTATCTCTCCTGTAAAACAGATTACGCCCTTGCGGTGCCACATTTGGTCCGACGTTGATGAGCGCAAATTTTGATGCCCAGTGACTATAGTCCACAACATGAGCGATACATAGTCTGAATGGGTTTATTTACCTTTTGATGACAATTAATCAGAATTTTCTTTTCAAACCCTGAAACTTCGCAGTATAAGCCTACGTTTTTTAACCGATATGTGCGTTAACCCGCAAACTGGCACCCCAATTGCGGGAAAAGCGTATTGATCGCACATATGATTAAACTGCCGTACCGAGTGGTCGGATCACCTGCATATAAACATGAGAGATGGAGACACCATGACCCTACGTAACATTCTGGCAGCGACATGCTTGTTACTGCCGCTGGTCGCTTCAGCGCATAACTTTGAAACTAACCAGCGCGTGCCGCCTGTGGGCGTTGCCGACCGCGGGGAGTTGCTACTGAATAACGACAAGTTTAGCTACAAAAACTGGAATAGCGCGCAGCTGCCGGGAAAAGTGCGCGTGGTAATGCATATTGCCGGTCGCACCTCGGCAAAAGAGAAGAATGCCGCGCTAATTGAGGCGATCAAAAGCGCCAACCTGCCGCACGACAGATACCAGACCACTACCATCGTGAACACCGACGACGCCATTCCGGGCAGCGCGATGTTTGTGCGCAGCAGCCTGGAGAGCAATAAGAAGCTCTATCCGTGGTCACAATTTATCGTCGACAGCGAAGGTTCCGTGCGTAAAGCCTGGCAGCTGGAGGAGAAAGGCTCCGCGATTGTGGTGCTTGATAAAGAGGGTCGCGTAGAGTTTGCCAAAGATGGCAGCCTGAGCCAGCAAGAGGTGCAGCAGGTGGTTGCCCTGCTGCATAAATTGCTCAGTAAATAGAGACGCGAAAACCGGGGTTGAGGAAGGATTCACGCGGGGTGTAATCGAGTGTGCGCCCCTGCCAGTCGTGAACATGCGCCCCGGCCGCTACCGCCACCGCGTGGCCGGCCGCCGTATCCCAGACGCTGGTCGGCCCAAAACGCGGATAGAGCTGCGCTTTCCCTTCCGCCACCAGGCAGAACTTCAGCGATGAACCAATCGCCGTGGTTTGATGCTCGCCCAGCTGGTGCAGATACTCCTCCAGCTCAGGATCGTTCGAGTGCGAGCGGCTAATAACCACCAGCGGCGGTCGCGCATCACGCACCTGGATCGGCTGGCGATGACCGCCCTCCTCTTTCCATGCGCTGCCCTCTGCGGCGGCGTACATCACATCAAGCACCGGGGCATAAACCACGCCCAGCACCGGTTTGCCCTGCTCAATCAGCGCGATGTTGACGGTAAACTCACCGTTACGCTTGATAAACTCTTTGGTGCCATCGAGCGGATCCACCAGCCAGAAACGATCCCAGCTCTGGCGCGTCTCCCACGCGGGAGGATCTTCTTCAGACAGGATTGGAATATCCGGCGCTAACGCCTGCAACCCGCGCACAATCACATGGTGCGCGGCAATATCTGCCGCCGTCACCGGCGAGTCATCCACTTTACTGGTCACATCCATCGGCTGATGGCCGTCGTACACCTGCATAATGGCATCGCCCGCGTCGCGCGCGAGCCGACAAATTGCATCTAACATATCCACCTCTCTCTGTGCAGTGGTGTGTAACTCATTGTTTTACTTATATCGCATTGCGCCGCGATCTGCCAACTGTGAGAGGGATTGCAGTTTTATTGCTCACTTTTATGGCACTATTCACAATTCTGTAAGCAACACACTGTACATAACAATTTCTTTTGTGGCTTAGATCGAAAAGGACGCCTCTGATGATTAAGTTTAGTGCAACGCTTTTGGCCACGCTGATTGCGGCCAGCGCGCAAGCGGCAACGGTGGATTTACGTATTATGGAAACCACTGATTTGCATAGCAATATGATGGATTTTGATTACTACAAAGACTCGGCAACGGAAAAATTTGGCCTGGTGCGCACCGCCAGCCTGATTAATGCCGCGCGCGACGAAGCGAAAAACAGTGTGCTGGTCGATAACGGCGACTTAATCCAGGGCAGCCCGCTGGGCGACTATATGGCGGCGAAGGGGCTGAAAAAAGGGGATATTCACCCGGTCTACAAAGCGCTGAACACTCTCGATTATGCGGTCGGCAACCTCGGTAACCACGAATTTAACTACGGGCTGGATTACCTGCATATGGCGCTGGCCGGGGCGAAATTCCCCTATGTGAACGCCAACATCATCGATGCTAAAACCAACAAACCGCTCTTCACCCCTTATCTGATCAAAGAGACGCCGGTGGTGGACAAAGAGGGTAAAACCCACACCCTGCGTATCGGTTATATCGGCTTCGTGCCGCCGCAAATTATGGTGTGGGACAAAGCCAACCTGAGCGGCAAAGTGACGGTAAACGACATTACGGAAACCGCCCGCCACTATGTGCCGGAGATGCGCGCAAAAGGTGCCGATCTGGTGGTCGTCGTTGCCCACTCCGGCCTCTCGGCGGAGCCTTACCAGGCGATGGCAGAGAACTCCGTTTACTACCTCAGCCAGGTGCCGGGCGTTGATGCGATCCTGTTTGGTCACGCGCACGCCGTCTTCCCGAGCAAAGAGTTTGCCGCGATTAAAGGCGCGGATGTCAGCAAAGGGACGCTGAACGGTATTCCGGCGGTGATGCCGGGCATGTGGGGCGATCACCTCGGCGTGGTCGACCTGGTGCTGAATAACGATGCCGGTAAGTGGAAAGTCAGCGACGCGAAAGCCGAAGCGCGGCCAATTTATGACGCCGCCGCCAAGAAAGCGCTGGTCGGAGAAGATGCAAAACTGGTGCAGATCCTCAAGCACGATCACGATGCCACCCGCGAGTTTGTCGGCAAACCGATTGGCAAATCAGCGGACAATATGTACAGCTACCTGTCGCTGGTGCAGGACGATCCGACCGTGCAGGTAGTGAACAACGCGCAGAAAGCCTATGTTGAGCACTTTATTCAGGGCGATCCGGATCTGGCGAAACTGCCGGTGCTCTCTGCCGCCGCGCCGTTTAAAGCGGGCGGGCGTAAAAACGATCCGGCCAGCTTTGTTGAAGTGGAAAAGGGGCAGCTCACCTTCCGTAACGCCGCCGATCTCTACCTCTACCCCAATACGCTGGTGGTGGTGAAAGCGACCGGCAAAGAGGTGAAAGAGTGGCTGGAGTGCTCCGCCGGGCAGTTCAACCAGATCGATCCCAACAGCGACAAGCCGCAGAACTTAATTAACTGGGACGGGTTCCGCACCTATAACTTCGACGTTATCGACGGCGTGAAGTACCAGATTGATGTCACGCAACCGGCGCGCTACGACGGCGAGTGCCAGAGCATCAATCCCAAGGCAGAGCGCATTAAGAACCTGACCTTTGACGGCAAGCCTATTGATCCGAATGCGGTCTTCCTTGTTGCTACCAATAACTACCGCGCTTACGGCGGCAAATTTGCCGGTACCGGCGACAGCCATATCGCGTTTGCCTCGCCGGATGAGAACCGCGCGGTGCTGGCGAAGTGGATTAGCGATGAGACGCAGCGCGCAGGGGAAATCCACCCGGCGGCGGACAACAACTGGCGACTGGCACCGATCAGCAGCAGCCACAAGCTGGATATTCGCTTTGAAACTGCGCCATCGGAGAAAGCGGCGGCGTTTATCAAAGAGAAAGCGCAGTATCCGATGCAGAAAGTCGGCAATGACGAGATCGGTTTCGCGCTCTACAGCATCGATTTACGCAAGTAAGCAATTTACCCGCAGTCGGTAGCGGCTGCGGGTTGATTACGCCACATCGCGCTCGCGGTGATGGGCCATCACTTCGGGCAAATTCAGCTCAATCCAGTCTGCCAGCGCGGCAACCTTTTCACTCACCTGCTCACCAAGCGGCGTCAGGCTATATTCAACATGTGGCGGCACCACCGGAAAGGCGACGCGGTTAACAAAACCATCCTGCTCCAGCCACTGCAGGCTCTGCGCCAGCATCTTCTCACTGACGCCGCCCATTTTGCGGCGCAGATCGCTAAAGCGGTGTGTCCCTTCGCGCAGGGCGACCAGAATTAAGACGCCCCAGCGGCTGGTGACGTGTTTCAGCACATCACGGGAAGGGCACTGCTCGGCGAAGAGATTGCCGTCGCGCATCTGTTCGCTCAGGGTTTGTGGGCGAGTTTGCTGTTTCATACTTACCTTTTTGTACGTACTTACTAAAAGTTAGCTAGGGTGCTAGCCTACCACAACACTTACCCCCACGCAGGAGAAACATCATGATTGCACTCACCGGCGCCACCGGCCAACTCGGCCAGTTTGTTGTAGAAGCCCTGTTAAAAAGCGTTCCCGCAAAAGAGATTGTCGCCATCGTGCGTAACCCGGCGAAAGCCGAAGCGCTCAGCAAACAAGGCCTTATTGTTCGCCAGGGCGATTACAACGATCAGGCCGCCCTCACCCAGGCGCTGGCGGGCGTCGAAAAACTGCTGCTCATCTCCAGCAGCGAAGTCGGCCAGCGCGCCGCGCAGCACCGCAATGTGATCAACGCTGCGAAAGCCGCAGGGGTGAAATTTATCGCCTACACCAGCCTGCTGCATGCCGATACCTCACCGCTTGGCCTGCACGTTGAGCACGTGGAAACCGAAAAGCTGCTCGCCGAATCCGGCATCCCGTTTGCCCTGCTGCGTAACGGCTGGTACAGCGAGAACTACCTTGCGAGCGTACCGGCGGCGCTGGCGCACGGCGTCTTCATCGGTGCGGCGGGCGAGGGCAAAATTGCCTCGGCAACGCGTGCCGATTATGCCGCTGCTGCCGCGCGTGTCATTAGCGAAGAGGGTCACGTCGGCAAAGTTTACGAACTGGCGGGCGACAGCGCCTGGACGCTGAGCGAACTGGCGGCGCTGCTGAGCGAGGCCAGCGGTAAGAAAGTGGTTTACCAGAACCTGAGTGAAGCGGATTTTGCCGCCGCGCTGAAAGGCGCAGGTCTGCCGGACGGGCTGGCAGAGATGCTGGCGGATTCCGATATCGGTGCCTCGAAAGGTGGGCTGTTTGACGATAGCCAGACCCTGAGCAAACTGATCGGTCGCCCGACCACCTCGATCGCCGATAGCGTTAACGATCTGCTGTAACGTTAATAATTGGTTAAATTTTATAGCCTCTCACCGGGCCATCCCTAATAATAGAGGGCATGTTCCGGGGGAGGTGAAGTGTGGAAGGCGTACCTGAGCAGTTTATTGATGAGCGCGACAGCGCGCGGTTTCGCCACCTGGCGCAGTTGCCGGGGGTGGAGTTGTACCATGCGCATATCTCCCGCTACGCCTTTGAGCCACATACTCATGAAGCGTTTGGCATTGGCGCGATTGAATCCGGTGCCGAGCGCTTTCGCTATCGCGGAACGCAGCATGTCGCCCCGACCAACGCCATCGTCACCATGAACCCCGATGAGATCCACACCGGCGAAGCGGTAGGTGAAGAGGGGTGGCGCTACCGCATGGTCTATCTCGACCCCGATCTGTTGGAGCAGGTAACCGGCGTGCGTCACTGGTGGTTTCGCGATGTCACGCGGCTCGATGCGCTGCGCGCGCGCCAGATCTCCAGCCATATTTATGCCCTCTGGCATACCGACGATCCACTGGCGCAACAGGGCGTGCTGCTCGATCTGATTGATACCTTTCGCCCGCTGGCGCAACACGCGCCGCAGCGCCCGGAAGGAGCGCACCGTTTTGAGCGGGTGCGCGAATACCTGCATGACAACTATATGCGCAGCCTGACGCTCGACGATCTGGCAAGCGTCGCGGCGCTCAGCCCCTATCACTTCCAGCGCCAGTTCAAAGCCCATTTTCACGTCACGCCGCACCAGATGCTGATGGCGATCCGCCTGTGGCGCGCCAAGCATTTTCTCACCCAGGGGATGCCTGCGGCAGATGTTGCCGCCTTAACAGGCCTGACGGATCAATCCCACCTCACCCGTGCCTTTACCCTGCGCTACGGCATTACTCCGGTGCGCTATCAAAAGCAGGTTGCGCGCCGATAATGCGCAATCTCCTACAATACGCCCCCGCCCTGCTCCCCTACACTGGCGTCAACCAGATAAAAGAGGTGAAGAGATGGTAAGTGGTGTGTTGTATGCCTTGCTCGCCGGGCTGTTTTGGGGCCTGATTTTTGTCGGGCCGCTGATCGTGCCGGATTACCCGGCCGCCCTGCAATCGACGGGGCGCTACCTGGCGCTGGGGCTGATCGCGCTGCCGCTGGCGTGGCTTGGGCGCGCGCGTCTGCGCCAGCTAACGCGAAGCGACTGGTGGACAGCGCTGTGGCTCACGTTAATGGGCAATCTGATCTACTACGTCTGCCTTGCCAGCGCTATTCAGCGCACCGGCGGCCCGGTGTCGACGATGATCATCGCCACGCTGCCGGTGGTGATCCCGGTGTGTGCCAACCTGCTTTACAGCCAGCGTGACGGCAAGCTCGCATGGGGCCGGTTGCTACCGGCGCTGATCGCCATCGCTGTTGGGCTGGGGTGTGTGAATGTTGCCGAACTGCGCCAGGGCATTGCGGATTTTAGCTGGAGCCGGTATGGCTCAGGCATTGCGCTGGCCTTTGTTTCCGTGGCCTGCTGGGCGTGGTATGCGCTGCGTAACGCCCGCTGGCTGCGGGAAAACCCGGATAAGAACCCGATGATGTGGGCAACGGCGCAGGCGCTGGTGACGCTGCCGTTGTCCCTGGTAGGCTATCTTGCGGCGTGTCTGTGGCTTGACGTTCAGCAGCCCGACTTCGCGCTCCCCTTCGGCCCGCGTCCGCTGCTGTTTATCGGCCTGATGTTCATCATTGCGGTGCTCTGCTCGTGGGTGGGGGCGCTGTGCTGGAACATTGCCTGCCAGCGTCTGCCGACGGTGATTGTCGGCCCGCTGATCGTCTTTGAAACCCTTGCCGGGATGCTCTATACCTTTCTGCTGCGCCAGAGCCTGCCGCCGCTCTTAACCCTGCTCGGCATTACCCTGCTGATTGGCGGCGTGGTGATGGCCGTCGCGTCGAAACCGCAGAAAGCCCGTATCACATCCCTTGAGCAGCCATAAAAAAACCCGGCTTACGCCGGGTTTTAATCAGAAGGTTTCCCAGTTGGCTTCGTTAACGCTGGCCGTGGCCGGTGTCTTCGCCATCGCAACCGGCGAGCGCAACGCAGGACGCTGAACGTCACGGCTGCGGTTCACTTTGAACACCGCAACGGTTTCGGTCAGGCGCGCAGCCTGCTCTTCCAGGGCAGCGGCCGCAGCGGCGGACTCCTGCACCAGCGAGGCGTTCTGCTGGGTCACGCGATCCATCTCGGCAACAGCCTGGCCAACCTGGTCGATACCACGGCTCTGCTCATCGGACGCAGAGGAGATTTCGCCCATGATATCCGTTACACGCGTTACCGCGCTGACAATCTCAGCCATGGTTTCACCGGCTTCGTGAACCAGCGCCGAACCGGCGCTTACGCGGTTACCGGAGTCATCAATCAGCCCTTTGATCTCTTTCGCGGCCTGCGCGCTGCGCTGTGCCAGCGTACGCACTTCACCTGCCACTACGGCAAAACCACGACCCTGCTCACCGGCACGCGCGGCTTCTACCGCGGCGTTCAGCGCCAGAATGTTGGTCTGGAAAGCAATACCGTCGATCACGTTGGTGATCTGGGCGATTTTGCTGGAGCTGGCGGCGATTTCGTCCATGGTACGCACCACGCCATCCACCACTTCACCGCCTTTCTTCGCGGTACCGGACGCATTAAGCGCCAGCTGCGTTGCCTGACGGGCGTTGTCGGCGTTCTGTTTCACTGTCGCGGTCAGCTGCTCCATGCTGGCTGCGGTCTCTTCCAGCGAGGCCGCTTGCTGCTCGGTGCGCGAGGAGAGATCGTTGTTACCGATAGAGATTTCACCGGCACCGGTATAGATAGTGTCTGCGCCATCGCGCACCACGCTGACGGTTTTCACCAGCGACTGCTGCATCTCCTGCACGTTCTGCGCCAGACGCGCCATCTCGTTGGAGCCTTCGGCGTGGATCGCGTGGGTCAAATCACCGGTCGCGATATGGCGAATGTGGCCCATAACTTCATGCAGCGGCTTCAGCAGCACGCGCTGCATTGCCACCCAACTCATAGCGATAACGCCCAGCACAACAACCATCACTGCCGCCAGGATCCAGAGAATGCGGATGTAGTCATGTTCGTTCTGCTGCACGCCTTCGCTGGCAAGCCTTGCCTGCTCGGCGCGCCAGGCGCGGTAGCTCTTCTCCATCCCTTCCTGTTTTTTCTGCGCATTCTGACGGAACATATCTTCCAGCTTACCGGCCAGCAGCAGGCGGTTCATCTCGGTCAGCGTTGCGTGGTAGGTGCTGTACTGCTTCTCCAGCTCGTCAGAGAGCGCCTGGTCCATACCCGGCGTCTGCGGCAGCTTGTAGTAAATATCGTAATGCTGCTGCGCCTGGTTAAGCAGGTTGGTGGCGTTTTGCACCAGCTCACCGAGCTGGCCGCCGTTAATCTGGCTGGCGGTGCTGCTCTGTAAGCGCAGCATACCGCGGTTCAGGGTCACACGCGCCTGGTTGAGGCTGATCCACGCATCGGTAAATTCGGATACGTTCTGGCTCGATACCTGGGAAACATTGAAGTTGTGCTTGTCATTGTTTAGCGCACTAATGAAAACGCCAGCTGAAATCAGCTGAAGTGCGCCAAGCACAACTAAAACCATGATTAATAAAGTTATAACTTTGATACGTTTGAACATCGTCGGCCTTTATTGCGTACAGAATATTGTCAGAACAGTGACTATCGGCAGCGATGAAAAGTTGTTTAATGTCAATAATTTGCCCTATCCAAAACTTTCCAGAAAAAGTAATTGTATTCAATGTGTTAATTTCGAAAGATTTTTTGTGATGCATATCACGGTTTTTCACGCAGTAAAGGAATAAGGGCTGCCGCGTTCTCCGTAAGGGGTATATCATCGCCATAAAGATGCATTTAAAATACAACTTATAGATTCCACGATGAGGTAACTGCTATGGCTTTCCGCGATCAACCCCTGGGCGAGCTGGCGCTCTCCATCCCCCGCGCCTCTGCTCTGTTTCGTAAATATGATATGGATTACTGCTGCGGCGGTAAGCAGACGCTGGGCCGCTCGGCGGCGCGTAAAGAACTCGATATCGATGCTATCGAAGCCGAACTGGCGAAGCTGGCCGAGCAGCCTCTCGACAAGGAGTGGCGCACAGCACCGCTGGCAGAGATCATCGACCACATCATTGTGCGTTACCACGATCGCCACCGCGAACAGCTGCCGGAGCTGATTCTGCAAGCCAGCAAAGTGGAGCGCGTCCACGCCGATAAACCGAATGTGCCGCGCGGGTTAACCAAGTACCTCACCATGCTGCATGAGGAGCTCTCCAGCCACATGATGAAGGAGGAGCAGATCCTCTTCCCGATGATTAAACAGGGCATGGGCGCACAGGCGATGGGGCCAATCAGCGTGATGGAGAGCGAGCATGATGAGGCGGGCGAACTGCTGGAGGTGATCAAGCACACCACGCAGAATGTGACGCCGCCGCCGGAAGCCTGCACCACCTGGAAGGCGATGTATAACGGCATCAACATGCTGATAGATGATTTGATGGAACACATCAGCCTGGAAAATAACAATCTTTTCCCGCGTGCCCTCGCAGGCGAAAAATAAAAAGACGCCCGAGAGCGTCCTTGATATGGAAGTTTAGAGCCGCCCTGCGGCTCTTTTTTTATGGCTTGCGGTTAGCAATGCGCTTCTTACCGGCAAAGAGCCAGCCCGCGCCCAGCACCACGAACCACAGCGGTGTGACGATCAGCGCCTGACGGGTGTCCGCTTCAAGGGTCAGCAGCACCAGCACAAACAGGAAGAACGCCATGCACACCCAGCACATCACTTTGCCGAGCGGCATCTTGTAGATCGATTTTTCGTGCAGCTGCGGGCGCTGTTTACGGTAGACCAGGTACGAGCAGAGAATAATGGTCCAGACGAACATAAACAGGATCGCCGACACGGTGGTGATCATGGTGAACGCCGCAATCGCGCTCGGGTTGACATAGAGCATCACCACACCGCCCAGCAGGCAGATGCAGGAGAAGGTGAGCCCTTTCGCCGGTACCGCGCGTTTAGAGAGCTTAGCGAACGCTTTCGGGGCCACGCCATCCTGCGCCAGGCCAAACAGCATACGGCTGGTGGAGAAGACGCCGCTGTTGGCGGAAGAGGCGGCAGAAGTCAGCACCACAAAGTTGATGATGCTCGCCGCCGCCGGAATGCCGACCAGCACGAACAGCTCAACAAACGGGCTCTTATCCGCTACCACAGAACTCCACGGTGTGACCGACATAATGACGATCAGCGCGAAGACGTAGAACATGATGATACGAATCGGAATCGAGTTGATGGCGCGCGGCAGGGATTTCTCCGGATCTTTCGTCTCGGCGGCGGTCGTACCGACCAGCTCAATACCGACAAAAGCAAACACCGCTATCTGGAAACCAGCAAAGAAGCCGCTGATACCTTTCGGGAAAAAGCCCCCCTCATTCCAAAGGTGGCTGAAGGAGGCTTCAACGCCGGTCGGCGATTTGAAATGCATCAGCACCATACCGACGCCGACGATAATCAGCGCCACAATGGCGACGATTTTGATCATCGCGAACCAGAACTCCATCTCGCCGAACATTTTCACCGTCGCGAGGTTGAGGCTCAGCAGCACGACGACCACGGCCAGCGCGGCGATCCAGTCGGCAAGGCCGGGGTACCAGAATTGTGCATAGGCGGTAATGGCGACCACATCCGCCATGCCGGTGACCACCCAACAGAACCAGTAGGTCCAGCCGGTAAAGTACCCCGCCCACGGCCCGAGCAGGTCGGCGGCGAAGTCGCTAAAAGATTTATATTCGAGGTTGGAAAGCAGTAATTCGCCCATCGCACGCATAACGAAAAACAGCATAAAGCCGATGATCATATAAACGAAGATGATTGACGGACCGGCGAGGCTAATTGTTTTGCCGGAACCCATAAATAAACCGGTACCAATAGCACCGCCAATAGCAATTAGCTGAATATGCCGGTTCGTAAGATTACGCCGTAGCGACTGTTCAGCCGGAGCCGCATTATCAGCGTCGGCTTTAACTTGATCTACCATGTTGTTTTCCTGTCTGTGTTGTTGGGCTCTGCTGGCCTTTACGTGTCTGCTTCGTCCTTAATGGACGCATCGATATTAGGTAAGAATCGGCGGGATGAATACTCTGAATTAAATCGAATGTTAAATATTTGTTTAAAGTGAGTGTTATATCACCTGGCAAATGCGAAACAGCTCACAAAAATACACCTGATTGTGCGCTTTGCAAGATAATATATTGCTAATAGTTCTGTTTACCAACGATCCGCGAAGTCAGAAACCCTCTCCGTTATTAAAAGAGAGGGTTTCACGCTGGAGCTTACAGAATTTCCAGCAGTTCCACTTCAAACACCAGCGTGCTGAATGGCGGGATGGATGCGCCAGCGCCGCGCTCGCCGTAAGCGAGGTTGTGCGGAATGGTCAGTTCCCATTTGGAGCCAACCGGCATCAGCGTCAGGGCTTCGATCCAGCCTGCGATCACGCCGTTAACCGGGAATTCAGCCGGTTCGCCGCGTGCGACGGAGCTGTCGAATACGGTGCCGTCAATCAGCTTACCGGTGTAGTGCACGCGTACGCGGTCGGTGCGCGCCGGGATAGCGCCTTCGCCCTGGGTGATAACGCGGAATTGCAGACCGGATTCGGTGCTGTTAACGCCTTCGCGCTCGCGGTTTTCATCAAGGTATTTCACGCCTTCTGCCGCCATCTCTTCGAAACGGGAGCGACGAACCGCGTCAGCACGTTCGTGGATTTCACGCAGCGCGCGATGAACAACGTCTACCGGTACAGCAGGCTGTTTGCCCGCCAGCGCATCGGCAATACCCGCGACCAGCGCTTCCGGTAACAGCCCCTCTAACCCGGATTCGCTCAGCTGCTGTCCTACCTGCAAACCAATGCCGTAGCTGGCTTGCGCTTCGATCGTGTCAAAAGTTGGGGTGGTCATGGGTTTTCCTTCCATCGCTTTTTAAAGTAGCGCGCAGCATAACAGCCGCCCTGGGCCAGGCACAACTTTGTCACGGGAAAGATGACAAAAGGGCGCGAAAGGGAAAGAATGGTTCACGTTAGCAAAACCCTGCATTGTGGTGACAAAATAGTAGTTTGTACGGGCTTTCATGCGCTTAAACGCCGCGAACGCCAATGCAGGAAGATAAAGTGTATATACTCAACGAGACAGGATATTAAATGACGCGGAGCAGGAGGAGAGCCATGCCCGGGCGATTTGAACTGAAACCTACCCTTGCGAAGATCTGGCATGCCCCGGACAATCTTCGCCTGATGGACCCGCTCCCGCCCTTTCACCGTCGCGGCCTGATTCTGGCGGCGCTGCTGGTTATTATCGGCTTTCTGTTGCCGACAACGGATGAGAGCGTGCCGCAGCGCAGCGGTGAGGCACGCGATGCGCAGCTCGATCTGCAAAACTCGCCTAATGTCGCGCCGCCGCAGGTGGTCAACGATCCGCAACTCAACGCACCCAGCGCGGAAGCGTCGATGCAGCAGCAGGAGTCGATTGAGCAGCAGCCTTCCACTGAGCAGCAGCCCGCCGCAGAGCAGAACAGCCAGCCGCTGGCGACCAATAGCGGAATTGAGCAGCAGTGGCGCACCTACCGGGTGGGCGAAGGGAAAACTCTCGCGCAGCTCTTTCGCGATCACAATCTGCCGCCAACGGATGTCTACGCGATGGCGAAGGTTGAGGGCGACGGCAAGCCGCTCAGCAATCTGCAAAGCGGCCAGATGGTGAAGATCCGCCAGAATGCCAGCGGCGTGGTGACGGGCCTGACGATTGAGACCAGCGGCCAGCAGGTGCTCTTTACCCGCCAGCCGGACGGCAGCTTTATCCGCGCCCGCTAAACCTGATGCGCCGGGCAGCGATCACCCGGCGCGCTTATTGACCCACGCGATCCCCGTACAGACCAGCACCAGCGCAACAGCATATTTCCACTCCAGAATATTCTCGCCGAGGAAGATGGCCGACAGCACCGAGCCCGCCACCGGAATCACAAAATTAAAGGGCGCGATCATGCTGACGCGGTTCACTTTCAGCAGCGCGCTCCAGAGCGCGAAAGCGACAGAAGAGAGTAGCGTCAGGTAGGCGAGCACCGCGACCGCCGCCGCGCTATCCACCGCCAGCTTTCCGCCCGTAAGGTATCCGCCTGCCAGCAGCGCCAGACCGCCTATCGCCAGCTGCCAGCCGGTCATCACCGTCGGATCGACCGTTTGCGAGATACGCTTACCGTACAGCGTGGCGGCAGAGAGGATAAATGCCGCCAGAATGACAAAGCCGTCGCCCTGCCAGACAAAGCGGAAATCCGCCAGCCCGCCGTGGAAGTTCACCAGCATCACGCCCGCGAAGCCCAGCACGCAGCCGAGGGTTTTGTTGTAGCTCAGCTTGTCATTGTGATAGATGAAGTGCGCCAGCAGCACGCTGAAGAAGGTGCCGGTAGCATTCATGATCGATCCGTTCACCCCCGTCGTATAGGCAAGGCCAATATAAAAGAAGGTGTATTGCAGCGAGGTCTGGGTCAGCCCGAGCAGCGTCAGTTGTCCAAACTGCGAAGCGCTTAGCCTGGCGATGGGTTTACGCTGCGCCAGCGCAAACAGCAGCAGTAGCGCCCCGGCAAAGAGAAAACGGTACCCGGCGAACACCACTTTAGAGGGGATATCGTCCGTGGCGATATGGAACAGTTCATAACCGCTTTTGATCGCCGGGTAGGAGCTACCCCATAACAGACAGCACAGCGTGGCGCAGGCGTAAGCGATGTGACGACGGGCAAAAACGGGAGCGGGCAGAGGGGAGTCCATGGCTAATCTCAAAAATAAAATTGCGTTTCAATTTAGTATCTGAGAATGCGGCGCAAATAGCTACCGGGAAAGGCGGGAATTGTGGGCGGGGCAGAAAAGCAAAACGCCGGCACAAGGCCGGCGCTTCGTCTCTCGTTGTCGTTCACGTTGCAGAGGCGTTAGCGCCTGCAGACCCGAACAACTCAGAGCGCAGTGAAGAGTAAAAAATTACTCAGCAACTACGTTTACAGTCAGCTTAGCGAATACTTCGCTGTGAACCTGGAAGTCCACTTCGTGCTCACCGGTGGTACGCAGAACGCCGTTCGGCATACGAACTTCGCTCTTCGCCACTTTAACGCCAGCTGCAGTTACAGCGTCAGCGATATCGCGGGTACCGATGGAACCGAACAGTTTACCTTCGTCGCCTGCTTTAGACGCGATGGTAACGGTGCCCAGTGCATTGATTTGCTCAGCACGAGCGTTAGCAGCCGCCAGAACGTCAGCCAGTTTGGCTTCCAGCTCAGCGCGACGTGCTTCGAAATACTCAACGTTTTTCTTGGTAGCCGGAACAGCTTTACCCTGCGGTACCAGGAAGTTACGAGCGTAGCCCGCTTTAACGTTAACCTGATCACCCAGGCTACCCAGGTTTGCTACTTTATCAAGCAGAATAACTTGCATTACCTTATCCTCTCAAAGTCGTATTAATGGACCGTGACCGATTACTGATGACGATCAGTGTACGGCAGCAGGGACAGGTAGCGAGCGCGTTTGATAGCGCGTGCCAGCTGACGCTGATATTTTGCACGGGTACCGGTGATACGGCTCGGGACAATCTTACCGCTTTCGGTGATGTAGTTTTTCAGCGTAGCGATATCTTTGTAATCAATCTCAACAACGCCTTCCGCGGTGAAACGGCAGAACTTGCGACGACGGAAATAACGTGCCATTTGGCTAGTCTCCAGAATCTATCAATTCAATCTGCTCGGCATGCAGAACCATTTTGCTCAGGCCGTTCTTTGCCTTGTGGCAACTGATGAACCCCTGAACGGTTACTGCGCTACCGACCGTTATACTGTGAGTAACGGCCTGGTTCTCCTGCCCGCTGATTATTACAGGCATTTGGCACCACGCCTGCCGGTGAAAACCGGCTTCCTCCTGCACAGAGCGGTGCTCAAGCACGAACTGGCAGTGTGGAATTCCTGACGGGCTGACCTTTCGCAGCGGCGTCCTGCACACGGTGCCGGACAACACCAGACGGTTGGTCATCAGGAATTACTCTTCAGAATCCCCAGCATCAGCATCATCTGCGGTTTCATTTGCGAAATCATCGCGACGCTCACGGCGCTCGTCTTTCGCTTTAACCATCGGAGATGCTTCGGTTACCGCGTTCTTAGTACGCATAACCATGCTACGGATAACGGCGTCGTTGAAGCGGAAGTTTGTTTCCAGCTCATCGATCGCTTCCTGCGGCGCTTCAACGTTCAGCAGAACGTAGTGTGCTTTGTGCAGTTTATTGATCGGGTAAGCCAGCTGACGGCGGCCCCAGTCTTCCAGACGGTGGATCGTACCTTCTGCTGCAGTGATTGCACCAGTGTAACGTTCGATCATGCCCGGAACCTGTTCGCTCTGGTCAGGATGGACCATAAAAACGATTTCGTAATGACGCATCGAATTGCTCCTTACGGATTATTCAGCCTCCTGTCTGGGTCAGCCGAGGCCCGGGGAGGCAAGGAACGTGTTAAAGGTCGGCTGAAAAATTGACGCGTCATAATACTGGCGTCACCCCAGGAACTCAAGGTGAATTGCACAATTAATTCGCACTAAGCGCCAAGAGAAGCCGCCACGGCGCATTACACTTAACCAGCGCACCTCATAACCTAAGGAGAAGAGATGTACAGGCGATAGTTCCCGAAGACGTACTGGAGCGTAACATCATGAAATACATCGCACTTTTACTAGCAACCCTGCTGCTTAGCGCCCAGGCTAGCGCAGCGATCGCCCCTCCCCCACCGCAAGCCCGCAATATGGATGACGTGCAGAGCTTAGGTGTTATCTATATTAATCATAACCTTACCGACGAAAGCGACGCCGAACCGGTGTTGGTTCGACGTCCGGATGCCGCCCCGCCGCTTAAAGATGACGGCTGAAGAAGCCGACCGTCGCCTCCAGCGCCTGCGGCGTAATACGATGAGCAACCCCCGCTTCCCACAGAGTGGTAAGCCTGGCGTCACGCTGTTCGTCGGCCAGCGCCTGCTGTAACCGGAAGGAGTCAGCTGCGGGCACGACATCATCCGCTTCGCCATGCCACAGCAATAGCGGGCGATCGGCGACTCTCTCCAGTTGGCCCGTCACTTCCCATTTCGCCAGCGGCGCGAGAATAGCGTCGAACGTCTCCTGCTGCGCGGCGTTGGTGACCTCTAGCGGCGGGAACAGCGTGCGGGCAAGCGAGGTGAAGTAGCCCGATCCCATCAGGCTGGCGACGCAGCGCACCTCCGGATGACGAGTCATAATGCCCAGCGCCGTCATGCCGCCCATGGATGCGCCGCCCACCGCCAGCCGGTTATCTTCAATCAGGTTGCGCTGGTGCAACGCATCGCGCAGCGCGGCAAACTCTTCAAGGTTGCCCAGCAGGATTTGCCAGAACTGACGCAAGCGGCGCTCAGCATTGCCGCTAAAGCGCGCGCCATGATCGGGCGCGTCGGGCATGATCACGCGAAAACCCGCCTGCGCCAGCGCAACGGCGAAGTAGCTGTAAACCAGCTTTGATGAGGTGAAGCCGTGATAGAACACGACGCAGGGGAGCGGCTGTTGCCCTTTTCCGGCGGGGAAGGCGTGCAGCGCCTCATTACCGGCAAAGTGGTCTGTCTGAATTTCAATCATTTTACCCTCCGTGATCTATAGTGCAGATATGCCACTCGCAGCGCGCTGGCGCAAGCCAGATTCCGCATAAGCATTGCGCATGATGAGAGCCAGATTACGCTTTCAAAACACTTTCATTCGAAATCAGTGCTCAAGCTAACACTTCGGGAATATCACCCCCAAAGTGAAACCCATCAGGAACTACACTATGGCTATCAGTAGAGATAAGAAACCGATGCGCGCCCTGCTGCCGCTGCTGTTTGCCTTGCTTGTCAGCGGCTGTGCCGCGCTGCAAGGCAAACCGCAACCTGCGCCGCCGGCCACGGAAACGCCGCAAGAGATTAGTCGAAATCAGACGCAGGGATTGCGGGAGATCGGGGCGGTTAACGTCACGGTGATGGGCTCGCCCATGGATGTCGAAACAGCGCTCAAAGCCAAAGCCTCCGAGGCGAAAGCAGACTATTACGTCATCATCATGATGGATGACAGCGTATTCCCCGGCCGTTGGTATGGCCGCGCCCTGCTTTATCGATCGTAGCGAGGTATTGATTTTAAGGACTTTTACACTGCTTTGCGTCCATTGATGTTCTTCTGTGCACTATTGGGTTCTGACTTCTCTTGTGCGTAAGGAAGCCCCGATCCGACTCGGGGTAGCGAAAAATGGAGCTGACGACAATGAAACAATCTCTCGCCTTAAACTCGCTGTTACTCTCTGCCGGTATGCTGCACACCACCGCGCAGTCCGCCGAGTTCGCCTGCGCCGACCGCGTAACGGGGCTTAACGAAATTGGCCTTATCTCGGTCGATAACGTCGCTGGCAGCCAGCAAGATGTTGAGCGTGTTATTGCCCTGAAAGCGGATGAACAGGGTGCATCCTGGTATCGCATTATTCGCATGCAGGAGGCGATGCAGGTTGATTCATGGCAGGTGCAGGCGATTCTCTACGCCTGAGTGTCGTCAATAAAAGCCACCAAATCAGGGCGTTTCTTTATGCCCCTACTTTCTTTAAGATTATGTTATTCGGGTGATACATCCGTGTAACACATTGTTACAAATCTACGCTAAATGTTGTCCGCTCCCTGCCGTTAAGGAGGCTCACACATACAAAAACGGACACATTATGAGCGCCCTCTTTCGTCGTGCCAGCCTTGGTGCAAAGCTCTCTTTGCTGACTGGTGCAAGCGTTGCGACGCTATTTCTCTTATTTACCTTTCTGATGAGCAACAACGCCAGCCAACAGCTGGAAACGCTGGCTATGGAAGATCTGCACAGCCAGTCCACCGGCGTGGTCGACATGGTAGAGATGTTCAACAGCAGCCTCACTGAAGAAGTTGAAAGCTACACCCGCTTGTTCGGCAGTTTCCTGCCGCAGCCGCTTGCCATTGATCCGCAGCAGCGCCGCGAGATTAACGGCATCGACGTTCCACTGCTGAAAGCTGGTGACGTTGAACTGCACAACAACAACGCCATTCCCGATGATTTCCTTAACCGCACCGGCGCGATTGCCACCCTCTTCGTGCGCAGCGGCAACGAATTTGTGCGTGTTGCCACGTCTCTGCGTAAAGAGAATGGCGATCGCGCGATCGGCACCAAGCTCGATCCCGCCGGCCCGGCGTTTGCACAGGTGATGAAAGGTGAGGTCTATCGCGGCCTCGCGCTGCTGTTCGGCAAGCGCTATATCACCCAGTACCAACCGGTAAAAGATGCCAGCGGCAACACCATCGCCATTCTGTTTGTCGGCGTCGATATCACCCGCTCCTGGCAGGTGATGCGTGGCAAAATCCTCGGACGCAAACTGGGCGAGAGCGGGCATTTCTTCGTGATTGACCGCAATCCGGGGAAAAACCTCGGCAACTACCTGTTCCACGGTGACCAGGAAGGCAAACGTCCGCAGTGGAGCGAAAGCGATCTGCAGGCGGTGCTGAACAACGAGAGCGGCACGCTGACACAGCAGAGCGCCGATGGCCGCACGCTGCTGCTCTCCTACACTGCGCTGCCCGGCTGGAACTGGGCGGTCGTGGGTGAAGTGGATAAAGCCACGCTGCTGCACGATGTAAACGCGATGCGTAACCAGTTCCTGCTGGCGGGCGTGATCGTCTCCCTGCTCTTCGCGACGATGTTTGTGGTGATTATTCGCCGCTGGCTGTCGCGCCCGCTGCGTAGCGTGATCGATCTGGCACAGCAGTATGCCGCAGGCGATCTGCGCGCCACGCTGGCAGTGGATCGTCAGGATGAAGTGGGAGAGCTGATCGCCGCGATCAATGGCATCGGCGATGGGCTGCATAAAATTGTGCTGCAGGTGCGTGAATCGGCCGCCGAGATCAACCTCGGCACCAATGCGCTGGCCGCCGACAGCAGCGAGATCAGCGATCAAATCAATAAGCAGGCCAGCAGCGTGGAAGAGACCTCCGCCAGCATGGAGCAGATTGCCGCCACCGTGCAGCAAAACGCCGCCAATATGGAGCAGACTCAGCACCTGGTGAATGAAACCACCGACGCGGTGAAAAAAGGCGGCCAGACCGTCGAACACTCCGTCGAGACAATGGAAGATATTCGCGCCGCTTCACAGCGTATCGCCGATATTACCCATGTGATCGAGTCAATTGCCTTCCAGACTAACATCCTCGCGCTTAACGCAGCGGTGGAAGCGGCGCGCGCAGGCGAGCATGGCAAAGGCTTTGCCGTTGTTGCCCAGGAAGTACGCGCGCTGGCGGCACGCAGTGCTAACGCAGTGAAAGAGATCGACGCACTGATTGGCGATACGCTGAAAAAAGTGGGCGAAGGTCACTCTCAGTCGGAAGCGACCCGCATTGCGATGCAGGCGATCATCAATCACATGAACAATATCAACCAGTTGGTTCATGAGATTAACCATGCGTCCCATGAACAGTCTGCCGGGATTAATCAGGTTAACCTGGCGATGACGCACATTGGCGATGCCACGCACATCAACGCCGGACGCGTGACCCAGAGTGAAGAGACCGCGCGTATTCTGCGTGAGAAAGGGGCACATCTGAGCGAGCTGGTCAGCCTGTTCCGTTTGAAAATGGATTAATGGGCTCCGCCCGTGGCGCGCAGCAGTAGGTCACTTTTGACCTGTTCATCAATCCGCGACGCGCCGCGGGTATCCAGCATCATCTGGCACCACGCCTGCGCTATCGGCGGCGATGCGTGCCGCAGCATTTGTGCACCGACGCCCAGTAGCCAAAGCTGCCGGGTAATCTCCCGCCCTTGCGCCTCGTCCGGCTTACGCAGCCGCGGCTGGAGCTGTCGCCAGGCGCGTTCGAAATGGCGATCCCGCCCTTTTACTGCTGCAAACTCCTCGCTTAGTAGCGCCAGCACGCCCGGCTGTTTGGCTAGCACGCGCAGCACATCCAGGCACATCACATTTCCCGAACCTTCCCAGATACTGTTGACCGGCACTTCGCGGTAGAGCCGCGGTAGTTCGCTCTCTTCGCAGTAACCGATACCGCCCAGCACCTCCATCGCTTCGGCGACGAACGGTATGCCGCTTTTACACACCGCAAACTTCGCCACCGGCGTAAAGAGCCGCGCCCATAACGCTTCCTGAGCATCCGCCCGGTTATCCCATGCGCGGGCGAGGCCAAAGATCATCGCCGTTTGCCCCTCCAGTTGCAGTGCCATGCGGCTGAGCACGTCGCGCATTAAGGGCTGATCGACGAGATTTTTGCCAAATGCCTGGCGATGATGGGCATGATAGAGCGCCACGGAAAAGGCGCGGCGCATCAGGCCGTGGCTGCCGAGGGCGCAGTCAAAGCGCGTCAGCCCGCCCATTTTGAGGATCTGGCGCACGCCGTCCCCCTCTTCGCCAAGCAGCCAGCCGCAGGCGTCGACAAACTCCGCTTCGCTGCTGGCGTTCGAACGGTTGCCGAGCTTCTCTTTGAGCCGCTCGAGGCGCACGCCGTTACGCTCACCGTCCGGTAGAAAGCGCGGCACAAAGAAGCAGGAGAGCCCGCCCGGCGTCTGCGCCAGCACTAAGTGCGCATCGCTTTGCGGCACCGAAAAGAACCACTTATGCCCCACCAGCCGATAGTGATCGCCGCTCCTCTCCGCCCGCGTGGTGTTACTCAACACATCGGAGCCGCCCTGTTTCTCTGTCATCCCCATGCCGATAAGCAGCCCGCGCTTCTCCCCGCCCGGCAGCAGATGGGGATCGTAGCGATCGCTGAGCAGCGGTTGCTGCCAGCCTGCAAAAGCAGCGGGAAGTGCCTGCTGTAATAATGGCGTGGCGGCAAAGGTCATGGTGATGGGGCACAGCGTGCCGGACTCCACCTGCGCATGCAGCACGAAACGGGCGCTGCGCGCGACAAACGATCCGGCGCGCGCCTGCTCTTCCCACGCCAGGTTATGCACGCGGTTGCTGCACAGTCCCTGCATCAAAAGGTGCCAGGCCGGGTGGAAGCGCACATCATCCAGCCGCTCGCCGGTGCTGCTGTAGCGCAGCAGTTCCGGCGGATTGGCATTCGCCAGCCGACCGAGTTCAAGGGATTCTGCCGTGCCGAGTTGCTGGCCAATGCTGGCGAGCAGTTCCGCGTCCCACGCCGCGCCCTCGCGCATCACTGCGTCGTAGAGCGGGCGGTCAGACAGAAACAGGTTGCTGTTATGCAGGGGAATGGGTTGGTTAAAAACGGTGTGCGTTTGCCAGCGCATGCTATCGCCCTCCTTCAATGGCCACGCCGCTAAGTATGGACAGCCCGCGCTGGCGCTGCATGGGAGGGGGGTCACACAGCGGTAATATCATTGCGATCAATCGTGAAACGGCTCACATTATTCAGGAATAATATATTTCTCTGCGAACATTCTAATGAATAATTTATTCTCACCTTTACAACGAGAATCATTATGCATTCACCTCACCCTGCGCCAGATGCGCACAAGCGTGCGCTTATTGCCGGCTCGATTGGCAACTTTATCGAGTGGTACGAATTCGCGGTGTATGGTTTTCTCGCCACCGTGATTGCGAAAAACTTCTTTCAGCTGGCGGGCGACACGGGGTTGACCAGCCTGATCCTCACTTACGCCTCGTTTGCTATCGCCTTTTTCTTTCGCCCGCTGGGCGCGGTGCTGTTTGGGCGCATTGGCGATCGTCTCGGTCGTAAACCGACGCTGATTATCGTGCTGGTGCTGATGACGCTGGCGACCGCCGCTATCGGTATGGTGCCGGTCTATGCCTCGATTGGCATTGCCGCACCGCTGATCATTACCGGGCTGCGCATTTTGCAGGGGCTTTTTGCCGGCGGTGAGTATGGCGGCGCGGTGTCGCTGATGACCGAGTTCGCCCCGCGCGGTAAACGCGGGCTGTATGGCGCCTGGCAATCCTTTACCGTTGCGCTGGGGCTGCTCAGCGGCGCGGGCGTGGTGGCGCTGCTCTCGACGATCCTCACGCCGGAAGCACTGCACGAGTGGGGCTGGCGCATCCCCTTCTTCCTCGCCCTGCCGATGGGCGTGGTCGCGCTGTGGCTGCGGGTGAGCATGGAGGAGACGCCAAGCTTTGTGCAGCAGCAGGAGAAACCGGTCGCCCAGCAGGCCAATCGTGCCACGACGCTGAAAGCGATTTTTATGGGTATCGGCCGGGTGATGGTGTGGTCCGCCGCCGGGTACACCTATCTGGTGATTATGCCGACCTACCTGCAATCGGCGCTGCATACCGGCTTTAACCAGGCGCTGCTGATTGCGGTGATCTCCAATGTCGGCTTTGCGCTGACCATTATTCCTGCCGGGATAGCGAGTGACCGTTATGGCCGCCGCACGGTGATGGTGACGGCGACCATCTTGCTGCTGATCCTCGCGCTGCCGCTGCTCAAAATCTTGCAGGCAGAGTCGAGCACGCTGGCGGTGAAGGCGGTAGTAGTGCTGATTGCGGGCGGTCTGGTAGGTGTGCTGGCAGGCCCCGGCCCGGCGATGCTGTCGGAGATGTTTCCAACGCGCGTGCGCTACACCGGCCTGGGCGTGGCCTATTCGCTCTCAAATGCGCTCTTTTCGGGCTGTGCGGGGTTGATTATTACTGGGCTGATTAAGCAGACCGGTAACCTGGATATTCCGGCCTATTACGTGATGGCAACAGCAGTGGTGAGTATTGCGGCGCTGATGACGCTCAATAAAGATGACCATCTGCGGTCGCTTGAGGAGTAACGGTGGCGGTTGCGTAGGCCGGATAAGCAAGGCGCCATCCGGCATTACGTGCACTTAACTAACTACGCTGACGCACCGCTTCAAACAGGCAGATACCGGTCGCGACCGAAACGTTCAGCGAGGAGACGCTGCCCGCCATCGGAATGCTGATCAGCTCATCGCAGTGCTCGCGGGTCAGACGGCGCATGCCTTCGCCTTCCGCGCCCATCACCAACGCCATCGGGCCGGTCATTTTGCTCTGGAACAGGGTGTGATCCGCTTCGCCCGCGGTGCCGACGATCCAGATACTCTCTTCCTGTAACAGACGCATGGTGCGCGCCAGGTTGGTCACACGGATCAGCGGTACGTTCTCCGCCGCGCCGCAGGCCACTTTTTTCGCCGTGGCGTTCAGCTGCGCCGATTTATCCTTCGGCACGATCACCGCATGGACGCCCGCCGCATCGGCGCTACGTAAACAGGCTCCAAGGTTATGGGGATCCGTAACGCCATCGAGGATCAAAAAGAAGGGTTGATCGAGGCTGGCGATTAGATCCGGCAGATCGTTTTCCTGATACTGACGGCCAGGCTTAACGCGTGCAATGATCCCCTGGTGCACCGCGCCTTCGCTCTTCTCATCCAGATACTGGCGGTTCGCCACCTGGATCACCACGCCCTGCGCTTCCAGCGCGTGGATCAGCGGCATAAGACGTTTATCTTCGCGGCCTTTCAGAATAAAGACTTCCTGAAAACGCTCCGGGGCGCGCTCCAGCAGGGCCTGCACCGCATGGATGCCGTAAATCATTTCACTCATTGATGGTACTCATTTGGGGCGGTTTGCGCCGGGTTGTTAGGGCCGTGATAGATATCACCGGCGCCCATTATAACTAACCCACGCCTCAGGTCGAACTTAACCCGCCGCACGAGGCGGCAGGTTTATCTAAACCCCGGGCAATGCGCGTTAAAAACTCTCCCAGCTTGTCTCTGCCAGCGCCGGTTTAAGCGCGGCGGGCTTGCTTGCCGCTGGCTTTTTCGCGGCCTGCGCTTTATGGCCGGAGAGGGTAAAGATGGAGATAGTCTGCTCCAGCTCGCGCGCCTGCTCTTCGAGGGAGCTTGCCGCCGCAGAGGACTCCTCCACCAGCGCGGCGTTCTGCTGGGTGGTGGTATCCATCTCTGCCATCGCCTGACCAATCTGCGAGATGCCGCGGCTCTGCTCTTCAGACGCGCCGGCAATCTCATTCATGATATTGCGGACCTGGGCCACAGAGGTGACGATCCCCTCCATCGCTTCACCGGCACCCGCCACCAGCTTAGAACCATTCTCCACCTGGCTGCCCGCTTCGTGGATGAGAGCTTCAATCTCTTTCGCCGCCGTGGCGCTGCGCTGCGCCAGCGTTCTCACCTCGCCGGCGACCACGGCAAACCCGCGTCCCTGTTCGCCCGCACGCGCCGCTTCTACTGCGGCGTTAAGCGCGAGGATATTGGTCTGGAAAGCGATGCTGTTAATAACGTTGATGATGTCGCCAATTTTGTGTGAGCTGGCGCGGATCCCCTCCATCGTGGTGACCACTTCACCAACGATCTTGCCGCCGCGATCGGCGCTGGAAGAGGCCTCTGCCGCCAGTTTGCTGGCGTGGCTGGCGTTTTCCGCATTCTGTTTCACCGTCGAGGTCAGCTCTTCCATGCTGGCGGCAGTTTCCACTACCGCAGCGGACTGCTGCTCGGTACGCGAAGAGAGATCGATATTGCCGGCGGCAATCTCCGCCGAGGCGCGCGACACGCTCTCCACGCCGCTACGCACACGAGAGATCACCTCTTTCAGGTTCTCATTCATCACGGAAACGGCCTGCAGCAGCAGCCCCGGCTCATCGCGACGTTGGGTTGAGATGGACATGGTGAGATCGCCCTGCGAAATGCGCTCGGCGATGTGCAGCGTTTCACGCAGCGGACGG
Organism: Kosakonia sp. 1610; assembly: GCF_050435845.1. NCBI lineage: Bacteria > Pseudomonadati > Pseudomonadota > Gammaproteobacteria > Enterobacterales > Enterobacteriaceae > Kosakonia > Kosakonia sp. 1610. Next base: position 86,904 of record NZ_JBNDKZ010000003.1, on the reverse strand, counting down.
GTAATGTTGCGGGTGATGCGCCAGGCAATCAGCAGCGCAATCGCAATGCCTACTGCGGCTGCAAGCAGCATGATAGTCATCGCATGAGACATGGTTTCCTTCACCTGCGCCTGCTGCCAGACGAAGAAATTCTCAACGGATTCGTTTAACTGGGTGGCGGTGCCGGTCAGGGTTTTAGATTGCGTTGCCTGATTGGCAAACGTAGTAACGAACTGGTCAATATTCCCCTGCAGGCTGGCAAGCTCGGTGGTCAAGGCGGCATTTAAAGAGGCGAGTTCTCCGCCCTGCCCGGCCAGCGCTTTACCATATTCCGCGCTTTGCTGAAGCGCGGTGCTGAGACGGGCGGCGGTATCAGCGCTGCCGGAGTCAATCAGCTCTTCAATTAACAGCGCCGACTGCTGCAACCTGGCTTCAAGGCGCACGGCCACCAGCGCGCTTTCAGGTGGCAGGCTATCGCTGACGCTCAGTGAGGCGGCCTGCTGGGCGATATCTTCAATCTTTGCGCTGCGCAACGCGGCGGCCAGTTCATTACGGCGCTGTATTGATGAGACAAAGACGCTCCTTTGTGCCATATAGGTTTCGGTTTGCTGTTGCAGGCTGTCAATTTTTGCCTGCCCTTCCTGGCTCCAGGAAAAGGTATCCAGGGTTTTCGCCAGCTCGATAATTTGTTGTAAAGCCTTGAGGTTTTTATCAGCGTTTTCTGCCGAGCCGGTATATTGATAAAGGGTGCGGTTAAGACGCGCGGTACTGAGTGTATTTACCATCTGCACGGTAACCGCTTCTTTGTCCGCATTTTCTTCAACTTTTTTAAAGCCAATAAGACCTGTTGCAACGGTAATCATCATAATAATAAGCACGATAATAAAACTGGAGGTCAGTTTTTTGCCGACGCTTAGGTTATTCGCGATGTTTCCTACAAAAGCGGTAACGGACATACGGTTCACCATAAAGTTAGATTGGGGGCGCTATTTCCAGTTATCGTCAGCCCTAAAATTTAACTTTATGATTTATTCTTCAGCTTATGCGTAAAGTACAGTATTCATGATCTAAATCACGTATTACTGCAACGCACGATAAATCCATTTCGGCATAAAATATTACCGCTTCGCTTAGGATATATCATATTTATTTAGCTTTTTAGCAGTAGCATTTTATTAGGGTGCTATTAATGTCGTTAAAAATAATTTTACACCACGCGGTTGCACGCTGGAGCAAGCGTGCTTTAGCGAAGCGGAGCAGCCCCTCAGCAATGGCCGATAGATAATGCAAACCTGTAAGCAAGCAGGGTTATAAAGTTCGTGACAGATATAATTATTTCAAAGAATGTAACTGCATATTAAGGTCAAAGAGAAATGATTATTATTAATTGCGATGGTAATACTTTTCACATTTGAATAGATGATTAAAAAAAGAACAACCAGGGAAAATATTCACTATTAATTGAGGCGGGGAATTAAACCAACGCTAAACCAGACGGGTAACCAGCATTGACTTCGTTAAATAATAGCCATAACGGGCATTAAATATCAGGCGTTACGCAATTTACATTTTGAGACCAGAGCAATTTTTCAGACAGCCGCTCACTTGATAAGTTCACTGCGAAATTATTGAGGAGTAACAAACGTGAAAAAATTATCCGTACTTTTATCTTTATCTCTGGTGATGGCATCGGGTTCAGCCCTGGCAATGGGTTTTACCGCAGAACAAAGTAAGAACTACACCAATCTCAATGCTGAATTAGGTAAAAGCTCAGACGGCTTATATGCCGAGAGCAACTGGGTAAAAAACACCAAAGATGGCGCGCAGCTGGGCAGCCTGGGCGTAGGTTATAACTTTGGCCTCGGCCCGTTGACCCTCTCTGCCGGCACAAAAGCGGTCTACCTCGGGCCGAAAAAAGGCGATAACGGCGTGGCCTTCCCGATTGGCGGCGGCATCGACTGGGCGCTGACGGACAGCATTCATCTCTATGGCGAAGGCTACTCTGCACCGGAAGGTCTGACCAACAGCGTGAAAAACTACGTCGAAGCGAATGGCGGCATTAAGTGGACACCTATCACCCCGCTTACGCTTAAAGCCGGTTACCGCCACGCAAGCGTCGATGGCAAAGATGGTCGTCCGGGCCACACCATTATCGATGGAGCCTATTTAGGCGCTGGCGTCACCTTCTGATATCTCGCACAGCGGGGAGCGCACGTCTCCCCGATTCCCCCGCCTTAACATTGGCATGCAGGCAGGATCGATCCTCTACTGCGCCTCTCCTTCCAGTAGCAAAGACATAACCCCGCGAGCCAGGCATTACCGCATAAAGATTATGTTTTACAGAGTCATATTCGTTCGAATAATAACTTCTCCTGACCATCATATTTGTTACTATTTCGCTGTTCTTTATATCCGTTCAGGGCAACCAACCTATGGAATGAATAGATTATGAGTGAACAAAATCTTTCGACCAACAAGGCCGGGAACACGATCAATAAGCCTGTGTTTGCTACATCGGCGTTATTAATCGTGCTCCTTGTGGCTTTTGCCTCGCTTTTTCCCGAGCTCGCCGACAGCAAATTCAAGCTGTTACAGCAGGAGCTTTTCACCAATGCCAGCTGGTTTTATATCCTTGCCGTCGCGCTGATCCTGCTGAGCGTCACCTTCCTTGGGCTTTCGCGTTACGGTGATATAAAACTTGGCCCCGACCACGCACAGCCCGATTTCAGCTACCACTCCTGGTTCGCGATGCTCTTCTCGGCAGGGATGGGGATCGGCCTGATGTTCTTTGGTGTGGCCGAGCCGGTGATGCACTACTTATCGCCACCGGTGGGGACACCTGAAACCATTGAGGCCGCCAAGCAGGCGATGCGCCTCACCTTTTTCCACTGGGGTCTGCATGCCTGGGCCATCTACGCGATTGTCGCGTTGATCCTCGCCTTCTTCAGCTACCGTCACGGTTTACCGTTGACGCTGCGCTCCGCGCTCTACCCGATTATCGGCGATCGCATTTATGGGCCTTTGGGTCACGCCGTCGATATTTTCGCGGTGATTGGAACGGTCTTTGGCGTGGCGACCTCGCTGGGCTATGGCGTATTGCAGGTTAATGCTGGCCTGAATCACCTATTCGGCGTGCCGATTAATGAAACGGTACAGGTTATTTTGATCGTCGTGATCACCGGCCTTGCCACGATTTCCGTGGTATCAGGGCTCGATAAAGGGATCCGCATCCTCTCTGAGCTGAACCTCAGCCTGGCGCTGCTGCTGCTGGCGTTAGTGATGCTGCTGGGTCCGACGGTGCTGCTGCTTAAATCCTTTGTCGAGAATACCGGCGGATATCTCTCTGAACTGGTGAGTAAGACATTCAACCTTTACGCCTATGAGCCGAAGTCGAGCAACTGGCTGGGTGGCTGGACGCTGCTCTACTGGGGCTGGTGGCTCTCCTGGTCGCCGTTTGTCGGTATGTTTATCGCCCGCGTCTCCCGTGGCAGAACGATCCGCGAGTTTGTCACCGGCGTACTGTTTGTCCCGGCAGGTTTCACGCTGCTGTGGATGACGGTGTTTGGTAACAGCGCGATCCATCTCATCATGACCGAAGGCGCGCGCGACCTGGCTGACACCGTGCAGCAGGATGTCGCGCTGGCGCTGTTTAACTTCCTTGAGCATTTCCCCTTCTCCAGCATCCTGTCGTTTATCGCCATGGCGATGGTGATCGTCTTCTTTGTCACCTCTGCTGACTCTGGTGCCATGGTGGTGGATACTCTTGCCTCCGGCGGCTCAAGCCATACGCCGGTCTGGCAGCGCATCTTCTGGGCTGCGCTGATGGGCGTGGTGGCGATTGCGCTACTACTGGCGGGCGGGTTAAGCGCCCTGCAAACCGTGACCATTGCCAGTGCGCTGCCCTTCTCAGTGATCCTGCTGATCTCGATTTATGGGCTGTTAAAAGCGTTGCGCCGGGATCTCACTAAACGTGAGAGCCAAAGTATGGCGACCATCGCGCCGACTGCGGCGCGCAATCCGATTCCGTGGCAGCGGCGGTTACGCAATATTGCCTATCTGCCGAAACGCTCGCTGGTAAAACGCTTTATGGATGATGTTATCCAGCCGGCAATGACGCTGGTGCAGGATGAGCTGAATAAGCAGGGAACGCGCAGTACCATCAGCGACGCGGCGGACGATCGTATTCGCTTTGAAGTCGACCTCGGCGATGAGCTTAACTTTATCTATGGAGTGAGGCTGCGCGGGTATAACGCCCCAACCTTTGCGATTTCGGGCCTCGAGAGCGATGAACAACAGGCGGAGCAGCATAAGTACTACCGCGCGGAAATCTACCTCAAAGAGGGCGGGCAAAACTATGATGTGATGGGCTGGAACCAGGAGCAGTTGATCAACGATATTCTTGATCAATATGAAAAGCATCTACACTTCCTGCATCTGGTTCGTTAACCACGACAACACCGCCTGCGGGCGGTGTTTTTTCATCTGGTTATCAAAGCCTGACGCGCTTAATTTTGCCGAAATGACAACGAGTTAATGGAGACCCTGGATGGCCAATTTTTTTAAGAAGTTGTTTGGCGGCGGTAACGATAACGCGAAGGATGAAGCGCTTCGCGAACCCGAGCTGACCATTGCCCGCGCCAATAATGAGATGCAGCAGCGTACGCAGGCGGCAAGGGAGATGTGGGGGATCGACAGCGCCGAGTGGGGCGTCGATCTCGATGCCGGCACCATTACCTTTACCAATCATGAAAAGGGGTGGGTCATTACCGCGCCGGTTCAAGTGGTGGGCACCTATGACACGGAAGAGGGCTCCTGGCTATGGGGCTGGGATCACCCTTCCGTGCGCGAACCGCTTGGCGAATATGCCGCCTGCGTGCGCACGTTTGGCGAGCAGCATGGCCTTGAGGCCTTAACCACACGCCAGATTAGCGCTTCAACAGAAGATGCCTGGACATTTACCGCACTCGCCTGCCATCTTGGCGGCGGTCAGGGTGGATATAGCGGCCTCGCTGGCACGACCCGGGTATTTATGGTCTATGACAATGTGACTATTAATAAACAAGCGTAACGGTATGTTGCAGATCTGGAAAATAACCGTCACGGCAGCTTTTTTCCGGATCTCAGCATTAAGCAAAATCTCAATTCATGCTCAACTGTTATCAAATAAATAGAGCAGACTGTTATGGTTTTTAATAACTCCCCATAGCCACCCACCTGAGATAAAACCCATCTAATCCTTTGAAATACAGCATCTTTTAAACCACAATTTCTATGTGCGCTTATTATTAATAACGGAATAAAAAGCAGATAGTTCTCAAAAAAAAGAGAAAGCCCTAATATCTTTTATAATTAAATAAACAGTGATCAATTCACAACAGCGACTTATTATTTATTATACAAAGTGCTTTACCGCTTATAAGAAAACTTTTTTTAGCGACAATTCTTATAAGGCGATTTAAATATGCATCTTTATTCGCTCAGGGCGATTTTTTATTAATTAAAAGATGCAGGTTTGACTCAGCTGGAGATCTTTTCCAGAGAACGCTCACCAACGCAGGGGCGGCAGAAAAAGCAGAGCGCACTGAAAGAGTGAGAGCCTCGCTTCGCAGCCCCTTACAGGAGGAGACCATGAGCACCATTGATACCGAAAAAAAGGCAGGCGTGCTTATCGAGAAAGCTGTTAAACAGCTGCTGAACACGGATGAGGCAGTCTCTTTTCGCGCCGTGCTGGAAATACTCAATGACAAACGCAAACAGGCAGTAAACCGCGAAGGCATTGCCGCCTGCGACAGCGCTATTGATGAGATTCAGGCGATGATTGCCAAAACGACGAACGAACGTTCGCGTGCGCCGGTGAGCCGTAAGAACTTCCTTGCACAATGGAAGCCAGGCGCAGACGATAAGATCCATTAATAAAAAACGGCAGCCTCCGCTCACACGGAGGCTGCCGCGATAAATCCATTTACTTAGATATCATCCTGAGTGCGATGAACAATCATCTCCAGCGCGTTGCGCAGGATGTCGTTCTGGACAACATCGGATTCCGTTTCGAGACGGCTAATAAGGGCCAGAATCAGATCCTTATTGGTTACCACGGTTTTCACTGATTTCAGTGCAAAGGTCAGCTCGTCAATAATCTGTTTTTCGGCCTCAAAGGCATGAAGCTTGCTGTCTGTAGTCTCAAATGTCTTAAAAGTCGCGTTATTCATCATAAACTCGCTAGAAAAAGTGACGTGGCTATCCTTTGCAGTCAGCCCAGTATGTTGTACAGATTTCCCCACGAAACTTGTACAACACCGACAAGTTAGACGTGAAAACGTTAGCGCGCAATCTTTTTAAAGATATATCCTCTCGTTTTGATACCCTTCCCCCTGTTGAACCCTTGTAGAGCGCGCTCTGACACGGCTTTTCGAGGGGATGCAAACCTGCTTGGGAGAGAAGAAATGGGCTGCGATTACTCCGATTTTTATCAAGATGATGAAGGTATAACGACGGATTTAACCCTGCCCGCTTTTGGCGCGCAGGCGGTGCAATGCACTGCCCTGGAGTGCGATGTGGCGGATGACAATATAAGAGCGATGATTGATTTTCTTATTCATCAGCAACACGCCATTTTTGACACAGCGATTATCGCAGCGCAGAACTATACGGCGCGGATCTATTCCGCAACGCTCAGCGATCTGACGCTAATAAAGATCTATCTACTGTCGCAGGAAGAGAAGAGTTTCGGTTTACTCTTTTCGACGCAAATCGATCCAGAGCACGGCATCGGTATGAAATTCAAAGGATATGACTTAACGGAAATTGGTAGCGCCGAAACGGCTTTTCTCTGACGCATTATTTCGCGGAGCGTTACCGCCCTGCGCCCAATAAAGAAAAACCCCCTCTTTGCAGAGGGGGTTTTGATTATCAATCGGCTTTTTTCTTGCGCGACGCGCGTTTGGCTTTGGTCGCGGCGGCTATTTTTTGCGTTTTCTCAGAGGGCTTTTTCGCTTTTTTCGCTTTGCCCTTGGCTTTATCGCCACGGAATTCGCTATCCGGCTCGAAATTCACCTTTTTATTGGCCTGGCGACGCGGCGGTTTTTTGCTCGCGTTGCTGCGCCCTGCGGTGCCTTTCTTATTACGCTCGCGATCGGTTTTACCCGGATTACGCGGGGCGCGCTCGCTGGAGATAAGCGAGAAGTCGATCTTACGCTCGTCCATATTGACCGCTTCAACCTTCACTTCAACCCGGTCGCCCAGGCGATAGGTCTGACCGCCGGATTCGCCAATCAGGCGCTGACCAACCTGGTCAAAGCGGTAGTAGTCGTTATCCAGCGACGATACGTGCACCAGACCATCGATAAACAGGTCAACAAGACGCACAAAGAAGCCGAAGCCGGTGACGCTGGCGATGACGCCGGAGAAGGTGTTACCCACCTGATCCTGCATAAAGTCGCACTTCAGCCAGTCCGCAACATCACGGGTCGCTTCATCGGCGCGGCGCTCGGCCATCGAGCAGTGCTGACCCAGCTGGAGGATCTCTTCCATGCTGTAGTGCCAGCCGCCCGTCGCAGTGCTGTTGCCTTTCTCGCCGTTCTCTTTCGCCAGCAGATACTTGATCGCGCGGTGCAACGAGAGATCCGGGTAGCGGCGAATCGGCGAGGTAAAGTGCGCATAGGATTGCAGCGCGAGACCAAAGTGGCCGCGGTTTTCCGGATCGTAGATCGCCTGTTTCATCGAGCGCAGCAGCATGGTTTGCAGCATTTCGTGATCGGGACGATCGGCGATCGACTCCAGCAGTGCGGCATAATCGCGCGGCTCAGGCTTGTTACCGCCCGGCAACTCCAGACCCAGCTCGGCGAGCACGGTACGGAACGAGGTAATAGCGTCGTTGGTCGGTTTATCGTGAATACGGAACAGCGCTGGCTCTTCTGCCTTCTCAACGAAGCGTGCCGCAGAGATATTGGCGAGGATCATGCACTCTTCAATCAGCTTGTGCGCGTCGTTACGCTGCGTCTGCTCAATGCGCTCAATACGGCGTTCGGCGTTGAAAATGAACTTCGCCTCTTCGCTCTCAAAGGAGATGCCGCCGCGCTCGGCGCGCGCCTGCTCAAGGGTTTTATAGAGGGTATGCAGCTCTTCAATGTGTTTCACCAGCGGCGCGTATTGCTCGCGCAGCTCGCCATCGCCCTGCAACATATGCCACACCTTGGTGTAGGTCAGACGCGCGTGGGAGCTCATTACCGCTTCGTAGAACTTATACCCGGTCAGACGCCCTTTGGCGGAGATGGTCATCTCACACACCATACAGAGGCGGTCTACCTGCGGGTTCAGGGAGCAGAGGCCGTTGGAGAGCACTTCCGGCAGCATTGGAACGACCTGCGACGGGAAGTAGACGGAGGTGCCGCGATTACGCGCTTCGTTATCCAGCGGCGTACCGTGGCGCACGTAGTAACTGACATCGGCGATGGCAACCCATAAGCGCCAGCCGCCGCCGCGTTTCTTCTCACAGTAAACGGCGTCATCAAAGTCGCGGGCGTCTTCGCCATCAATAGTGACCAGTGGCAGATTGCGCAGATCGACGCGGCCCACTTTGGCCTCTTCCGGCACCTGCTCTTTCAGGTCGGCAATCTGCTTCTCAACTTCTGGCGGCCACTGGTAGGGAATTTCATGGGTGCGCAGCGCCATATCGACGGCCATGCCGGTGCCCATGTTATCGCCCAGCACTTCAACGATTTTACCCACCGCTTTGGTACGGCGAGTCGGGCGCTGGGTCAGTTCAACCACCACCACAAAGCCCATGCGCGCGCCCATAATCTCTTCAGGCGGAATCAGGATATCGAAGCTCAGGCGGCTGTCGTCCGGCACCACAAAGCCGACGCCAGCGTCGGTGAAGTAGCGGCCGACAATCTGCCCGGTTTTCGGCACCAGTACGCGGACAATGCGCGCTTCGCGGCGCCCTTTGCGATCCGCGCCCAGCGGCTGTGCCAGCACCTGATCGCCGTGGATACAGGTTTTCATCTGCTCGCTGGAGAGATAGAGATCGTCTTTGCGGCCTTCGACGCGCAGAAAACCGTAGCCGTCGCGATGGCCGATAACAATGCCTTTCAGCAGGTCGAGACGTTCCGGTAAGGCGTAGCACTGGCGGCGGGTGAAGACCAGCTGCCCGTCGCGCTCCATGGCGCGCAGACGGCGGCGCAGGGCTTCATGTTGTTCTTCGCCTTCGATATTGAGCTCAACAGCCAGTTCATCGCGGCTGGCAGGCTTTTCGCGTTTGGAGAGATGGTCGAGGATAAATTCGCGGCTGGGAATAGGATTAGAGTATTTTTCAGTTTCGCGTTCGAGGAAAGGATCTTGTGACATAGCGGTTCCTCCGTTGTCAGCTCTGGCGGAGCGTTTCGTCATTCCACCAGCAATAATTTGTAAAGCGGTTGATTCTCTTCAACCAAATCGGCAAGCGTGTAGTTATCAAGTTCCTTCAGGAAACTCTGCACGGCTTTTGAGAGGGCGACTTTCAGTCGGCAAGCGTTGGTGATGTGGCAAAAATCGCTGTGGCAGTTCACCAGCGTTAGCGGTTCAAGGGAGCGCACAACATCACTGATACGAATATCTCGCGCGGGCTTGCCCAGACGGATACCGCCATTTTTTCCACGCACCGCCGCGACATAGCCTTCACGACTTAGCTGATTGATTATCTTAACCATATGATTACGGGAGACGCCATACGTTTCTGTCACTGCAGAAATGTTGGTCATCTGCCCTTCCGGCAATGCCGCCATGTAAATCAAAGCGCGTAAACCGTAATCGGTAAAGCTTGTTAACTGCACACCAACCTCAATAACAGGAAAAAAAGCGAGATACCCGCAGGTATTGACTTTATTGATGATAAACCAGCCACCAGTCAGGTCGCTAATTTATTTGAACAGAAAGGTAAAAAAAGCGAGGAGAAAGGGCGCGAATTTCGCGCCCTTAAGCAGGATTATGCGTCGAACGGGTCGCGCAGAATCATGGTCTCAGTGCGATCAGGACCAGTAGAGATGATATCGATCGGTACACCAGTAAGTTCTTCAATACGTTTGATGTAATTGAGCGCTGCCTGCGGCAGACCGCTGCGCTCTTTCACGCCAAAGGTGGTTTCAGACCAGCCCGGCATGGTTTCGTAGATCGGCTCGATACCTTCCCAGTTGTCGGCAGCCAGCGGCGTGGTGTCCACTTCGCGGCCATCCGGCATGCGGTAAGCGACGCAGATTTTCACCTCTTTCAGGCCATCCAGCACGTCCAGCTTGGTCAGGCAGAAACCAGAAAGGGAGTTGATCTGTACGGCACGGCGCACGGCAACGGCGTCCAGCCAGCCGGTACGACGACGACGACCGGTGGTCGCGCCAAATTCGTTACCCTGCTTGCAGAGGAACTCGCCGGTTTCATCAAACAGTTCGGTCGGGAACGGACCTGCACCCACACGGGTGGAGTAGGCTTTGATGATGCCCAGCACGTAATCAACGTAGCGCGGGCCAAGGCCGGAACCGGTAGCAACACCGCCAGCGGTGGTGTTAGAGGAGGTGACGTACGGATAGGTACCGTGGTCGATATCCAGCAGCGTACCCTGCGCGCCTTCGAACATCACGAAGTCGCCGCGCTTACGCGCCTGATCCAGCAAGTCGGAAACGTCAACAACCATGGCGGTCAGGATGTCGGCGATTGCCATCACGTCGTCCAGCACTTTCTGGTAGTCAACCGCTTCAACTTTGTAGTAGTTCACCAGCTGGAAGTTGTGATATTCCATCACTTCTTTCAGTTTATCGGCGAAGGTCGCTTTATCGAACAGGTCGCCAACGCGCAGACCGCGACGGGCAACTTTATCTTCATACGCCGGGCCGATACCGCGACCGGTGGTGCCGATCGCTTTCGCACCGCGCGCTTTTTCGCGAGCGACATCCAGCGCAACGTGATAATCAAGGATTAACGGGCAGGCTTCAGAGAGCAGCAGACGTTCGCGAACCGGGATACCACGGTCTTCCAGTTCTTTCATCTCTTTCATCAGTGCAGCAGGCGACAGCACAACGCCATTACCGATGATGCTGGTGACGTTTTCGCGAAGAATGCCTGATGGAATAAGATGGAGGACGGTTTTTTCACCGTTGATTACGAGAGTATGGCCTGCGTTGTGACCGCCCTGGTAGCGTACAACATATTTAGCCCGTTCAGTCAGAAGATCGACAATCTTCCCTTTACCTTCGTCACCCCATTGGGTGCCCAGTACGACGACGTTGTTACCCATTTTTTCAAAATCACCGTTTGCTTAAAAATGGATTCTACCACCGCTTTTTTAGAGAATCAGCACTTTTTCCGTGCAAAATTCCCGCGAGTTAGCCGATTATTGCCTCAGCCAATCGTTTTCCTCAACATGTAGTAGACAACGATGCCTGCAACCACAAGTCCGCCGCCAAAACGGCGCAAAATATTATCCGGAAGCTGGCTCAATGAGGCGATCATTCGCCGCCAGGCACGCGGATAAAGCATCGGGCCAAGCCCTTCAAGCACCAAAACTAACGCCAGCGCGAGCCAGATTGTTGCGTTCATGGGTCATCCTCACAAAAGAAAAACCACCGCCCGGATTGAGGCGGTGGTTTTCATTATCAAAACCGTTGACGCGATATTAGCGTGCGGTTGAGGTCGGCGTCTTCATATAACGGAAGAAATCGCTGTCCGGGCTCAGCACCATCACATCCTGGTTGCTGTCGAAGCTATTTTCGTACGCACGCAGGCTACGGATAAAGGCGTAGAAGTCCGGATCCTGGCTAAAGGCATCAGCAAACAGTTTCGCCGCTTCGGCATCGCCTTCACCACGCATGATGCGACCCTGGCGCTCGGCTTCTGCCAGCGTTTTCGTCACTTCATAGTCCGCAGTAGCGCGCAGTTTTTCCGCCTCTTCCTGACCCTGTGAACGGTGGCGACGCGCAACCGCTTCACGCTCGGCGCGCATACGGTTGTAGATCGCATCCGACACTTCCGTCGGCAGGTTGATCTGCTTGATACGCACATCGACCACTTCAATGCCCAGCGCGGCCATACTGTTCGGGTTGATGACCGGCACTTTGCCGTTCGTTTCAGCCTGAACGCGTTCAGCGGCTTTCGCGATAGCGTCATCCGCCGCTGGCGTGACCACTTCATCTTCGGTGCCCGCAGAGCCGGAGTTCAGCGCGTCGCGCACTTCCGAGGTCAAACGCCCGCGGGAGTCGGTGACGATATCTTTAACATCCAGACGACCAATCTCAGAACGCAGACGGTCAGAGAACTTACGTTTCAGCAGCACTTCTGCCTGGGAGACGTCACCGCCGCCGGTAGCCAGGTAGTAACGGCTGAAATCGCTGATGCGCCACTTGATATAGGAGTCGACGATCAGGTCTTTCTTCTCTTTGGTCACAAAGCGATCCGCCTGGTTATCCATGGTCTGGATACGCGCATCAAGCAGTTTGACCGATTCAATAAACGGCAGTTTGAAGTGCAGGCCCGGTTCGAAGACTAACGGCTTGTTGTCGCCGTCACGCAGCACTTTACCGAAGCGCAGCGAAATTCCGCGCTCGCCCTCTCGCACCACGAAAATCGAGGTGAAAAACACTACCAGCACGATGATGATGATCGCGATTACTGACTTACGCATCGTTATTCCCCCTGACGCTGGTAGTCGTTACGCTGCGCGTTGACGCGGCGTTGATCCATGATATCTCCCGCAGAGGAAGTCGAATTGCTGTTGGCGTTGCTGCCGGAATTGGATGCAGGCGGCAGACGCAGCAGATTATTTGCGCCGTTACTGTCGCTCTTCGCCGCCGGCGCGTTACCGCCTTTCAGCATCTGATCCAGCGGAAGCACCATCAGGTTGCCGCCTTTATCATTCACCAGCACTTTACGGGTGTGGCTCAGCACTTTCTCCATCGCTTCGATATAGAGACGCTCACGGGTGATTTCCGGAGCAGCTTTATACTCAGGCAGGATCTTGGCAAAACGCGCCACTTCACCCTGCGCTTCCAGCACGGTCTGCGTTTTGTACGCGCGCGCCTCTTCGAGGATACGCTGCGCCTGACCGTTCGCACGCGGCTGCACTTCGTTGGTGTAGGCTTCCGCTTCACGGATGAACTGCTGCTCGTTCTCACGGGCGGCAATCGCATCATCAAACGCGGCTTTCACCTCTTCCGGCGGACGAGCGGCCTGGAAGTTGACGTCCAGCAGAGTAATACCCATGTTGTAAGGACGAATGGTCTCTTCCAGCTCGCGCTGGGTATCGCTACGAATAACGGTACGCCCTTCGGTCAGAATACGATCCATGGTGTATTTACCGATCACGCCGCGCAGGGCGCTGTCCGTCGCCTGACGGAGACTGTCGTCAGCGCTGGTGACGCTAAACAGATAGCGCTGAGGATCGGTTACGCGGTACTGCACGTTCATCTCAACGCGCACGACGTTTTCATCAGAGGTGAGCATCACGCCAGAGGCAGCCAGTTCACGAACGGATTCGACGTTCACCGCCGTCACGTTGTCGATAAAGGTTGGCTTCCAGTTCAGACCCGGTTCAACCAGATGACTGAACTTACCAAAGCGTGTCACCACGCCGCGTTCCGCTTCTTTAATGGTGTAGAAGCCGGTCGCAGCCCAGATCACCACGGCAGCAACGGCAGCGATGCCGAACACGCGCCCGCCCAATGGACTGCGAGGGCCAGAAGCGCCTGGATTACTCCCGCCGGTGCCTTTGCCACCGCCCAGACCGCCGAGCTTTTTGCTCAGCTTGCGGAAGATATCATCCAGATCAGGTGGCCCCTGATCGCGACCGCCTTTGTTTCCATTTCCCTCAGAGTTGCCGCCTGGTTTGCTGCTTCCCCACGGGTCGCGGTCTTGTCCGTTGTTACCGGGCTGATTCCACGCCATGTATGTGCTCCATATTTATTTTGCGGTGTATGCCCGCACAGGCGGGCACCCCCAAAGGGGAAAAATCTTCAGGCTTTGCCGATCAAACGATGTACTCTTCGAGCGCCGGTTCTTGTTTACAGAGTCGACGCCAGTCAACGATGGGCATCCGTATCTGCATACCTACGCTGCCATCCTCTTCCGTCCACTCTTTTTCTATTGCCTGAAGCTGATAAAACCGGCTTCTTAAACGCCCCTCTTCCGCTGGCAGTCGCAGCGTGTGCTGCGCAACTTCGCCGGCAAGACGTTCTGTCAAAGCCTGGAATAACAGTGGTACGCCAGCCCCCGTCTGGGCGGAGAGCCAGACGCGGGTCGGTTTGTTCTCTTCATCTCTGTCGATACGCGGTTCGAAATCCTCCAGCATATCGATCTTGTTCATCACCAGCAGCGTCGGGATCTCGTGTGCGTCGATCTCTTCGAGCACCGTGTTCACCGCGTCGATATTTTCCTGTACGCGCACATCAGCGCCGTCAATCACGTGCAGCAGCAGCGTCGCCTGGCGCGTCTCCTGCAGCGTCGCTTTAAACGCGGCGACCAGATCGTGCGGCAGGTGGCGAATAAAGCCGACGGTATCGGCCAGTACGGTTTCACCGACATCGGCAACGTCAATGCGGCGCAGCGTCGGATCCAGCGTGGCGAACAGTTGGTCAGCTGCGTAGACCTGCGCTTCGGTTATCTGGTTAAACAGCGTCGATTTACCGGCGTTGGTATAACCCACCAGTGAAACCGTAGGAATATCCGCCTTGGTACGGGAACGACGCCCCTGTTCACGCTGCTTCTCAACCTTTTCCAGGCGCGAGAGGATTTGGGTGATGCGATTACGTAACAAACGACGGTCGGTTTCGAGCTGGGTTTCACCCGGACCACGCAAACCAATCCCGCCCTTCTGTCTTTCAAGGTGGGTCCAGCCACGCACAAGGCGCGTCGCCAGATGGCGCAACTGCGCCAGTTCTACCTGCAATTTCCCCTCGTGCGTTCGTGCACGCTGGGCAAAAATATCCAAAATCAGGCCGGTGCGATCGATAACGCGACATTCGCACAGTCGCTCCAGGTTACGTTCCTGGGCAGGGGATAGCGCATGATCAAAGAGTACGACGGACGCACCCGTTGCTTTTACGGCTTCTGCAATCTCGACTGCTTTACCTTCACCAACGAAATATTTGGGGTGCGGTGCTTTACGGCTACCGGTAATCACCTGCATTGCTTCGACACCGGCGGAAGAGACCAGAGCTTCAAACTCCTGGAGATCTTCCATATCTTTGTCTTGCGAAAAATAGATGTGTACCAGCACCGCCTGCTCACCGGCGTCATAACGGTCAAACAAGCGTAAACCCTCATTAAATACCAGCGGGGAACACAGCGAAACTGGCTCCCCGATCTGGAAATCAGCCTTCAACCTTACTCGGTTTCTTCGCTGTCCTGCTGTGCAGAGCCTTGCGCGTTGCTACCATGGTGGTAGTTGTTGTTGGAGCCGCCACCCGCATTGTTGCTGTGATGTGAAACCGGGCGGGACGGAACAACAGTTGAAATCGCGTGCTTATAAACCATCTGGCTGACTGTATTCTTCAGCAAAATTACGAACTGATCGAAAGACTCAATCTGTCCTTGCAGTTTGATACCATTCACCAAATAAATTGAAACTGGAACACGTTCCCGACGCAGTGCGTTCAGGAACGGATCTTGTAAAGATTGCCCCTTAGCCATTCTATCTTTTCCTTATATGCTTGTTTTGTACTTAGAACCCGGAAGCTCTGAAAACTGCGTAAAAATTTGCGCACGATACGCGGTAATTGTACACATTCACCCTGCGATAGCACTAACTACCTGTAACACGTCATGGTAAGACTTTTCTGGCTTTTCACTCTCTAACCAGTGAACCTCATCCCATCCGCGTAGCCAGGTCATCTGTCGCTTGGCTAACTGCCTCGTCGCGCAAATACCTCGATAAACCATTTCATCGTATGAAATCTCGCCTTCGAGATAGGACCACATCTGGCGGTATCCCACACAACGAACGGAAGGCATATCCGTATGCAAATCTCCGCGAGCAAATAGCGCCCGCACTTCTGCTTCAAAACCTGAAGCTAACATCTGGTGAAAACGCTGCTCGATTCGCTGATGGAGCAGTTCACGGCTCGCCGGGGCGATGGCGAACTGATGCACCTGGTAAGGCAGAGCGTCTCCTGACGTTTGCGTCAGATCTGTTAAAGTTTTACCCGAAATGAAAAAAACTTCCAGTGCCCGGGAAAGCCTTTGCGGATCATTCGGATGGATTCGTGCTGCAGCGACAGGATCGATTATCTGTAACTGCGCATGTAACGCATCCCATCCACGCTCTGCAGCCTGCTGTTCAATCTCGGCTCGTACCTGCGGATCGGCTGATGGCAAGGGGGATAATCCTTCCAGCAGCGCCTTAAAGTAGAGCATCGTGCCGCCCACCAGTAGAGGAATACGGCCCGCATCGGTGATGGCTTTCATTTCTGCCAGCGCATCGCGGCGGAAATCCGCTGCCGAGTAGGCCTGCGCCGGATCCCGGATATCAAGCAACCGGTGCGGCGCGGCGCGAAGCTCTTCCGCGTTCGGTTTAGCTGTACCGATATCCATGCCTTGATAAATAAGGGCTGAATCAACGCTTATCAACTCAACTGGCAAAACTTTACGTAACGCGATTGCGAGCGCTGTTTTACCGGAGGCCGTTGGGCCCATTAAAAAAATTGCCTTCGGCAGGCTTGCCTTACTCACTTCACTCATCGTTCAGGGCGTTCATCGCCTTTTGTAAATCAACAGGTTGTAATAAACCATCCGGCGGGGTCTTTACCAGATGCGGACAAAGCCGTTCGACGTCGGCCAATAAAGTGATCGCCTGAGCGACGCTCCACTGTGCATGTTCAGTCGCCAGACGGCGCGCCAGCCAGTGGGCAATATTCACCGCGTCAATGCTTGTCTGCTGCGCCAGGTAGCCTAACAGTTCAGGAATCAAGTTTTGTAAATTTTGTTGGCGCAAGGGTAAAGGCACCGCGCGAATGGTCACGTGATGGCCATCCGGCACAAATTCGATGCCCATTTGCGTTAGCACAGGCTGCGCGCGCTTAAGCGCCGCGCTCTCATCAGTAGAAATTTTCAGCCGTACCGGGATCAACAACGGCTGCCCGCAGCCCGGCCCATTATCGGGCGAGAGCTGCGCATGACGCAGCCAGCGCTCAGCCACCGGCAGCGCCAGCAGCGCCAGCTTGCCGTCGCGTTCAAGCAGCGCGTAGTGCGGGGCAATCAGCGTAAGCACGCGGCCAAAACTCTGGCTGTGCCCGTCGAGCGCAGGCGTTGCAGCGGGTGCTCGCTTCTCCGCTTTCGGCTCAACCACCGGCGTTTCCAGCAGCTTTTGGTAGAGCGCGCCCTGCTGTTTCTGATAACCAGGCTGCGCATTCGGCCAGCCGCGATCGCTATTTGCTGGCGTACGGGAAGAGGTACCGGAGGAGGATCCACCGCTGGAAGAGGGTGAATAGGATCCAGCCTCGGGTTCGCGCGCAGCGCGCGGCTCGGCAAACTGATTGCGCCCGGCGGCCACGCGGTTTTCCGGAAGCACGCGCGGCGCAGATTCGTCCGAGAGCGGCAGCGTCGCGTCAAGCTGCTGCTGCAACACGCTCAGCACGCCCTGATAGATAAAATCATGTACCAGCCGCGACTGGTGAAAGCGCACTTCATGCTTGGCCGGATGGACGTTAACATCCACCTGGTGTGGGTCGATCTCCAGATAGAGCACAAAAGCGGGTTGCTGATCGGCCCCGAGCTTATCTTCGCAGGCCTGGCGAATGGCATGGTTAATCAACCGGTCGCGCATCATGCGGCCATTCACATAGCAATATTGAATATCGGTAAACGCAGCGGTGTTGCTCTTCGGATCGGCAACCCAGCCGCGCAGGGCTAAATCGCCGTGCTGCCACTCAATCGCCAGTGCCTTTTCAAGAAAAGGCATCCCGCAAATGGCACCCAGCCGACGCTCTTTCTGCCCGCCCTGTGCCACTGCGCGGTACTGGCGCACCATCTTACCGTTATGGTTGAGGTTAATAGTGACGTCGAAGCGCGCCAGTGCGATGCGGCGGATCACCTCATCGATATGGTTGAACTCGGTCTTTTCCGTGCGCATAAACTTGCGCCGCGCCGGGGTGTTATAGAAGAGATCCAGCACTTCAAGGGTGGTGCCAACCGGGTGAGCGGCCGGTTTTACCGTGACCGCCATCTCGCGCCCTTCGGCATAGGCCTGCCACGCTTCCTGCTGCTCAGCGGTGCGCGAAGTGAGCGTTAAGCGCGAAACCGAACTGATACTCGCCAGCGCTTCGCCGCGAAAGCCAAGGCTAATGATCGCTTCTAAATCATCGAGAGAGGCAATCTTACTGGTGGCATGGCGCGCTAACGCCAGCGCCAGCTCCTCTTTTTTGATGCCGCAGCCGTTATCGCGGATGCGGATAAGCTTGGCACCGCCGCGCTCAATATCGATATCGATACGCGTCGCACCGGCATCCAGGCTGTTCTCCACCAGCTCTTTTACTACCGACGCAGGGCGCTCAACCACTTCGCCTGCGGCGATCTGGTTCGCAAGCTGTGGCGGTAGAACCTGTATCGGCATGAAAAGAATCCTTAGTTAAGCAGACCATCTGCGGGCGCGCCCGCGTTCGCCATTTGCGCGCCGCCCTGCGGGGCTGATTGCAGAGGATGCGCAAGGAAGTAGTTACGCAGACCGCCATAAATGGCCGCTGCGATTTGCTGTTGGTAATCGTCGCTGGCAAGCAGCCGCTCTTCGCTGCGATTGCTGATAAACCCGGTTTCCACCAGCACCGAGGGAATATCCGGCGAGCGCAGCACGCCAAGGCTCGCATGCTCCGGGCGGCGTTTATGCAGCGCGCCCACGCGCTGAAGCTGGCTCAGCATATTGGTGGCGACATCATAGCCAACACGCTGGGAGTGACCGAATTGCAGATCAAGCACCGCCTGGCTGAGATAAGGGTCGGACTGGCTGTTAGCCAGCACATCGCCCGCGCCGCCCAGCAGTTCCGACTGCTTCTCGTGCTGCTCAAGCCAGCTTGCCATTTCGCTGTTCGCGCGGCGGTTTGAAAGCACCCACACCGAGGCGCCCGTCGCGTCGCGGTTCGGCGCGGCATCCGCATGAATTGAGACCAGGAAGTTGGCGTTCTGTTTACGCGCCACGTCGGAACGGCCCATTACCGAAATAAAGTAGTCGCCGTCGCGGGTCATCACTGGCTTGAACATTGGGTCGGCATTCAGCAAAGCGCGAAGCTTACGGGCAATGGCAATCGTCACGCTCTTCTCCTGCGTGCCGCCTGCGCCAATTGCGCCAGGATCCTGGCCGCCGTGACCAGCATCAATGGCGATAATTACTTTGTCGCCCGAGGCCGCGCGCGACTGGGCGGCAGGCCGGGTGGTGGTATTACTGCTCACCACGCTGGTGATGCGATCGTTGTCCGGTTTAAACGGGTTGCGCGCAGGTGCGCTCGGCTGCGGCCTCATAACCGGCGTCTCGGCACGCTTCACCACCACAGGTGGCGGCGGAGGCGGAGGTGGTGCATCAGCATCGATGGTGAAAACCACCGTATACCCTGCCCCGCTCTGCTGTTTTACCGCGCGGGTTTTGCCGTTTTGCGTCAGGTCGACTACCAGGCGGATCGACTGGTTATCCTTCGCCGTCCCGGCACGGATGCTCTTTACCAGGTTGTTACCGCTGAACTGCAGCGGCAGCCCCTGAATAATGCCGGTCTGCTTAATATCGAGCGCCACGCTGCGCTTGCCCTGCTGGCTAAACGCATAGTCAGGATCGCCCATAAAACTGAAGGTGATACGTGCCTGGCTCTCGCCATTCGATACCTGGATATCCGCTAAACTCGCGGCGTTAACCTGGAAACAGAGCATCAACAGCGTAAGCGCCAACCAACTTGTTATGCGAGAGATCATCCCGTCACCTTTCCTGTTAACCAGCCATACGCGCCAGTAACGATTCGCCCGATGAGGATACCGCGCCAATGCGCGCCTCACGCCCCTGCGCCTGATACTCTAAATGGATTTCAATATCCGGCTCCGGCAATACGCCTGTGCCCTGCTGCGGCCACTCGACGAGGCAGATTGCGTCGTTGGCAAAATAGTCGCGGATGCCCATAAACTCCAGCTCTTCCGGATCGGCAAGCCGATAGAGATCGAAGTGATAGACCATCAGCTTATCGAGGTCGTACGGCTCTACCAGCGTGTAGGTCGGGCTTTTTACATTCCCGTTGTGACCCAGTGCCTGCAGGAAGCCGCGGCTAAAGGTGGTTTTGCCAGCACCAAGATCGCCATACAGATAGATCACCGTTGCGCCCGCGCACGCTTGCGCCACGCGCTGGCCGAGATCGAGGGTGGCTTGTTCATCAGGTAAAGGAATCACGCGATTAATCATTTTCTGTATCAATTACATCCGGGTTAACAACACGCAGCAGCGTGCTAAAAAGATCGGTAGCCAGCATGCCGCGCTGGCCATACTGCGCTGCCCGCAGATCCGCCGCCGCGCCGTGCGCGACGCAGCCTGCACAGGCAGCATCATACAAACTGAATTTCTGTCCGAGCAGCGCGCCGATAATACCAGAGAGCACGTCGCCCATGCCGCCGCTGCCCATTCCGGCATTTCCGGCATCAATAATACCGCATTCGCCGTCCGCGCTCGCCACCACCGTGCCCGCGCCTTTCAGCACTACCACGCCCGCATAGCGTTTAACCAGACGCTGTGCCGAAAGTAAGCGATCACTCTCAATTTCCGCCACGCTGCAGTTAAGCAGACGCGCCGCTTCGCCGGGGTGCGGCGTCAATACGCGATTGTGACGTTTATCGGGGTTGATTGCCAGAAGGTTCAGCGCATCCGCATCCCACAGCATCGGTTTACGGAAGTTCTCCACTTTTTGCAGGGCTTTTTTGCCCCACTCCTGCTGCCCAAGGCCGGGGCCAATCACCACCACGTCGGCCCATTCGAGGCTCTCATCAAGGGACTCTGGAGTAAGTTCATCAACCATAAGCTCCGGCCGCTGGGTGATGATGGGGGCAATGTTCTCGCGCCGCGTCAGAATACGCACTAAACCAGCACCGGTGCGCAAAGCCGCTTCGCCCGTCATGCGGATCGCACCCGCCGTACCGTGGTCACCGCCAATAATCACCAGTCGCCCATTATCCCCTTTATGGGAGGTTGGCGGGCGCGGCGTAAACCATTCTGAAAGTTGGCTGGCGTCAAAACGGGAAAGGGGTGGCTGCTGCCCATCAAGCCAGGCCTCAAGGCCCAGCGCATGGTGATGGAGTTGCCCTACCACATCGCGCGCTTTGCCGGTCAGCAGGCCCGGTTTCAAGGCGATAAAAGTGATGGTGTGGCGAGCCTGGATCACGGCACCGGGTGTCGTGCCGGTCTGCGCATTAAGACCCGAGGGGATATCAAGAGAAATACGCGGCGCAGCGTGCTGGTTGGCACGCGTAATCAGCGCCGCAACGTTGTCGCGCGGTGCGCTGCTCAGTCCGGTACCGAGCAGGCCGTCGATAATCAGATCAATGCCTTCAGGCCAGAGCGCCTCTTCGGCGTGGATTGTGCCGCCAGCATTAAGCCAGGCCTCACGCGCCTGCGCCGCCTCTTCCGGTAGCGGTTTATCGCTCTCGATCGCGATGAGCGTAACCTCAATGCCCGCAGCGGCAGCAAGGCGCGCGACCGCATAGCCATCGCCGCCGTTATTGCCATGCCCGCAGAGCACCAGCCAGTGCTTTGTATTGGGAAAGTTATCCCGCGCCAGCTGGAAGGCGGCCTGGCCTGCGCGCAGCATCAATTCATATAACGTAATGCCAAGGCTGTCGGCCGCCTCTTGTTCGAGACGTTTCAGGTCGCCAGCAGGCCAGATGGAGTGTGGTATACTTGCCGCGTTTTTTTTCATCTCTATGGTCCGTCATGTCACAGCCCCTCGATCTCAATCAGTTAGCGCAACAAATCAAGCAGTGGGGCACTGAATTAGGTTTTCAGCAGGTCGGTATTACCGATACCGATCTCACCGCCAGCGAGCCGAAGCTGCAGGCGTGGCTGGATAAGCAGTATCACGGCGAGATGGAGTGGATGGCGCGTCACGGTATGATGCGCGCCCGCCCCCATGAGCTTCTCCCCGGCACGCTTCGCGTTATCAGCGTACGTATGAACTATTTACCGCCGAACGCGGCCTTCGCCAGCACGCTGAAAAACCCGGCGCTCGGCTATGTCAGCCGCTACGCGCTGGGCCGCGATTATCATAAGCTGCTGCGTAGCCGCCTTAAAAAGCTCGGCGAGCTGATCCAGCAGCAGTGTGCTTCGCTGAATTTTAGACCGTTTGTCGACTCTGCGCCCATTCTTGAGCGGCCGCTGGCGGAAAAAGCCGGGCTTGGCTGGACAGGTAAGCACTCACTTATTCTCAGCCGCGATGCGGGGTCGTTTTTCTTCCTCGGCGAACTGCTGATTGACCTCCCCCTGCCCGTCGATCAACCAGTCGAGGAAGCATGCGGACGCTGCGTCGCCTGTATGACCATCTGCCCAACCGGGGCGATTGTCGAGCCCTATACCGTCGATGCGCGTCGCTGTATCTCCTATCTCACCATTGAGTTAGAGGGCGCGATCCCCGAGGAATTCCGCCCGCTTATCGGGAACCGGATTTACGGTTGCGATGACTGCCAGCTTATCTGCCCGTGGAACCGCTTCTCGCAGCTTACGGATGAGGCGGATTTCAGCCCGCGCAAAGCCCTGCACGCGCCAGCATTGGTTGAATTGTTCGCCTGGAGTGAAGCGCACTTTTTAAAAGTCACGGAGGGGTCGGCTATTCGCCGTATCGGTCATCTGCGCTGGCTGCGCAATATTGCGGTCGCGCTGGGCAATGCGCCGTGGGACGAGGCGAATATCGCGGCGCTCGAACAGCGGCTGGGTGAGCACCCACTTCTTGATGAGCACATAGCCTGGGCGATTGCGCAGCAAATTGAGAAGCGTAATGCCTGCGTCGTTGAGGTACAGCTGCCACAAAAACAGCGCCTGGTGCGGGTGGTGGAAAAGGGTCTGCCGCGCGATGCCTGAGCCATCCACAGCTTGTGAATAAAATAAAAAACACATTACGTTTCAACGTTAACAAATTCGTCAAGCGATCGTGTTAACATTTTGAAATGTTATTTTTATTTTATAATTCAGGTAGTTATAAAGAAATAATTTGATAAGCGAAGCAATAGAAATCCGGCTAAGCAAAGCTCGCCCTGTGGATAACTCTGTTCACAATACTTTTTTAGCACGAAAGGAAATCGCCCGCAGCGCGGTTCTTCGCTGTGGATAATTTTTTGGAGATGAAAGATTGGAGCGGGAAACGAGACTCGAACTCGCGACCCCGACCTTGGCAAGGTCGTGCTCTACCAACTGAGCTATTCCCGCATACTTATCTGGCCTGGCTGATGCCGTGAACCAGTAAATCTGGATGGTGCGTGCCTTGCGGCATTTCAAATTTGGAGCGGGAAACGAGACTCGAACTCGCGACCCCGACCTTGGCAAGGTCGTGCTCTACCAACTGAGCTATTCCCGCATATTTATCAGAGTTCAGTGTCAAAAAACCGAAGCCTGTAAATTGGATGGTGCATTTCAAATTTGGAGCGGGAAACGAGACTCGAACTCGCGACCCCGACCTTGGCAAGGTCGTGCTCTACCAACTGAGCTATTCCCGCTTATCAGCGCTATTTCAACAGGTTAAAGCATTTAACCGCTGAAATTTCGTGATGCCGTGTTTCACATTTCTGTGTCTTCACGGGAGGCGCATTATACGAGAAATCATTCCTGCTGCAAGCCCCTGAAAGCAAATTTTCGTTTTTTTTGTTTAACTGCCGATTTAATCGACAAAACGCGCATTTTTGCAGCAAAACCGCGCCAGCACTGGTTTGCAGAGCCGAAAACGACATATCGGCTCTGCGCACGCAGACGCTTACAGTTTAATAAAGTGTTCGCGGTAGTAAGCCAGCTCCGCCACCGATTCGCGGATATCATCCAGCGCCTGGTGAGTATTCTGCTTTTTCAGGCCGGTGAGAACTTCCGGTTTCCAGCGGCGCGCCAGCTCTTTCAGGGTACTGACATCCAGATAGCGATAGTGGAAGTAGGCTTCCAGCTCCGGCATGTACTTAAACAGGAAACGGCGATCCTGGCCGATGCTGTTGCCGCAAATGGGCGATTTACCGGCCGGTACCCACTCTTTCAGAAACTCAATCGTCGCCAGCTCTGCTGCGCGATCGTCAAAGGTGCTCGCTTTAACGCGTTCAACCAGGCCGCTGCCGGTGTGGGTTCGCACGTTCCACTCATCCATCAACGCCAGCTGCGCGTCGGATTGATGCACTGCCATTACCGGCCCTTCCGCCAGGATATTGAGATTGGCGTCGGTCACCAGTGTCGCGATCTCAATAATGCGATCGCGCTCGGGATCTAAGCCCGTCATTTCGAGATCAATCCAAATGAGGTTGTTTTCATTTGCGCTCATGCTATTTTCCACCCTTATCGCGTCACTATATTCATCCAGAATTGAGTGTATCATAGAGGTTTTGCCCATCCGGGGCGACCAGGAGCCAGCACGATTGAGTAAAAATAAACTCTCCAAGGGACAGCAGCGCCGCGTTAAAGCGAACCATGAGCGCCGACTGAAAACCTCGACGGAGAAACCCGACTACGATGACAACCTGTTTGGCGAAACGGCCGAAGGGGTGGTCATTAGCCGCTTTGGTATGCATGCCGATGTAGAATCCGCCGACGGCGACGTGCATCGCTGCAACATTCGCCGCACTATCCGCTCGCTGGTCACCGGCGATCGCGTGGTCTGGCGGCCAGGCAAAGCGGCCGCAGAAGGCGTCAACGTGAAAGGGATCGTAGAAGCGGTGCACGAGCGTACCTCGGTGCTGACGCGCCCGGATTTCTACGATGGCGTTAAACCTATCGCCGCCAATATCGATCAAATCGTTATCGTCTCGGCGATCCTGCCAGAACTCTCACTCAACATTATCGACCGCTATCTGGTGGCCTGCGAAGCGCTGGACGTTGAACCGCTGCTGGTGATGAATAAAACCGACCTGCTCGATGAAGAGGGCCTGGCGTTCGTTAACGAGCAGATGGATATCTATCGTCATATTGGCTACCGCGTATTGATGGTCTCCAGCCATGCGAAAGATGGCCTTGATCCGCTGATCGCAGCATTGACCGATCGCATCAGCATCTTTGCTGGCCAGTCCGGCGTCGGCAAATCGAGCCTGCTTAATGCGCTGCTCGGCCTCAACGAGGAGCAGATCCTCACTAATGACGTCTCTGACGTTTCAGGTTTGGGCCAGCACACCACCACCGCCGCACGCCTCTACCACTTCCCGCAGGGCGGCGATGTGATTGATTCTCCGGGCGTGCGCGAGTTTGGCCTCTGGCATCTCGAACCGGAACAAATCACCCACGGTTTTGTCGAATTCCATGATTATCTCGGTCACTGCAAATATCGCGACTGCAAGCACGATACCGATCCCGGTTGTGCGATCCGCGAAGCGGTAGAGAACGGCAAAATTGCGGAGAGCCGCTTCGAAAATTATCACCGCATTCTCGAAAGCATGTCGCAGGTAAAGACGCGTAAAAGCTTTTCTGAATCAGATGACTGACAACTAAGCTAAGCGTCGTTAGAATCGTCCCCCATTTTAAGACTCCGACGCCGCGCGTCGGGTCAGGAACGACAGTAAACAATGGCCTGGAGGCTACCTTGTTAAACTCATTCAAACTTTCGCTTCAATACATTCTGCCGAAACTGTGGCTCACTCGCCTGGCGGGCTGGGGCGCAAGCAAACGTGCAGGCTGGCTGACCAAACTGGTTATCGATCTGTTCGTGAAATACTACAAGGTCGATATGAAAGAGGCGCAGAAGCCGGATACCGCCAGCTACCGCTCTTTTAACGAATTCTTCGTGCGCCCGCTGCGCGACGAGGTGCGCCCGCTCAATACCGATCCGAACGTGCTGGTCATGCCAGCAGATGGTGTAATCAGCCAGCTTGGCGCTATCGACAATGACAAAATCCTGCAGGCTAAAGGCCATAACTACAGCCTCGAAGCGCTGCTGGCAGGCAACTACCTGATGGCGGATCTGTTCCGTAACGGTAGCTTTGTCACCACCTATCTTTCACCGCGCGACTACCACCGCGTGCATATGCCGTGCAACGGCATCCTGCGTGAAATGATCTATGTCCCGGGCGACCTCTTCTCCGTTAACCACTTAACGGCGCAGAACGTACCTAACCTCTTCGCCCGTAACGAGCGCGTTATCTGCCTGTTCGACACTGAGTTTGGCCCGATGGCGCAAATTCTTGTCGGCGCGACCATTGTTGGCAGCATCGAAACCGTCTGGGCAGGCACCGTCACGCCGCCGCGCGAAGGGATCATTAAACGCTGGACCTTCCCGCAAGGTGAAAGCGAAGGCGCGGTCGCGCTGCTGAAGGGCCAGGAGATGGGCCGCTTTAAGCTCGGTTCTACCGTTATCAACCTGTTTGCGCCGGGTAAAGTGCAGCTGGTTGACGCCTTACGCAGCCTCTCCGTGACCAAAATCGGCCAGCCGCTGGCGCTCTCCACCGAGCCGTTTGTCCCGGTTGATGCGCAGGAGCCTGCACCGCTGGCGGAAGAAGAAATTAAAGCGGAACATGACGCCAACCCGCTGGTTGACGACACTAAAGAAGACGTTTAAGCCTCACCCCAGGGAGACTGCAGTGCGCCTGATTATCGCTTTTCTGATGGCCTGGTGCCTCAGCCAGGGAGCCGTTGCCGCAACGGCTCCCGATGCCCGTCAAATTGCCCAGGAGCTGGAGCAAGCCAAAGCGGCGAAAAACACGCCGGACCAGGCGGAAATTGTAGAGACATTACAAGGCGCGTTGAACGCCCTGGATGAGCGTAAAGGCTCCCTTGAACGCGCCCAGCAGTATCAGGACGTGATCGACAACTTCCCCAAACTTTCCCGCACCCTTCGCGCCCAGCTCGATAATCTGCGCGACGATCCCCCTTCTGTGTCACCCGGCATGAGCAGCGATGCGCTCAACCAGGAGATCCTGCAAGTCAGCAGCCAGCTGCTGGAGAAGACGCGCCAGGCGCAGCAGGAGCAGGAGCGCGCACGGGAGATCAGCGACTCCTTAAGCCAGCTTCCCCAGCAGCAAACCGACGCCCGCCGCCAGGTAACGGAAGTGGAGCGTCGCCTCGGGGCGCAAACCAGCAACTCGGCGCTTGCCCAGGCGCAAAATTTTGCCGCCCAGGCAGAGTCGGCAAAGCTGAAAGCAGTGGTTGATGAATTAGAGCTGGCGCAGCTTTCAGCCAATAACCGCCAGGAGCTGGCGCGTATGCGCTCAGAGCTGGCGCAAAAGCAGAGCGAGCGGCTGGATGCTTATCTGCAGGCACTGCGTAACCAACTCAACAGCCAGCGTCAGCGCGAAGCCGAGCAGGCGCTGGAGAGCACGGAGATGCTGGCGGAGAACAGTGCGAACCTGCCCGCCAGTATCGTCGAGCAGTTCCGTATCAACCGTGAACTCTCACAGGCGCTGAACCAGCAGGCGCAGCGCATGGATCTTGTCGCTTCGCAGCAGCGCCAGGCAACCGGGCAAACGCTCCAGGTGCGTCAGGCGCTCAATACCCTGCGCGAGCAGTCTCAGTGGCTCGGCGCATCGAATATGCTCGGCGAAGCGCTGCGCGCGCAGGTGGCTCGTCTGCCGGAGATGCCGAAACCGCAGCAGCTGGATACCGAAATGGCGCAGCTGCGCGTGCACCGCATGCGTTATGAAGATCTGCTCAACAAGCAGCCGCAGCTGCGACAGATTCGCCAGGCGGATGGCAAGGTTCTGACCGCTGAGCAAAACCGTATTCTCGAAGCCCAGCTACGCACGCAGCGCGAACTGCTCAATTCGCTGTTGCAGGGCGGCGATACGCTGATTCTGGAGCTGACCAAACTCAAAGTTTCCAATAGCCAGCTTGAAGATGCGTTAAAAGAGGTGAATGAGGCGACTCACCGTTACCTCTTCTGGACGGCGGATGTCAGCCCGATGGGCTTCTCCTGGCCGCTTGAGATCGTGCAGGATCTGCGCCGCCTGCTGTCGCTGAACACCATCAGCCAGCTCGGCAAGGCCAGCGCGATGGTGCTGACCAGCAAAGAGACGCTCTTCCCGCTGTTTGGCGCGCTGATTCTGGTGGGGGTGAGTATTTACTCACGTCGCCACTTCACCCGCTTCCTGGAGCGCTCCAGCGCCCGCGTGGGCAAAGTGACCCAGGATCACTTCTGGCTCACCATGCGCACCGTCTTCTGGTCCATTCTGGTGGCGTCACCGCTGCCGGTGCTGTGGGCAACGCTCGGTTACTGTTTGCAGGAGGCGTGGCCCTATCCGCTGGCGGTAGCAATTGGCGATGGCGTCACCGCCACCGTGCCGCTGCTGTGGGCAGTGATGATCTGTGCGACCTTCGCCCGGCCAACCGGGCTGTTTGTCGTCCACTTCGGCTGGCCGCGAAACCGCGTGGCGCGCGGGTTACGTTACTACCTGATGAGCATCGGCTTTATCGTGCCGCTGATCATGGCGCTGATTATGTTCGATAACCTGAACGACCGGGAATTCTCCGGCTCGCTCGGGCGGCTCTGCTTTATCCTGATTTGCGGTGCGTTGGCGATTGTCACTCTCAGCCTGAAACGCGCCGGTATTCCGCTGTATGTCGATAAGAGCGGCAACGGCGACAATATGGCTAACCACCTGCTGTGGAACCTGCTGCTCTGCGCCCCGCTGTCGGCGATTCTTGCCGCCGCGGTCGGTTATCTGGCAACCGCGCAGGCGCTGCTGGCAAGGCTGGAAACCTCCGTTGCTATCTGGTTCCTGCTGCTGGTGGTTTATCACATTATTCGCCGTTGGATGTTTATCCAGCGTCGCCGTCTGGCCTTCGAGCGCGCACGCCACCGCCGCGCGGAAATACTCGCGCAGCGCGCACGCGGCGAAGAAGATGCCGCCCATCAGCTCAGCACCGAAGGCACTGCCGAAATTGATGAGCAGGAGGTCGATCTCGACGCCATCAGCGTGCAGTCCCTGCGCCTGGTGCGCTCGATCCTGATGCTTATCGCCCTGCTGTCGGTGATTTTCCTCTGGTCTGAGATCCACTCTGCCTTTGGCTTCCTTGAGAACATTCCGCTGTGGGATGTCACCTCAACGGTACAGGGCGTCGAGAGCCTGGAGCCGATTACCCTCGGCGCGGTGCTGATTGCCATCCTGGTGTTTATTATCACCACCCAGCTGGTGCGCAACCTTCCTGCTTTGCTTGAGCTGGCGCTGTTGCAGCACCTTGAGCTGACGCCGGGGACAGGTTACGCCATCACCACTATCACCAAATATCTGCTGATGCTGTTTGGCGGGCTGGTGGGCTTCTCGATGATTGGTATTGAGTGGTCGAAGTTGCAGTGGCTGGTGGCCGCGCTCGGTGTTGGTCTCGGGTTTGGTCTACAGGAGATCTTCGCCAACTTTATCTCAGGCCTGATCATTCTGTTTGAGAAACCGATCCGTATCGGCGATACGGTAACGATCCGCGATTTGACCGGCAGCATTACCAAGATCAATACCCGCGCTACCACCATCAGCGACTGGGATCGCAAAGAGATCATCGTGCCGAATAAGGCCTTTATCACCGAGCAGTTTATTAACTGGTCGCTCTCGGACTCCGTCACGCGTGTGGTGTTAACAGTGCCCGCGCCGGTCGATGCCAACAGCGAAGAGGTGACACAGATCCTTTACACCGCTGCTGAGCGCTGTTCGCTGGTGATTGATAACCCGCCACCGGAAGTGTTCCTGGTCGATTTGCAGCACGGGCTGCAGCTGTTTGAGCTGCGCATCTACGCGGCTGAGATGGGCCATCGCATGCCGCTGCGCCACGAAATCCACCAGCTTATTCTGGCGGGCTTCCGTGAACACGGCATCGATCTGCCCTTCCCGCCGTTCCAGATGCGCCTTGAGAGCCTCGACGGTAAACGCGCGGCCAAAACGCTGTCTTCAGCGGGGAGAAGTAGCCGCCCGGCGGGCAGCCTGTAACTCTTTGAGTGCCGGCTTATCCGGCCTGCGGAGGGGTTACTCTTCAGGCCGGGTAAGGCGTAGCGGCCACCCGGCACAAACGGGGAGTTATGCCCGGTCGACGCTAAACGCCATCACTTCTGCCAGCGTTTCAGTCTGCAGCGCCAGCATCACCAGGCGGTCAACACCCAGCGCAACGCCGGAGCAGTCCGGCAGGCCCGCTTTTAACGCTTCCAGCAAATTGACATCCACCGGCTGCTGCGGCAATCCGCGCGCGGCGCGCTTGCGGTTATCCTGCTCAAAGCGCTGCTGCTGCTCGCGGGCGTCGGTCAGCTCATGGAAGCCGTTCGCCAGCTCAATGCCTTTGAAGTAAACCTCAAACCGCTCCGCGACGCGGTGATCTTCGGTGCTGATTTGCGCCAGCGCCGCCTGGCTTGCCGGGAAGTGGTAAACAAAGGTCGGACGATCTTTACCGATCTGCGGCTCCACGCCCATGGTGAACAGCAGTTGCAGCAGGGTGTCGCGATCCTCTTCCGTATCGGCAATATTGCTCAGATCCAGCTTCGCCGCCACTTCACGCAACTGGCCTTTATCCGCCGAAAGCGGATCGACCTCCAGATAGCGCTGGAACGCCTGCTGATAGGAGAGTGATTCTGCTGCCGGGCACTCGAGCACCTGTTGCAGCAAATCATCCACCTCATTCATCAAACGGTACATGTCATAGTGCGGACGATACCATTCGAGCATGGTGAATTCAGGGTTGTGATGACGCCCCATCTCTTCATTACGGAAGCTGCGGCAGAGCTGGAAAACCGGGCCACAGCCCGCGGCCAGCAGGCGCTTCATATGGTATTCGGGGCTGGTCATCAGATAGAGATTGAGGCCCTGAGAGTGGCCGGGGCCAACAAAACGGGTTTCAAACGGGACCAGATGCACATCGGTCACCGTTGCCTGACTCATACAGGGCGTCTCCACCTCCAGTACGCCGCGGTCGGCAAAGAAACGGCGAATTTCCGCCATAATTGCCGCGCGTTTCAGTAAGTTGGGGATGGATGCGCTCGGCTGCCAGGTTGCCGTCTCGCTCATGGTTCTTTCTCCGATTTCTAACAAGGGCACGAAGTCTACCCGCATCGATCTGGTTAGACAAATTTTGCACAAATAATTTTCATAGCCCTCGTCAATAAATAGATATGAGCTATTTAGAGATGATATCGATCAAGCTGGAAGCCGTATCACGCCGAAGAACAGCAAAACACTCGAACACGTCAAATTTCCCCTCAGTCAATACGGATATACTGCCCGCTACCCCAAAAGGAGCAGTGGACCTCTTCCGTAATGAAGGCAAGCGCACCTGGCTTATCGTTGCGGAACAACAATAATCTGGAGGAATGTCGTGCAAACCTTTCAAGCCGATATCGCTGTGATTGGCGCAGGCGGAGCAGGATTACGTACCGCGATTGCCGCGGCGCAGGCCCATCCCAACGCTAAAATCGCACTGATTTCAAAAGTCTATCCCATGCGCAGCCACACCGTTGCCGCCGAGGGCGGTTCCGCCGCCGTCGCCCAGGATCATGACAGCTTCGAATACCATTTCCACGATACCGTGGCGGGTGGTGACTGGCTTTGCGAACAGGATGTCGTCGACTACTTTGTCCATCACTGCCCCACGGAGATGACCCAGCTTGAACAGTGGGGCTGCCCGTGGAGCCGCCGCGAAGACGGCACGGTCAACGTGCGTCGCTTTGGCGGCATGAAGATCGAGCGCACCTGGTTCGCTGCCGATAAAACCGGCTTCCACATGCTGCATACGCTGTTTCAAACCTCGTTGCAGTTCCCGCAAATTCAGCGTTTCGACGAACACTTCGTGCTCGATATCCTGGTGGATGACAACCACGCGCGCGGCCTGGTCGCGATGAACATGATGGAAGGCACGCTGATTCAGATCCGCGCCAATGCGGTGGTAATGGCCACCGGCGGCGCAGGCCGCGTTTACCGCTATAACACCAACGGCGGCATCGTTACCGGCGACGGTATGGGGATGGCGCTGTCGCACGGCGTGCCGCTGCGCGATATGGAGTTTGTGCAGTATCACCCGACCGGCCTGCCCGGCTCCGGCATTCTGATGACGGAGGGCTGCCGCGGCGAAGGCGGTATCCTGGTGAATAAAAACGGCTATCGCTATCTTCAGGATTACGGCATGGGGCCGGAAACGCCGCTCGGCGAGCCGAAAAACAAATATATGGAGCTTGGCCCGCGCGACAAAGTGTCGCAGGCCTTCTGGCACGAGTGGCGCAAAGGCAACACCATCTCCACACCGCGCGGCGATGTGGTGCATCTCGATCTGCGCCACCTTGGCGAGAAGAAGATCAAAGAGCGCCTGCCCTTTATTTGCGAGCTGGCAAAAGCCTATGTCGGCGTCGATCCGATCAAAGAGCCGATCCCGGTGCGCCCGACCGCGCACTACACCATGGGCGGCATTGAGACGGATCAGAACTGCGAATCGCGCATCGCCGGGCTGTTTGCCGTCGGTGAGTGCTCCTCGGTCGGCCTGCACGGCGCTAACCGCCTTGGCTCTAACTCACTGGCGGAACTGGTGGTCTTTGGCCGCCTGGCGGGTGAACAGGCCGTTGAACGCGCTTCAACTGCCAGCCCGGCAAATGACGATGCGCTCAACGCTCAGGCCGCCGATGTTGAACAGCGTCTGAAGGCGCTGGTGAATCAGAACGGCACCGAGAGCTGGGCGAAAATCCGCGATGAGATGGGTGAATCGATGGAAGAGGGCTGCGGCATTTACCGTACGCCAGAGCTGATGCAGAAAACCGTCGATAAGCTCGCCGAGTTGCAGGAGCGCTTCAAACGGGTACGCATCACCGACACCTCCAGCGTCTTCAACACCGATATTCTCTACACCCTTGAGCTGGGCCACGGCCTGAACGTTGCTGAATGTATGGCTCACTCCGCGCTGGCGCGCAAAGAGTCGCGCGGTGCCCATCAGCGTCTCGACGAAGGCTGCACCGAGCGCGATGACGTTAACTTCCTCAAACATACGCTCGCGTTCCGCGAAGCGGACGGTACAACCCGCCTCGAGTACAGCGACGTGAAAATCACCACGCTGCCACCGGCGAAACGCGTCTATGGGGCAGAAGCGGAGTCGGGTGAGAAGAAGGAGACGAACAATGTCTGAGATGAAGAACCTGAAGATTGAAGTGGTGCGCTATAACCCGGAGGTCGACAACGCGCCGCACAGCGCCTTCTACGACGTGCCTTACGATGAAGCCACCTCGCTGCTCGATGCGCTGGGCTATATCAAAGATAACCTCGCGCCAGATCTCAGCTACCGCTGGTCGTGCCGGATGGCGATTTGCGGCTCTTGCGGCATGATGGTCAACAAAGTGCCGAAGCTGGCCTGCAAAACCTTCCTGCGCGACTACACCAAAGGGTTGAAAGTCGAGGCGCTGGCGAACTTCCCGATCGAGCGCGATCTGGTGGTCGATATGACCCACTTTATCGAGAGCCTTGAGGCGATTAAGCCCTATATCATCGGCAATACGCGCACGCCGGATCAGGGACCGGGCAAACAGACCCCGGCGCAGATGGCGAAGTATCACCAGTTCTCCGGCTGCATCAACTGCGGCCTCTGCTATGCCGCCTGCCCGCAGTTTGGCCTCAATCCGGAGTTTATCGGCCCGGCGGCGATTACGCTGGCGCACCGCTATAACCTCGACAGCCGCGACCACGGCAAACAAGAGCGCATGGCGCAACTCAACGGCCAGAACGGCGTGTGGAGTTGTACGTTTGTCGGCTACTGCTCGGAAGTGTGTCCGAAGCACGTCGACCCGGCCGCCGCCATTCAGCAGGGCAAGATTGAGAGTTCGAAAGACTTTCTTATCGCCACCCTGAAACCTCGCTAAGGAGTGCATGATGA
Organism: Kosakonia sp. 1610; assembly: GCF_050435845.1. NCBI lineage: Bacteria > Pseudomonadati > Pseudomonadota > Gammaproteobacteria > Enterobacterales > Enterobacteriaceae > Kosakonia > Kosakonia sp. 1610. The sequence continues at coordinate 52,976 of NZ_JBNDKZ010000003.1, read as the reverse complement.
CGACTAAACGTAAGGCCTGGGTTCGCCCCATGCCGTCAAGCTGGTGGAAAACCCTGCCGTTTTATCGCTTCTATATGCTGCGCGAAGGGACGGCGATCCCGGCGGTCTGGTTCAGCCTGGAGCTGCTGTATGGCCTTTTCGCGCTGAAAAACGGGCCGGAGAGCTGGATGGGCTTTGTCGCTTTCCTGCAAAACCCGGTGGCGCTGCTGCTCAACCTGATCGCGCTGGCGGCGGCGCTGCTGCATACCAAAACCTGGTTCGATCTGGCACCGAAAGCGTCGCTGATCATTGTGAAGGGCGAAAAAATGGGGCCAGAGCCGGTGATAAAAGGGCTCTGGGTGGTGGCTGCCGTGGTAACGGTGGTTGTGCTGTTTATCGCCCTGTTCTGGTGAGGAATTGATGATGATTAACCCGAATCCAAAACGTTCTGACGAACCGATGTTCTGGGGGCTGTTTGGCGCAGGCGGTATGTGGAGCGCCATCTTCGCGCCGGTGATGATCCTGCTGGTCGGCCTGCTGCTGCCGCTCGGTCTCTTCCCCGGCGAGGCGCTGAGCTATGAGCGCGTTATCGCCTTTGCCCAGAGCTTCATTGGCCGCGCTTTTCTCTTCCTGATGATTGTGCTGCCGGTCTGGTGCGGTCTGCACCGTATCCACCATATGATGCACGATTTGAAAGTGCATCTGCCCAACGGTAAATGGATTTTCTACGGCCTCGCGGCGATTATTAGTGTCGTTGCGTTAGTTGGCGTAATTTTCCTGTAAAACATGACGCTCTCCTGCATGCGCAGGAGAGCAAATTTCCCGCCATCTTCTACACTTACGTAAAAGCCAGGAGGGAGAATACCATGCGTTTACTGCCTATCTTCGCAGCGGTCACCGCTGCTTTTTTAGTCACGGCCTGCAGCACACCCACACCGCCAAAAGGCGTTACCGTGGTGCAGAATTTCGATACGCAACGCTACTTAGGGAAATGGTACGAGATTGCCCGCTTCGATCACCGCTTTGAGCGTGGTCTGGAGCGCGTCACCGCGACCTACAGCCTGCGCGACGATGGCGGCTTAACCGTTGTCAACCGGGGTTATAACCCGGATCGCGGCAAATGGCAGGAGTCGGTCGGCAAAGCCTACTTCACCGGCGACCCGCGCACTGCGTCACTGAAGGTCTCATTCTTTGGCCCGTTCTATGGCGGCTACAACATCATCTCGCTGGATAAAGAGTATCGCCATGCGCTGATTTGCGGCCCGGATCGCGACTACCTGTGGATCCTCTCCCGCACCCCGACCATTTCGCCCGAGGTGAAAGAGAAGATGCTGGCAGACGCGACCCGTCAGGGCTTCGAAGTGAACAAGCTAATCTGGGTCGATCAGCCCCATTAATGGGCGCTGATTTTTAAGCCAATAATTCCGGCCACAATCAGACAGAGGCTAACGATACGCGCCAGGCTTGCGGACTCGCCGAGCAATACAATCCCGGCGATGGCCGCGCCAACGGCGCCAATGCCGGTCCAGACCGCATAGGCGGTGCCGACCGGCAGGGTTTTCATTGCCCATGAAAGCAGCACGACGCTAATAAGCATCGCCACGACGGTAATAATGCTGGGAGTGATGCGGGTAAAACCGTGGGTATATTTCAGGCCGATAGCCCAGACGACTTCAAGAAGACCGGCGATGACGAGAATAAACCAGGACATGGTTGGCTCCAGTACGGGGCCGTCCCCGAATAATAAGTGACGCTGTCGGGTCGTCCCGCCAGCCAGGTGTTGAGTGTCAGATTTTCCCTTCTTTACCTGAGGATTTCAACCCCACAAACCCCCATTCAGTTTCAGGAAGTTAAAGCAAGAAATAGCCCCTCTTCGCAGCGGAATTCAGGCATTTATTCATCATATCCAGCGAATATGATGAATCGCTTTCCTGGATTCAGGAAGCCGTGCGCCCTACTCTGACTGCGAAGAAAAATATGTTCAAAATGCTTGTGATTGACCGCTGTTACTTCACCCGTTCAGGGATGGAATCCTGGCTCAATCAAACCGATCTGTTTCCCGCCGCTTTCCTTGTCACCGCTCTGCATAATTTGATGCTGGCGAAAGAGCATATTGTCCAGTGGCAGCCGGATCTGGTGATTATTGATTTACACAGTTTTAAAGATGAAATTCATCATATTCAACAACTTGCTTCGCTCTTCTCGGTATGCGGCGCATCCTGCCAGGTGATGCTGCTGGAGTCGGGCCACGACACACAGCTGTCGGCGTTTTGCGCGCAATTTCCGATTGCGGCGATCCTGCAAAAGACGGATCCGCTGGAAAAAGTGGCGCAGGCCATTGATAACATGATGCAGGCGCGCCCGGTCAGGCAGTCACGGCGAGTCGTGACGCCGCTACTAACGCGTCAGGAAGAGAAAGTATTAACCCTGTGGATGGAAGGCAGAGATAACGCAGCAATCGCAGCAAACATGAGGATCAACGGGAAAACCGTTTATACCTACAAAAGAAACATTCGCATGAAATTGGGGATGGGAAACCGCTTTACGCCGTTTTTGTCACTACCAGAGGCAAACTAACGGTACGGCACAGGCCGTACCGGCAGTCATCACTGTTGTGCTTTGGTCGCAGCGCCAGAAATTGCGCTACCGCCATCGGAGATATCTTCGCCGACGCCACGGGTGGTGTTACACGCCGTCAGCACGGATGAAAGAACCAGTACAGAAAAGATCGCAACAAATGTCTTCTTAACCATAATATCTTCCTTTTATTGTCAATATCGTTTGTGTATAGCCACTTAAGCATAGACAAATTCCCGAAAAGCGACGGGAAAAAAGCGGATTTTTAAGACGAAAGGAAGTGATTAGCTGGCGGCGTGCGAAATGATATGACCGAGCGTCTGCACATCTTCGCCGATACCGCGCGCGGTATTGCAGCCTGCGAGCAGTGCGCAGCTGATAAGCAGCAGTGAGAGGAGTTTTGCGAGACGTTTCATTATCCGGGCCTCAACGAACCCGCGACGCAGCAGAGCGCTACGCCGCGGTTGCGCGCATTACTTCACGCGAGATACATATTCGCCGGAGCGGGTATCAACTTTGATCACTTCGCCAACCTGTACGAACAGCGGCACTTTAACCACAGCGCCGGTGCTCAGGGTAGCCGGTTTGCCGCCGGTACCTGCGGTATCACCTTTCAGGCCTGGATCGGTATCAACGATTTCCAGTTCAACGAAGTTCGGCGGCGTGACGGAGATCGGCTGGCCGTTCCACAGCGTCACGATGCACTCGGCCTGATCCAGCAGCCATTTTTCGCTGTCGCCAATCGCTTTTTTATCAGCAGAGAGCTGCTCAAAAGTTTCGTTGTTCATGAAGTGCCAGAACTCACCGTCGTTGTAGAGGTAAGTCAGGTTCATATCAATAACGTCCGCGCCTTCAGCCGAGTCGGTAGACTTGAAGGTTTTCTCAACGCGGGTACCGGTCAGCAGACGACGCAGTTTAACGCGTGCGAACGCCTGGCCTTTGCCCGGTTTCACGAATTCGCTGGCCTCAACCGCGTACGGTTCGCCGTCCATCATGATTTTAAGACCGGCACGAAAATCGTTGCTATAGTAAGTCGCCATAAGGCCCTCTGAAATTGTTAACTGGTAGCTTAGCCAAAAAAATGGCACACATTGTAACCCTAAAATCCCCTTCCAGAGAAGATTGGTTATTGCAACTTGCCGATGTAATCACCGATCCCGATGAACTGCTACATATTTTAAATATAGAACCTGATGAAGCCCTGCTGCGCGGACGCGAAGCAAAGCGGCTTTTCCCGCTACGGGTGCCGCGGGCGTTTGTCGCGCGCATGCGCAAAGGCGATGTTAACGATCCGCTTCTGCGTCAGGTACTTACCACCAGCGAAGAGTTTATCACCGCACCGGGTTACAGCACCGATCCGCTGGATGAGCAGAGCAGCGTAGTGCCAGGTCTGCTGCACAAATACCGCAACCGCGCGCTGCTGCTGGTCAAGGGCGGCTGTGCGGTAAATTGTCGCTACTGTTTCCGTCGCCACTTCCCGTATGCCGATAATCAGGGCAACAAGCGGAACTGGCAGGGCGCGCTGGACTATATGGCCGCGCACCCGGAGCTGGATGAGATCATTTTTTCCGGCGGCGATCCGCTGATGGCCAAAGATCACGAGCTTGAGTGGTTGATCGCGCAGCTGGAAGCTATTCCACACCTTAAGCGCCTGCGCATTCATAGCCGCTTACCGATTGTGATCCCGACGCGTATCACCGATACGCTGGTGGCCCGTTTTGCCCGCTCCTCGCTGCAAATTTTGCTGGTGAACCATATCAACCACGCGCAGGAGATTGGCGACGATTTCCGCGCGGCAATGGCGCAACTGCGCCAGGCGGGTGTCACGCTGCTCAACCAGAGCGTGCTGCTGCGCGGCGTAAATGACAATGCGCAGACGCTGGCGGATCTCAGCAACGCCTTATTCGACGCGGGCGTGCTGCCTTACTATCTGCATGTGCTGGATCGGGTAGAGGGCGCGGCGCACTTTATGGTGAGTGATGAAACGGCGCGGGAGATTGTGCGTGAGCTGCTGACGCTGGTGTCGGGGTATATGGTGCCGAAGCTGGCGCGGGAGATTGGCGGTGAGCCGAGTAAAACGCCGCTGGATCTACAACTGCGTCAACAGTAAAAAAAAAGCACGGTCGCGAAATACGCAACGCGACCGTGAAAAAAGCGCTTGCACGGGATACAAGCGCGTGTCGGAACTTTAAAAGGTCTCCCAGCCCTCATCGGCGGCGCCGGCAGGTGCCAGACGCGCACGCTGTACGGGTGCTTTCACGGTGCTGGCGCTGGCGCGAGCCGGCTGCTGGCCCGGTAAACGGAACACATCCACCAGCTGCTGCAGTTTCGTGGCCTGCTCTTCAAGGCTACCCGCTGCCGCCGAGGACTCCTGTACCAGCGAGGCGTTCTGCTGAGTCGTGGTATCCATTTCAGACATCGCCTGCGCAATCTGACCGATGCCACGGTTCTGCTCATCAGAGGCGGCGGCGATCTCCTGCATCAAATCCTTCACCTGCATCACGGAGTTAACGATGCCGCTCATGGTTTCACCAGCCAGGTCAACCTGACGGGAACCCTCCTGCACATAGTTCACCGATTCGCTGATTAAGGTTTCAATCTCTTTGGCTGCCTGCGCGCTGCGCTGGGCCAACGAACGAACTTCACCCGCTACCACCGCAAAGCCGCGACCCTGATCCCCTGCCCTTGCCGCTTCTACCGCCGCGTTCAGCGCGAGGATGTTGGTCTGGAAGGCGATGCCGTTAATCACCGAGGTGATTTCAGAGATGCGTTTTGAGCTCTCCATAATGTCTTTCATGCGGTTTACCGCCACGCTGACCACGGTGCCGCCCTGTGCAGCGGTATCGGAAGCGGTAATCGCCAGTTGGCTCGCCTGATGAGCGTTCTCGGCGTTCTGTTTCACCGTCGAGCTCAGCTCTTCCATACTGGCGGCCGTTTCAACAACTGCTGCCGACTGTTGTTCGGTACGTGCTGAGAGTTCGTTATTGCCTAACGCAATCTCATTCGCTGCCGTGTTAACCGAGCTTGAGGCGGCGCGCACCATCTTCAGCGATTCAGAGACACGCTCAACCAGCAGGTTAAACGCGGCGACCGCACGGCCAATCTCATCCATCCGCCCGGTTGTCAGCGCCTGGCTCAGATCCAGTTTCTCGCTGATATTTTCCATGCCATCGCGCATATCGTTAAGACGACGCTTGATGTTAAGCACGGTAAAGAGACCAAACAGACCGAGAACCAGCGTCGCGACCAGCGTGGCGGAAATGGATAAAACCATCGAGCGGTTAATTAAGCTGGAGTTAGCAGAGACGGCGTCATTTACCAGCTTGCCGTTATAAGCAACCTGTTCGGTAAAGTCGTTAATTAATATGGCAATACTGTCGGCAACCGGCCCGCCTTTACGCATCGCCTGAATAATGGCAGCACGGTCATTACTTTCTGAGACTTTAAAAAATTGATCCATCACTGCGCGAAACTTTTCTAAATCGCCCAGCGTTTTATTTGACAGTTCTTGATCGTGTTGATCGGAAACGAGATCTTTAATGTAACCCTGGTGCATGGCGTAAACGTCGTCATACAACTTTAATGCGTTCTGTTTGATTTCCGCCATCCCGGCAGGTTCTTCAGTCAGACCGTGAACGAAGAGCTGGCCACGTATTGTCAGCACTTTCAGCATCTCTTTGTTCATCATGTCGAGGCTGGGTAAGGTATTTTCTTTAAAGTTCGTTTGCGACTCACCCAGTTTCGATAAGGAAAATATCGCAATCAGGTTTGTGCCGATAAGGCTTAAAATCAATAACGAGAAAGCCAGTAACAATCTCTTTGTAATATTCATTGGTAACTCCCGACACTTCATGCAAGAAATAATATTGTTTTTTCACACTCCTTCGCGTTTTGTCCTGAAGTGAGTATCGGCAGCGGAAAATATTACTTTATCGCGATATATCCTCTTTTTTTAAAAAAAGACAAAAACGAGGAACATATAATTAAAAAACGCACCAAGATTAAGAAAACTTAATATTCAGAGAGGCGAGATTTAATTAGCAGGAAAATTATAATCCTCTTATTTACAAGCAGGGAATAAATAACAGAGTGCGGGAAAATAGTAGCTATTGCAGCGCGCCCGCCATCGCTGGCGGGCAGAAGGGAAAGGATCAGTTAGGGCATTTGTAAACCTGGGCGTTCATTTCGCTGGCGGTCGGCACAAAGCTCGACAGCACGCCCTGCGTCGGGCTGCTTACGTTATAGAGCACGTTACCGCCCATAGCGGCAGCCTGGTTGCGCAGAGCATTTGCCGCGCCGCGCATTGAGCCGCCCTCTTCGCCGTGCTGGCCAGAGAGCCAGTTGCTCTGCTTGCCGCTGGCGGTGCCAAGATACTTGCACTGCGCGGCGGGCTTATCTTCCACAAAACGCACGTTCTGGCCGCCTGCGGTGAGATCATTGCTGCTGCTGCTGCAACCCGCCAACAGAAACGCTGCGCCAACCATTCCCGCCAAATATTTTACCGACATGTTATTCCCCGTAATCAATGAGCTGGACGCGGTTCGTCCGTGTCTAAACCTTATACTAAAAAGATGACTAAAAGAAAAACGCCGCCATCGCAGCTCAGATAAATCAGCGGAAAATTGCCAAAAAGCCCCGCCAGTTACGGCAGGGCTTGCTGAGATTAACAGCCATCAAATTTATACGGCGGGCCGGAGGAGGTGGTGCCGACGGTTTCGACACTCACGCTGCCCTGCGAGTCAACGTTCAGTTTGAAGACGTGCCACAGCGTATTGCGCTGCGATCCGCTGGCGTTTTCCACCGCCCAGTTCCAGCTGCGGCCATCCGACAGGGAGAGCGTCACCTTTGCTCCTGTCATCAGCGGGCCGGTTGCCGGTTGGCTGTTGTGTACCGAGTAACAGTACGCACCGGGGTGGAAATTGCCAATCGAGACGGTTTCCGGTCCATAGCCATTGCGCACGTCATTCTCCAGCCCCGCTTCTGCGCCGACCGGGTGCGTCGTCATATAGTAGACATGCTGCCTGGCCCCGCCGGGATTACTCGCTTTTGGCGGCACAATCAGGTGCGCGTCGAGATTCGCCGGCGTGGCGTTCCAGCTGACGACAATCTTCGCCACTGCGCCCTTCAGGCGATGCGTCAGGGTGAAATCCTGGGCAAAGAGTGTTCCTCTGACGACCGTAATCGTGGTTTGCAACGGGAAGTAGTCCGGCGCGGTAACCTCAACATAGTAGCTCCCTGACAAGACATTGAGGCTGTAGCTGCCGTTACTGTTGGCCTGGGTGGAGTAGACCGCCTGCGCGTCGCCTTTGCTATGAAAGAGTTTGATCTCAGCGCCGGGTACGACAACCGGTGCAGGGTTACTGTAGCCCCATACCGCCTGGGCTCCCCACACTCCGCCGCGCAGGTTGACCTGCTGCGGATGGAAACTCACCGTTTTGTCCGCATCAATGCTGGCCTCGTTATTAAGCGATGCGGAAACCTGCACATTCATCACATCTGTCGTGGTGCTCTCAAGCAGAGCGACGGCGATCCCCTCATCGTTAGTCACGCTCAGGCTGTTGATGGTGGCGGCAACGCCTTTATCCTGTAACCACTGCACCGTCGCGCCGCTGACCGGGTTGTTATTGACGTCCTTGACCCGCGCATGGAAGGTAAAGCTGTCTGTGCCGTTGGCGGTTTTATCAGTGGTTGATCCCTCCAGCGTGACGCTCGCCAGCGCAGCGGTCGTGATATCGCCGATAAAGTCGACCGCTTTACTGGCCGAGGTTCCCGCCACGCGGGCCGTTACGGTAAATCGTCCGGCGCGCAGGCTGTTAACGCTGGTGGTTACCTGACCATCCAGATTGCTCACGCCCTGTGTGCGGGTCAGCACTGCGCCCGCGCTGACGGTGAAATCAACGGTGATACCGCTCAGCCGGTTCCCCTTCACGTCGGTCACCGTCGCCGAGAGGCTATTGACCGCATTGCCGTTCGCCACCGCACCATTGCTCTCCACCACCAGGTTGGCATCTGAGATTTGCGCCGTGACCACATCGGCAATGAACAGCGTCGATTTGCTCAGGGTGCTGCCGTTTACCGTCGCGGTCACCGTGTAGAGGCCAGCGATATCGCTAACCACCGTGGTTTGCGCCTGCCCATCCGGCCCGGTAATGGCGGTCGTCGCGGCAAGGGTTGCGCCTGGTGACACGCTAAAGTTGACGGTAACACCGGGGATCGGGTTGTCATTGGCGTCGACAACGGTGGCCGTGACGCCATTCGGCGCAATCCCGTTAGCGATCGCGCCATCGGGCGAGATAAGCAGGTTTTCATTGGGCAGCTGCGCGGTGGTGCTGTCAGCAATAAAGCGGGTGCTCACCTGCGCGGCCTGCGGCGTGCCAACCAGTTTCGCGGTGGCGTTAAAGGTTCCCGCCCGGCGGCTGGTTAAGGTGGTTTGCGCCACGCCTTGCGCATCGGTAAGCGCCTGCGCGGGCAGAACGCTGACCGGGCTGTCGGGAATAAACTGTATCGCCATGCCCGGTACCGGGTTGCCAAACGCATCGGCGATCCTGACCACCATAACGCTGCCCGCCTGGCCATTGGCCAGCGCATCTTGCGCCACGCGGCTCTCGATAAAGCGGGCGCTCTGGCGATCGACGCTGAAGTTAACGGTTTGCGTCAACGCCTGGCCATTAACCGTCGCGGTAATCTGCGTCGCCACCGCGCGCGTATGCGTCAGTAGTAATGTCGCCTGACCACGGACATCGGTCAGCACCGCATTGCCGCCAATCAGCGTCGCGCCGTTATCCGCCGAGAAGCCCACCGCGTAGTTCGCCAGCGGGTTGCCATAGCGGTCAGTAACCGTTGCACGCACCGCATTGGCCTGCTTTCCATCCGCCAGCGCGTTATCCGTCATAATATCGAACGCGGAAAGCGTGGCGGTGGCGGTATCGGCGATAAATGTTACCCGCACGCTGCTGCTGTTACCATTGCGTAACGTGGCGGAGACCACGCCTTCACCCGCAACACGGCTCTTCAGCTTCACCGTCGCCAGACCCTGGCTGTCGCTCACCGCGCTGAGCGAGATAGTATCCTGCCCCTGGTCGTTAAACAGCGTGGCCGCCGGTTTGCCTTTGCTGTCGGCAAGCTGAGCAATATGGAATGTGACGCGCTGCCCGGCGACCGGCTGGCCCTCCTTCACCACGCTTGCCGTCAGGGTAAAGGCCTGCTGGTTATCAGCCAGCTGCGGTGCGGTGGGCGTCAGGGCGATCGGCGCGACCGTTTCGCTGGCGCGCATCACGCGGAGGGTGGTGGTCGCAGGCGTAGCGCGGTTGCCGTTTTTATCAACGCCAACTGCGGTCAGCACATACTCCTGCGCGGCACTGGTGGCTTCGCTGCGCGTGGTGCGATAGGCCGGAACCTGCACATGGAGTGCGGTCAATGCCGGTTGCTGCCAGCTACCGCCGTTGGCGGCAAAGTTCGCCGAGGCGCTCCACTCAATGCGCTCAAGGCCATACTTCGCTTTGCTAATCGTCACCGGGATGGTCAGCGTCGTGCCCGCTTCCGCGGTGAGCTGTTTTGGCAGCGAGAGCACCACCAGCGGCTGCTTGCGGTACTGCATCACGATGTCGTAATTGCGATCGACAAGGGCGTATTTGCTGCCGATCAGGCTGCGGTGCAGATCGACATTGTCGCTGGCAATCTGCCGCCACAGCGGCACACCGAAGCGGTAGTTAAGCGCCATATCAAGGCGTGTATCCTGGCTGTCGCCAAAGGTGCGCTCGCCGGAAAGGGTCAGCAGCGGGAACGGCGTGTAGTTAAGCCCGAGCGTGATCGCAGAGGGGTTACGTTGCAGATCGTCCGGCCCGCTGGCAGGCGTGAGGGCGATGCCTTTACCGAAGTAGTGCTCATATTTCAGCTTTGCTCCCCACTGCGGGTGCGCAGGCAGCCAGCCGTCGAGGCGAACATCAATACCGTTCGCCGGGCGCTCGTCATACTCTTTCATGCCTTTTAGCGTCGAGGCGTGCCAGCCGGTGAGGCCATAATAGGCGTTGGCTGAGAGCTTCAGGTAATCGGCCCAGGCTTCGCCACCGATGCCAAGACGCGCATTCTTGCCGCTGTAGTCATAGTCGTAAAACGCGTTGATGCCCAGCATGCCGCCCGCCAGCTGGTGACGGTAGCCCAACCCGACGTTGCCAATATTGCGCGCCTCGCTTTTGCGCAACCCCCACTGGCTGAACAGCAGTTGTCGTTCACTCTCCAGCAGCGGCAGCAGCAGATCGCCGCTCACCTTCCCTTTGCTATCCAGCGACGCGCTGACACTCCCTTTTTGATCCATCCAGTCGCTAAGCTGTTGGTTGATCACCCCTTCGCCAAGGCTGCGGGCGTAGGCAAAGGCTGAGCGGCTGACATCTTCGGAGATCAGTAGCTGCGCGGCCTGCGCCGCTTTCGGTGCCAGCCACGCCTCGGCCGTTGTCGGTTCAACCGGCGGCGGCTCTATATTTAGCGTTGGCAAAGGCGGATTATTTTGCGGCTGGGGTGCAACCGCCGGTGAAATGGCGTGGGATAACATTCTGGGCTCGCTGATGAGCGCCTGTAGCCCGGCCATGGTTTCATCCATGCTGCGGTAATCGGCATATTCCGTTACCTGCGCCGCAGAGGTGAAGGGAAAAAAGAGTGGGCTGAATAACTGGAGCGCGATAATTCCCCACGCGGTACCACGCTTCCAGCCGGGAAGTTGTCTGGTTTTCATTATTACGTCATCAAGGAAAAACACGAAAAAGCCGTTTTTAAAAACGGCGTTTAAAAGAGAAATTGGCGATGCCTCTGTCAGATATTGGCAAGGTTGCGCATCTTTTCTTTAACGATTTGGTAACTCGTGTAGTGCGCCTTCGCGCACAGGGTATCCAGCTTGAGATCGAGCTGCATGGTGTAGATCTCTTTCGCCTCTTTACCCATGATGTTTTTATTAATATTCAGAAATTTGTAGCCTTCGCCTATTTTTGAATAATCATCAGAGTAGTTTTTATAGGTAGAGGTGTCCGTGCCGCGAATGAAGTTAAATTTGTCGATACAGGCATTGTTAGTTGATGCAATAACAATCCCATCGAAAAAGGGCGATTTGCGCTCTGCCGCCACGCCCTGTGGCGCGTTGGCGCTACTGGCGCTGGCTGCTGAAACCCTCTCTTTTGGGGTGTTTTTGTTACCTGTACAGGCGGAGAGAAGCAATACGCACGCGCTGCTTAATATAATGGCATTTAAATTGTTCATTTTATTTTTCCCCTTAAAATTAAACCATTAACAAAAATACCAAGTTTTAAATGTGCGAGTGCCGTGAGGATATGACCACCCACACACTGCACGCGCCTAATAAGGTTCAATAATAAATTCGCACTCTTCTTTTTAGCTATTTATATCGGAACATTTGATACAAACAAGATAAATTTTCGTCATATAAGCCACTTTCAGCGTTACGCATAATTATTATAAAAAAAATAATAACAAAATCCCGGTCATTCATGGAGAATTCTCTGGTAAATTGTCGGGATGCGTCTCTTAAAACTGAAAAAAAGCGGCTTTATTTATTGACAATATAGGTAGCATCGACAATATGGTTACATTTTCTATGCAGTCTCATAATTCTGAATAGCGTGATTTAATTAACAGGTTAAAGTAACTATTAATTAATTTCGCTATTACAGAAGTATCTAACTTCTTCTTTTTAATTTATTCCATGATGAATAGCATCATGAAAGGTATCAATATGCTCTTTATTATAGATAAGGAAATCTATTTCAGACCCGCCGATGGCGCAATATGGGGCGCAGGCACTGAAAATGAAAAACGATTTTTAACCCTCGCTGGCAGCCGCTTGCTGCTCTTTTTTATTGAGCATCGCGGCGAGATCGTGACACGCGATGCGATCTTTCAGGCGGTCTGGGAGCGGTATGGCCTGCACTCCACCAACAATACCCTCAACCAGTACATCTCACTGCTGCGCAGAACGATGACGGACCATGGCCTGGGCGCGCAGGTGATTAAAACCATTCCCAAAACCGGCTTTATATTCAGCCGCGATCTCTCCGTTATCGCCCTCACGGAGCAGCATGACGTGACGGCACCAGCACTTGCACCAATACCGGCACCAATCCCAGCCGCGCCTGACCCGCTGATTGCGCGTAAACAGTACGGCGCGCTGGCGCTGCTGGTGCTGTTTTTGCTGTGCACCTTTATGCTCTTTGGCCTGTGGCAGAGCCGCACCCTCAGCGCGCCGCTGCCTGAATTTGGCAAAAGCGTGGTGACATTCACCCAGTGCGATTTTATGCCGGCGGAGAGCGAGGAGGAGCCCCGGTTGCTGGCGTCGAGTGACAAACTCAAATTTATGACGCTGGTGGACGATCTGGCCGTTGAGCAGGAGCCAACGCGCGATAAAGCCCCGCTGGCCTGCCCGGCCAACTCGCCTGCGGGCTGAAACGCAGGCAAAAAAAAGAGCGGGCATTAAGCCCGCTCCTCTTCGTTGAACCCGCGCCCGGTTTACCGGGCACGTGTCCGGCAGCCATTACATCATGCCGCCCATACCGCCCATGCCACCCATACCGCCAGCAGCACCTAAATCAGGCGCGTCGCTTTTCGGCAGATCGGTAACCATGCACTCGGTAGTGATCATCAGACCGGCTACGGAAGCCGCGTACTGCAGTGCAGAACGGGTCACTTTAGTCGGATCCAGGATACCCATGTCGATCATGTTGCCGTACTCTTCGGTCGCAGCGTTGTAACCGTAGTTACCGTCGCCCGCTTTAACCATGTTGGCAACAACAGACGGCTCTTCGCCACAGTTCAGCACGATCTGACGCAGCGGGGATTCCATTGCGCGCAGCGCAACTTTGATACCCACGTTCTGGTCTTCGTTCTGGCCTTTCAGCTCAGCCAGTTTGCTGGCTACGCGAATCAGCGCTACGCCACCACCGGCAACCACGCCCTCTTCAACGGCAGCACGGGTTGCGTGCAGCGCATCTTCAACGCGGGCTTTCTTCTCTTTCATCTCAACTTCGGTCGCAGCACCTACTTTGATTACCGCAACGCCGCCTGCCAGTTTCGCTACGCGCTCCTGCAGTTTTTCACGGTCGTAATCGGAAGTAGCTTCTTCGATCTGCTGACGAATCTGCGTTACGCGGCCCTGAATAGCGGCCTCTTCGCCCACGCCATCGATGATGGTGGTGGTGTCTTTGTTGATGACAACGCGTTTCGCCTGACCCAGATCTTCCAGGGTCGCTTTTTCCAGCTCCATACCGATCTCTTCAGAGATAACGGTACCGGCAGTCAGGGTTGCGATATCCTGCAGCATTGCTTTACGACGGTCGCCGAAGCCCGGTGCTTTCACCGCAGCGACTTTTACGATGCCGCGCATGGTGTTAACTACCAGAGTTGCCAGCGCTTCGCCTTCCACATCTTCAGCGATGATCAGCAGCGGTTTGCCTGCTTTAGCAACGGCTTCGAGAACCGGCAGCATTTCGCGGATGTTGGAGATTTTCTTATCAGCCAGCAGGATGAACGGGCTTTCCAGTTCTACTGCGCCAGTTTCCGGCTTGTTGATGAAGTAAGGGGAGAGGTAGCCACGGTCGAACTGCATACCTTCAACCACGTCCAGCTCGTCCTGCAGACCGGTACCGTCTTCAACGGTGATCACGCCTTCTTTACCGACTTTATCCATCGCTTCAGCGATCAGTTTACCTACGGTTTCGTCGGAGTTAGCGGAGATGGTACCAACCTGAGCGATAGCTTTAGAGTCAGAGCATGGTACGGAGAGCGCTTTCAGCTCTTCAACGGCAGAAGCGACAGCTTTGTCGATACCGCGTTTCAGATCCATCGGGTTCATGCCCGCAGCAACGGCTTTCAGACCTTCAGTGATGATGGACTGTGCCAGAACGGTCGCGGTGGTGGTGCCGTCGCCCGCAGCGTCGTTCGCTTTGGAGGCCACTTCTTTCACCATCTGCGCGCCCATGTTTTCGAACTTGTCTTCCAGCTCGATTTCACGTGCTACGGAAACACCATCTTTGGTGATGGTCGGTGCACCGAAAGATTTATCCAGAACCACATTACGGCCTTTCGGACCGAGGGTAACTTTCACTGCATCTGCCAGAACATTCACGCCGCGCAGCATTTTTACACGAGCGTCGTTACCGAATTTTACGTCTTTAGCTGCCATTTTCTGTATTCCTTAAATTCGTTCAGGTTCGTTCGCGCGCGTTGTTACGCTTCAACAATTGCCAGAATGTCGCTTTCGGACATAATCAGCACTTCTTCGTTGTCGATCTTCTCAGCCTTCACACCGTAACCATCGTTGAAAATCACGATATCGCCCACTTTTACGTCCAGCGGCTGAACAGTACCGTTTTCCAGGATGCGGCCCTTACCGACAGCGATGATTTCGCCACGAGTTGATTTGCCTGCCGCAGAACCGGTCAGAACGATACCGCCAGCAGATTTAGACTCAACTTCCTTACGTTTGACGATCACACGATCATGTAACGGACGAATACTCATTTGATAGCTCTCCTTTGAGAAAGTCTTTATCAGTTATGGTGAGGCCGGGTCCATGGGGTTATCCGGCTGGTGACCTGAGAGATGGGGTTAGGCCTCTCCCCCTTCAAGGGGTAAAACAAAAAAAATTTTTGAAAATGCAATCGACTGCCCCCTCCCTTTACTGGCGGGGAACGGCGAGCCATAAGTAAAACAGCTTGTGCTACCATCGAGGCTCCCGATAAGAGACAAACAGAAAAAATGAGCGGATTAAAACAAGAGCTGGGGCTGGCGCAGGGTGTTGGATTACTCTCTACCTCGTTACTCGGCACCGGGGTCTTCGCCGTTCCGGCGCTTGCGGCGCTGGCGGCCGGTAACAGCAGCCTGTGGGCGTGGCCGTTACTCATCGTGCTGGTGTTCCCGGTGGCGATTGTCTTTGCCATTCTCGGACGCCACTTCCCCAGCGCTGGCGGCGTCGCCCACTTTGTCGGCATGGCGTTTGGTCCGCGTTTGCAGCGGGTGACTGGCTGGCTGTTTCTCTCGGTGATCCCGGTTGGGCTGCCTGCGGCACTGCATATCGCCGCCGGTTTCTGGCAGGGGCTCTTTGGCTGGCAGGGGCCGATGCTGCTGATGGCGGAGCTGATGACGCTGGCGCTGATCTGGCTTATCGGTACGCGCGGAGCGGGCTCCAGCGCCAACCTGCAATCGATTATCGCCGGGCTGATCGTTGCCCTGCTGGTCGCCATCTGGTGGCGCGGCGGCATTACGCTGCGCGATATCCCCTTCCCACCGCTCGGCGAGGTTTCCCTCTCTGAGATGTCCGCTTCATTAGCGGTGATGTTCTGGTGTTTTGTCGGGCTGGAGGCGTTCGCCCATCTCGCCTCGGAGTTCAAAAACCCGGAGCGGGATTTCCCCCGTGCGCTGATGATTGGCCTGCTGCTGGCGGGCACCGTCTACTGGGCCTGTACCGTGGCGGTGCTGAAGTTCGATCTCTGGCATCATCTCGGCGCAGCGGCGTCGCTGCCGGTGATTGTCGTCGATCTTTTTGGCAAGCAGGCGCTGTGGGTGGCCTGCATTATTGGCTATCTCGCCTGTTTCGCCAGCCTCAATATCTATATTCAGAGCTTCGCGCGGCTGGTGTGGTCGCAGGCCGCGTACAAGCCCGACAGCGCGCTGGCAAAACTCTCGGCGCGCCAGCTGCCGCTTAATGCCCTCAACGCGGTGATTCTCTGCTGCGTGGCCTGCACGCTGGCGATTTACGCCTTCAACATCAATCTCGACACGCTGATCATCTACGCCAACGGCATCTTTATCATGATCTACCTGCTCTGCATGCTGGCGGGCTGTCGCTTGCTGAAAGGGCGCTATAAGGCGCTGGCGATGTTGGGGAGCGTGCTCTGCCTGCTGTTGCTGATCATTCCAGGCTGGAAGAGTTTGTATGCGGTGGTGATGCTGGCGGCGCTGTGGCTCTTTTTACCGAAGCGGCGCACCACAACGGTTCGTTCTGTGTCGGAATAAAAAAATGCCCGGCGAGGCCGGGCAGCGGAGCTTAACGATCGTCTTTATGATCCAGACGGTTGTTGGGGTCATCTTTACGCTGATATTCGCCTTCAAAGGTGTCGCCACCGCCAAACCCGGCGCCTGCACCCGGCCCGCGCGAAAAGCGCAGGTGCGGCATCAGCTTGAGGGTGATCAGCTTCTGCACTGGCGGCACCAGCAGCAGCAGGCCGAGGAAGTCAGTAAAGAAACCGGGCAGCAGCAGCAACAGACCGGCGATCACCAGCGACACGCTCTTGATCATCTCGGCCGCCGGGCTTTCACCCGCCGCCATCTTCTGCTGCATCGCCATCAGATTTTTAAAGCCCTGGTTGCGCACCAGCGACATGCCGATAACCGAGGTGAAGAGCACCAGGATAAGGGTCATCAGCACGCCAAAGACGTGAGCCACCTGGATGAAGATCGAAATTTCGATGTAAACGTATAAGAAAAAAGCAATAAACGGTATCCAGCGCACTGGCTTCTCCTGTAAACGAGCAACGGTCATCTCACCGTTGCTAAAATGAGTCTGCGAAATCGCATAGGGATGAGATGGTGGCAAAGCTGGAAAATTCAATTTCACCGGCGGTGTAAAGTTTTGTTTGTTACGCAGCGGTGACTTATTTCACATATTGGTAATTATGATGGGTCCAGTAAGATAATAAGTGATCCCGATTACGGCAATTCGCCCGCGCCAGCATATAATTTCACTCTTCTGGCCGATTGAGGGAATAATCGTCGGTCGAAAAAGACACATAACCACATAAATATTGTGTGATTGGTGTATTCATTCGTAGCTTGAAAAAGAAGGTTCACATGTTAAACAACATTCGTATCGAAGAAGACTTGTTAGGTACCAGGGAAGTGCCAGCGGATGCCTACTACGGCGTGCATACTCTGAGAGCGATTGAAAACTTTTATATCAGCAACAACAAGATCAGCGACATCCCTGAGTTTGTTCGTGGCATGGTGATGGTGAAGAAAGCCGCAGCGCTGGCGAACAAAGAGCTGCAAACCATCCCTAAAAGTATTGCTAACGCTATTGTTGCCGCATGTGATGAGGTGCTGAACAACGGCAAATGCATGGACCAGTTCCCGGTTGACGTCTATCAGGGCGGCGCGGGTACCTCTGTGAACATGAACACCAACGAGGTGCTGGCAAACATCGGCCTTGAGCTGATGGGCCACCAGAAAGGGGAGTATCAGTTCCTCAACCCGAACGATCATGTCAACAAATGCCAGTCCACCAACGATGCCTACCCGACCGGGTTCCGCATCGCGGTCTACACCTCGGTGGTCAAACTGATCGACGCCATCAAACAGCTTGGCGAAGGCTTTGAAAACAAAGCGGTGGAGTTCAAAGATATCCTGAAAATGGGCCGTACCCAGCTGCAGGATGCGGTGCCGATGACCCTCGGCCAGGAGTTCCATGCCTTTAACGTGCTGCTGAATGAAGAGACCAAAAACCTGCTGCGTACCGCGGAACTGCTGCTCGAAGTGAACCTCGGCGCAACGGCTATCGGTACCCGCCTCAACACGCCGGATGGCTACCAGCAACTCGCCGTGCAGAAGCTGGCGGAAGTGAGCAACCTGCCGGTAGTGGCCGCAGAAGATCTGATCGAAGCGACCTCCGACTGCGGTGCCTATGTAATGGTGCACAGCTCGCTGAAACGCCTGGCGGTAAAACTGTCGAAAATCTGTAACGACCTGCGCCTGCTCTCCTCCGGGCCGCGCGCCGGGCTGAACGAGATTAACCTGCCGGAACTGCAGGCAGGCTCCTCTATCATGCCGGCCAAAGTGAACCCGGTTGTGCCGGAAGTGGTAAACCAGGTCTGCTTTAAAGTGATCGGTAACGACATCACCGTCACCATGGCTTCCGAAGCGGGTCAGCTGCAGCTGAACGTGATGGAGCCGGTGATTGGCCAGGCGATGTTCGAGTCGATCCACATCCTGACCAACGCCTGCTACAACCTGCTGGAAAAATGCATTAACGGCATCACCGCCAACAAAGAGGTGTGTGAAAGCTACGTCTATAACTCCATCGGTATCGTCACCTACCTCAACCCGTTTATCGGCCACCACAATGGCGATATCGTCGGCAAGATCTGCGCCGAAACCGGGAAGAGCGTGCGTGAAGTGGTGCTCGAGCGCGGATTGCTGACGGAAACGGAGCTGGATGATATCTTCTCTGCCCAGAACCTGATGCACCCGGCCTATAAAGCGAAACGCTATACCGATGAAAGCGAACAGTAACCTCCCCCCAGGTTAAAAAATATGAAAGGCACGTCCTCCGCGACGTGCCTTTTTCTTTTGGGTGGTTACTTACCAATAACAATTTCATATCACTTGGAAAACAAGGAAGCCCACTATGTTTGCTGCAGAGCTTGTCCTCGTCTTACTTGCCATCTACCTTGGCGCCAGGCTCGGGGGGATCGGCATTGGCTTTGCCGGTGGCCTCGGGGTGCTGGTGCTGACGCTCTTCTTTCAAATTCAACCCGGCGCCATTCCGTTTGACGTCATCGAGATCATCATGGCGGTCATCGCCGCGATTGCCGCCATGCAGGTGGCGGGCGGGATGGATTATTTAGTCAGCCTCGCCGAGCGCCTGCTGCGCCGCCATCCGAAGTACATCACCTTTCTCGCCCCGCTGGTCACCTGGTTTATGACCATTCTGGCGGGCACCGGCCACACAGCCTTCTCCACGCTGCCGGTGATCACCGAAGTGGCAAAAGAGCAGGGCATCCGCCCCTCGCGCCCGCTCTCTATCGCCGTGGTGGCGTCACAAATCGCCATTACCGCCTCGCCCATCTCTGCGGCAGTGGTCTTCTTTGCCGGTATTCTTGAACCGCTGGGCGTCAGCTACCTGACGCTGCTGGCGATCTGTATTCCCGTCACGCTGATTGCCGTGATGCTGACCGCCATTGTCTGTAACTTCCTCGGCTGCGAGCTGAAGGACGATCCGGTCTACCAGGAGCGGCTGGCGAAAGGGGAAGTGAAGCTGCGCGGTGAGCAGGTGTTCGCCCTGAAGCCCCACGCCAAACGCTCGGTGATGCTCTTTCTGGTCGGCATTATCGCCGTGATGCTCTACGCCACCGCCATCAGCCCGACGGTGGGGCTTATTGCCAACCCGGTGCTGCCGCGTAACGAAGCGATTGTGGTGTTTATGCTCACCATCGCCACGCTTATCTGCCTGAGCTGCAAAGTTGATACCGGCGAGATCCTCAACGCTGGCACCTTTAAATCCGGCATGAGCGCCTGTATCTGCGTGCTTGGCGTTGCGTGGCTCGGTGATACCTTCGTCAAACACCATATCGAAGATATCCAGATGGTGGCGGGCGATCTGCTCCACAGCTACCCGTGGCTGCTGGCGGTGGTGCTCTTCTTCGCCGCGACCCTGCTCTACTCGCAGGCGGCGACCACCAAAGCGCTGATGCCTGCCGCGCTGCTGCTTGGCGTTTCACCGCTGACCGCCGTGGCTTCCTTTGCCGCCGTGTCGGCGCTGTTTGTGCTGCCGACCTACCCGACGCTGCTGGCAGCGGTCGAGATGGATGACACCGGTTCAACGCGCATCGGCAAATTCGTCTTCAACCACCCCTTCCTGATCCCTGGCGTCATCGCCATCGCGCTCTGCGTGGTGCTCGGCTTTATCTTCGGCACTATCTTGTTGTAAAAGTCTATAAATCGGGCTGCCCGGCGGCCCGATCTTCCCGCGTCGCATGCTATAGTCCCTGCTTTCGCTTTCAGGAGGTTGAGAATGAACACGCCCGACGCCGTTGTTGTACTCTGCACCGCCCCGGATGAAGCCACCGCCCAGGATCTGGCGGCCAAAGCGCTGGCGGACAAACTCGCCGCCTGCGTGACGATCCTCCCCGGAGCAACCTCGCTCTACTACTGGGAAGGCAAACTGGAGCAGGAGTATGAAGTGCAACTGCTGCTGAAAACCGACGTCGCGCACCTGGACGATCTCTTCGCCTGCCTGAAATCGCATCACCCCTATCAAACCCCTGAACTGCTGGCGCTGCCGGTTTCTCACGGAGAGCACGACTACCTCACATGGCTCAACGCATCCTTACGCTGATCCTGCTGTTATGCAGCACATCCGCTTTCGCCGGGCTGTTCGACGCGCCCGGCCGCTCTGACTTTGTGCCTGCCGACCAGGCATTCACTTTTGATTTTCAACAGCATCAACATGACCTGACGCTCAACTGGCAGGTGAAAGAGGGTTACTACCTCTACCGCCAGCAGATCCGCGTCACGCCAGCGCAGGCGCAGATCGGCGCGCTCGAACTGCCCAAAGGCGAGATGCATGAAGATGAGTTCTACGGCAAAACCGAGATCTACCGCCAGAAGCTGAACCTGCCGCTACACATCGCGCAGGCGGGGAAAGGCGCGACGCTCACCGTCACTTATCAAGGCTGTGCCGATGCCGGTTTCTGCTACCCGCCGGAGACCAAAGTGGTGCCGCTGATGGAGGTCGCTGCCGCGCCGGTTGTTGAACCCAAAGCCGCACCAACGACTGAGACCGCGCCCGAGCGCCCGCTGCCCTTCTCCGCCCTCTGGGCGCTGCTGATCGGCATTGGTATCGCTTTCACCCCCTGCGTATTGCCGATGTACCCGCTGATCTCCGGCATTGTGCTCGGTGGCAAACAGCGCCTTGCCACGCCGCGCGCGCTGCTGCTGGCCTTTATCTACGTGCAGGGGATGGCGCTCACCTACACCGCGCTGGGGCTGGTGGTGGCCGCCGCCGGGCTGTCGTTCCAGGCCGCGCTGCAACACCCCTACGTGCTTATCGGCTTGTCGCTGCTGTTTAGCCTGCTGGCGCTGTCGATGTTCGGCCTCTTTAACCTGCAACTCCCCTCCGCGCTGCAAACCCGCTTAACGCTGTGGAGCAACCGCCAGCAGGGCGGCTCCGTCGGCGGCGTGTTTGCCATGGGGGCGATTGCCGGGCTTATCTGCTCGCCCTGCACCACCGCGCCGCTCAGCGCCATCCTGCTCTATATCGCCCAGAGCGGGAATCTGTGGCTCGGCGGCGGCACGCTCTACCTTTACGCCCTCGGCATGGGCCTGCCGCTGATCCTCGTGACGGTGTTCGGCAACCGCCTGCTGCCGAAAAGCGGGCCGTGGATGGAGCAGGTCAAAACCGCCTTTGGCTTTGTGATCCTCGCCCTGCCGGTCTTTTTACTGGAGCGCGTGCTGGGTGAAGCCTGGGGGCTGCGGCTCTGGTCATTGCTCGGCGTCGCCTTCTTCGGCTGGGCCTTTATCACCAGCCTCAACGCCACGCGCCCCATCATGCGGGTGCTGCAAATCGCCCTGCTCGGCGCGGCGCTGGTGTGCGCCCGTCCATTGCAGGACTGGGCCTTCGGCGCGCCCGCGGCCCAGGCCCATGCGCCGCTGGCCTTCACCTCAGTGAAAACCGTCGACGATCTCAACCGGGCGCTGGCGCAGGCCAACGATCGGCCTGTCATGTTGGATCTCTATGCTGACTGGTGCGTGGCCTGTAAAGAGTTTGAGAAGTACACCTTCAGCGACCCAAAGGTACAGGCGGCGCTGAAAAACACGCTGTTATTACAGGCCAACGTGACGGCTAATGACGCACAGGATGCCGCGCTTCTGCGCCATCTGAATGTGCTGGGGTTACCTACCCTGCTCTTTTTTGACGCGCAAGGGCGAGAGCAGCAAGCGGCCCGGGTGACCGGGTTTATGCCTGCCGACGCCTTTGCCGACCATTTGCGCAATCACGCCCCGTAAACAACACTTGGTGGGGTAGTTTGACGCAGTAACGGAGGAGACCACTGTGCAACGCGAAGACGTTTTAAGCCAGACATTGCAACTGCTTGAATTAAGAGGCATTGCGGACACCACTCTTGAAATGGTTGCCGAGCGCGTCGACTATCCGCTGGAGGAGTTCCGCCGTTTCTGGCCCGATAAAGAGGCGCTGCTCTATGATGCGCTGCGCTATTTAAGCCAGCAGATCGATACCTGGCGCCGCCAGCTGCTGCTGGATGAGAGCCTCAACCATGAACAAAAACTGCTGGCGCGTTACGCCGCGCTGACCGAGTGCGTGAGCAACAACCGCTATCCGGGCTGCCTGTTTATCGCCGCCTGCACCTTCTTCCCCGCGCCGGATCACCCGATTCATCAGCTGGCGGATCAGCAGAAGCTTGAAGCGTACAACTTCTCTCACAAGCTGCTGAACGAGCTGGAGGTGGACGATGCGGCGATGGTGGCGAAGCAGATGGAGCTGATCCTGGAAGGGTGTCTCAGCCGTATGCTGGTCAACCGCAGCCAGGCAGATGTCGACACCGCCCAGCGGCTGGCAGAGGATATTCTGCGCTTTGCCCGCTGCCGCAAGGGTGGCGCGCTGACCTAAGCGCTCAGCAGCCCCGCCCACGCGGAGATAAACAGACCCAGCGCCATCACGCGCTGGAAGGTGACGAGCGAGGCCGGGGTGCGAAAGAGTCGGTTCACGGCTTTGCCCAAAAGCGCCCAGCCGAACAGGCTCATCACCGAGATAATGAAAAAGAGCAGCGCCATCACCGAGACCTCGCGCAGCGGATGACCGCTGTGTGGGGCAAACAGGCTCACTACCGCTAACGCCATCATCCAGGTTTTCGGGTTAATAAGTTGCAGTATCGCCGCCGCGCGCGCAGTGAACGGCTGCTGCGCCTCGCCGTGCAGATCGGTGGCTGGTGCACGGAACAGCTGCCAGCTCATCCAGCTTAACCACACCACGCCTGCCCAACTCATCACCGTTCTCACCATTACGTGATCCTGCAATACCTCCCCTGCGCCCGCGCCGGAGAAAAACACAATCGCGCTGGCGGCGGCACAGCCGCTTATCACCGCGGGCAGCGTGGCTTTGACGCCGAAGCGCTGGCTGCTGGTGAGGATCAGGATATTGGTCGGGCCGGGAGTGATCGACGCGACAAAGGCAAAGAGTAAGTACGGCAGGAGGGTATACAGCAGGGTCATTGTCAGGCTCCTTTGGATATGAGCCTGTCAATGTCGCGTTATTTCGGGCCGTCGTCTGGAAGGTTTGTGCAGAGCCTGCGGTAGTGCGCAGGAGAGATACGATAAGCGCGCTGGAACCAGCGCCCGAGGTGGCTCTGATCGGCAAATCCCACGGCAGCAGCAACATCGGCGGGCTGATCGCCTCGCGCCAGCTGCGCCCGCGCGGTGGTAAGGCGCAATTGAACAAGCCAGGCGTGCGGGCTTAAACCGAACTCGCGCTTAAAACAGCGCGTCAACGTAAAGCGATCGGTGCCGGTTTCGCGCGCCAGGTCCGTTAAACCAATATTGTCACCGATATGCGCGTGAAGATAATCCCGCGCGCGGTGGGCAATCGCCACGCTCTGGATCTGCGTCGGGATGCGTTTGCGCCACTGGCAGTGGTGCGTCAGCTCGCCAAGCAGCGCATCCATCGTCCCCTGCTGGACAATGCGCATCTCGTCGCTGTGCAGCGCGGAGAAGGTTTGCGCAATGGTGCGAATCAGCCGCGGTTCACGGGCGATGGTATGGGAAAAGTGCAGCGCATAGCTGGAAGGCACCGCGTCATACAAGCCACGCAGCGTGGTGTTGAGCCAGCGATCGTCGAGGTAAAAAGTGAGATAGGTGAATCCGCCCTCTACCGGCGCATCACCATCGTGGATCTCGCCCGGCTCGAGTAAAAAAGCGTCCCCCGGTCGGCTATGGTGGCGCTCGCGGCGGCAGTGAAACTGCTGGGTGCCAGACAGGGTGATGCCCACC
Organism: Kosakonia sp. 1610; assembly: GCF_050435845.1. Classification (NCBI taxonomy): domain Bacteria; kingdom Pseudomonadati; phylum Pseudomonadota; class Gammaproteobacteria; order Enterobacterales; family Enterobacteriaceae; genus Kosakonia; species Kosakonia sp. 1610. Next base: position 28,643 of record NZ_JBNDKZ010000003.1, on the reverse strand, counting down.
AGATAGCTGTCATGCCAGTGCGGATCAAACGCATGCCCTTCAAAATGGGCGCGGATGGTCTCAATCCCCGTATCCGCATGCTGTCGCAGCTCAAGCCAGTCTTTAGACATTTCGCCTCCGTATACTATCGAAAAATAGCATTCATCAACGATATGTAAAAGTCTGGAAGATTTGTGCAGCCGCCGATTTTCGGCGCGGTTTTGCGCGTTTTGCCGCAAAGTTGAGCAACTGAAAGGGATTTCGAGAAATTTGGTTGACGCCCACGGGCGATTACGGTTTAATGCCGCCCGTTGCCCGGATAGCTCAGTCGGTAGAGCAGGGGATTGAAAATCCCCGTGTCCTTGGTTCGATTCCGAGTCCGGGCACCACTTATTCATACACGGACGTCCACTGACGTCCGTTTTTTGTTTTAAAGTCAACAAACTATCTACTTTATCCCCCTCACTGACGTTCACTAACATTCATCAACATCCACATTGCCTTGATGGTATATCTGTTGGTATTGTTAGTTCGATACGTTTTGTACCATCACAGGGAGGGGTAAACGATGGCTCTCACTGATGTCAAAGTAAGAAATGCCAAGCCCGCTGACAAGCCAGTAAAGCTCACTGACGGCAACGGCATGCATCTTCTTATTCATCCCAATGGCTCCAAATACTGGCGTCTACAATACCGCTTTGCAGGAAAACAAAAGCTACTGGCTCTTGGGGTCTACCCTGCTGTATCTCTTGCTGATGCCCGTAACCGTAGAGATGATGCCAGAAGATTAATTGCTGCTGGTATTGACCCCTCTGAAAAGAAAAAATCTGAAAAGGTAGAGCAAAGCGACGCTCTTGCTTTTGAGTCCGTTGCCAGAGACTGGCATGCAAGCAACATCAACTGGTCAGAAACTCACGCAGAGAGAGTGCTGAACAGCCTTACCAACCATGTGTTCCCTGTTATTGGTAAACGAAACATTACCGACCTCAAAACCCGTGACCTACTCCAACCAATTAAGGCGGCTGAAAAGTCCGGGCATCTTGAGATTGCTGCTCGTCTCCAGCAACGTATCACCGCTATCATGCGATATGCTGTCCATAACAGTATTATTGATAGTAATCCTGCACAGGACTTAGCAGGTGCCATTGCAACAGCAAAACGAGTCCATCGCCCGGCTCTTCCATTTGAACGCATTACAGAGCTTCTCAGCCGTATTGAGAGCTATAGAGGAAGACAGCTAACCCGCCTTGCTGTTCGACTCACTTTACTGACTTTTGTTCGTTCAAGTGAGATGCGTTTTGCCCGTTGGTCTGAAATTGATTTCAAGAATGCGCTCTGGACGATACCTGCAGAACGTGACGAACTTCAAGGGGTGAAACACTCCAGCCGTGGCTCAAAGATGAAAACCCCTCACCTTGTTCCATTAAGCAAGCAGGCTTTAGCCACCTTGAGAGAAATTCAGAAGCTCAGTGGAGATCAGGAAATCATCTTCATTGGTGATCACTATGCTTATAAACCCATGAGTGAAAACACTATCAACAACGCGCTTCGTAAAATGGGCTATGACACCAAAACAGAAGTTTGTGGACATGGTTTCCGCTCTATGGCCTGTAGTGCCTTAATCGAATCCGGCTTATGGTCAAAAGATGCTGTAGAACGTCAGATGAGCCATCAGGAGCGTAACCATGTTCGCGCCGCTTACATCCATCTTGCTGAACATCTCGATGAGCGGAGGCTAATGCTACAGTGGTGGGCTGATTATCTTGATGCCAATCGAGAAAGAGCGGTCAGGCCGTTTGAGTTTGCCCACAGGTGAACACTTTGAGTTAGAAAATTACTGCTAACTGCTTGATAACCTATCACATAACTGCATGTAACTCTTTGTTTTGAATGTGTTTGAATGGCCATCATTGGTTGATGGCTACTACATCATTCTATTATGATTTTTCAGCAATATTTGATATCGTAGCAGTATTAAATACCGAGGAATAACCATGATATCAGGTCTTAATGGTGGAAATTTTATCCTTAGCTCGATGGCTAAGGAAAGAGTCAAATCAGGTCTACTTGATAGAGCAACAATAGAAGGCTCTAAAGGGGAGTATACCGTGATTTTTGATAGTTCAGAGTGGGAAGGTAAGCCATTAGTCTTAAGTAGCTCCAGACAGCCTTACGAAGCACGAGTTTTCAAAAGTATAGATGGTGCAGCTGCAGAACTACTACGCATAGGCTTAAGTGAAGTTTCAATCAAAAACACCACTAAATCGAACAATAAATAATCAGGTTTAAAATGGATATGCAAAAAGAAACGATTTTTTCAGAAGTTGAAACTGCTAACAGTAAGCAGATTGCTGTTTTGAAGGCTAACTTTCCGCAGTGTTTTGATAAAAACGGAGCGTTTATTCAAGAAAAGCTGCTTGAGATCGTTAAATCATCAGATGTTGAACTCTCTAAAGAATCATACAGCTTAAACTGGCTGGGTAAGTCCTATGCCCGGCTGTTGGCTAACCTACCACCGAAGACTTTGCTGACAGAAGATAAAGACCATAACCAACGAGATGAGAACAAAAATAGCCAAAATCTGTTAATCAAAGGTGACAATCTCGAAGTATTAAAGCATATGATTAATGCTTATACGGAGGAGGTTAAAATGATTTATATTGACCCGCCATATAACACGGGTTCTGATGGGTTCACCTATAAGGATGATCGCAAGTTTACGCCTGAACAGCTTTCTGAGCTGGCTGGTATTGGTCTTGATGAAGCTACACGCATTCTTGAATTTACTACAAAAGGCTCAAGCAGCCATAGTGCATGGCTGACGTTTATTTATCCACGTTTATATGTAGCTAAAGAATTAATGTGTGATGAAGGCGTTATATGCATTTCGATTGATGAAAACGAACATTCCCAATTAAAAATATTGTGCGATGAAGTTTTTGGTGAGCATAATTTTATCACTGACTTTGTGTGGAAGAATAAAAAAGGTGGCGGAAATGATTCTGTTCATGTAGCAATTGAACATGAGTATATTTTAATGTACTCAAAAAATAAAAGTAGTCTTGAGCGCTTGTTTGAAACGTACAAGCCAGAGTATTTGTCAAGATACAATCAAGAAGATAATGAATCAAAATATTATTGGGACACGTTTAAAAGAAAATCAGGGAAACAATATTATCCAATAACTTGCCCTGATGGTACAGTGCTTGAATATGATGATAACGGTAATAAGATTAGCTGGCTTCGCTCAAGAAATAGATTTGAAAGTGATTTAGAAAAAGGAGACGTCAGATTAATCCAAAAGGAAGATGGAGGTTGGTCCGTACAATTTAAACAACGATTACCAAAAGGGAAAAAACCAAGATCAATTCTCATTAATGAAACTTTACTTGATAAATCAGGTACAACTAGCGATGGAAGTAGTGATTTGTTAGATTTGTTTGATTTTCATCCATTCGATAATCCAAAACCTTTAAAGTTACTATCTGATTTGATTAACATAGTTGTTTCTGATGGCGATTATGTTCTTGATTTTTTTGGTGGTTCAGGTTCAACAGCTCATGCAATCTTAGAATTGAACAAAAATGACAATGCCGATAGAAAGTTTATATTGGTGCAAATTGATGAAAAACTGAAAAATGATGATTTTGCGTACGATAAAGGATATAAAACAATCTTTGATATTACAAAAGATAGAATCATCAAGGCCGGAGAAAAGATAAAAAAAGCAAATCCAGATTATAATAGAGATATTGGTTTCAAAATCTTTGAAACAGTAAATGATTTCCGTGCGAAAAATGAATCAGAGCTAACACTTTCTAACCTTAGTTTCTTCGATGATGTTGTATTGACTCCTGAACAGTATGACACCTTATTAACTACATGGTGTGTGTATGATGGTAGTTTGTTAACAACACCAATTGAAGATGTTGATCTTGATGGCTACAAAGCACACTTATGCGATGGTCGTTTGTATCTGATTGCGCCTAACTTTACCAGTAAGCCACTGAAAGCATTACTTCTAAAACTGGATTCAAACAAAGACTTTGCCCCTAACAAAGTTGTGATTTATGGCAGCAACTTTGAAAGCGCAAAACAGATGGAACTCAATGAAGCTTTAAAAAGTTATGCTAATAAAAAAGCGATTGATTTAGATTTGGTGGTGAGGAATTAATTATGTCAAAAGGGTTCACATTCGAAAAGAACTTACCCCATCAAAAGGCAGGTGTTGACGCGGTGATGAATGTTTTTGTTTCCGCAACACCTCATCAGACGGATAATGTTGCTATCCGCCTGTTAGCTAATCCTGAATTGCGACTTACTGAACAGCTATACTACAACAACATAAAAAATGTTCAGAAGTTCAATGGTATTGAGCACTCAAAAGATAATTACGATGCTAAAAGCAACGTAATTGATGTTTCTATGGAGACAGGTACAGGTAAAACTTATACTTACACCAAAACAATTTTTGACCTGAACAAATCATTTGGTATTAACAAGTTTATCATCATTGTTCCTACCCTATCTATCAAAGCAGGAACAGTTAACTTTTTAAAAAGCGATGCTTTAAAAGAACACTTTAGAGACGATTACGAGCGTGAACTAAAAACTTACGTTGTTGAAAGCCAGAAAAGTTCGGGTAAAAATACAAAATCGTATATGCCTCAAGCTATCCATGATTTTGTTGAAGCAAGTAATTTCAATAAGAAATATATACACGTTCTTGTGATCAACTCAGGGATGATTAACTCTAAGTCTTTGACTGACACTTATGATGTTGGCTTGCTTGATAATCAGTTTGATACCCCATTTTCTGCACTTAGTGCGATAAAACCATTCATTATCATTGATGAGCCTCATAAATTTCCTACTGGTAAAAAGACATGGGAAAATATTGAAAAATTTAATGCTCAATATATCATCCGCTATGGCGCAACCTTTAGTGAAGGCTATAAAAACTTAGTTTATCGTCTTACAGCCGTAGATGCATTCAATGAAGATCTTGTTAAAGGTATTGATGCATACATTGAGGATATTGTTGGTGATGGTAATGCCAACCTCAAGTTCGTCAAGTCTGACGGAAAAGAAGCTACATTTGAACTGAACGAAAATAGTAATAAAAAAACATTTAAGTTAGCCAAAGGTGAATCACTATCTAAGACGCATAGTGCGATCCATGATTTAACTCTTGACGCTTTAAATAAGAATACAGCAGTGTTGAGTAATGGTATTGAGCTAAAAATTGGTAGCTCGATAAACCCCTATTCTTATGATCAGACACTTGCTGATAACATGATGCGTAAAGCTGTCAAAGAACACTTTAAGTTAGAAAAAGAGTATCTGACACAAAGGCCACGCATAAAGCCTCTTACTCTTTTCTTCATTGATGACATTGAAGGCTATCGTGATGGTAATGATATTGCCGGAAGCCTGAAAACTAAATTCGAAGAATACGTTTTGGCAGAAGCTAATGAACTGTTAAAAACAGAGAAAGATGAGTTTTATAGAAACTTCCTTGAAAAAACTGTTAAGGATATATCTTCTGTTCATGGTGGTTATTTTTCAAAAGATAATAGTGATAAAGATGATAAAATTGAGCAGGAAATCAACGAAATCCTTCATGATAAAGAGCTGCTATTGTCTTTAGAAAATCCTCGCCGTTTCATTTTCTCTAAATGGACATTGCGTGAGGGATGGGATAACCCAAATGTCTTTCAGATTTGTAAGCTCCGTTCGAGCGGTAGCACCACATCTAAACTTCAAGAGGTAGGGCGTGGTTTACGTCTTCCAGTGAATGAATACATGTGCCGTGTGAAGGACCGCAATTTTACTCTCAACTATTATGTTGATTTTACAGAAAAAGATTTTGTCGATTCTCTTGTCAAAGAGGTCAACGATAGCTCTTTCAAAGAAACTGTGCCAAGTAAGTTTACTCAAGAACTTAAGGATAAAATACTATCTCAGTATCCTGAGCTTTCATCCAGAACACTCATGAATGAAATTTTTGATGATGGGATCATTGATGATAATGACAACTTCAAAGATTCAGATGCCTATAGCCGCTTAAAAGCCAAATATCCGACAGCATTCCCTACAGGAGTGAAACCAAGCAAAATTAAAAAAGCCACTGATGGAAAAAGACGTACTAAAATGCGTGTTGGTAAGTTCAGTGAACTGAAAGAACTATGGGATTTGATAAATCAAAAAGCAGTGATTGAGTATAAAATAAATAGCGAAAATGAATTCTTATCCATTTTCAAGTCATTTATGCTCGAAGAAACAGAAAGATTCACTAAATCAGGCGTTCATACTCGCATTGATAGAATTTATATTCATAATGATACGGCAATGTCGAAAAGTATCGTCAGTGATGATGATAACTTTGCCAAACTAAACACAATGAGCTATCGGGAATTTCTTGATAACTTGTCACAAACTATTTTTGCTAAACACGACACTTTACATAAGGTTTTTTGTGATATAAAAGACACTATCAATATCACTGAATACCTGAACATTCAAACAATCAGAAAGATTAAATCTGGTTTTAGCAAGTATTTGTTGAACAATTCATTTAACAAATTCAGCCTTGGATATAATGTGATTTCAGGTTCAATTCATCCTACAAAGTTCACTAATGCAGACGGTGAGCCTGTGAGTGAGGTATTATCAAGTGATCTTGGTATATTGAATGACAACACAAAACCACCGTTGGATTCTTATCTTTTTGAAGAAGTCTTTTATGACTCAGAGCTTGAAAGGCTCAACATAACAGATGGAGAGATCCAGTCTGTAGCTGTTTTTACAAAGATACCGAAGAACTCTATTAAAATTCCGGTAGCAGGTGGATACACGTATTCCCCAGACTTTGCTTATGTCGTCAAAACAACAAGCGGTGATTACTTAAACTTTATTATCGAAACAAAAAATGTAGATGGGAAGGATAGTTTAAGACTTGAAGAAGAACGTAAGATAAAACATGCACAAGCACTATTCAGTCAAATAAGTAAATCTGTCAAAGTCGAGTTTAGAACACAATTTTCTGCAGACAAAATAGTCGAACTGATTAAACAAGTTGGATGATAACATTTTTTAAATGGAAAAGGGCCTTACGGCCCTTTCGTTTTCCCTTGAAGGGAACTCTCCATTGGAGAGAATACATATCCCCACACTTGGGGCAAATCAATCAGCCCATTGGACTGTAAACACCTCCCCATATGTGGGGCAATCAGACACTTCGTTTAAGTGAATGTTCTCAAGGAACACTTATTAAATACAATATTAAATATCGATTGTCAAATATATTTCCTGTATTTGAAAAATATTATCCATAGCCACCAATCACAAATAAATTTAATGCTCCATAAAAGTCTGGAGGATCAAAACAAATTCCTGATGCCTTATCTCTTTTATATCTTATGTTATATTTATGAATATGAGGACAAGGTATATAACAACCAGAGAGCATTTTAAAAGGCTGCTATTAGCTGACACTCCTTTCCCCGTTGCTGTTTCCTATAAAAGAGCCAGAGATAGATAATAGCATTTTTATTTCTATCCTATTCACTCTGGATCGATCGGCTCACAGCTTATTAGGGCGCTCGGAACATCAACATAGGATAAAACACCTACCATTTAAATAAATCATAAGATTATACATGTCAAGCTAAAGCATCAAATTATATAAAAGTTTCTCACGGCTATAGACACTTCACTTCTGCCTCCCAACCATATCCTCAAGAAACCTTTTTCCTCGTAATTTTAATCTTGCTTTATCTTCAATGCTAATATTCGATGAATGTAATATCAGTCCTAATATTAATTCTTTATCCACTTCTTCTACTTTACAGCCAAAAGCTTTAGCTACTTCTGCACCCAAAATGATCTTTAAGCGTGTCTCTGCGCTCTTGGATAGAGATTTTTCTTTACTCTTAAGGCGATTCAGACGCATTTGAGCTGATGCTATTTTTTGCTTAATGGTTTTTTCTGATCTCGGCTTTCTACCTTTATCATCCGTATTCATAATTACTTTTCCTTTTAGTTGTCAAAAACATGGAATACAATTAAAAAAGGAAAAGGTCAAACCGTAGGCAGAAGGTTGAATACTTTTTATTCCAGATTAAATAAAGCAGCGCGAGATGATTGTTCAAAACAATCACATTGCTGGAACAGGGTTCATCCCTGTTAATGATAGGATTTATCCCGAAAAATCATGTTTTGTTTTTAAAAATATGATATCAGTAATCTCAAAATAAAAACATGCAACACATACGAATGCAGGCACTAACATTAATTACCTGATACTCTCCGCGTTACTTATTTTATTGAATCAATGAAAACAATTTCACCTCTTGCTTTTTGACTCTGATTTCTGGTCTTAACCTGTGAATTGTGCAACACATAAAAGTATTTATAATTTTCACTATTTATCTTAAATTCTGCTTTCCCGCCTTACGGCGGGAGACTAATTTAACTACTTTTGCCCTTACGGGCGTTTTCTAAACACCAGAATCCAATATTATTATCCTACCTCAACCGTTTATCCGATTCCTACCTTTTTAATTTCACAGTCTGTAAAACTAGAGTTATTATTTAACTATAGAAAAACTTAAAACATTGTCGTTATTTTTAGCTCCTTTAGGAGATATAAAAATAAAGCAATGCCCACCTATACACTCACTTCGTGAGCGTGTGGGGTCTACCGACGGTTGCCTGCCGCAGGCTAACACCGTTTCCTTCGGAAACAAGGTCAACGTCAACACCAGAGTTTTTCTTACGAAAAACTAAAACCAACTGAGTCGTATTGGAGATTTATATTTTGGTTTGATAGTTAAATTTATTTTGAGGTTGTTTTTATTATATGGCTATTTTTCATCTTGATTTTAAAATTGTGAAACGTTCTGAAGGTAGATCTTCCGTTGCGAAAGCTGCCTATCATGCTCGTACACGTATAACAGATGAAAGAACAGGTGATACCTATGATTATAGTCGCCGTACTGATTTGTACGGGCATTTCATATTAGCACCTGTTAATGCTCCAGAACATATTGTTAAAGATTCTACAGCATTGTGGAATGAAGTTGAACGGGTCGAGCGTCAGCAAAATGGTCAAACAGCTCGTTATTTCGATGTTGCGATCCCCTCTGAGCTAACCAATGATGATAAGAAAAAACTTGTCCTTGAGTATTGCCAGAAAAATTTCGTTGATAAAGGCATGATTGCCGACATCGCTTTTCATGATCTTGATAGCGACAACCCACATGCTCACGTTATGTTGACATTAAAAACTATAGGACCAGAAGGTTTTGGTAAAAAGGAAAGAAGCTGGAACGACAGAAAAATGTCTGTTTTATGGCGTGAATCATGGTCAGCTATGGCTAACAGCTACCTCGCTGCCGCTGGCTCGTCAGAACGTATTGACCATCGCTCTCTCCAAGCCCAGCATGAGGAAGCATTAGAGAAAGCAGCGGTTGCTCTGGACAATGAAGAACAAGCGCTATGGCTAGCTAAAGCCGCTGAAACAAACCGCCCTGCCATGAAGCGTATTCATAGTGGTAAATGGCGAACTAAATTTGCTCAAGAGCAAAGAACCGCAGAACAAGCTGTTCGTGATGCTGCCAAGCAAGAAGCCGTTGAAGTCTACAAGACCTTCAGTGAACTTGATCTTGAAATCGTCGTTGATGCCAGAAGCTTCACTGTAGCTGCTCTTGCTGAACCAGAAGAGATCGTATTACCAGAAACGCGTTCCGGCTCTTCTACTCATGAAACACAAAGACCTGTATTGGTAGCACCAGCACCTCATACTCGTATGCGTGGCGTTAAATCCTATCGTGATAAGTCCAAAGTCAGTAAGGTTGTTGCTGGTAAAAAACCCTCGGTCAGTATTTCTGATACTGGAACAAATACTATTCTGAAAAAATCCTCCTCGCAAAATCCAAACAGGGCATTCAGAAGCGCCCCTGAACGAGTTAAGAGGAAACAGCCTATTTCGCGTCAGGATAATATTTTTAAACGCTTCACTGCCCTTTTAGTTGATTTTATCAGAGATAAATTCATATGGGCTAAAACGAACAAAACTAAAGTTGATATTATCAGTGAAGAACATGATAAACGTATTGCTGAAAACTATGTCTTTGATGAGGTATTAGGTCTTCGTGTTTTACGTAATGAATATGAGAAACAAGCTAAATTTAACCACGATGATTACAAGCCAACACCGGATGAGATCAGCCGTTTCCCAAGTCGTCAGAAAAATACACATTCGGTAAGCGACCACGATGTGAAATTATATACACAAGAACTTACTGAGCACTCAACGTTCAGTTCCCCTAAACTAAAGCATTCAAAATATAAATAAAAAATACATTCCCTTTCACAAAAATAAACCCTTGTCTCAAAACAAAATTTGGGATAGCATTAAACCGTTTTAAATACATAATGGACTAATGCTTTGAAAAAGATCTATTTAGATTATAATATTTTTTTAGATATTTTAGAGAGAGAGACATCTGATTTTTCATCAATTTTAAAAAATAAAGAATTCACTTTCGTGTATTCACCAGCACATATAGAAGAAGTTGCCAGAGGAATTCAATCTGGTAGAGTTGATATGGATAAATCCCTGAAAAACCTGAGTGGCATTGGTGAACTGACAAATAACACCGAGCTATTTCCATATTATAATGATGGCAGCAATGTTCTTGAAGCTCCTTTTGGAAAAAAAGGGATAATTGTAATTCGTGAAAGGCCATTGGATTGTTTCACTCGTGTTTATGATAATATTGCGTCAAACGCACACGCAGAAAAATCCCAAAAGGAAGTACTCAATGATGGGCATAATAAATTTAAATTAACATCCAGTAAAGAAAAAGAAACTCTTTTAGATTCAATAAACAAAAAGAATCCGATAGATATATTAACTCTCTCAAAAAATAAAAACATATTAATTCACGGTTTTATTTCACTACAATCAAAAGCTGATGCCTCACAGGAACTAATAAGCAATGGACTTTCTTTACACCCTTATGATGAAAACATAAATCGGTTAGTCGAGAGAGTAGCCCAATACAAAATAGAGACTACTAACGGATACTACAACTTCTTAGCTAATGAATTATTATCTGACCCATCAAAATGCTTTTATAAAATGAAAGGCGTGTTTAGTTTTATAGAAAATATGATTGATATTGTCATGAGGGAACTTATGCGGCATGGATATAAACTTGAACCTTTGAGAAAGACCGAGTCAAGTCTCCATGACCATACTCATGCTATATATGCTACTGCATGTGATTATTTCATAAGCAAAGATCGTCGATTTATTGAAAAAACAAAAGCCACATATTCCTATCTTGGAGTTAAAACAATCGTGGTTGATGCAAACACACCCGAATGGCATTCAAAAATACTATAACACTTGCACTTTAAATACTTACAATTAAATAAAACAAACCACACCTTAATGTTTAGATGTAGTTTGTTTTGATATACAAAAAGTTATAGTTATTACATCCTTCGCCTGAACACAACATTATCAGAGAATATCGCCTTACCAGCTATAAATCCAACAGCCGCAATTATTGGTAGGCTAATAGTCGCCCCAGCCATTCCTGCAGACATTCCGATCAGTATAGACAGGCCGAAGGTCAATAATATAACCACGAAAGCATACCAGCCGGGGTAGGCTCCATACAGAACCGTCGCCATGCAGCCGGTGCAGACATAGACGCCTCTCTGACTTTCTTTCAGGCAAAACGGACACTGGATAGTTTTGTTTTCCATGATAGCCCCCTTAGAGCGCTTTCCAGCCATTGCTGGTTTTAACAAGATTCATGGCACCATCAGCAGGTCCGTTCATCCCTTTCACGCCAGAGAATGTGCTTTTGTCCACCCATGATGGAACATCAGTTAATTTCCACGTATAGGTGACGCGAACAACTTTCTGATTACCGTTGCCCGGCTCGGTCCATTCCTTCACTTCATCAACAACGCGGCGACCAATACAAACACCTTCCTTGGCATCCCAGATTTTGGCTTGTTTACCTTCATCTGTTATCCCAAGCGTGTTGTTATCCCAGCCTTTGACAAAGGCCATTAAGCCCTGTTCTACGAGACCGTCGAGGATCACAGACCCTGTTCCAGTCCCTGTTTCATCAAATCGCGGTTTGGAGAGCTGGACAGGAAATGTGACGTCATTGTTTCGGAGTGAAAAACAGGTTTTCGATTGACCAATTTTGGCGTTGATCGCTTTCTCAAAGTCACCTTTTTCACCACACCCCGCCAGAACTAACGCAGCGCCTGCCATGAGTAAGATTTTTTTCATCTTCATATTCCATCAACGTTAATGAACTGACTGTTCGTGGCAGGATTGAAAGGAAAAGAGATCCTACTCCGAAGCGGATCGCACCCGACCCACAAACAGTCTGTTTAACCAATTGATAGAATTGAATTATTTTTAATGTTCGTCATATCGTTTAAATCGATCGATAAAAATCAAACAATAGTCATAGCCTATCAAACATATAATATCGATCGATTAAAACAATTAAATAATCGATCGATAGATCGTTTTTAATCGACAAAAGCTATCAATAATAAATTATCGATCTTTTATATCAATTGATTGATAGTGGTGGTCAGCAATGGAACGCCACAGTTGGGGGGCTTTGGCTGGATGTTCGAAGGGATAAGGAACGAAGCAGCACTCATGGTTTGTTGTGCTGCCTAATTAAATCAGCGTCAATTGTTATTTGACTTTACGTCTTTCAGCATAGGCTTTACGGGCTTCGTTCAAACTCATTACATTAGCCCTACCACCATAACTTGGATCTTCTTCTTGAACAGGATCATCTTCCCAATAGCAAACCGGACAAATTTCATAGCTCCCGACTTCCGAAAATTCATATTTATGGCAACAGGGGCATAAATGTACTGAACGATTTATCATTTCATCCAATTGCTTTTTTAATTTTCGATATTAGTTCTTCTTTATCCCATCCCACACTATATTTAGACTCCGGAGCCTCCCAACAACCATTAGATATTCGATTAATAATAAATTCACCATTAGTTTCAAACGCGGGATACCAACCAACATCAACAATAACACCAGACTTAAATGATAATTGTAATAAATCCTCATCTAAGACCATTACTTGTGATTCTATACCCTGCGAAAAATCAATAGCCGATAGTTCATCAAATATCTTTATAAGATCAAGATCAAAATCGGTTCCTAGAATACTGTATTTTTCATCATTTCAAAAGTTTCCTTGCTACGTCAGCATCTATTGGGTGAGAGTATATTGTATCTTGCGACTCCTTTGTCACAACCCACGAGGTTTCCTTACCTTTATAAGCTCCTTGAACAGTATCAAACTCTTTTATCTTCCAATTTTGACCATTTGTAGTCGGTGTTCCTGTTTCCAGCGTGAGATTTATTCCTTTTTCATTTTCCTCCATGCTTGTGATCAAACAGGTCACAAAGGGAATATTTTCTTTCGCTTTAAAGATGTTTATTATTTTTATAGTTTTCATTGTATGCTTCTCCTTGTCTTATATAAAAAAATACCATTTCCTTTTGAAGAAAATCCAATTTAACTTACCCTTCAGAACAGGTTTACTGCCTGTTTATTACTCTCTTTTGAAAAGATATTTATCCTATGAGCTAACGCTCATGTGCTGCCGCACGGCTACGCCCTGACGCTGATATCCAACGGGATTTAATGGCTAACACATTTTCCATTATTTGATTGCAATATGGAAAGGATCCTTTTTTCGATATATAGCATTTATTCTTAAGTTTACAGAAAAACAATATCCACAGCAGCACTTCGTGATTGTCCAAAACAATCACATTGCTGAAACAGGGTTCATCCCTGTTAATGATGGATTTATCCAAAAAAAGATCACGTCGAAGACGTCAATAACGTTAAAGAATAATTATTGAACCAATCACAGCAACAGCAGCGGTTCGTGATTGTAGAAAACAATCACTTCGCTGTAATAACAGAGTAAGGAAAATCACGCAGATAACACCACAGGTGCCATTTTCATCAGGCACGAACAAACTTCAACGCAAAATTCAACGCAAAATGTTTCTGAACAGATCAATTAAGAAAAATCCAATGCCACTCATTTTCATTATTGAAAACCTTCAGTGCCATCCATAAAACAACAGGTGCCATTCAACAGGCACACATCCCCTTTTACTATATTAAACTTATTATTATATTACAGCCGTTATTTCCATTGTAAAACAATAGATTACAGAAAAAAGGTTATAGCTTCCTATAACTAAGGTTATCGATATCTATAACTCAGGTTATAGTTTCCTATAACCCCTGTTAGCAAAAACTATAACTATAGTTCCATACTGAAACTATTATTTAAAACTGGCGGACATTCCACTCTCAATAAACTTATTCCAGTCTGTGTACCATGACCATTTCTATGGTCCATGATCTGTGGATAGATCTCCATTATTTCAAAACTTTTTCCACTTATTTTTGACTTTGTTATTGATGATAGTGTTTAATCTGTTATGTATTAATAAAAATAATAACAAAAGGAAAAATACAATGACACAGATCGATTTTAACGCCCTCAGTGATTTATCACCCTTCCAGCTAACACAGTATATTGATGACCATCATTTCACCAGTGAACAAAAGGTGTTAATATTTGAGCATTATCACAGCACACATAAAGATACGACCAACATCTATTCAAGAAAGGAAAATATTAAATCTATAAAGAAAGATGTTGATTATGTTCATATGTTTACGAAAAACTTCCAGCAACTCGCAGAACTTGATATTTCAAAGAATGAACTGAAAGTTATCGCAAGGATATTAAATATCATGGAGTTTGGAAACTGCTTTCATATCTCACAGGCAAAACTATGCCGCGACTTGGACATTAAAAAGTCAAACATGTCTCTTGTCTTTAAAAAACTCAAAAAGAAAGGGATTATCATTGATAAAGATGGAGATCTATTTATGAACTCTAACATATTCCTCAAAGGACAAGCTCATTCTATAAATGCCAAACAACGACCTAATGTCAAAAAAGCACAGGGATTTGTTGTTGATGATAAAGAAAGATTTGATAACGTTTATACTTTCAGATCAGAAACTGATGAAAGTAATGATATGGACAGCAATAGTGAACCATCTATGAATAATGGGGATTTGAAACTACAGCGCCCTGATGAGACTCCTGAATACTTATTTGAACAAGCAGAATAGCCATAGACATTATTTAAACGCCATGCTGTAATTTGACACTTACACTATATCTCGTAATATAAATATATTCACTATTTTATTTACGAGGTATATATGAGGAAAGTAAAATTAGACAACGATGATTTAATTCAGTATCTGAACACCATCAAAGCATTAAAAAAATATCCAACGATGTCTGAATACAGGGAGGAATATCGCAGGATAAGAACCGATGGTTCACCGTTGAGTGAAGCCAAGAAATTTAAATCGGCGCATACCGAACTTCTGAGATTAGACAGGAAGAAAAAATCGTTGCTCGAGAAATTTATTGAAGAACTCAACCCTGTCAGTCACGCATCAGCCCTTGCGTCAAGAAAGCTTGAAAAAGTACAGGAGTCCATTATCTACCGAAAGTCATTACTTGAGAAAAGCCCTGATGAACTCGTCGCTCTGGTCATAAAACAGCGCACAGAAGCTGCTATTGAGTTCCAGCGTTCTGTTGAGCAAAGTCTTGAGCAACTTTCAGATATATCTTCTGATTTTAATGCATCAGCAACAAAGCGCCGAAAATTTTCTATCTAGAATAAAACTACCATACTGGCAGTATATTACCAATATGGTGGTTTTATTTTATAACTCATGTGATGATACACGATCACGCTCCATTTTCTTAAGCAACCGTTGTAATCTTTCTGCCCTTAGCTTTTGTGCCTTCTTCTCACCAATCTCCTGATAGTATTCTTCCCGACGCTCCGCAACAACTTTGCGGAACTTCTTCAAAAACTGTTCCAGTGTTTTGATGTCGGTAGTAGCAGCTTCTGATTGGATTTTTTTATACATATACATTACATGAAATTCATCAATCATTTTTGGCTCCTGTTTTTATTTACTGTTTTTTAGTTAGCCCCTTGCGGGGCAACTTTTAGAACTCATTTCCTGAATCGTTCTGAATGGCACACCAACACAACAGCAATCTGCTCGAAGTTAACTTCATTAATACTCCCACTATCACCTTCTTGGGTTGTAAATCTCTCAAAGTTATTCTGAATATGGTCAATGATGTTCATAATAAATGGACTCATGAAATCAGGATCATCAAGATAGTCATTAGCGTCTCCATCTCCATTCACTTCCTGAAAAAGCTTCCAGCTTGCCTCCAATGATCTTATAGCAAGATCAAGGAACAGCTGTGTAGACTTATTTGTTACTACAGTTTCTTTAGACATAATTAATCCTCATTTTTACATATTTGTTTGACTTATTTTATTTAGCCCCGGAATAGGGATAAAGAGATAACTACTTTTTATAAACCAGATTAATGTTCACTGATCCGTATCTTAAATCCATTTCACTGACAAGCTCGTTATTAACATACCTGTTCAGTGCGTCTGTAAGGTTTTCATCATCCATTACTTCCTCTGCTGAATACCCACATAGCGCAATGAACGTACTGACGCTTGCTTGGATGGTGCAGAATATTTCAGGCGTTTGCTCACATAGCAGACTTACTGATATTGCAATATTATCATTCATTTAAATGTTCCTTTATTGAGTTGATTATTAGCCCCTTGCGGGGCCATATATTGACCACATGACCATTAGTTTGAGTTAAAAATAACGTTGTGCATATGTCTCAGATTCACTTTGACCTCATCGAATAAAACATCTCTGAGAGAGCCTGAGCTTTTACACTCCTTAAGAAACTTATTAAATCCTTCCTTACTGTTTTCTATTACCTTGTCAAAAACATCATCCATATATATTCTGTCTTCAACCATTTTAACAAATCTATCGCCCATGTATTCCTGCATATTACTGATATAAAGCTCATAGCAATAAAATGACTTCACAAGGAATAATCTGGTAGATTCATTGTAAACTTTGATTTCGTGGACTTCTGTTATTGCTTTGCTCATTTTTATTTCCTTCTTTATTTTTAAGTGAACGTCCCCCTACAGAAATCTGTATGATTTTGGTAAGGGATATTATTTACAACAGTTTTATTTTCTTATGTTTACATAAAACCTCCTTAGATCATTATATGGATAATATTTGTTAAACTGCTTGTTTTCGTGATGCCTGAATAGCTCGTTCAATCCACGCATCCACCTCACTTTCAATAAAGGCGATTGCTCTTACACCTGTTTTTATCTGTGAGGGAAAGCAGCCCGCTTTAATAAGCTCATATATCCATGTTTTCCCGAATCCAGTTCTGTTCATTACCTCAGGTAAACGAATAAGCTTGGGATGTTTATCTGTTTTGATTTGAACCATATTTATCTCCTGTGTTGTTCGATGAGATAATTGTATGGGTTTTTCTTGTGATTTAAGAGGGACGTTCGAGAAGAAGTTTTTTACGCAGATTTTTGGAATGGGAAAAATAGGGTATGTTCAGCCTTAGTGAATATAGGCGATATTTACATTGCGCAAAACACCGCCTTTTGGAAGATCAGTCCTGATCGGATTGCTCATCCTTACCAAGTTCCGCTCTGATTAGATCCTGAATATTCCAGTGTCTTCTGTCGTCGTATCTATATGTAAAATCGACAAAAGAGCGATAGTGAGCAAGGTTTGTCAGATACTTAACTGCCAGAGGATGATCTGTTGACTTCACCTTATCAACATCACGGATACCGTCTTTAAACTCATCAGGGTATAAAAAGCTGGTCAGTTGTGGCATACCAATCCTGACCTCTTCATCCTGCGCCCAGTACAGCAGGTCCATGATGGGGATAATGTTGTAATCGAGTATTTTTTTAAGGTTGCTGACCCCAAAGCGAAAATCTCTGGCTGGAGGCTCAGGAGCCTGTAGCTGCTGTTTCCACTCAGGAACCATGACTTTCAGGTGATTGATGATTTCTTCGGGTGATGTTTCTGCCAGATTAATTTGAACAAGCATCAACCCTTCGTTGTTTACCCCGGCTTCCTTCAGATAATGCGAGACTTCCATATGAGGTAGGGGTTTTCCTTCCGGGTTAACGTATTTATCGAAAGCAGCCACATAACCCGCCACCTCCCATAGCTCCTGATGTGTGACAGGCTTGATGGCATAGCTGGAAGACAGTCTTTTTTCTGGCCCCCCGAAAACATCACCAAACACGACCTTACCTTCAATCAGTTCTTCGTAATAGTTCTGATGCCTGCGACGGCTTTCAGGAGGCAACTCCCCACTGTTTTGCCCCATGCGGTAAGCGACAATCCTGTTCTCTATCTCTTGAAAAAGTTGTTCTACTGTCAAATCCTTAAGCACGCTGTAATTTTCAATGTTGAACCACTCATTAACAGCGCTGGCGATCTCCGCTTTGGTCATGAGGTATCTATCCTTCTGGCTTTACTTATCGCTTTGATATGTTATGAGTAAACATATCGGATTTGATGGCAGTAATCTATTGAATGGAGCAGGGAAAAGCATCGGAACAATCAGTCCAGACTTGAAGATTGTTCAGTAAGATTTGGCAGGGTATGTTGTCATAACCAATTGAATATAATTGACTTTATTTGCAATCACACTTATAAACTGATGGTACATTAGTTGGTATACTTAAGGTGATTATGATTATTCTACATTTATTTCATACTGTTAACACAAACTACGATTCCGAGTCCGGCACCACTTATTCAGAGAACCCAGCCTATGGCTGGGTTTTTGCTTTCCTGCAACCGGACTCTCCATCGAACTCCGTTCGATTATTCGCCGCAAGCGGCTCACCCCTTCGGGGCCAGCGCGACGAGCTGGTCGCCCCAAATATGACTTCTACGGATTAAAGCTTCACTTCCACCACTTTCATGCCCCGAGATCCCCTGTGCCAGATGCATAAAGTAGCATCTGGGCTAACATGCTTGCGGAACAGCAACCCCGGCTTCGTTCTCTTGAAGAATGCTGACGGTCTGTTCCCAAAAAGCGCCTTTTCGTAGGAATGCTTTCTCGGCGCTGATTATCATTAACAGGTACAGGAGTGTACTAATCACTATTGAGGAACTTATTCAAACTACGCAATTAATATTAATTTTTTACTGATTTCGTTTGGCTGACATTTTATCTAATGATACGAATGAGAGGTATCAGCAGGCCGTTTGAAAATAAAATTTTCCACTCTTGAAGCGGTACTCTAACCAGTTACCAGATTCCCTGCTAAATCCTTGCAGTAATAAATAATCTTCATAAGCTTCAATTCCCTGGATAAAATCAAAAAACTCCATCTTATCGGAGGTCAGGTTTACTTCTACAAATGACTCCCTTGGTGCATTGGCAATATAAATTTTTGCTTCGAAACTGGACCAGTCATAAATAACAAGATTAACGTTCTCAATGAGTTGCTTTATTACAATATCATAAATTGATTCGAATTTTATTATAAACTTATTAGCGATTATAGATGTGCTTAGCACACGAAAATCAGCGGTTTCGATATTTTTGATTTCCATAAAATTCAACAACCTCTTTTATTATCAGCCGCAGGAAATTCAGAATCAGCAATATTACTATTAAGAGTCCATATTTTACACATATTTATCATATAGTTGTGCATACGCATATAATATTAATTAACTGGCAGTTCAAGCCTTACAGTCGTTGTGCCCCGGTAGGTTAAAAGGTAAGTATAAATTTTATCTATCCGTTCCACCAATAGGATCCTGAACGATACACTACAAGCCCAGTCTGCAGGACAATATCGCGGGAAAGATAGTAGTAAAAGCTGGTTTCGGGCTTTACATATCCAATTTTATATAAAAATGAGCACCTGTAAATACCAGCTTTTTATACCCCTCATCTTTTTGCAAATGGATAAAGGCATTCACTAAATAACTGTTCCATAATGGCGTCATCATGTGGTCTGCCATTCTCCTTTTCCATCATCGTTAATTTGCGTGAGATAAACTCCTCATTTATTTCATGGCGTTTACTATAAAACTCTTTTGCCGCCCATCCCAGATCATCGACCTCGATAATTTTAGAAAAAGCAGAGTTGATTAGGGGACTTCCTGCATACATCAACGACTCTGTTTCTTCACATGAAAACTTCAAGTACATAATTGCTTTTTTTAAAGCCACTATTTCTCCCTGGCTTAGATGTAATGCTTTCTCTTTTTCTTCTACCATACCTTTCTCCTCAGGACTTGATTTGCTCAGCTTGAAGTTTATGCCTCCGATCTTATGGCAGATGAGAGACGATGTCAGAAGGATATCCTACCGCGTAAAGAACTCCAGCTTTAATCGATCAACATGAACTTTTTAGAAGGCGGTACAGTTCCCGCCTTTATACTTTCGTGAAATTGGGATTTGCAAACAGTAGAGTGTTCAACTTATGCATTACGCAGAAGCTTTGATACACAACTATTATTAATAATTGTTAGACGAATGCTTTTTAAAATACTGCCTGGCCGAAGCTTACCCCTACCGCAGCGCACCGAACCAGAAGAGAATGGAAAGAGTGCGCATCTGATTAAAACCCGGTAGACGTGTTTGTGACTTTTATACTTTAGGGTTGCGAATTTGCTTAGAAAGCAAGCGCTAATTAACGTAGCATCGGTATGGGAAAACTGAAGCATACTGTCAGCGAAGAAACATTGTGTTTGATCGCTTCGGTGGCGCGATATCTATGATGCGCTGGCTAAGATATGTACGGATTTTCAGGTTGTTTTCTTTGAGTTAAGATAAAACATATTAATGTTTTGGCTGCAGGAGCGCCCATGATTGAGTTTGAAAAAGAGCTTATTGAATCAGGTTTCACTGAAAGGGAATTATGCTATTTCAAAAAAAACATTGATCGACACGGATCATCACTGCAGAGCGTTGTGATCGAGCTTAGCAACCGCTTTAGGGTTATTGTGGGTATCACATTTGGAGCAACGGTGATCTTTATCGCTTTAATCGCCTTTGCTGCAAGGCACAACATCATTTCCGGAGGCGTTTCGCTGGTTATAGGATTGCTAATCGCCTGGTTCTCTCAGCCTCCGGTCATCATGTACAAAGCGTGGCGTTTTCAAACGCAGCGCATCAATCCTTAGTCAAAGCGTTTGGCATCAGGTCACAAACGATTTTGTTGAAATGCCATAGTGTATAACGACTTTATTAGTCTCGCGCGGCTCTTGCGATACAAATCCAGCAGTACCACCGGAAGGATATTCATGCTCTAAGTTTGGGGCGAATGATAAGGTAGATGAGATATTATAATCATCCTTCCTTTTAGTTGTTAAGTATTCTTTTGATATAAAAACCCTGTAAAGCTTCAGACGTGGATAATTCGACTATGATATCCATACTCTATTTTTCCTTTACCCCGAGCTCAAGCAAACAACTCCTCTAAAAAATCAGAAAATGAATCAGATATAAATACAACTTCCTTTTCATCCATCAAAAAAACAAAAACCTCTCCGAAAGAATCATCTTCTCTCAAAGAGAGCAGAAAAGAATTCCCTCCATAGTCATAAGCAAAGGGCAACATATCTTTTATTTCTACAAATGACTCGAAAAGGTCATAATACACCCTTTCGATAGGAAGTTCTCCATAGGTAATTGGTACAAACCCACCCAGCATAAAAATGTTTCCATCTTCGTAATTCAGAGGATAGCCACCGTTATTTTTAAGATAAAAATTCTTAAAAGATTCCGGAAGTTTATTTTTAAAGAGCTCATTAAATTTACTTATGTCATCTGAAGTCAGTGTTTTCTCAGAATCTGAAAGGTACATTAGAAGTTCTCCGGTGGGTTTGTAGGCACTTTTAAGGTTGGGTACAAATTCTTTACCTGTTGCAACCACCTTTTTCTCGCCACAGATATCACTTGTAGGGAAAGCAGGCCTCAATGGTGCTACACGCAGTTTAAGCATACCTGTACTCAAGGTAGGTGGTGAGGCTATTGAAAGCCTTCAGAATTGTATAAAAGCATCATTATCGAAATAGAATTTGAATGCCTGAAAAAGGCTGTTTTCGCCTGGAGTACCGAGTTGTTCCTGAGCGTTACAGACTATATCTTCGATAGTGGCATTATCCAGAGATTCAATCCAACCCTCTTGCTTAATCTGCTCTGGAAGATGGTTGTCCGACCCCGGTTCGTAATCACTACTATCAGAAGAGAAAACGCCTTGCGTGTCTAACGACCATTTTTCGCTCTCTGGCGGCAGGAAAAGCCAGCCTTCCGGATTTGTTTGCGGATTTAAGAGTAATTCTCTAATCGAGATTAATGGCATGCTTTCTCCTGGATTTAGTTACTTTGTGCATCTGATTGTAGATGAAGAACTACCTAAGGAAGCAACATGGTAGTCGCTGCAGGAGTTTAATTAATAACAACCATTAGTATTTTGCAAATGCATAAGTTGAGACTAAGACTTCGATCTCCGGGATCATCGTCTCTTTACAGATGCAGTCATTAAAGCTGCTTAATAGACGATCGCGCAAATCACTTATAATGCTGACTGGCTTCACCATTTGCATACTGCCGGTTTACTTGTACGAACTCATAAAAGTGAATATCTCCATTAGACAACAAATATTTATAGTAAACCACGGGCTTATTTACGATTACATTTCAATACTTTATCACTAACGATCATCTAATTGTTTTAATTCAGGGAACCCTTCGATGAGATCTTTATAATTTCCCTCAACCAGGACTCGCCCATATTTTATAGATATAAAAGCACTAAAAAAGGTAAGGAGTTATTTCATCTGAAGTAGGAAGATAACCATCCTTGTAGCTCAGGTAATTTTTTACAAAATGCTTAAGCAGAGAAAAATTATATTGCTATTCAAGCTATGTTAAGTCCTCTGGTCTAAGGTTTTTTTAAGATTCTTCTAAAAATATGGACATGTTTGATTACTCCTGAATCTTGTTGGATGAATGTATGCTCTACCAATTGCCAGTTTGTACTGACTAACACCGCTTTTTGGCGGCGTAGCCCAATGTGCGTCCTGATACTGCTGCAGACGGTTGTCAGTGACCGGGTCATCGTTGGCGGCAATGTTATCGGCGGTGTCATAGGCAAACGCACTGCTATTACCCTGGCAGGACTCATAATCCTTCAACAGGCGGCCTCCAGTATCATCGCTGTAATTTATATCGCCGTGCCCACTTTAGCGCTACAGATGCTCCAGTATCGCAGGTTCAACAAGAGCTCAAAAAAGCACTATTCTTCGCCTTACTTAAACGGATGCATACAACAACGAACATATTCTTTATCAATTAAATTTTCTTCGCTGTCCCTTTCATTAAAAACTTCTTGCCGTTTAATTTTCTTCTCAATAAAATCCTTAGCATCTGGATTTTCTCTGGAATAAAATTTCATCTCACGTTCATATGAATCACTATTAATTAAAAGCTTATCAAAGGCTGAGTTTATTAACTCACTACCCGAAAAAATTAATGAACTTGTCTCCTCACACTCAAACTTCAAATAAAGTATGGCTTTTTTTAAAGCGTTAATCTCACCTTGATTAAGCTTTACATCTTTTTCAGTTAATTCATCCACAGTATTTACCTTTTCCTGCATCAACTTGTGTATTGGTCATGCCTAAGTGTTACTCATATGAGATGCCCTTCATTATATCGCAGGGTTTCTTATCAGCATGAATTATTTGCTTAATTTTTAAAAGCGCTTTGGGAATACATTCTAGATAAGAACTTGAAAATTCCTTATCTAGATACTCGGTCCAATAAAAAACTTTAGCTACTTTTTTTGGGCCTTCATATATATAAAAATATTTATTCTTTTCCATTCTTTCATGTGGAGCATCTTCCATAAGGAAGTGAACAGTTCCTTCACTTACATACTCATCGTTACCCTGATCTTTCTTATTGATTGAAATTTGAAAGCAACGCTCCAGGCATTATTCTGCCAATTTGTATCCTCGGGAAATCTCGACACAGCAAAATAATCGCCGACTGGAGGAGGGGTTTCCCTTCCTCCATCTTGCGCTGATATCCATTCAACTTTGACCTCATACATTGTTTAGCGCCTCTTGGTCTGGACTCGTTTACTCAATGTCACTTTAACTCTCGGATCATTTAATTGTTCCAGTTCAGCTTATCCCGAAGCACCAATTCCATCTAATTTTGGGTAAAAATGCATATTTTTTGCTATATTGTCTGAAACATCCACTGAACAACCTGGAATGGTTCCCCTCCATAACCCATTTTGGTTACTTCATCGTCTTGCTGAAAATCAGTCCTACCGCGCTGGATGAGTCCTGTTACGCCAATTTTTTGATGATAGAAACCTTGTCTTAATTTCTTTTGCCATTATCTCCACTAGTAAAGAAGAGCGCTACAGACTGACTTGATTCAGGAAGAAATGAATCTTATTTTCTACTGTTATGAGCCGGGACAAGGCTGATCCTTACCCGGCAATTTATGCTAATACTTTACTTATCTTAGTTTTTACAGTGAATTTATTCTTCAATGTATTTAACTTGCCTCACATATAGACCGGCCACCATATGTCAGATCTATCGCGCGACAGAACTTGATACCCTTCAAGCCAGCATTTAAGATTGCCGATTTCACTTCCTCACTAATTACAATTAAATTCGGCTGTTCATTGCACCTAACAATATTAGCTCCACCAGATATTTCGCTCAATATTACTGTATATAGAAACATATAAGTGGGATGATTTGGATCGAAATTAGTCAACTCATATTCGCTTTTAACCATATCGCAACAATCTATCTTTGCTAAAGGGTTTATCACACTAAAACCATCTATGATCTCGTTTCCATAAATTATTTCAGCGTCGAAAAACTCAACTTCCATTGGTATTTCACTTTCGAGAACATTCCTCAATTGCGCGCTAACCAAGTCTGGACCAGTTGTAGAGATTATATGACAATTTTTTATTTGATTAAAGCTGAATTTATTCTTGACTTTATATTTTAAGATGCAATCAACACCACTAAGGCTGATACCTTCATTGAATAACGAAAAATCCGTTGATATATTGTGAAGATAATCAACCATGTTATATGTATTCTCTTCTTCTGAAATTATATAATTCATTTTTTCACCTCTGTTCATATTAGGCGCATATTGATAAAAGTTAAGACCCCATGCCAGCCTTATAGGATTCAGGAAGATGAAGCGGCCGTTGTGCGGGTCATAGTAGCGGAACATATTGTAATGCAGCCGGTTTCGCTGCCGGCATACCACAGGGGCTGCTGCGCCAACCGTGCGAAGCCGTCAGTCTGGTGGCGGACCTCATAAAAGCTGCCATAATGAATAGCAATTAAGTGCAACAAAAATGATGATGCAGCGTCTCCAAGATTCAGATCGGGAGCTTACATGAAAAGTACTTAACCTGTTAAATTGATTAGAATTTTAATAAGTTCAGTTTCATTTAACCAGATTTGTTACTGTTTAGATATAAAGTGTGCTTGCGAATGCTTTGAGGAGGGATTTAATTTTGCCAGGGAGTTATTGTTGCATAAAAACATCTCCCCGAACAGCGTTCTGAAGATTTTAATGTCATGTATTCCTCATATTAAAGTTAACATGTCAATATTTACAATAAACGCTAATCCATCCAGAAAAGCTAACATTAAATTTTATTACCTCTACATTTATGATCCTCTTTAAATACCTGGTTAATCAGTTGGCTGAACAGACGATAATCTCACCATGATCGTTTTCACAAACTAACCATGCCAGTTCTCCAGAAACCACATAATATTCGAAATATCGGCATTGCTCTATAACAAAGACTAACGCGCTGAGAGGTGTCTTGTATAAGTACATTTGTTCATTATCTTCATCAGCCAAGAAGAAAACGTACTAGTTATGGGCTTGAGAAAATTTATTTTTTACGAGCTCGGCGATATATTTGCATCCAGCATTATATTCGTAATGCAAGGTATCAATTTTATTTTCAAGAGATAACCACCAGGCTCGTGGGTTTCTAGAGACATAATTTTTTTTAATCTTTTCAATTATGGCAGTTGCGTTGACCACAACATAGTCATCAATACCTGCTTTACTAAACGCATCCTCAATTTCTGCTCTTAACTCTGAGTTTTGTTCATTCAACATTGGCCTGTTCCTTTCGTATTTGAACGGTGTGGATGTTGGGGGCCTTTATAATGAATGTTTCAACAATTAGCTCCTCCGGCTCTTCTTGCAGAATCAAAATCTGGCTTGTGTTCAACAGTAACAAGACCAGATGGATCGATCCGTGTTAGCGGGTTTATCGCATATTAATAAAGATCCAGCCCCCAGCCAACCCTATCGGATCCTGAATTATGAATCATCGGCCTGTGGGTTTTAATAGCGAAACAGATTATAGTGCCGTCCGGCTGCTGATACGCTATTGCTATGCTTTTCGCAAGCATTAAAAACAGTAAATTATTAAAATTGGGGGAACCTAATAACCCCGGTTCAAATAAATTAAATTACTTAATACAGTTCCCGCCACCCTTGACCCGTTGGATATTTTGTAAAAAAAGAAATCTCTTTTTTATCTTTTATAACAATGCAAAACATCCTTTGCTTTGCATTTTTTAGCCTGAGGTCATAATTTTGTATTTTCTCTTCTACTTCATCTAAAATTGATAAAGCCATCGCACTCATAATTCCATCATAATCCACAATAAGAGCGTACAAAGCATCAGGGAATTTAAATTCCAATATAGTTCCTTCATGGAAATAGTCTATGTTGCTATGTTTTTCGTAATTAATTGTTGCGTATATTTCATTGGTCTTATGAGAAATAACATAATCAAACATTCTACACCTCGCAAATTTTGAACTTACTGGAAAGCTTTCCTTTATTAGCACTAAATCCATCGAATCCGTCAGGATGGATTAACCTTGCATGATTTTGCCCCAAAACTCCTTTTGAAGAAGGATCATGAATAACATCAAAACCAACTTTCCTGAGTTCTTCAGCATGAACCTCTCCAGCACTAACTGCGGGACGATTTGGAAATGTATTATTCCATATTTTCACAGCCCCATCTGCACTATCAGCTCTGATAACAGATATGCCTGGGGGATTTAATTTACCTTTGTTGATGGCATCAATTTCCCGCGGATTAAAATCGAAGTTATAAGGGCCATCAAAACTAATTCTCTAAACTTTAGTTCCATCAGGAAATGGAGCGCCTTTAACCAGAGATGTTTCAGTCAATCCTAGCAGATCAATATAACCTAAAGGATTGGGCGCATAGGTATATAAGATCAGCCCACCACTTAACCTATAGGGTCCTGAACAATGAACCTTCCCGTTTGTGGGTCGTAATAGCGGAACAGGTTGTAGTGCAGCCCGGTTTCGCTGTCTGCATGCTGCCCGGCATAGCGCAGGGGCTGGTGCATCAGCGCGGTGCTGCACTGCCCGCCTTGATGTTGCTCCTGCAACAGACGGTATCCTGCCAGAGAAAACGCGTTTCACTAATGCCATGACCGGTGGTGATAGTCTTGCGGATGCGCCTGCCCAGCGTGTCATAAGGGTAGTGCGCTTCAAAGCGCCCCTGCGGCCCCGTTCAACGGGCAAGTAGGGTGCGTGCAGCTGCACAGGAAATGGTGTTAACGCCATTAACTATAATGATAGTGCCACTAAGCACGCCCAGCGGAGTCATGGTGGTCATCATCATAATCCCGTCGTAGATAGCCACGCTGCCACTGCAGATTTGATGTAACCGTTGATTTCGTTCTCCTCCCTGACGACTTTTATTTCAGCACGAAGTTTTGCATAGCTTGGTGTCAGCGCGCGGAATTGCTTAAGGAGGCTTTCATTTTCTGCATGAAGCGTTTTAGTGAACCTTAAAAATCCAGATCAACTTTAACCACACCTGACATATCTACTTCTTCATCCCGGGATTCAAGCAATCCAATAAATTCT
This sequence comes from Kosakonia sp. 1610, assembly GCF_050435845.1. Taxonomy (NCBI): domain Bacteria; kingdom Pseudomonadati; phylum Pseudomonadota; class Gammaproteobacteria; order Enterobacterales; family Enterobacteriaceae; genus Kosakonia; species Kosakonia sp. 1610. The sequence goes on along the minus strand of NZ_JBNDKZ010000003.1, from coordinate 607 downwards.
TCAAAAGTATTTGCTACCTTGGTCATGCCAGAAACAACTTCCGCATAATTGAAGACAGGATCGGCCTCGTGATCCCAGTACCAGACCTGCCCGAACAGGGCTCCTTTGAGGCAAATACAAATCTGGTTATCCCCCGCCGAAGCTCCTATAGGAAGCCATTGGTCATGCAAATCTTCCCGGTAGGTATCTAAGGCTTCAAAAACCGTATATTCATTACTACCTTTACAAAGCCCGTATAAGGACTCTAGTGAATCAAAGCCTTTGGTGTCTGCCCAGGGCGAGGCTTGTCGTGCTCTGAAAACAACCGTCACATTGAACAGTATTGACGCGCCAAAATGCAGCAAAAAATCTCTGTAGTTGTCAGGGAGTTTAGTAGTGATACTCTCAAGCGTATTGACGTTTTGCCTCAAGACATCCTTCGGTAAGGATGCTGGCACTGCTCCGAAGCTTTCTAACTTTCTTAGCATCTTCCGGTTCTCCTCATATCTGATGCGGAGCCTATATGTGGCACGTTGCCATGAAGGTCTCCCGGAACGAGAATTATAGTATTTGTGCTCAGATGATGTGGGGTAAGTCCTTTTTCCCGCAATAAATTCTGGGCGGCCTT
>NZ_JBNDKZ010000002.1:0-549429 GCF_050435845.1 Kosakonia sp. 1610 | reverse complement strand
CGTAGGCCGGATAAGGCGCAGCCGCCATCCGGCAATGGGGTTTCAGCGGCCCCGCATCCGTAGGCCGGATAAGGCGCAGCCGCCATCCGGCAATGGGGTTTCAGCCGCTCCGCACCCGTAGGCCGGATAAGGCGCAGCCGCCATCCGGCAATGGGGTTTCAGCGGCCCCGCATCCGTAGGCCGGATAAGGCGCAGCCGCCATCCGGCAATGATGTTTCAGCGGCCCCGCATCCGTAGGCCGGATAAGCGCCAGCGCCATCCGGCAATATCAAACCGCTGCATCACGCAAACGGATGCTGCAAAACCACTTCACTCTCTCTTCTGTTGGCCTGCGCCTGCGTGGCGGCGTCATCGTGCCCTTTTTCATACCGCGGTGGGGTGATCGCCGGGTAAACAAAGCTGCCCACTTCGCTGCACTGCTCCGGGTCTTCATCACCCGCATAAAAGAGATAGTACTGATTCGAATCCGGGAAGAACGCCAGGCTGTCGCCATTGCGAAAGGTGGTGCTCCAGAAGGGCACGCCCGCTTTGGTATGCGCCCGCTCTTTGCCCGCCGCGATCTGAAAATGGTCGCCCCACTTCATGGTCGTCAGGCTGTAATCAAAAAAGGAGATGGTCAACGCGCCGCGCGTCGGGCAGTTCAGCCTCACCGCATCGTCGGCGCGGGCGGTGGCAATAAACATCAACAGCAGGAAGAGGGTGTATTTCATAGCAAGCGGGTCCGGCAAAAGCAAAGCATGAGGGTAAAGCATTGCCGCGTATAAACCCGTAAGAAAATATGTCAGAAAAAGAGAAAGAGAATCAGGATGTTAAGAAAGGGGTGTATTTGTTGAAACCGTATAGGTTTTGTTGAGCTAAACATGATAATAATTATCAAAAGTATAAAATTCTCATTACCATCAGGACACCTTTTTCTATGCATGGAAAAATCCGCACTACGCTGCTTCTCGGCGCGCTGCTCACGCTGCCCGTTCTCGCGCAGGCCACGCAGTATCCCCTTACGGTGACCGATTTTAGCGGTCGCAAAGTGACATTGGATCACGAGCCACAGCGCGTGATTTTGCAGGATGGCCGCGACATCATGACCCTCGCGCTGCTCGATCGCGATAACCCGTTTAAGCGGCTGGTGGCATGGAACAACCTGGCAAAAAAGCAGGATATCGAAAGCTGGAAGATGCTGAAAACCCGCTGGCCGGAAGCGGCCAACATTCTCGATATGGGCTTTAGCGATAAAGGGAATGTCGATCTCGAAAGCGTGCTGGCCAAGCAGCCGGACCTGATGATTGCCCAGCTGCGCGCGAAACCGTCGCTCACCGACAGCGGCGTGCTCGACAAGCTGACGGCACTGAAAATCCCGGTGGTGTTTGTCGATTACAATGTGAACCCGGCGAAAGATACCGCGCCAAGCGTCGATCTGCTGGGCAAAGTGCTTAACCGCGAAAGCAACGCTGAAGCTTACACCACTTACTATCGCCAGCATCAGCAGGCGATCACGCAGAAAACCGCCGCCATTACGCCGAAGCCAAAAGTGTTTGTCGAAGCGCTGGCGGGCAGAGCCGACAGCTGCTGCTTTACCCACGGCCACAGCGGCTGGGGCGGTCTGGTGGAAGCGGTCGGCGCAACCAACCTCGGCTCCGAGCTGCTGCCGGGCGCCACCGGTTTTATCTCCCTTGAGAAGCTCATCAGCGTCAACCCGGATGTCTACATCATGACCGGCTCCAAACGTGGCAACGGCCAGGTGCTGCCGCTCGGCCTGAATGCCTCGCCGGACGAGGTGAATAAGCAGGCGCAGGTGCTACTGAGCCGCACCGGCATCAACCAGATCCCGGCGGTAGCGCAGAAGCACGTGTATGGTGTTTATCACCACTTCTACAACCACCCGTATAACATCGTGGGCATGGAGTATCTGGCGAAGGATATCTACCCGCAGGCGTTTGCCGATCTCAACCCGGATGCGACTTATCATCACATCATCAAAAACTTCACCAAACTGCCGGATGACGGCTTTGTTTACAGCTGGCAGCAGGGCAAATAACCAGAATGAGTACCACTCTTGACGCGGGCGCGTTGATGGATAACTACCGCGCGATAATTCGTCGTCGCGTCGGCCTGCTGGCACTGCTGGTGGGGTTGATTATCGCCTCAATGCTGCTCGACTTTACGCTCGGCCCCTCCGGCCTGTCGCTGGATGTGCTGGGGCAAACGCTGCTGCATCCGCAGAGCGTCGATGCCGGAATCCGGGTGATTGTCTGGGATATCCGCATGCCCTATGCGCTGATGGCGATTGTCGTCGGCTTAACGCTGGGGCTTGCGGGGGCTGAGATGCAGACCATCCTCAATAACCCGCTCGCCAGCCCGTTTACCCTCGGTGTTTCGTCGGCGGCGGCCTTTGGCGCGGCGCTGGCGATCGTGCTTGGCATCGGCATTCCCGGCATCCCCGCCCAGTGGTTTATCTCGGCTAACGCCTTTATCTTCGCGCTGCTGGCGGCGCTGCTGCTCGATGGCATCACTCGCTGGACGCAGGTGGCGACCTCCGGCGTGGTGCTGTTTGGTATTGCGCTGGTCTTCACCTTTAACGCGCTGGTGTCGATGCTGCAATTTATCGCCAATGAGGACACCCTGCAGGGGCTGGTCTTCTGGACGATGGGCAGCATTGCCCGCGCCTCGTGGGAGAAGCTCGGCATTCTGCTGCTGGCGCTGGCGGTGATTATGCCGCTGTCGATGCTCAGCTCCTGGAAGCTCACTTCCCTGCGTTTAGGTGAAGATCGCGCCATCAGCTTTGGTATCAACGTGCGACGCCTGCGGCTGACAACGCTGCTGCGCATTAGTATTTTGTCGGCGCTGTCGGTGGCATTCGTCGGGCCGATTGGCTTTATCGGCCTCGTAGCACCGCACATTGCCCGCATGCTGTTTGGCGAGGATCACCGCTTCTATCTTCCGGGCAGTGCGCTGATCGGCGCGCTGGTGCTGTCACTGGCGTCGATTGTCTCTAAAAACCTGATTGATGGCGTCATCATCCCGGTCGGCATCGTCACCTCGCTGGTCGGCGTGCCGTTCTTTATCACCATTATTGTGCGCCACCGGGGGAGTGTATGAGCCTGCAGTCCGGTTTATCCCTGCGCGGCTTCAGCGCGGGTTATCACAAACAGCCGATTATTCAGGATCTGGCGATTGACCATCTGCCGCGCGGCAAAGTGACGATCCTGCTCGGGCCGAACGGCAGCGGCAAATCGACGCTGCTGCGCGCCATGGCCGGGCTGAACAGAGCCCAGGGTGAACTGCGGCTCGATGGCGAGGATCTGCTGACGCAGCCCTTCGCCAGACGCGCCGAGCAGGTGGTTTACCTGCCGCAGTCGCTGCCGGCGGGCGTGCATCTGCATGTGCTGGAGTCGATTATCGTCGCGCAGCGCGCGTCCGGTGGCCTGCACAGCGCAGAGCAGCAGGCGCAGGTGATGGCACTCTTGCGCCAGCTGGGCATTGAGCACCTGGCGCTGCACTATCTCGATCAGCTCTCCGGCGGGCAGAAACAGCTGGTCGGTCTGGCGCAGTCGCTGATCCGCCAGCCCACCTTGCTGCTGCTCGATGAGCCGCTCAGCGCGCTGGATCTTAATTATCAGTTTCACGTGATGGATCTGGTGAAGCGCGAAACCCAGCGCCGCAACATCGTCACCGTGGTGGTGGTGCACGATATCAATATCGCGCTGCGCCACGGCGACCATGTGCTGATCCTGAAGAAGGGGCAGCTGGTAGCCGACGGCGATCCGGGGGAGGTGATCACCCCACACACGCTGGCGGAGGTGTACGGCGTGCGCGGGCGGGTCGAGCCCTGCTCGCAGGGGATGAAACAGGTGATTATCGACGGTTTAAGCTGAGCGTAAGTCGCCGCAGCGCGATCACCAGCGCTGATGCGGGTTCTGCGCGTAGTTGCGCAGCACATCGGCGTAGGGTGCCGTGCGGGCATCTGGGTTTTGCACAAGGGATCCCATCAGCACGGCAAGCGCGGCGTCGTGCTCGCCGAGATTATGCAGGCAGATCGCATAGAAGGGCGGTACTTCGCTTGCCTGTGGCCAGCGGGCGATAATCTCCGCAAACTGCGCTTTCGCCTGCGGGTATTTCCCCAGGCAGCGCCAGGTTGAGGCGAGGCCAAAGCGCGCCTCAAACTCATCTTCGTCGCTAAGGCCAGCCTCAATCGCCGCGAGGTAATACCCTTCGGCATCCCGCTCATGGCCCTGGTTATCAAACGACCAGGCGATATTGAGCAACGCCTGCGCGCGCAGCGCCGGTTCATCGGCAAGAGCCTTTAACGCCTCGCGGCTCTGCTCATGCTCGCCTGCTTTTCGCAGCGCAATTGCTGCCTGCAACCTGCTCTCCATTTGCCTCTCCTTAAAAATGTTGAGGCTATGTTATAAGCGAGGCGGCAGGCAGCCACAAGGTTAGCGCGCGCTGACCCGCCAGATGGTGTTGCCCGCATCGTCGGCAATCAGGACGCCGCCCTGCTTATCCATCGCCAGGCCGACCGGCAGACCGCGGACCTGCTTCTCATCATCGGTAAGAAAACCGCTCACCACCGGCTGCGGTTGCCCGACCGGTTTGCCGTTTTCAAACTTCACCCACACCACCTGGTAGCCGTTGAGTGGCTTGCGGTTCCAGCTGCCGTGCTCGCTGACAAACGCGCCGCCGCGGTATTGCGGCATATTCTCGCCGGTGTAGAAGAGCAGGCCGAGCGGGGCGACGTGGGAGCTGAGCGCGTAATCGGGCTTAATCGCCTGCTTCACCAGATCCGGGCGCGGCGGCTGGACGCGCTCATCCACATGCTGACCGAAGTAGCTATAGGGCCAGCCGTAGAAGCCTTTATCCTGCACCGAAGTCATGTAATCCGGCACCAGATCGGAGCCAATCTCGTCACGTTCGTTGACGATTGCCCACAACGCACCGCTCTCTGGCTCCCACTGCAACCCAGTCGGGTTGCGCAGGCCGCTGGCGAAAATGCGGCTCGCCCCGGTCGCGGCATCCACTTCCAGCACTGCCGCACGGCGATATTCCGCGCCGATCCCGTTTTCGGTGATGTTGCTGTTGGAGCCAACGCCGACATAGAGCTTGCTGCCATCAGGGCTGGCGAGCAGGGATTTGGTCCAGTGGTGGTTAATCGGCCCACCCGGCAGTTCCGTTACCACTTCGCCCGGCGCGGTAATGGTGGTTTGCCCCTCCTGATAGGGGAATTTTACCAGGCTGTCGGCATTCGCCACCCACAGGGTGTTGCCAATCAACTGGATACCGAACGGCGATTGCAGGTTTTCAATAAAGGTGTGCTTCTGCCATTTGCCGTCGACATTGCGCAGCAGGGTGATGCGATTGCCGCCAGGACCGCCTTTGCCGGAGGCTTTCTGCACGATGCCCATAATCAGCTGTTTCGGGCGCGTGGTTGGCTTCGCCGGGCCGTTGGCTTCCGCTACCAGCACATCGTTATTTGGCAGCACATAGACCTGACGCGGGTGTTGCAGGCCATCGGCAACTTTCTCAATCTTCAGCCCCTGCGCCACTTTTGGCATCTCGCCCTCTTTCCACGCCACCCCTTCCGGCACCTGCATCGGCGGCATCAGGAAGTTTTGCGCTTTTGGCAGTTCAGGGTTTGGCCCCACTTGTTTGGCCGGGTCGAGGCTGGCGCCCTGATCGCAGCCGGCCAGCAGGGCGGTGAGCGTAAAGGCGAGGAGTGTTTTGCGGTGGATTCTCATGCGATCACTCCTTTGCGGGTACGAAGGGCAAGCTGGACGTTAGCAATCAGCAGCAGCGCCACCACGGCGGTGGAGAGGATCACCCCCAGCGGCACCACGGCGTAGGCGTCGCGGCTGTGGACAAAGGCGTTAAAAATCGCCAGCACAATGGCCAGCAGCCAGAGCCAGAAGTGGATTTTTACCGCCGCCGTCGCCAGCGGGCGTTGGGTGAACCACACCTGCACCAGGTTGATTAGCCGCGGCACAATCGCCAGCACCAGCCCGATGGCGATAAGCCAGCTTGCCGCGTCGGTCCACATAATTTGAAAAGATTTGAGATAGAGAATATCGAAGATCCACGCGGCGGTGAAAAAGCCGAGCGGCAGGGGGTTTAACAGTTCATAGAGCGCAATGGCGACCCGCGATGGTCCGGAGGTAGTTTGCATTGGTCTTCCTTAGTGAACGGGGGATCGGGAAGTGACCACGACTCAAGCCACAGAACGTGCCTGATAAAGGGTAGACAAAATAATGTGAAACGGCGGTTTGTTAGCAGCGTTGTGCGCCATAACGCATTCTGCATAGTTATAAGTTTCGAGACGGGAATATTCACTTTACATTGAGTTGTTGATAATGATAATCGGTCTCAAATTGTTTCTTATTGTTCTTATTTGATGTTGTTACGGATGATCTTCGCCCGTGCGGCGAGATATTACATTGAGGGTTGTTTGCATGCGATTTTCCCCTTTATATGGCGCGCTTACTCTGGTCATGGCGTCGCCGCTTTATGCGCAGGATGCGACAAGCAGTGAAGAAGATGTGGTTGTAACGGCCACGCGTACCGACGGCTCGCGCAATGACTCCCCGCAGGTGATCAAAGTGATCACTGAAAAGGAGATTGCCCAGCAGCGCCAGCTCACCTCTGATACTTCGCAGATCTTAAGCAACCTGCTGCCGTCGTTTTCGCCGTCGCGGCAGAAGATGTCCGGCAGCGGCGAGACGCTGCGCGGGCGTACGCCGCTGGTGATGATTGACGGTATTCCGCAATCCAACCCGCTGCGCCCAACCGGGCGTGAAATGCACACCGTCGATGCCTCGATGATTGAGCGCATTGAGGTGATCAAAGGGGCCAACACCAGTAACGGCGTGGGCGCGACCGGCGGGGTGATTAACATCATCACCAAACGGGCGAAACCGGGCACCGCCAACCAGCACTTCAGCATCGAAACCACCACGCCGACCTCTGAACTTAATCACGACACGCTGGCCTACAAAACCAACTACAGCATCAATGGCAGCGAGGAGTATCTCGACTACCTCTTCGCCCTCAGCTATGAAGATCAGGGGTTGTTCAAAGATGCGAATAATCACGCGATTGGTGTCGATAACACCCAGGGTGATTTGATGGACTCCCGCGCGTGGGATCTGCTGGCGAAAGTGGGTTACTGGCTCGATAACGACCAGCGCGTGCAGTTAAGCCTTAATCGCTACCGGCTGAAAAATAAAGATAACTATGTCAGCGTCACCGGCGATCGCGACGCGGGCAGGTTGACCACCTCACGCAAAGGCACGCCGGAAGGCACCGCGCCGCATAACGATGTCTGGACCGTGGGCACCACCTACGACAACTACAATCTCGCCGGGATGAAGCTGACCGCGCTGGCCTACTATCAGCGCTACGAAGCGCTGTTCGGTGCGACCAACTCCTCCTCCTTCCAGGACCCGCTGATTGCGCCAATTGGCACGCTCTACGATCAGAGCCGCGCTTACACCGATAAGTACGGCAGCAAAATCGCCCTGACGAAAGATGATATCTGGGACGATCGCATTAAGGCGACGGTGGGCTTCGACACGCTGTTTGATAACTCGAAACAGGATCTGTGGAGCACCGGGCGTACCTATGTGCCGGAGATCAACTACACCGATCTCTCGCCTTTCCTGCAACTGGAGTACGCGCCGGTGGAGTCGGTCAAACTGAGCGGCGGCATCCGCTACGAATATGCACGCCTGAAGATCGACAGCTACCAGACGGTGTGGGCCAACGATCGCGTCACGGTCGAAGGGGGCACGCCGTCGTTTGATGAAACCCTCTACAACGCCGGGGTTGTCTGGACGCCAGTCACACCGCTGAGCCTGTTTGCCAGCTACAGCGAAGGCTTTACCGTGCCGGATGTTGGCCGCGTGCTGCGCGGCATCGACACGCCGGGGGTGAAGCTGAGTGATTACAACAGCCTGCAACCGATCATTACCAAAAACAGCGAAATCGGCTTCCGCGTCCAGCAGGCGCCGTTCGATTTTGAGGCCAGCTACTACAAATCCACCTCTAAACTGGGCAGCCGCGTCGAGTTGCAAAACGACGCCTTTGTCGCGCGACGTGAGAAGACCGAGATCGATGGCGTTGAAGTAAGCGCGGGCTATGCGCCGAACGCTGACCACAAACTGACGCTGGCGTGGTCGCATATGCGCGGCCGTTACGACAGCGATGATAACGGCAGCCTCGATGCCAAACTCGACGGGCTTAATATCGCCCCGGATCGCATCATCGCCAGCTGGTCGGCGAACTGGAACACCGAACTGAGCACCTTCTTGCAGGCTAACTGGGCGCTGAGTAAGAAGTTCGACGACGAGGAGAAGGACTTCTCCGGCTATGCGATTGTCGATGCGGCGGTAGGCTATAAGCTGCCTTACGGTCAGCTGAGCCTCGGCATCTCTAACCTGCTTAACAAGCAGTATGTCACCTACTACTCGCAAAGCGCTTCGGTCGATCCGGATCGCTACTTCGCCGGGCGAGGCCGCACGGCCACACTCGGTTACAGCCTCAACTTCTGATGGTCACCGCTCCCGTCACGGGAGCGGCAACGTAACGGATGAATAGCCTGAATATCTCACTTTCCCGGCGGCGCGGCCTGCAAGCGATGCTGCTTTATGGCATCGCCCCCGGCCTGTTTGCCGCGCCGCCCGCCTTGCCGCGCGCCATTTCACTTTTTCAGGGAGCAACGGACAGCCTGGCCGCCCTCGGCGTGACGCCCTGCGGCATGGTGGAGTCGTGGGCGGAAAAGCCGGTCTATCGCTACCTGCGCCCGCGTTTCTCAAACGTGCCGCAGCTCGGGCTGGAGACGCAGCCGCAGCTGGAAAAGATGGTGCTGCTGAAGCCCGATATCATCTTCGCCTCGCGTTTTCGCCACCAGGATGTCGCGCCGCTGATGGCAAAAATCGCCCCGGTGGCCCTGCTCGATGATGTGTTTGAGTTTAAAAAAACGCTCAGCGTGGTTGGCGACAGGCTTGGCCTTGAACAGCGCGCCAGCGCGCTGCTGCACCAGTGGCGGAGCCGGGTGGTGACGCTGCGCGGGCGCATTGCGCAGCATTTTGCCGCACCGCCGACGGTGTCGGTTATCGAAGTGCGCCCCGATCACATTCGCAGCTATGTCGCCGCCAGTTTTCCCGGCTCGGTGATGAGCGAACTGGGTTTTGGCTGGAACAGCGCCGCGCAACAGGCGCGCAGCACCTCGCTGCGCTTCTCCGGCTTCGAGAATATCCCGCTGCTCGATGCCGATCTCTTCTTCATTTTGCTGCGCACCGAGAGCGCGGCGATTATGCGCCACTATCAGGCGCTGACCGCGCACCCGCTCTGGCAACAGCTGCGGGCGGTGAAGGCGCAGCGGCTCTGGACGGTGGACAGCGTGCCGTGGAGTTTGTCCGGCGGCATTCTTGGCGCGAATCACATGCTTGATGATGTTGACGCCGCGCTGCGCGGGGAGGGGGCATGAAGGGGCGCTTTCTGCTCTGCTTTCTGTTGCTGCTGGTGATGGCGGCACTCAGCGTAATGGTTGGTACGCAAATTTATACGCCGGGCGAGATTGCGCGCGCGCTGTGGCAGCCGGATGCCGCCCTCGCGCGTGATGTGATTATTCACAGCTCGCGCTTACCACGCACGCTGCTGGCGGCGGCTGTCGGTGCTTTCCTCGCGGTGGCGGGGGCGCTGATGCAGGCACTAACACGTAATCCGCTCGCCTCGCCGGGGCTGTTTGGCGTCAATGCCGGTGCGGCGCTGTTGATTGTGCTGGCGGGCGCGCTGTTCAGCATTGGCGAGGCGTGGATCACGCTGCTGCTCGCTTTTACAGGCGCGTGCCTCACCGGGTCGCTGGTGTGGTTTGCCAGCCAGAGAAGCAGCGGTCAGCTTAACCCGCTGCGGCTGGTGCTGGCGGGCGTGGCGATCACCGCCCTGTGCAACGCGTTTACCCAGGCGATTCTGGTGATGGATCAGGAGAGCCTCGACACCATGCTCTTCTGGCTGGCAGGGAGCCTTGCGGGCAACGATCTCGCGCATCTCTACCCGATGCTGCTGCCGGGTGGGCTGCTGCTGATTGTCGCCATGCTCTGCGGCGGGCAGATGGGGGTGCTCAACGCAGGTGAAGAGATCGCCCGCGGTCTCGGGCAGAACATTGCCCGCGTGCGTCTGCTGGCGAGCGTGCTGGTGGTCGGGCTGGCGGGCTGCGCGGTGGCGCTGGCGGGCAATATCGGTTTTGTCGGGCTGATTGTGCCGCACATCGCCCGGCAACTTTTCGGCAGCGATGTGCGCACCCTGCTTCCCGCCTGTGCGCTGCTGGGGGCGTTACTGCTGCTGGCGGCGGATATTGCCGCGCGGGTGGTGATCCTGCCGCAGGAAGTGCCGGTCGGCGTGATGACCGCACTGCTCGGCGCACCCTTCTTTATTCTGCTGGCGCAGCGCCGGGGGCAGCATGCCGGATAGCCAACTCTTTCGCTGCGGCGCGTTTGCCCGGCTCTACTCGCGCCGCCAGTTGCTGATGCTTATGAGCTGCACGCTGATCGCCGCGCTGATTGTACTTATTGCACTGAGCGTCGGCGATGTGCCGATCCCGCTGCTGAATACCCTTCGCTTACTGGTGCTGACAGATAACAGCGCAGAGCATTTTATTCTGCATGAGTTGCGTCTGCCGCGCGTGGCGCTGGCGCTGCTGGCGGGCGGCGGGCTGGGGCTTGCCGGGTTGATTTTGCAAACCTTGGTGCGCAACCCGCTCGCCTCGCCGGACACCCTTGGCGTCACCGCCGGCGCCAGTGCTGGTGCGCTGGTGTGGCTCACCTTTTTTAGCCTGCGCTACGGCAGCGCGGGCATGCCGTATGCGGCGATGGGCGGCGCGGCCTGCGCCGTCGGGCTGATCTTTCTGTTGAGCGCGCGGCGCGGGTTAACGCCGCTGCGCATGATTTTGACCGGGGTTGGCGTCTCGGCGCTGGCGGGGGCGGTGGTGACGCTGATCCTCGTCTTCAGCCCACTGACCACCACCTTTTCTGCGTGGGTGTGGCTGAGCGGCAGCGTCTATGCCGCCAGCTGGCCGAAGGTGCTGCACTTGCTTCTCTTCTACCTGTGGGCGATTCCGCTGTTAATCGTTCTGCTGCGCTATCTGAAGGCGCTACAACTTGAGGATACGCTGGCAACCGGGCTGGGCGTGCGGGTGAATGCCATTCGCCTCCTGCTGTTGCTGGCCTGCGTGGCGCTCTCCGGCAGCGCGGTGGCGCAGGTCGGGGCGATGGCCTTTGTCGGGCTGGTGGCACCGCATCTTGCTCGCCTGGTGGTGGCGCAGGGGATCTTCAGCCAGGCGTATGTCGCGGTGTGCAGCGGCGGCAGTATGGTGGTGGTGGCCGATCTGCTGGCACGCACGCTGTTTCGCCCCGCCGATCTGCCCGCCGGGATCTTTGTCGCGCTGGCCGGTGCGCCGCTCTTTCTTTGGCTGCTGATAAGGCAGCGTTCGTAAGCAATGGGGAAAATGTGTCTCTGATAACGGAAAAACTGCGCGTCAGCTACGCGCAGCGGCAGGTGATCGACGGGCTCGATTTAACCCTGCCGACGGGCAAAGTGTCGGTGCTGATTGGCAGCAACGGCTGCGGGAAAAGCACGCTGTTAAAAGCGATGGCGCGCCTAATCACGCCGCAATCCGGCGCGGTCACTCTCGACGGAATGGATATTCACGCCAGCGCCAGCGCAAAAGTGGCGCGCAAGCTGGCGATTTTGCCGCAAACGCCGGTGGCACCGGAAGGAATTACCGTGCGCCAGCTGGTGAGCCTTGGGCGCTTTCCCTATCAAAACTGGCTGCGGCAGTGGTCAACGGAGGACGATCATCATGTCGATGAGGCGCTGCGCTTAACCGCGACCACGGCGTTGCAGCACCGCCCGGTCGAAGCCCTTTCCGGCGGCCAGCGCCAGCGGGTGTGGATTGCGATGACACTAGCGCAGGCCACCGACACGCTGCTGCTCGATGAGCCAACCACCTGGCTCGATCTGGCGCACCAGGTAGAGATCCTCGAACTGCTGCGCGATCTCAACCGGCGGCAGGGGAAAACCATCATTATGGTGCTGCACGATCTCAATCTCGCCTGCCGCTACGCCGATCACCTGGTCGCCATCCGCGAAGGGCAGGTCGTTGCCGAGGGGGCGCCGCAGCAGATCATGACTGAAGCGTTGGTGAGCCACGTCTTTAACCTGCGCTGTCGCATCATTGACGATCCCTTTTTCCATACGCCGATGTGCATTCCGTTTCCGGGGAATCACCATGCTGAACCCTGACGAACTCGCCTACCTGCGTAAGGCGTTTCGCCTGCGCGTGCTGGACGAGGCCGATACGCGCAGCGTGATAAGCGGCGAGATGCTTAACGCCGACATTTGTGCTGACGTGCTGGATACGATCATGCCGCTGATTGGCGCACCGGATCGCGCCATCACCGCGTCGCTGCTGACCAAGCGGCTCTCCTTTCTGCTGACCGGAAATGTGCTCTATGGGATGAGCGTGTTTGATAAAGGGCTGCATCTCTCCCTTGACGCCAGCCGTCTGGAGTTTGCCCATGACAACGGCTTGTGGACCTCGTCACTGCCCGCCGCGCTTACCGTAACCGGCTATGCACCCGGCGCGCGGGCCGCGTGGCGCGAAAAGGTGGTCGGCGGGCTGTTTCGCGACTTTATCGCCCCGATCTGGCAGCACCTTTCAGCGGTGAGCGGCCTGCCTGCGCAAATCCTCTGGGAGAACTGCGCGGTGCGCGTCTACTCGCTCTACGAAGGGCGTATGGAGGGGCTGAACGAAGCACAGACCGCGCGTCAGCAGGCGGATTTCGCCTGGCTGATTGCTGAGGCCGACCCGGCGCTGTTCGGCCTGAACTGGAACCCGCTTAAGCGTTTTCGCCGCCCGGCGCAGCGCAATGGCGCTGGCGAGGCGGTGCGTTTTCGCCGCACCTGCTGTTTTTACTACAAAGCCTCAACGCCGGTGGAGTATTGCCTCAACTGCCCGCTCTGCCGGGTTAAGTAGGTGACAGCGTGGGCAGCGGTGATTATGGTAAAGCTTCCTGATCAATCGCCAACGGTCACGCCGTGAAACAGACATTTGCACTCGATTTCTCCCACCGCGCGTTGATTCCCTACGCCCATGACTACCGGCACGGGGAGCATGAGCCGTGGCATTCGCACCCCTGCGACCAGCTGATCCACACCCTGAGCGGTGTGATCCGCGTGGAGACGGAGCAGGGGATCTGGATCGTGCCGCCAGGGCGCGGGGTGTGGATCCCGGCGCAGGTGGTGCACACGCTCTTTATTGAGGGCGATGTGCAGGCGCGCGGGGTGTTTGTCGAGCCGCTGGCGAGGGCCGATTTACCGGTGGTGTGCCAGGTGGTGCGCGTCAACGATCTGCTGCGCGCCCTGATGGTCGAGGCGCTGCGGCTGGAGGAGAGTTACCAGCCCGGCAGCCGTGCGGAGCGCATCTATGAGCTGATTCTGGATGAGATCCGGCTGATGAATACGCTGCCGTTTTGCCTGCCGGAGCCGACGTCGGCGCGCTTAAAACCGCTGTGCGACGCGATACGGCAAACGCCGACGCAGACATGGACGCTGGAGCACGCCGCGCGCCAGGTGAATATGAGCGGGCGCACGCTCGCGCGCCACTTCTACCAGCAGACCGGGTTGCAGTTTAGCGAGTGGGTGCGCCGCGCGCGGTTGCTGATCGCCCTGACGCGGCTGGCGAACGGCGAGCCGGTGACGCAGGTGGCGCTGGAGTGCGGCTATGCCACCCCCAGCGCCTTTAGCGCCATGTTTCGCCGGGTGATGGGCGTGCCGCCCGGCGACTACTTTACCCAGTGATAAAGGGCTGCGCGGCGTTAAGCATCGCCTGCAGTGAGGCGCGGGTGATATCGCTATCAATACTGACGCCCCATGCGCGCTCGCCGCGCGCGTTGGCGCAGCAGACATAGGCCACCGAGCGGCTGTCGCTGTGCTTGCCGAGGGTGTGTTCGTGATAGCTCTCAATATTGATCTCAACGTGCAGGCTGCGGCAGAGCGCGGTTAACGCCGCCGAGAGAAAACCGTTGCCCGTTGCATCCAGCTTCAGCGTCTCGTTATGCCAGCGGATCTCCGCGTGCAGAGTGGTGCGCTGCCCCGGCTGGTTGGTGCAGACATACTCAATCAACGCCAGCGGCGGCTGATCCACCAGGCCGTAGGTCTGGCGAAACAGATTCCAGATCGCCATTTGCGACATCTCTTTGCCCGCGCTGTCCGCCGCCTGCTGCACATGCCCGCTGAACGCCTGCTGAAGCTTACGCGGCAAGGTGAGGCCGTGGTTCTGCTCCAGTAGCCAGGCCGCGCCGCTCTTGCCCGACTGGCTGTTGACGCGAATAACCGCTTCGTAGCTACAGCCGATATCCGCCGGGTCGAGCGGCAGATAGGGCACCTGCCAGACGTTCGCCGGGCTGTTTTGCCGCGCGGCAAACCCTTTCTTAATCGCGTCCTGATGCGAGCCGGAAAAGGCGGTAAACACCAGTTCACCGGCGTACGGGTGGCGTGGCGCAACCGGCAACTGGTTACACTCCTCAACCACCTCCACCACCTTTTTCATCTGGCTAAACTCAAGGCCCGGCGCGATGCCCTGGGTGTAGAGATTGAGCGCCAGCGTCACCAGATCGGCATTGCCGGTGCGCTCGCCGTTGCCAAACAAGCAGCCTTCAACCCGCTCTGCGCCTGCCAGCAGCGCCAGCTCGGCGCTGGCAATGCCAGTACCGCGATCGTTATGGGTATGCACGCTGATGCACACCTGCTTGCGGCGCGAGAAGTGGCGACAGAAGTGCTCAATCTGATCGGCATAGACATTGGGCATGCTCACTTCAACGGTGGCTGGCAGGTTGATGATCATCGGCCGCGTGGAATCGGGCTGCCAGACATCGGCCACCGCTTCGCAAATCGCCAGCGCGAACTCCGCTTCGGTAAAGCAGAAGGTTTCGGGTGAATACTGGAACACCCACTGCGTTTCGGGTGCGGCTTCGCACTGCGCGCGGATTTGCCGCGCCGCGTTGACCGCCAGCGCGACAATCTCCTCCTTGCTCTGGCGGAAAACCTGCTCACGGAACACCGGCGCGGTGGCGTTGTAGAGGTGCACCGTCGCGCGGCGCGCGCCCTGCAAGGATTCAAAGGTGCGGCGAATCAGATCCTCACGCGCCTGGGTTAACACCTGAATGGTGACATCTTCAGGGATGCGCTGCTCTTCAATCAGCTGGCGCACAAAGTTAAAGTCCGTTTGCGACGCGGAAGGGAAGGCGACCTCAATCTCTTTAAAGCCGCACTCCAGCAGTAAATCCCAGAATTTCAGTTTGCGCGCCGCATCCATCGGCTCGGCGAGGGCCTGGTTGCCGTCGCGTAAATCCGTCGACAGCCAGCGTGGCGCGTGGGTCAGGACGTTATCCGGCCAGCGGCGATCGCTAAGCGGCAAAGGGGCATGGGGATGATATTTTTCAGCAGGTGTTGTTAACATTTTCGGCTCTCCACAGGGTGTGGTTTTAGTTTCCACACCGCAGCGGATACGCGCGCCCGCGCAGCTGACAACCTGTTGCGTAAAAGTGACAACCCGCAGGGAAGTGATGACCGGATAAGGCCCGGTGCATTGCCCGATGACGCTGCGCTTATCGGGCCTACGGGAGCGTTGGTCGGATAAGGCCCGGTGCATTGCCCGATGGCGCTACGCTTACCGGGCCTACGGGAGGTGTATTGTATGCCGGTTAAGTGCGTAGGCCGGATAAGGCGTTAGCCGCCATCCGGCAATCACGCGCACTTACGCCTGTACCCGGTCGCCCACTACCGGCGGCGTCCGCGGTGCATTGGCATTGCCGACGTGGCGATACTTATCCAGCAGATGGATTTGAATGCGGCGCAGCATATCGCCATTGAGTTTGTAGAAGCGGAAATAGACCAGCAGCGAGATGACAAAGAAGCAGGCGGGGAGCGCCAGCATGATCATCTGCATGCCCATTAAGGTACTGGCGGACTGCGCCACGTTCGGCACATACCCAATCACCCCGAGCACCACGGCGATAAAGTAAGCCGCAAAGGCCGCGCCCGCTTTCACCACCAGCGTCTGCACCGAGTAGGCGATGCTCTCACAGCGCACATTGAGTTTGTATTCGCCGTAATCGACGGTGTCGGCAACCATAATCACCTGCAACACCCAGAAGAAGGCTTTGCCGATGCTGAACAGCACGCCCGCCAGCAAAATCACCCATGCGTGAGTCTGGCCGAGCAGCGCCATCCACAGCAGCACGCCGCCGCTGATAATCGGCAGCACCGACGCCCCCGCCCACAGCACGCGGCGTGAGAAGAGTTTCACCAGCTTCGGGAAGAGCATCAGGATCAGCAGGTTCGCGACGCCCGCATAGGACATGTAATAGGGGAAGAGATCGACATCGCCAATCACGTAGGTGAAGTAGTAGATCGCAAAGCCTTCGATGACGTTAGCGGCGGTGTTGTAGGCCAGCGCCATCACCAGCAGGCAGGCGAGCTGATCGTTCTTAATAATCAGTTGCAGCATCGCTTTCAGGTTCATTGGCGCGCTCTGTTCGCCGCCCTGTTTATCAGAGGAGTAGACCTCATGTACGTTGCGCAGGGTGACGATGGTCGAGAGGATAAAAAAGGCGATCAGCACCAGCGTCAGCATCTGGAAGCCAAACCCGCGATCCGCTCCGCCGAAGGCGTTCACAAACGGCAGCGCGATCCCCGCGGTAACAAACCCGGCGAGGCTGGCGAAAAAGCGCGGGTAGGGCACCAGCTGTTCGCGCTCGCGCTTGTCCAGGGTGATGGTCGGCACCAGCGACCAGAACGGCACATCCATAATCGTGTAGGTGAAACCCCACAGCAGATAGGTCGCCCACACCCACACCAGCTGGGTGGTGCCGGTAAAGTGGTGGGCGCTGAAGAGCATATAGAGCACCAGCGAGTTGGTCAGCGTGCCGACTAAAATCCACGGCTTGAACTTGCCCCAGCGCGTGCGGGTACAGTCGACTATCCAGCCCATGATCGGGTCGGCCAGCGCGTCGAGAATGCGCGCCACCAGAAAGAGCGTGCCGACCATGCCGACCGACAGGCCGACAATATCGGTGTAGTAATACATCAAGTACATGTAGACGATGCCGATCGCAAAATCCTTACCAAATGCACCAAATCCGTAGCTGAGCTTTGTTGTGATTGAAATACTCATAGGGTACCGATTGCCTCTTTCAGTGTCGGAAGGGTTGCAAAACCGCCGGGCGCGCGGCCCGGCGAATGCGTTAGCGATGCAGCCACGCGGGCAGCCACTCGCCGTGGCTTGCGATCAGGTCATCCACCAGCGCATAGATTTCATCGATACCAAGCACCGCCGCGGTGTGCGGATCCATCAGCGCGGCGTAATAGACATAATCCCGATTCTCGGTCAGCACCGCTTCGGTAAGCAGCGTCTGCACATTGATGTTGGTCTGCATCATCGCCGCAAGATGCGCGGGCAACTTACCCGCTTTGGTCGGCTGAATGCCGTTGGCATCGACCAGGCACGGCACTTCGACGCAGCACCCTTCCGGCAGGTTGTCGATCAGGCCATCGTTGCGCACGTTGCCATAGATGACGCTCGGCTCGCCGGTCCAGATGGCGTTCATAATGGTGCTGGCATACTCCCGCGAGGCTTTCACCTCAATGCGATCGGCGGTTTTGTACTCCGCCAGCTCCTTCTGCCAGGTTTCCAGCTGTTCCACGCAGCGTTTCGGGTACTCATCGAGCGGCACCTGGTAGCGTTCCAGTAAATCCTCGCGTCCCGGCTTGATAAACCACGGCGTATATTCAGCGAAGTGTTCTGAGGATTCGGTAACGAAGTAGCCGAGCTTTTTGAACATCTCATAACGCACAATGTTCTGGCAGCGCGGGTTGCCGTGCATGTTCGGCTTCGGCGCGCGTTTGTCTTCATAGGCCTGTAACAGCTCGGGATAGATGCTGGCATAACTGCCGTCCGGCTGCTTTTTCTCCAGCGACAGGTAAAAGGCCATATGGTTGATCCCGGCGCAGCGGTAGCGTAACAACGCCGGGTCGAGATCGAGATCGCGCGCCAGCTCCTCCGCGGTGCCCTGCACCGAGTGGCAGAGACCAACCTGTTTGATATGCGGATAGCGGGCATAGATCGCCCAGGTGTTCATCGCCATCGGGTTGACGTAGTTCAACAGCGTGGCGTTCGGGCAGACGTCGGTCATATCCTCACAAATTTGCCACAGGTGAGGGATGGTGCGCAGGGCGCGCATGATGCCGCCGGGGCCGAGGGTGTCGGCGATGGTCTGCTCAAGACCGTGGCGTTTACACACTTCAAAATCGGTGACGGTGCAGGGTTCGTAGCCGCCAATCTGGAACGCGACGACCACAAAGTCGGCCCCTTTTAGCGCCGTTTTTTGATCCGTATGGCAAGTGATGTTCCCGTAAGCGCCGACCGAATCCATCAGTTTGCGCACCACGATGTGCGACTCTTCAAGGCGCGTGGCGTCAATATCCATCAGCGCTACCTGTGCGTTTTTCAGTGCCGGACGCTGGAACACGTCGCCGAGGATGTTTTTAACAAACACCGTGGAACCGGCGCCGATAAAGGTGATTTTTGGTGCAGACATGAACCTTTCTCCCTGATGTGATTGTACGTTCTGAGCGTGGCACGCCAGGCCTGCGCCATCTGCCTTCTTCCCGGCGGGAGATTCCCGAAAACTCAGATCGCGTAATGCGCCGCGCGCGATCTGAGTTTCCGGGAGAAAATGGGCGCTTAAGCAGAGTTAATGGCAACGGCTTTCACTAAACTAGAGCAGGTGAGGGCGCGGTGAAGCGCGAAAGTGATGATGCGGGAAGGAGCGATGGCAAAAGAACTTATCAGAGCAGATATGTGCAGCGGGGATGAGAAAACCACCCGCGGCCCGCTGTCGCTCTACTCGGAATACCAGCGCATGGAGATTGAGCTGCGCGCGCCGCTGGCGATGCCCGCCAGCCACTGGCACGGCCAGGTGGAAGTGAACGTGCCGTTTGATGGCGACGTCGAGTATCTGATCAATAACGAAGTGGTGCGCATCAAACAGGGGTATATCACCCTGTTCTGGGCCTGTACCCCGCACCAGTTGACGCGCCCCGGCGACTGTACGCAGATGGCGATTTTTAACCTGCCGATGCACCTGTTTCTCTCGTGGCCGCTGGATCGCGAACTGATTAACCACGTCACCCACGGCATGGTGATCAAATCCCTCGCCGCCCAGCAGCTGAGCGCGTTTGAAGTGCAGCGCTGGCAGCATGAACTTAACAGCGATAACGAGCAGCTGCGCCAGCTGGCGATTGAGGAGATCGCCCTGATGCTTAAGCGCTTTAGCCTCTCCGGCTGGCAGCCGATCCTCGTCAATAAAACCTCGCGCACCCATAAAAACAGCGTCTCGCGCCATGCGCAATTTTACGTCAGCCAGATGCTGGAATTTATTGCCGTCAATTACGATCAGGTGCTGACGATTAACGCCATCGCCGAGCATGTGAAGCTCAATCCCAACTATGCGATGGGCATTTTCCAGCGCGTGATGCAGCTGACCATGAAGCAGTACATCACCGCCATGCGCATCAACCACGTTCGTGCGCTGCTGAGCGATACCGATAAAACGATCCTTGATATCGCGCTCACCGCCGGGTTTGGCTCCAGCAGCCGCTTTTACAGCACCTTTCAGAAGTATGTCGGCATGCCGCCGCAGAAATACCGCAAGCTCAGCCAGCTACGACGCCAGCAGCATGCGGGGTGAAAAGGCCTTTATCCCCACTAAGGGATATTGAGAGGAATATCCCTTAGTGGGGATAAAGTGGCGGGTCTGCCAGATATGCGCATTGCCCGATGGCGCTGCGCTTATCGGGCCTACGGAATGCGCTGGCTATGTAGGCCGGATAAGGCGTTAGCCGCCATCCGGCGATTGCCCGATGAAACCAGAGCCAAGGTGTGAAAGGTGATCACTTCAGCCAGGTCATTTTTATAAACTGCTGCCGATCTCTGTTTTGATCGAGAATGCACTGCGTTTTTATATCATCCCGGCTTGCCGCCCATTCTCCGACTAACGCGGCGTTCGCCGTACATAATTTATCTCTTGAGATGACCCAGGCTTGTTGAGACTCCTGAAAGTTCTCCCAGAAGATATCTTTGATTTTTTTGCCCTCGCTGTCATTGAGGCGGTAAGGGTCGTCATAGTTGCTAGCTATATTCTCATGCAACAAATGAACGGCGTGATTTAACGAGTCGCTTGAGCTTTTCAACAATGCGCTTTTGCATTTCTCTTGCGTATCAATATTGTGCCCATACGCTGGCAAGCTAAGGCAGTGTTGTAATTCACTCCCTATGTGGAGTGGCATCGCACCAGAGATTGATGGCAGAAGCGAGAGTAAAAAGAGAAGGGAAGAAAGGCGTTTCATCCTGGCAGCATCATCCTTACGTCGATAGGTTCAGTAGCCCTGTAATCGCTGTTTTAAACCTGCCTTTAATCAAAGCTTCTCAGTGCGGCAGACCATTTATTGCGGCGAGTTATCTTTGCTACTTGCATGAAGGATTGTCAAATGCAGATGCCCGATGGCGCTGCGCTTATCGGGCCTACAAAAATGCCGGAGTGATGTTGGGCATCATCCGGCGGGGAATAGCGTAGGCCGGATAAGGCGCGAGCCGCCATCCGGCAATGGCATTTCGGTTACAGCCTGAAGGCGTTCACATCGTTCAACAGCTTGCCGGCCTGGTGGCTGAGGGAGTTGGCGGCGGTGGCCATCTCTTCCACCATCGCGGCGTTCTGTTGCAGGTTGCCTTCCATCTGGCTGACGGCGACGTTGACCTGCTCAATGCCGTAGCTCTGCTCAGTAGATGAGTTATTCACCTGGTTTATCAGTACCGTGGTTTCATCCACCGCGCCGAGGGCATCGTTCATGCGCGTGGTGACATTGGCGGCGTAATTCACCCCCTGACCGACATTCTTAATCGCTTCATCAATCAGACCACGAATATCGCGCGCCGCAACGGATGAGCGTTGTGACAGGGAGCGCACTTCGCCTGCGACCACCGCAAAACCTTTACCTTGCTCACCCGCGCGGGCAGCTTCAACGGCTGCGTTCAGCGCCAGGATATTGGTCTGGAAAGCAATCCCATCAATGATGTCTGTAATTTCTGAAATCTTCGCGGAAGAAGCCGAAATATCATCAATCGATTTTTGCAGCGAGCTGAGTTCGCGGTGGCTCTCATTGACCATCGTCTGCACGCGGCCGATATAGGTATTCGCCTCTTTGGCGTTGTCCATATTGTGTTTCACCGTTACCGACAGCTCATTCATGCTGGCTGCGGTCTGCTCCAGCGACGACGCCTGCGACTCGGTGCGCGAAGAGAGGTCATCATTGCTTTTGGCGATCTCGCTGGCGGCGGTATCCACTTCGTTACTGGCATCTTTTACGCTGGCTAATACGTGGCGGATTTTATCCATCAGCGCGTTAAAACTGGTCGCTGTCGCACCGAGTTCGTCGTTATTATTCAGCGCCACTTTATGGGTTAAATCGAGAGAGCGGCTGATTAATCCCATGCTCTCCTGCAAACTTTTTAAGCCTTTACTTAAGTAACGCAGAATAACCGTGGCGAAGACCGCGACCAGCGCAACCAGAAAGACAATCGTGCCCACTAACAGCCAGAAAGTATTGATATATTGCGTATGGTTATTTTCGGCATACTCTTTCGCAATACTGTAATTATGCGCCAGCATCTCTTTTAAACCGGCACTTAATGCCACTGAGGCATTGGCAGTAACACCGCCGTCGGAGACCATCAGACGCGCCGCTTCTATTCCCTGGTTATGGTAGGTATCAGACATAGCCTCGGTTTTTTGCACATAATCATCAAAAATATCGCGCGTCTTTTTCAGTAATTGACCGTCAATTTTATCGCTGACCAGATTGGCCTGGTACTCATCAAAGATCTGGCGAGTTTTATTTAACTCATCTTTCGCCTGCGCCATATGTTTGGTAAACACCGCTTCATCGGTCACCAGCAGCGACATCAGGATCTGGCGTCTTGCCTCTTCGCGGTGCTGCACCGCTTCGCTCAGCTTGCTGATGCTCGGCAGACTATTTGACACAACATAGTCAAAACGCGTTTGCGCATTATCTAATGCTCTGATGCTTAATCCGCCCAGCACAAGCATCGCAATAAAGGTGATGGCAAAAACAATAATTAATTTTCTTAAAATAGTCATAACGGCCTCAGGTGCAATCCATATCCAACGCGGATGCTATTTTTATCGGCGACTAAAGTGAAACCTTCAGCCAGAACATTATAAAAAGAGAGTTCTTTTAAGCCTTTTTTGATCTGGACACGGATTGCGGGGGGATAATGAGTAAATACAAAGGTTAATAAGGCTAAATAAATGTGTTGTGAACACTTTATATAATATATTCCGCCTGTTTTGATGATGACTTACGGATATATTGTACATTCTAAATCTTTATTAGCTTGAGAGTTTAGTGTGTGTAAATTCTTGTTAATTTAAAATTAATAATAAAGTTGGTAAATCAAAAGAGTGCCTGAATAGACTACCGCCCAAAAAATTGGGCAGTAGGAAGAAAACCTCTGTTTTATATCCAACGCTTAGCAAGGAACCTGACGCAAACGACGCCTGATTTTGTTCCCTTGAGCATCTTTGTAGCGCTCCGGCCAAATGGCGTCGGGAGCAAGATCGAGAGCATGAGCGATGATGTATTCTCCCTTCGGCCAGGGGCGGTACAACGTGTTCGCTAGCGTTGATGAGGACAGCCCTGCCGCGCGAGACAACGCCGCCAGGCTCATCCCGCGCTTCTTAAGCGCGGCGAGAATGTCAGCATGGTGCCAGTTTTGATGTTCCATAGTGTTCTCCTTACACGTGGTTGTTATGTGCTCAATTATCCTGTTTTGGGATAAAATGGCAATGGGTAGATATTCGATTTCAGGATATTTTTAAGGGATCGAATCTATGGCTTCTGTCTACTCAGACGAGTACCAACGCGTTATCGCGGCACTTAAGCAAGCGCGTAAAGCGCAGGGCATCACGCAGATGCAGCTTGCCGAGGCGCTCGGACGACCACAATCCTTTATCGCCAAGAGTGAGAGCGGCGAGAGGAGGCTGGATGTGGTTGAGTTTGTACATCTGGCGAGGTTGGTGGGGCTGGCGGTGGAAGACGTGCTAAAAATCATTAAGTGAATGGCATGACACAAGATTCATTGCCCCTCCATATGGAGTTTTTGCATGAAAAAAGGAATATCGATTTGCTGCTTTATGGCGGGTGCTTTACTCATTTTTTACTATGTATTCATCACCGTTCCCGTAAAAATCATTGCCATCCATAAGGATAACTACGCCCCGGTTGTTGTCGTTGACCTGCTGCCACTATCAGATGCTAAGAAAATCGCGTGGTGGCGGGATGAAAGTAAAAATATCCTCACCAACGAAGATGACGCGCAAATCCATAATCGCGCTTTGAATTACTACATCTACCGTTTTGGCGAAGGCTATCAGGAGTCAGGCAAAAAGGATCGCCTCTGTTTCGACGATATGAAGGCACCTAAGAATTGCCTTGATAAAGATATTTTAATGATTGTCCGTTATCGAAAAAATGGCGATATCCAGTTCGATATTGATGACGATGCGTACATTCTCAGGCCGAGCGGTGAACTGAAGAAAGTCGATTAAAAGATTAAAGGCTCCCTGCGGAGCCTTTTTTGTTTACGCCAATCTCGGATACCCATCCGCAATCGCATCGCCGGTAAATTGCGCGATCCACCCCTCGGGATTATCAAAAATCCTGATCGCCGTGAAGTTCGGTTCCGAACCCATATCAAACCAGTGCGGTGTGCCGGCGGGCACGGAGATGAGGTCGTTCTTCTCGCACAGCACCTGATAGACTTCGTTGCCGATATGCAGGCAGAAGAGCCCGGCGCCTTCAACGAAGAAACGCACTTCATCTTCGCCGTGGGTGTGTTCGCTGAGGAATTTGCTGCGCAGCGCCTCTTTTTGCGGGTTGTCGGCGCGCAGGCTGATCACGTCCCAGCTCTGGTAGCCTTTCTCCTCCACCAGCTTGTCGATAGCGTGCTGATAGGCGTTGATCACCGTTTCCGGCGTTGGGTTAGCGCCCAAATCGCGGTCGGCCTGCCAGCGCTCAAAGCGCACCTCCTTCGCATTCAACTTCTGCTGAATCTCTGTGGCGTCGGTGCTGTGCCATACCGGCGTGCTGGCATCGGTGTCGGTGTAAATCGTCAGTGCGCTCATGAGGGGATCTGCTCCGGCTTGATGGTGCTGAATGAGTTAACCTGGTGATGATGGCTGGCTGCGTCATCATCATCGCGAATCAGTTGCGTGGTGCGGAAACCGGCCTCTTCGGCAGCGTCCAGCTCCTGATGAATGTCGGAGAGGAAGAGAATAGAAGAGGGCGGTAGCGCAAGCTGTGCGGCGATATTGCGATAGGATTGCACTTCGCGCTTGGCACCGACCAGCGTGTCGAAATAGCCGCTGAAGAGATGAGTAATATCACCTTCGTCGCTGTAGCCAAATAACAGTTTTTGCGCAGCAACGGAGCCAGAGGAATATACATAGAGATCAATGCCCTGCGCTTTCCAGTTCTCCAGCGCGGGCAGCACGTCGGGGTAGAGGTGGCCGGTAAAATCGCCGTTCACGTAGCCATCGCGCCAGATAATGCCCTGCAATGCTTTCAACGCCGTCGATTTGCGGTCTTCATCCATAAACGCAAACAGCACCTCGATAAGCTCTGCGCTGGTGGCGTTCGGCTGCGCAATCTCTTCCCGCAGATTATCGAGAATGGTGCTGACTGGCTCCTGATACTGCTGCGCGGTGACAAAACCCGCCAGCCGCTCGCGGGCGTAGGGGAAGAGGACGTTGTACACAAAGCGGATATCGCTGGTGGTGCCTTCTATATCGGTGACAATCGCGCGGATCATAATCTCTCCAGCAGTTGGCGCTGCAATTCGCATTCAAATAAAAACTCCAGTCCTTCGAGGTGACGGCGCGCTTCGGCGACGTCGCGCCCCCAGCAGGTTAACCCGTGGCCGCGCAGCAGAAAACCATAACGTAACGGGTTTGATTCGGCATAAGCGGCGATGCGCCCGGCGAGCGCGTCGATATCCTGATCGTTATCGAAAATGGCAATCGGCACGCTCTCGAGGTGCGTCTGCTGCCCGCTGAGGGATTTTTGCATCTCATACCCGCTTAGTTGCAGCGCGGCGCTTTTCTCCACCCGCGACAGCACGGTAGCGTTGACGGTGTGGACATGCAGCACCGCGTTAGCGTCAGGGTAGAGGCGGTAAATCAGAGTGTGGAGACCGGTTTCGGCGGAGGGTTTGCGCCCGGATGGCGCATGGTTATCGGCGATGGAGACCTGCAAAAAATCCTCCGGCGTCAGGCTGCCTTTATCTTTCCCGGACTCGCTCAGCCAGCACCATTCGGCACTTTGGCGCAGGGACATATTACCGCCCGTTGCGGGTGCCCACCCTTTAGCGCCGATCCAGTGGCAGGCAGAAACAAGTTGCTGGAGTTGCAGGTTGTCGGTCATCGCGTTTTCCTTATCAGGAATATCGTTGTGATATAGACGTCTAAGCGTCTTGATTGCCAAATACTAGCATCGTGTTATAGTGGCGGCAACTTGAGTCTCGACAGCAGGCACGAAAAGATGCGCAATAACCCTTTGATTCCTGAGAGTAAACTCCCCGCTTTAGGCACCACCATCTTCACGCAAATGAGCGCGCTCGCCCAGCAGCATCAGGCGATTAATCTTTCACAAGGCTTCCCGGATTTTGACGGCCCGCGCTATTTGCAGGAGCGGCTGGCGTATCACGTTGCGCAGGGCGCAAATCAATATGCGCCGATGACCGGCGTGCAGGCATTGCGCGAAGCGATTGCCGAGAAAACGGCGGCGCTTTATGGCCATCAGCCGGACGTGAACAGCGACATTACCGTCACCGCCGGGGCGACGGAAGCGCTCTATGCGGCGATCACCGCGCTGGTGCGCGAGGGCGATGAGGTGATCTGCTTCGATCCAAGCTATGACAGCTACGCGCCTGCGGTTGAACTCTCTGGCGGGGTGCTGAAGCGCATCGCCCTGCAACCGCCGCACTTTCGCGTTGACTGGCAGGCTTTCGCCGCGCTGCTCAGCGATCGCACCCGGCTGGTGATTGTTAATACGCCGCACAACCCGTCGGCGACGGTGTGGCAGGAGGCCGATTTTGCCGCACTGTGGCAGGCGATTGCCGATCGGGAGATCTATGTGCTGAGCGATGAAGTCTACGAGCATATCTGCTTTGCCGATGGCGGGCATGCCAGCGTGCTGAAGCATCCGCAGCTGCGCGAGCGCGCCGTTGCCGTGTCGTCATTTGGCAAAACCTATCATATGACCGGCTGGAAAGTGGGGTACTGCATTGCGCCCGCCGCCATCAGCGCCGAGCTGCGCAAAGTGCACCAGTACTTAACCTTTTCGGTGAACACCCCGGCGCAGCTGGCGCTGGCCGATATGCTGCGTGCCGAGCCACAGCACTACCGCGAGTTGCCGGAGTTTTACCGCGCGCGTCGTGACGTGCTGGTGAATGCCCTGCGTGATAGCAAGCTGGAGATTTTGCCCTGCGAAGGAACCTACTTTTTGCTGGCGGATTACAGTGCCATCTCCGATCTCGATGATGTTGCTTTTTGCCAGTGGCTGACCAAAGAGGTGGGGGTGGCGGCCATTCCGCTGTCGGTGTTCTGCGCCGATCCCTTCCCGCATAAGCTGATTCGCCTCTGCTTTGCGAAACAGGAATCGACGCTGCTGGCGGCGGCAGAGCGCCTCTGCACGCTGTAGCGGCTTACTTCTCGCCCATAATCGTTTTGAGCTTTTCCGCATCCGGCAGGCCGACCGCCTGCTGGAGCACGTTCTCTTCATTCATATAGTAGATAGCGGGCGTGGCGTTGGCCCCGAGATCGTCCATGATCTTCTGATTGAGATTGAGCGAGCGCATAATCGTCGGCGGAATGGTTTTCGGCAGCGCCAGCACCATTTTGCCGTTCGACTGCTCATACTCATGCCAGCTTTTGGCCGGATCTTTCGCGCTGAGGATTGCCGCCGCGGCCGCCGGGCTTTCCGGTTTGATCACGCCGACCATTAAGGTGCGGATCTGCACCTTGCCGGACTCCACCCACGGGCGCGCCTGCTGCCAGAACTGTTTGCAGTAGGGGCAGTAGGGGTCGGCAAAGACATACACCACGCGCGGCGCGGTTTTTTGCCCGTCGAGGATCCACTCCGCTTTCTCCATCCGCTGCCAGAGTTCGCGCCCGGCCGGGCCATAAAGCTCCTGATTGAACAGCTTTTCGCTGAGATTGGTGCCCGCTTCGTCATACATATAGCCCGAGATGGCGTGTTTGCCGTCCGGCGTGACGTAGATGGTGACGCCCATCTCCTGATATTTACCCAGATAGCCTTTCATACCGCCCGGTGCGTCAAAGGATTTAATGATAGTAATGCCTTGCTTTTCAATGGCTTTAACCGGCGCGGGCAGATCTTCGGCGTGCAGGGTCAGCGGCAGCAGGGTGAGCATTAACAGGCGCTTGAGCATAAAAATCCTTATCAATTCAGTGGGTAAAGGTAAGAAAGGCTAAACCTATCACAGCCATAGGCAAGAGACAGGGAATAATGATTGTCGAACTCCCAGGGGAGTGGTGTAATCAACCCTGTTTGCCGTCGACAGATGGCAGGCGTATCGCACAGCCAGCGTGCTGGCACTGAAGTCACCCGCGGGTATTTCAGATATTGAGGCCACCCGTACCGGTGGCCTTTTTACTTTTGGCTAATGTCTGTTCACAGAGTTGTTCGTTGGCGGTTGTTAGCTAACGCTTATTGATTTGATAATGCAAACGCATTAGCCGTCGTAAGCAAAGTTCGTTAACTTATGCCCCAACGAAAACACGGAGGAAGTATAGATGTCCTTAATTAACACCAAGATCAAACCTTTCAAAAACCAGGCGTTCAAAAACGGTGAATTCATCGAAGTAACCGAGAAAGATACCGAAGGCCGCTGGAGCGTCTTCTTCTTCTACCCGGCTGACTTCACCTTCGTATGCCCGACCGAACTGGGCGACGTGGCTGACCACTACGAAGAACTGCAGAAACTGGGCGTTGACGTTTACTCTGTTTCCACCGACACCCACTTCACGCACAAAGCATGGCACAGCAGCTCTGACACCATCGCGAAAATCAAATACGCGATGATCGGCGACCCGACTGGTGCCCTGACCCGTAACTTCGAAATCATGCGTGAAGACGAAGGTCTGGCAGACCGCGGTACCTTCATCGTTGACCCGCAGGGCATCATCCAGGCTATCGAAGTGACCGCTGAAGGCATCGGCCGTGACGCATCTGACCTGCTGCGTAAAATCAAAGCGGCTCAGTATGTTGCTTCTCACCCAGGCGAAGTGTGCCCGGCTAAGTGGAAAGAAGGCGAAGCGACCCTGGCTCCGTCCCTGGACCTGGTTGGCAAAATCTAAATTTCCGTCGTCTTTGCGCCATAGCTTTGCTGGCATCGCTCTGACGCAAGACACTTAGGAAATTATCTATGATACGGGTGCTTTTTGGGCGCCCGTTTTATTCAGCACCATGATGCAAGTTGCATTAGTGCAGTCGCAAAATCGGCTTGCATGATGATGTTTTAAGAGAAGGATACCGACATGCTCGACACTACAATGAAAACCCAGCTCAAGGCTTATCTTGAGAAACTGACCAAGCCTGTTGAGTTGATCGCGACGCTGGATGACAGCGCGAAATCTACCGAAATTAAAGAGCTGCTGGGCGAAATCGCCGAGCTCTCTGACAAAGTGACCTTTAAAGAGGACAACACCCTGGCGGTGCGTAAGCCCTCTTTCCTGATCACCAACCCAGGCTCGCACACTGGCCCGCGCTTTGCTGGCTCTCCGCTGGGGCATGAATTTACCTCGCTGGTGCTGGCGCTGCTGTGGACCGGCGGTCATCCGTCGAAAGAGGCTCAGGCGCTGCTGGAGCAGATCCGCGATATCGACGGCGACTTTGAGTTCGAGACTTACTACTCGCTCTCCTGCCACAACTGCCCGGACGTGGTGCAGGCGCTGAACCTGATGTCGGTGCTGAACCCGCGCATCAAGCACACGGCGATTGACGGCGGCACTTTCCAGAACGAGATCACCGATCGCAACGTGATGGGTGTTCCGGCGGTCTACGTTAACGGTCAGGAGTTTGGTCAGGGTCGTATGACGCTGACAGAGATCGTGGCGAAAATTGATACCGGCGCGGAAAAACGTGCGGCGGAAGAGCTGAACAAACGTGACGCTTACGATGTGCTGATTGTCGGCTCCGGCCCGGCGGGCGCAGCGGCCTCCGTCTACTCTGCCCGTAAAGGCATTCGTACCGGTCTGATGGGCGAACGCTTCGGCGGCCAGGTGCTGGATACCGTTGATATCGAAAACTACATCTCCGTGCCGAAAACCGAAGGCCAGCAGTTTGCGGGTGCCCTGAAAGCGCACGTTGCGGATTATGATGTTGATGTGATCGACAGCCAGAGCGCCAGCAAGCTGGTTCCGGCATCGGTTGAAGGCGGCCTGCATCAGATTGAAACCGCGTCTGGCGCCGTGCTGAAAGCGCGTACCGTCATCATTGCGACCGGTGCGAAATGGCGCAACATGAACGTGCCGGGCGAAGATCAGTATCGCACCAAGGGCGTAACCTACTGCCCGCACTGCGACGGCCCGCTGTTTAAAGGCAAGCGCGTGGCGGTGATCGGCGGCGGTAACTCCGGCGTGGAAGCGGCTATCGATCTGGCCGGGATTGTTGAACACGTGACGCTGCTGGAGTTTGCTCCGGAGATGAAAGCGGATCAGGTGTTGCAGGATAAAGTTCGCAGCCTGAAGAACGTTGATATCGTTCTGAACGCGCAGACCACCGAAGTGAAAGGCGACGGCACCAAAGTGACCGGCCTTGAGTACCGCGACCGCGTGAGCGGCGATGTACATCAGGTTGCGCTGGCGGGGATCTTCGTTCAGATCGGTCTGCTGCCGAACACCACCTGGCTGGAAGGCGCGATTGAGCGCAACCGCATGGGCGAAATCATCATCGACGCCAAATGCGAAACCAGCGTGAAAGGCGTGTTCGCGGCGGGCGACTGCACCACGGTGCCGTACAAACAGATCATTATCGCTACCGGCGAAGGTGCCAAAGCGTCGCTGAGCGCGTTTGATTACCTGATCCGTACCAAAGCGTAAGCAAAATTAGAAAGTGAGAGTCACCTGCATATAAAAAGCTGCCGCAAGGCAGCTTTTTTTTTACCCGGATGATTCGGTGCGCTCATTTTGCCGGATGGCGGCTGCGCCTTATCCGGCCTACAAAAGACCGCGATCCCTTTAACAACAACGCGCACAATCCCGTAGGCCGGATAAGCGTCAGCGCCATCCGGCAATAATTACCCTCTACCGCACGACCAACACCGGAATATGCGCGTGGCGCACCACGCTGGAGGCATTGGAGCCGAGCAGATGGGTGCTGATGGAGGGGTTGCGCGAGGCGATCACCACCATATCCGCATGTAGCTCTTCGCCAAGCTCATTGACCATATCGCGCACGCTACCAAAGCGAACGTGGGTATGAATGCGCGAAGGATCGATGGAGAAATGGCTTCGCATACTCTCCAGGCGGGTTTGCGCCTCCTGGTGCAGATGCTCCTCAAAGCGGCGTAAATCGGCGGCAAAACGGTGCAGGCTCAGGCTGGCGGAAGCGGGTAACACATGCAGCAGGTGAATAACACCTTCGCTCTGGGCGAGAAACTCTGCGTGGCGGACGGCTTTGTCACTTAACTCCATTTCGAAAATATCGACCGGCATAATGATTGTCTGGTACATAAACGCGTCTCCCTGTGGGTTATGTCCCAGGAATTGAAGCACAAAGAGAGGGGGGATTTTGCTGCATGGGTGGCAAAACTGAACAATGGCGGGCGCCGGAAAGAGGATGCGGGCGCATCCTCTGCAAAACAAAGCAGGGCGGGGATCAGAGCATGAAATCGCCAGCGGCTTCGGGCTGGT
This sequence comes from Kosakonia sp. 1610, assembly GCF_050435845.1. Taxonomy (NCBI): domain Bacteria; kingdom Pseudomonadati; phylum Pseudomonadota; class Gammaproteobacteria; order Enterobacterales; family Enterobacteriaceae; genus Kosakonia; species Kosakonia sp. 1610. The sequence continues at coordinate 518,311 of NZ_JBNDKZ010000002.1, read as the reverse complement.
AAAGCAGCTCCAGCACTTCAAGGTCGGTGGTGGTTCCCCCCGGCAACGTCCAGTGAATGGAATCACCAACACGTAAACCTAACAGCGCCGCGCCCACCGGGGCCAGTACCGACAGCTGCGTGGCGCTGTCTGTCATCTGCGCCGGGTAGACCAGCGTACGTACGCGGATTTCACCGCTTTTCAGCTCGCGGAATTTTACCGTGCTGTTCATCGTCACCACATCATGCGGCATCGCTTCTGGCGCGCACATATTCGCGCGATCCAACTCCTCATTCAGCGCATCCGCGACCGCAAGGCTGGCATGTGCAGGCTGCTCCAGCAAGCGGTCAAGGCGCTCAGCGTCTCGCTCATTAATGATAATGGCAGGTCTGGACATCTCTTACTCCGTGTCAGGTGATTGATCCAAAGAAAAACCCTCGCCGACGGGCAGCGAGGGTTTGTCTAAAGCTGATGATACTAACCCGGCCCCATGCTGTGAAGTGACCAGGCGCACATTTGCCTCAATTATGATTATTCCGCAGCGATCAGTAGCCCGCGCTGTCGAGGATAAAGTGATCCCCACAGTTGCCGGGGTGCGGCTGTGGCAGCAGCGAGCGGCCAGAGAGCGGCGCGTTAATCGCCTCGGCTTTAATGGCTACCTGCATTTCTGTCAAATAGGCCGGGTTGCCGTTGCAGGTGAGTTTCACCGCTTTCACGCTCTGCTTACCGTAAGCCTCGGCGACGGCAGCATCAAAGGCGGTGCGGGTGATCGCTTTGCCGTAGTTATTGGCAAGAAATACCCCAAGCGGGCTGGTTTTCATCTCATGATTCAGACGTACCATCGCGCCAAAATAGTCATCGGGATCGAAGCCGAAACAGACGCCGTGCTTGGCATATTCATAACGCTCAAGGCAGGAGTTTCCGCCGGAGCCGGGCATGGCGGCGTTGAGTTTATCTGCCATCTCCAGCGATAAACCGGTCTCTGCCGCCGCGCATTTCTGGCTGGTTTTCGCTTCCGGCATATTGGGGATCGGGCGCGTGGCGCAGCCAAAACGCATCCAGCGGCGGTTATCGACGCCGCGCGCGGCGATCGATTTCGGCAGGCCCGGCCATAAACCGTGCACCGTCAAATTATCGGCTTTGTCGTCCGGGGATTTTTGCAGGCGGCACTCGTCAGGCTCGTCGCGCCCGTTGTCGTGCATGCTCTGGCAAAAACCGGTCTGCCAGGAGAGCGCCAGCACGTAGCGATCAAAATCGCCATACTGCTTCGGTTGCAGCGGTGCGGCATAGGCAGAAGTAAAGAGTAGCGCGGCAATGCCTGTGCTGATGAAGAGTCCCTTTTTAAACATTTCAGTTCCTGATTAATGGGTCCAGATAATTGCCATAGGTTATTAAACCATAAAAAAAGCGCCGGGCAGGCGCTTTTTCAACTTCTGAAACCCGGCAGGGTTAGTGAACCGCTGCGCCAGGCACAAGGATTTCGGTAGCCACAATCACCACCACCAGGCCAACCAGAATCGGCACGGAGGTGCGTTTTACCACTTCAAACGGCGAAATGTTTGCCATCCCGGCAACGGCAACCACCACGCCAGAAACCGGCGAAATGGTGCGACCGAGGTTGGAGGCCTGCAACATCGGAATCGACAGATAGGCCGGGTTGATGCCCGCTTCGCGCGCCAGTTTTGGGATCATCTCCACAAACGCGTAAAACGGCGCATTACCGGAACCCGTCGTCATTGCCGCCAGCATGGTGAGGATCACTAGCACCAGCATCAAAATAATGCTCGCGGAACCGAACGAGGTAGCAATGGAGATCAGGCTCTGGATAAAGCCGATGGTGCTCAGTCCCTGGGCGAAGACGCCCGCAGCAACCAGCAGCATCACGACACCTGCGAAAGCATCGGCCATGCCGCGCCAGGCCACTTCCAGCCCGCTGAAGACATTCTGCGTATTAAAGCCGCGCAAAAATTCCAGCACTGCGGCAATCAGCATACAGATCACGAGGATGGTAATAATGTGCAGCTCCGGGCCCCATTTGCCGTCAAAAATCAGCACGCCGATGATTGGCGTAAAGGGCAGGATGGCGTAAAACGCGGGCGCACGGGTGGTGATCTCTTTCACATCCAGCATTTCGCTGACGATGTTCTCTTTCTTATCGAGGTAGCGCTGCCAGAAGAAGTGAGCGATGGCCATGGCGATAATCGCGGCGATAGAGATCGGCAGGGTAGTTTTAAAAGCGAAATCAACCAGCGGCATCTCTGCGGCTTTCGCGGCCAGCACCACATCGCCGGAGGTGGGCGAGAGAATAATCGCTGCCGGGGAGGCGCAAATCGCCGCCGCCGCGCCGCGGCTGATGCCGACGTTAACCATCACCGGGAAGAGAGTTGCCATCAGCAGCACGCCGAGGCCGGTTGCCGAAGAGACCGCCAGCGACATCAGGCAGGCGACAAAGTAGGCGGCAATCATCAGGATATAGGGCGAGTTGATAAAGCGCAGCGGGCGCGACGCCAGCTTAACCACCATATCGTTAGCGCCAATGTGCGTCATGTAGGCTGCAAAACCGCACAGCACCATGATCATCATGCCGAGATCGCCGCCGCGGCTCATCAGCAGGATTTTTATATATTCGACAATGTCAGTAGCGCGATACCCGGTGCTGGTGGCGCTGGAGGGTAATATTGAGTGGCCCATCAGCGCGCTAACGATCAATAACGCCAGACCGCCGACAAACAGTACGCCGGTGGCGGAGTAGCCTTTAATGATGTAGCGGGCGACGCCGACAATTACCACGACGCCGATCAACAGCTCAATCAGGGTTGAAATCATATTGGGTCCCGGAGGTTGGACAAAAAAAAGTAAAGTAATCAAAACTGCATCGCAATGTGCCGAATAACGGCGGCGTGATAGCTGATTGAAATCAACAAAGCGCTGCATTGCGCGCAATATTACGTGAATTGCTATAAATCAGAAAAATAAATACGGGCGAAACGATAATTCAGGCTAATGAATTTCGGCAGTTATGTTTTATTCGTGATAACAGCTGGTTAATTGTTTTGGCGTTTTTCGTTTCATTTTGATTTGACAGCAAAATTCACTAAAAAAGCCTTTAAAAATAGAAAGCGGGCTGCTTATACTCGCCGTTACCTTCACTCACCCATGGCGATGTTATGCACGCAGCCTGGCTCTACCGATTGCGCTTTATTAAGCGGCATTTATTAATGCTGCTTATCGCACTGGGTTGGCTGCTGATCCAGAGCCAGATGGCGATTGCCTCCCACGGCTGCGCACTTCCGGTACCGGGTGAAGCGATGGCGCAGCAGCATCTGCACCATCTGGCAATGGGTGATGACGCGCCCAAAGCCCACGCGATGAAAGCGCCGCTCTGCGAGAAGCACTGCGTGCCCGATCAGGTGCAAAAAGAGAGCCATTACCCTTCACTGGCGGCGCTGCCCGCCACGCTGACGCTGGCGATTGCCGAACCCGTTTGTTCTGCTATCACTTCGCGCAGCTGGGTATTAACCCCGCCTGCCGCTGGCCCTCCGGCAACCATCCGCTTCTGCCGTTTTCGCGAATAGAGACCTGTTAACACATTGATTTTAATTTCATTAATGTTTAACAGGAGATTTTCTATGCGTAGCTATTTACTCTGCCTGCTCTCAGGCATCCTGCTTTTCCCGCATCTCAGCGCTTACGCGCAAACGCACGACATGGCGCACCATCACGCAATGCCGGCTCAGGTTTATCAAAGCCAGGGCAGTGTCAAAAAAATCACCCCGCAGGCGATCTCTATCGCCCATCAGGCTATTCCCGCGCTGCACTGGCCACCGATGACCATGCAGTTTACGGTTGCGCCGGAGCATCCGCTGGCGCAGGTGAAGGTGGGCGATAACGTTCGCTTCAGCTTCAGCCAGAGCGATCGGGGTTACACCCTTATCTCTGTAACGCCGTTACCGTAAGCGGGAGTAACCATGAAACGATACTCGCTGAGCCTGCGGCTCGGCGGGGTTTGCCTTGCGCTTATCTGCTCCGCCGCGCAGGCAGAGCCGCTGACCCTGACGCAAACCTTGGCCGCCGCAGAGCGCTACTCTGCTGAACTTTCTGCTAACCGTAACGAAGCCCGGGCGCTGGATGCGATGGCCGATTCCGCCCGCCAGTTGCCCGACCCCAAACTCAAATTCGGTATTGAGAATGTGCCGGTACAGGGCAATAACGACCGCCGTTTGACCCGCGAAGGCATGACTATGCAGCGCATTGGCGTGATGCAGCAGTATGTCAGCGCGGAAAAACGCGATCGTAAGGCTGACACCTTGCTGGCCGAAGCGCGCAGCGTCGAGGCCAAATCCCACGTGGTGCGCGCGGCGCTCCAGCGCGATACCGCCCAGGCGTGGCTTGAGCTGGCGCTCTCGCAGCGGGCGCTGCACACCGCCCGGCAATTAGTGGCGGAAACCGCGCGTCAGCAGGGCGCGCAACGCGCCAGCGTTGGCACGGGTAATGCCCTGCCGGACAGCATGCTCGCCTTTCAAATCGGCCTGAGCGCGATGCGCGATAAAGTCACTCTTGCCGAGCGGGATGTGCAGCTGGCGCAAACCCGGCTGATACAGCTTACCGGGCAGCCAGTCACCGCCGCCAGCGGCGAACTTCCCCGCTATCAGCGCCTGCCCGCCCATGAGAAAACGCTGGAAGAGGCGATTCGCCAGCATCCCGACATCCTGGCTGCCGCAAGTGTTGCCAACAGCGCCAAAGCCCGCTCGGCGGAGTCGGCGATTGCCGCACTGCCCGATGTCGAGGTGGAGGTGTGGTATGGGCGGCGTGCCGAGGGGTATGAAGATATGGCCGGGGTGATGTTTACCGTCGACCTGCCGCTGTTTCAGTCCCGCCGCCAGGATAAAGATCACGCCGCCGACATCTCCCGTACCATGCAGGCCAATGACCAACTGGCACTCGCCGAGCGTGAGCATCTCGCCGAACTTCACACCCTGATTGCCCAGTACAACGCCGCGCAAGCCCTCTGGCAGCGCCAGCGGGATGACGTGCTGCCGCTTTTGCGCAGCCGTGCCGCGCTGTTAGCGGCCCAGTATCGCGCCGGGCAGTCCGATCTCCCGGTGCTGCTTGAGGCGCGCCGCAGCGTGCTCGACGGTGAACTGGCGCTCAATCAGGCCGAAAAAACGATGGCGCAGCAGTGGGCAGCGATCCGCTGGCTTATCCCGCAGGAGGTGATGTGATGAAACGAACTCTGTTAGCCGTGGCGGTTGCCGCTTGCGTAGCTGCCAGCGCCGGTTACCTTGCGGGTCGCCACCAGAGCGTACCCGCTGAAAGCAGCCAGCCGCCGCAGGCGCGTAAAGTGCTCTACTGGTACGACCCGATGGTGCCGGATCAGCGCTTCGATAAACCGGGCAAATCGCCTTTTATGGATATGCCGCTGGTGGCGAAATATGCCGATGACGCACCTGTTGACGGCGGCGTGCGCATCAGCGCCCAACAGCAGCAAAACCTTGGCATGACCACCGCGAAGGTGGAGAGACGGCCGCTCGGCAGTGCTTTTTCTGCGTTTGCCACGGTGACTACCGATGAGCGTGCGATGCAGATCGTACCCTCACCGGCGGCGGGCGTGGTGGAGAAACTCTTTGTCCGCGCGCCGCAGCAGTGGGTGAAAAAGGGCGAGGCGCTGGCGCAGCTCTGGATCCCGCAGTGGACCAGCGCGCAGCAGGAGTATCTGGCGGTGCGCCAACTCGGCGACAGCGAACTGACGCGCGCCGCTCGCGAACGGTTGGCGTTGCAGTTTATGCCGCAAGAGGTGATTCGCGCGGTGGAGCGCAGTGCCAAAGCGCAGACCCGGCTGATTATTCGCGCCGCGCGCGACGGCTATGTCACCAAACTTGATACCCGCGAAGGGGCGCAGGTCGCCGCCACGCAAACGCTGTTTGAACTGGCGAGCCTCGATCCGGTCTGGCTGCTGGTCGATTATCCGCAAAGCCAGGCGCAGGCGCTGACGGTTGGCAGCGAGGTGGAAGCGACCAGCGAAAGCTGGCCGGGCGAGCGATTCCACGGTCGCGTCAGCGAACTGTTACCGCAGCTCGCCAGCGCCACGCGCACGCTGCAAGCGCGCATTGTGCTGAATAATCCGCAGCAAAAGCTGAAACCCGGCATGTTTCTTACCGTCACCCAGCCGGAAGGAGAACAGCAGCCCGCGGTGCTGGCCATCCCGGAAGAGGCGTTAATCGAAAGCGGGCGCACCAGCCGCGTGCTGCTGGCAACCGGCGAGGGCCATTTCCGTGCGGTGAATGTGACGCCCGGACGGCAGGCGCAGGGCTGGCGGGAGATCCTCTCCGGGTTGCAGGAGGGCGATGAGGTGGTCACTTCCGGCCAGTTCCTGATCGACTCCGAAGCGAGCCTGCGCAGTGCTTTGCCAGAGCCATCGCCTGTCGTCAAAAAAACAGCGGAATATCGCGCCAGCGGCGTGGTGCAGGCGGTAGATAACGGTACCATCACCCTCAGCCATCAACCGATCCCCGAACTGAACTGGGGAGCGATGACGATGGACTTTGTGCTCAAAGAACCCGATCCGCAGGTGAAAGTGGGCGATAAGGTGATGTTCAGCTTCACGCTGGATGACGAAGCGGGCGCGGTTATTACCCATCTGATGCCGGAGGCGACGAAATGATTGCTGCCGTGATTCGCGCCTCATTACGCAACCGCCTGCTGGTTTTGCTGGCGGCGCTTGTCCTCACCGGCTGGGGCACCTGGTCGTTGCAACGGGCACCGCTTGATGCGCTGCCCGATCTCTCGGATGTGCAGGTGATTATTCGCGCCAGCTATGCGGGAAAAGCGCCGCAGCTGATTGAGGATCAGGTGACCTATCCGCTGACCACCGCCATGCTCTCGGTGCCGGGGGCGAAAACTGTGCGCGGCTACTCGATGTTTGGCGATGCTTATATCTATGTGCTGTTTGACGACGACACCGATCTCTACTGGGCGCGCTCGCGAGTGCTGGAGAGCCTGAGCCAGATTCAGGCATCGCTGCCCGCTGGGGTGGAGGTGGGTCTTGGGCCGGATGCCACCGGCGTCGGCTGGATCTATGAGTATGCGCTGGTGGATCGCAGCGGGCAGCATAACCTCGCCGATCTGCGCGCCTTGCAGGACTGGACGCTGAAATTTGAGCTGAAAACTGTGCACAACGTTGCCGAGGTCGCCAGCGTCGGTGGCATGGTGCGCCAGTACCAGATTATGCCGGATCCGCAAAAGATGCGCGCGCTCAACATCACCCATCAGCAGTTAGTAAGCGCGGTGCAGGCAGCAAATCAGGAGAGCGGCGGCGCGCTGCTGGAGATGGGCGAAGCGGAGTTTATGCTGCGCACCAGCGGGTACTTACGCCAGCCGGAGGATTTTCGCCAGACGGTGATCGCCAGCCGCGACGGCGTGCCGGTGATGCTTTCCGATATCGCGACCGTGCGCCTCGGGCCGGAGCTGCGCCGGGGCGTAGCGGAGTATAACGGCGAAGGCGAAGTAGCGGGCGGCGTGATTGTGATGCGCTATGGCAAGAATGCGCTGGAAACCATTCATGCGGTCAAAGTGAAGCTTGCTGAGATACAAAAAACGCTGCCCGTCGGAGTGGAGATTGTGCCGGTTTACGACCGCTCAACGCTGATTGAGAGCGCCGTCGGCACGCTGACCCATAAATTGATTGAAGAGTTTATTGTTGTCGCGCTGGTCTGCACGCTGTTCCTGTTTCACTTTCGCTCGGCGCTGGTGGCGATTGTATCACTGCCGCTAGGCATTCTCGGCGCGTTTATCGTCATGCACTATCAGGGGATTAACGCCAATATCATGTCGCTGGGCGGCATCGCGATTGCCATCGGCGCGATGGTCGATGCGGCGATTGTGATGATTGAGAACATGCACAAAGTGATGGAGCAGTGGCGGCACGATAACCCTGGTCGCCTGCCGGAGCGGGGCGATTACTGGCGCTTCTCCGAGCAGGCGGCGGTGGAGGTCGGCCCGGCGCTCTTTTGCAGCCTGCTTATCATCACCCTGTCGTTTATTCCTGTCTTCTCGCTGGAGGCGCAGGAGGGGCGGATGTTCTCGCCGCTGGCGTTTACCAAAAGCTGGGCGATGGCTGTCGCCGCCGGGCTTGGCATTACGCTGGTGCCGGTGCTGATGGCGCTGTTTATTCGCGGCAAGATCCCTGATGAGAAGGCCAACCCGATTAACCGCGTACTGATCCGCCTGTATGAACCGCTGCTCGATAAGGTGCTGGCGTGGCCGAAAGCGACGCTCGCCATCGCCCTGTTGCTGTTAGTGGCGACCGCCTGGCCGCTCAGCCGCCTTGGCAGTGAATTTATGCCGCCGCTGGATGAGGGCGATCTGCTCTATATGCCCTCGACGCTGCCGGGCATTTCCGCCCGGGAAGCGGGGCGTTTGCTGCAACAAACGGACCGTTTGATCAAAAGCGTGCCGGAGGTGGAGAGCGTGTTTGGTAAGGCGGGCAGGGCGGAGAGTGCGACCGATCCTGCACCGTTGACCATGCTGGAGACCACCATTCGCTTTAAACCGCGCGCGCAGTGGCGGCAAGGCATGACGCTGGAAAAACTGATCGATGAGCTGGATAAAACCGTCAGCGTGCCGGGCATCGCCAATGTCTGGGTGCCGCCAATCCGTAACCGCCTCGACATGCTGGCGACCGGCATTAAGAGCCCGGTTGGGATTAAGGTGAACGGCAATAACATTGCCGATATTGAGCGCGTGGCGCAGCAGATTGAGCAGGTAGTGAAAAGCGTGCCGGGCGTCACCTCCGCGCTGGCGGAGCGGCTGGCGGGCGGGCGCTATGTTGATATCAACATTAATCGCCAGCAGGCCGCGCGTTATGGCGTCTCGGTGCAGGAGTTACAGTCGCTGGTTGCAACCTTAGTGGGCGGCGAGAAGATTGGCGAGGTGTTACAGGGGCGCGAGCGTTTCCCCATCAACGTGCGTTACCCGCGGGATCTTCGGGCAAACGTCGACGATCTGCGCGCACTACCGGTGATCACCGCCAGCGGCAGCCAGATTGCGCTCGGCGATCTGGCAGAAGTGGTCATTACCGAAGGGCCGCCGATGCTGAAGAGCGAAAATGCGCGCTTGTCGAACTGGATCTACGTCGATCTGCGTGGGCGTGATTTGAAGTCGGCGGTGGAGGAGATGCAGCAGCGGGTGGCGCAGCAGGTGGCACTACCGCAGGGCGTTACGCTCAGCTGGTCCGGGCAGTTTGAGTATCTCGAACGCGCGACGGCGAAGTTGAAAATTGTCCTGCCGGTGACGCTGATGATTATCTTTGTCCTGCTGTTTATTACCTTCAAACGGGTGAGTGATGTCTTATTAATTATGGGGACATTGCCCTTCGCATTAATAGGCGGCGTCTGGTTGCTCTGGCTGCTGGGATATAACTTATCGGTGGCGGGCGCTGTCGGCTTTATTGCGCTGGCCGGTGTGGCCGCAGAGTTCGGGGTTATTATGGTGCTCTATCTCAATCATGCCTTTGAGAAATATCGCATCTCTGAATCCGATGAACCTAATAAACGACTGCTTCTCGCGATACATGAGGGGGCGGTTTTACGCGTGCGCCCGAAAGTGATGACGGTAGCGACCATTATGGCCGGGCTGCTGCCTATCATGTGGGGCGGCGGCAGCGGCGCAGAGGTGATGAGCCGTATCGCGGCACCGATGATCGGCGGGATGGTCACCGCTCCGCTGCTCTCAATGCTGGTGATTCCGGCGCTCTATTATCTGCTGCATCGAAAGCGTTGACCTTAATATGCGCCCCGGCAACGTGGCGCTTGATACTTTATTAAGTTTTGTAACCAGCGAGGAAATGGGACTCTTCCTGGCAGCTTTAAGAACAACACTAATTTCGTTAAGGAACTATTAAGGTAAGGTGTCGGAAAATAGAAGTTGATTTGTTATATGGAAAATTTGTTGTGGCTGTTTATAAAAAATTTAAATATTTCGCTGTCTTTTTGTGTTTACAGATTTTACTGATTCCAACACTTCACGCAGCAGACAAACCCTGGTACACCGTTTTCGCTGACAACGTTAAGCAAACGTGGCAGCAGCCGGATAACTACGATCTCTATGTGCCTGCCATCACCTGGCATGCGCGTTTCGCCTATGACAAGGACAAAACCGATCGCTATAACGAGCGTCCGTGGGGCGCAGGCTTTGGTCAGGATCGCTGGGATGAGAAAGGGAACTGGCACGGGCTTTACCTGATGGCGTTCAAAGACTCCTTTAACAAGTGGGAGCCAATTGGCGGCTACGGCTGGGAAAAGACCTGGCGCCCACTGGCGGATGAGAATTTCCATCTGGGGCTTGGTTACACCGCGGGTGTCACCGCGCGCGATAACTGGAAATACATCCCGATTCCGGTGCTGCTGCCGCTGGCCTCCATTGGCTATGGACCAGCGACCTTCCAGATGACCTACATTCCCGGCACCTATAACAACGGTAACGTTTACTTCGCGTGGATGCGCTTTCAGTTTTGATCGCCGTATCAGTGGTTATAGTGGACAAAGAGTAAACAGCGCGAAAAACGCGGAATAATGCGGCGCTGGAAAAAAAGTTCGCGACATTTATCACTTTTTCGCGAATAACGACTGGACAAAACTCGCGACAATTGTTGTACTGATACCCGACACAGCATTTGTGTCGTTTTTTCATGTAAAGGTAATTTTGATGTCTAAGATTAAAGGTAACGTTAAGTGGTTTAATGAATCCAAAGGATTCGGTTTCATTACTCCGGAAGATGGCAGCAAAGATGTGTTCGTACACTTCTCTGCAATCCAGAGCAATGGTTTCAAAACCCTGGCCGAAGGTCAGCGCGTTGAGTTTGAAATCACTAACGGTGCCAAAGGCCCATCTGCTGCTAACGTAATGCCTGTTTAATCAGCGCGTACAGCAAGAATTCCAAAACCCGCCGAAAGGCGGGTTTTTTATTGCCTTCAGTTTGCGTTAGCGGTTGAGAGGAGCCAGAACGCCAGTGCGGTCATGGCAAACGATCCCAACAGGTTAACGGCGACATTCAGCAGTGCCCAGCCTGCACGCCCCTCCTGCAGTAAAAACACCACTTCCGCCGAAAAGGTGGAGAAGGTCGTCAACCCGCCGCAAAACCCGGTGGTTATCAGCACTTTCCATACCGGATCGATATGCGTCATACGGTTAAACCACGCCAGCCCGGCGCCAATAATAAATGCGCCAATTAAGTTCGCCGTCAGCGTACCAAGCGGAATGATTTGATGTACCGGGTTAAGCTTCATACTTAACATCCAGCGCGCCACGCTGCCCGTGCCGCCGCCAATAAATACCGCTAAAAGGAGTTGTAACACTGAGCTATCCTGCTATCTGATAAGTGAATGTGCCGAGTTTACCGTCGTGGCCGGAAACTGGCTATGGCAATACTGTAAGGAGAAACGTGATGATTGTTGCTGCCGGACAATTTGCTGTCACACCCGTGTGGCAAACTAACGCCCGTACGTGTGTATCCTTAATGGCACAGGCCGCGCGTCAACAGGTCTCGCTGCTGGTGCTGCCAGAGGCATTACTGGCGCGGGATGATAATGACCCGCATATGTCGGTGAAATCCGCACAGCGGCTTGATGAGGGCTTTCTGAGCCTGCTTTGCGAAGAGAGCCGACGTAATACCATGACCACTGTGCTGACCATCCACGTTCCGTCGACAGCGGACAGGGCGGTTAATACGCTGGTGGTATTGCGCGGCGGGGAGATCATCGCGCAGTATGCCAAGCTGCATCTTTATGATGCGTTCAGCATGCAGGAGTCCGCGCGGGTCGACGCCGGAAACACATTGCCACCGCTGATTGAGGTGGAGGGCATGCAGGTGGGTTTGATGACCTGTTACGATCTGCGTTTCCCGGAGCTGGCATTATCGCTGGCGTTACAGGGTGCTGAACTGCTGGTGCTGCCCGGTGCGTGGGTGCGCGGGCCGCTAAAAGAGATGCACTGGGCGACGCTGCTTGCCGCGCGGGCGCTGGATACCACCTGTTATGTGGTGGCTGCCGGCGAGTGCGGCAACAAGAATATTGGCCAAAGCCGGATCGTCGATCCGCAAGGTGTTACGGTTGCGGCAGCAGCCGAGGAGGCGCAGTTGATTTTTGCCGATGTGACGGCTGAGCGCGTGGCGCAAACGCGGGAAAAACTTCCCGTTTTGCGCAACCGCCGTTTTGCGCATCCTCAATTGTTGTGATGTTTTTTTAATCAGTGCTTGATTCATCTCGTTACAGATTGCTATTGTGTGCGCGCACTGAATGACCGTTAATGGTGTCAGGTTATCAACGGTGCTTTTTACAGCCTGTTTTATGAAAGAAGGTATCTATGGGTGAGATTAGTATTACTAAACTGCTGGTCGTGGCCGCGTTAGTGGTTCTGCTGTTTGGGACCAAGAAACTGCGTACACTGGGCGGCGATCTTGGTGCAGCGATCAAGGGCTTCAAAAAAGCCATGAACGATGATGACGCCGCGAAGAAAGACGCAGACGTTGTCACAGCAGAGAAACTCTCTCACAAAGAGTAATCGTGCCACGACAGGCGAAAAAAAACCGGCTATTAGCCGGTTTTTCTGTTTTGAGTGTAAGTAAGTGTTACTTCACTTCCATCCCTTTGGCCTGCAAATCTGCATGGTAGGAGGAGCGGACGAACGGACCGCAAGCGGCATGGGTAAAGCCCATCGCCAGCGCTTCCTCTTTCATCTCTTCAAACTCATCCGGGCTGACGTAGCGCTGCACCGGCAGGTGGTGACGGCTCGGTTGCAGATACTGGCCCAGCGTCAGCATGGTTACGCCATGACGACGCAGATCGCGCATCACTTCAATGATTTCCGCATTGGTTTCACCTAAACCGACCATCAGGCCCGATTTCGTCGGGATCTCCGGGTGCGCTTCTTTAAAACGCTCCAGCAGTTTCAGCGACCAGTTGTAATCCGCCCCAGGACGCACCTGGCGGTAGATACGCGGCACGTTTTCCAGGTTGTGGTTGAAAACGTCCGGCGGCGTGGCGGTGAGGATATCAAGCGCGCGATCCATACGGCCGCGGAAATCCGGCACCAGGGTTTCGATTTTGATCGTCGGGCTCTTCTCACGGATCGCAGTAATGCAGTCAGCAAAGTGCTGGGCGCCACCGTCGCGCAGATCGTCGCGGTCAACGGAGGTAATCACCACATAACGCAGCGCCATATCGGCGATAGTCTGCGCCAGTTTCAGCGGTTCGTTGGCATCCGGCGCAACAGGACGGCCATGCGCCACATCGCAGAACGGGCAGCGACGCGTACAGATGGCGCCAAGGATCATAAACGTGGCGGTACCGTGGTTGAAACACTCAGCGAGGTTCGGGCAGGAAGCCTCTTCGCAAACAGAGTGCAGCCCGTTTTTGCGCATGGCAGCTTTGATACCCTGGATACGGGAGGAGTCGGCCGGGAGTTTGATTTTCATCCATTCCGGTTTTCTTAACAGGGCTTCACGCTCTGTTGCCACGTTTTTTACCGGGATAAGCGCCATTTTATCGGCGTCGCGATACTTTACACCGCGTTCCATCACAATGGGTTTACTCATAGCGTGCGTGTTCCAGTTGCGGGTGACGAAGAAGGCATTTCAATTCAAGGAGAAGTTGTATTTATCAACTATTTTTGAATTAACGTAGGCGCAGTATACCATCTATAGCGGGGATAAAGCAGCCTGACGGACTGCCAAATTGTGAAATAGTTGTTGTTTTGTGCTAAAGGCCCGCAGGCCATTTATCACTTTTCCTGGTACCAGCTGGCGTTAAAACGCCCGTCTGATCACATCTACCACGCTCTCCAGCACCGGGTCGCGCAGGCTTAACTTATTGTAGTAAAGCGAAATATCCAGGCGCTCATTGTTGACTGGCGGGAAGGGGATCTCGACCAGCGGCCAGCAGTGGCGGAAAAGTTCATATAAACGGTACGGCATCAGACCGAGTAGATCGCTGTTACCAATCAGTGCAGCGATTGTGAACATATTGTAACTGCTAAACGAGACCTGGCGTTCAGGGAAGAGATCCTGCATCCGCTGGCGCAGCGCGCTCAGGTTTTGCCCCTCAAGCATCAACAGCGTGTGCTCATACTTCTGCAACGCCAGCTCATTAATCGGTTCGTTCAGGCAAGGGTGATCTTTGCGGCACACCAGCATCAGGCGGTCAGAAAAGAGTACGTGGTTATTGATGGTGCGCGAACTGGCGATATGGGTATCGATAATCAGATCGGTCTGGAACTGGCTGAGCTGACTTTCAGCATCGCTTATCGGGATGTTGCGCATCATCAGATGCGGGGCGCTCTCTTTGATCGCCTGAAAGACCACCGGGATCACCAGCGCGCCGATAGAGGGCGTGGTACCCACCGTTATCGTGCGCTGCTTATCGTAGCTGCCGGTTAAATCGAGCGCGCCGAGAATTGACTCCAGCCCCTGGCTGATATATTCATGCAGATGGGCTGCATAAGCGGTTGGGGTCACGCCCTGACCTTTGCGAATGAAAAGCGGATCGGGAAATATTGAACGCAATTTTTGGATTGACTGGCTAATAGCGGATGGCGTCAGGTTTAGCACTTTCGCGGCGTTAACGATCCCTTTATGCACATATACCGCCTCAAAAATGGTCAATAAATTGAGATCAATATTGCGCAGGGTTCGGAAGACTTGCGGCTTATCATCCTGGGGACGCACTGTTATTCGCTTTTCCGGCAGGCTCTTATTATCCACGCTTGTGCTCCGTTTTCATTCGCAATATTAATGATAGTTGAATTTGTTTTTTTTGTTCATCAGCAAACTGAGTTAACGTCCTGTCTCGTCTCATCATTACGTAGATTTTTTCATCACGATGCCGGGCAATGCAGTCGGAAAACAATTGGCCTGAAGCATATGTAAGAAGTCTGGCGAAGCATGGTAACGCATATTAGCCAGAGAGGGCAGGCAGGTTGAAAATAGAGAATATGGCTTCTATTGTAAAGCGTTAACAGGGCAAATAAATAACGACCCGCACAAATTGCGGGCCATCATACATCATACATTAAGCGCTCATATATTGATGAGGCGGATTGTTTAGTAACGCTATAAAGTGCTGGATAAGAATCGTCCTTATTTTATCCATGCTCGCGTTTTCAACAAGTTTGCTGACCTGGGTCATTTCCATCCCGGCATAACCGCACGGGTTGATGCGCATAAACGGTGCGAGGTCCATATCAATATTCAGCGCCAGGCCATGGAATGAGCAGCCTTTGCGGATGCGTAAACCGAGCGAGCAGATCTTCTTGCCATCGACATAGACGCCCGGCGCATCCGGCCGTGCATTCGCCACAATATCGAGCTGCGCCAGGGTATTGATCACCGTGTTTTCCAGCAGCGTGACCAGCTCACGCACGCCAATTTTCCGGCGCTTGAGGTTAATCAACACATACATAACCTGCTGACCCGGCCCGTGGTAGGTCACCTGGCCGCCGCGATCGCTCTGAATGACCGGAATATCGCCCGCGGCGAGCACGTGTTCGGCTTTACCGGCCTGGCCCTGGGTAAAAACAGGCGGGTGTTCCACCAGCCAGATCTCATCGGGGGTGTCGTCATCGCGGCGATCGGTGAAGTCGTGCATCTCCTGAGAAACAGGCGCGTAAGGCTGTAAACCAAGATTGCGGATAAGAATGGTGTCCTGAGACAAAACGGCATCTCCGGCGGAGAAAAGAGTGCGGGGAGTATATCACAGCGAAAACGTTACCCGAATGGCTCCGGGTAACGTCACTAACTTTTACAGCACCATACGAACAATTTCGATATTGCCAAGCTCTTCGTACAGCGTTTCAACTTGTTCAATATGCGTCGCGTTGATGGTAATTGAGACCGAGTGGTAGTTGCCTTTGCTACTCGGTTTTACCTGCGGAGAGTAATCACCTGGCGCATGGCGCTGTACCACTTCAACCACCAGATCAACCAGCTCAGGCTTCGCCAGACCCATCACTTTGTAAGTAAAAGGTGTCGGGAATTCAAGCAGTTCTTTAAGATTGGTTTTCATGTCAGCTCCGGCGTAAAAAATAACAACTCCTGCCGAAGGGGCAGGAGTTTTTTGAGATGTTCAGTATATGGGGGCAGAGATCACACTTTCAAGTGCGCAATCTTTAGCCAAACCAGTGGTGGAACATCAATTTAATGTAATCAATGATTTTGCCGAAGAAGTTACCTTCCGGGATCTCCTGCAGCACCACCAGCGGACGCTGTTCGATAGTTTTGCCATCCAGCTGGAAGTTGATGCTGCCGACCACCTGGTTTTTCTGCAGCGGCGCGTGTAGCTCGCTGCTGTTCAGCACATAGCTCGCTTTCAGGTCTTTCATACGACCGCGCGGAATGGTCAGGTAGACATCTTTATCCACGCCCAGCGAGGCGCGATCGCTGTCACCAAACCAGGCTGGCTCAGAGGCGAACTCTTTCCCGGCTTTCAGCGGGCTGACGGTTTCGAAGAAGCGGAAGCCCCAGGTGAGCAGTTTCTTGCTCTCGGTTTCACGCCCTTTAAAGGTACGTCCACCCATCACGGCGGAGATCAAACGCATCTGGCCTTCGGTTGCTGAGGCCACCAGGTTGTACCCGGCGCGATCGGTGTGACCGGTTTTAATGCCGTCAACGTTCAGGCTGTTATCCCACAGCAGACCATTACGGTTGGTCTGGCGGATGCCGTTGAAGGTGAACTCTTTCTCTTTGTAGATGGAGTATTCATTCGGCACATCGCGGATCAGCGCCTGGCCAATCAGCGCCATATCACGGGCGGAGCTGTACTGACCTTCAGCGTCCAGGCCGTGCACGGTCTGGAAGTGGCTGTTTTTCAGGCCCAGCGCGTTGACGTAGCTGTTCATCAGGCCAACAAACGCGTCCTGGCTGCCGGCGACGTAGTCGGCCATTGCCACGCAGGCGTCATTGCCCGATTGCAGGTTGATACCACGGATAAGCTGGGAAACCGGCACCTGCATGCCAGGCTTCAGGAACATCAGCGAGGAGCCGCGGAACACCGGGTTGCCGGTTGCCCAGGCGTCATTACCGATGGTCACCACATCGCTCTCTTTGAACTTACCCGCTTTCATTGCCTGGCCGATAACGTAGCTGGTCATCATTTTGGTCAGGCTTGCCGGATCGCGACGCGCATCGGCGTTCTGTTCCGCCAGCACTTTGCCGGAGTTGTAATCGATCAGGATATAGGACTCCGCATCGATCTGCGGAACGCCTGGGATCATGGTTTTAATGTTCAGGTCATCGGCATGCGCAGCGGAGAGGGCAGCTGCGGTCAGCGCCGTGGTGAGCGCCAGGCGCTGCACGAAACGAGCGGAAAAAGTGGTCTTCATGGTCGAACAACGACATCCGTGATGGAGTTAAAAAAAGTGCCTTACTATAGCAAAAGCTATACCGGCAGGCATCTGACTTTGCGCGTGAGAGTGTGAATCATACTTACACAAATTGACAAACTCAGACACCTTTCCTGACTACTGGGCGCGGGTTACAAAAGATTGTAACTGCGCTTCGCTCTGCAGACGCTGCTGCAGAGCGCTGGCCTCAGACTTATTGCTGAACGGCCCTAACTGAATACGCCACACCGCGCCATTCTGCGTCACGCGACCCGGCACGGAGAACTGCTGCGCCAGGCGCTGCTGATACTGCTGCGCGCGAGTCTGATCGCTTACTGCGCCAACCTGCACCACATAGCTTCCGCTGGCCGCTGCGGCGGCAGCAGGCGCACTGGCAGCCGGTGCCGCGCTGTGAACGGTGCCCTGCACCGAACCAGGTGCCGTCACCGGGGAGTTACGCGTGGCAGGCGCAGCCGTCTGTGTAACCGGCTCTGTCTGGTTCACCGGCGTAGCGGTAGCAGGCTGGGTGGTGGTGTTCATTGCGGGCTGCGCGGCCTCGCTGCTCTCCAGCACGCCAGAGGCGAGCGGCGTTTGCGCGCCGAGGAAACCGCCGCTGCGCACCGGGGCACCGGTCGCATCATCGCTTTTCAGCGTATCGTTACTGATCGGCTGCACGTTAGCCTGCGTTTCCGCTGGCTGTGCGGCAATCGGCTGCATCGGCTGGGCTTCGTTCGGCTGCGGCGCAGCGCTCATGCCGCCCCCGCTCAAATCCGGGCGCGCGGGCAGGGCGTAGGTCTGCTGCGCCACTTTGGTACAGGCCATCCCCGGGCCAGAGAGCGAGCCATCCTGCGCGACGATAATTGGATCGATGCGCACTTTGGTGTTATTCGAGGTATTCAGGCGATCGGCAGAGGCGCGCGACAGCGAGATAACGCGATCGCTGCCGTAAGGACCACGGTCATTAATGCGCACCACAATCATGCGGCCGTTCGCCAGGTTGGTGATACGCGCATAGCTCGGAATTGGCAGCGTCGGGTGCGCGGCAGTAAGCTGCATCGGATCGAACGCTTCACCGGAGGCGGTCAGGTTGCTGCCCGGCTCGGTGTCATAGATGGCGGCAAAGCCCGCCTGGCTGAAGCGGGAGGGATCCTGCACGATGGTGTAGCGTTTACCGTCGCGCTCATAATCCTGATTCGCCGTGGCGTTAGGTGTTTCATAGCGCGGCTCAGCGCCGCTGATCTCCACCACCGGGCCGTTGCAGACCGCAGGCTGTGGCGCAACCATCGTCTGCTGCTGATTATCATTACTCGTACAGGCCGCCAGTAACCCTGCTGCTATACAGATCCCAGGCCAAAGCTTATGCATTGCGCACCTCTTAAACGTTCTTGGACAACATTTTTCTGTGGGTATGGATCGACATCACGATACCAAACCCGGCCATGAGTACGATGAGGGCGGAACCCCCGTAACTGATCAGCGGCAGCGGAACGCCTACCACCGGCAAGATACCGCTTACCATACCAATATTTACGAACACATATACGAACAGAATCAGCATCAAACCGCCAGCCATCACCCGGCCAAAGGTGGTTTGCGCCCGCGCGGCGATCCACAGCCCGCGCATAATCAACAGCAGGTAGAGCGCCAGCAGGATCAATATTCCTACCAGACCCAGCTCCTCCGCCAGTACGGCGAAGATAAAGTCCGTGTGGCGCTCCGGCAGAAACTCCAGCTGTGACTGGGTACCGTGCAGCCAGCCTTTGCCGCTGAGGCCGCCGGAACCAATGGCGATTTTCGACTGAATAATATGGTAGCCCGCGCCGAGCGGATCGGTTTCCGGATCGAGCAGCATCATCACGCGCTGGCGCTGATAATCATGCATCAGGAAGAACCACATTATCGGAATAAAGGCGGCGACAAGCAGCGCGGCAATGCCGATTAGCCGCCAGCTCAGGCCGGAGAGGAACAGCACAAACAGCCCGGAGAGCACCACCAGAATCGAGGTGCCGAGATCCGGCTGCGCCGCCACCAGCAGGGTAGGGACGAAGATCAGCACCAGCGCAATGCCGGTATTTTTCAGCGATGGCGGGCAGACATCGCGGTTGATAAAGCGCGCCACCATCAGCGGTACGGCGATTTTGGCAATCTCCGAGGGCTGAAAACGCACCACGCCGAGATCGAGCCAGCGCTGCGCGCCTTTGGAGATAGCGCCGAAGGCGTCAACCGCAATCAGCAGGATAACGCAGAAGACATAGAGATAGGGTGCCCAGCCTTCATAGACGCGCGGCGGCACCTGCGCCAGCACGACCATGACCACCAGCCCCATAGCTATTTGGCCGATTTTACGTTCGGTCATGCCGATATCCTGGCCGCTGGCGCTCCAGATAACGATCGCGCTGTAAAACAGCAGCGCGAGAATGATCAGCAGCAGCGCTGGGTCGAGATGGATCTTATCCCAGAACGATTTTTTGTTCGGATTATCCGTCATGATTATTGGTCCTCTGCCGCGGCCGTGGAGGGGTTTTCCGCCGGCAATTCGGTGTTGTTGTCGCCAAGCATAATGTGGTCGAGGATCTGCCGCATGATGGTTCCCACGGCCGGACCTGCGCCGCCGTTTTCCAGAATCATGGCGACGGCGACCTGCGGGTTATCGTACGGGGCGAAAGCGGTCATCAATTTATGGTCACGCAGACGCTCGGCAATACGGTGGGCGTTATAGGTTTCGTTCGCCTTCAGGCCGAAGACCTGCGCGGTACCCGATTTCGCCGCCGCTTTGTAAGGCGCGTTGGCAAAGTATTTGTGACCGGTACCGTTAGGGCGGTTCGCGACGCCATACATGCCATCTTTGGCAATCTCCCAGTAGCCGGAGTGAATATCACCCACCGGCGGCTGCGTGGGCTGCTTCCACGGCACTTTTTTGCCATCCTCGACGGTGCTCATTAACAGGTGCGGCACTTTTACGATGCCGTCATTAATCAGCGTCATCATCGCTTTGTTCATCTGGATCGGCGTCGCGGTCCAGTACCCCTGGCCGATGCCGACCGGGATGGTATCGCCCTGATACCAGGGTTTCTTAAAGCGCTTCAGTTTCCATTCGCGGGTTGGCATGTTGCCGGAGCGCTCTTCCGAAAGGTCGATGCCGGTGTAATGACCGTAACCGAACTTGCTCATCCACTCGGAGAGCCGATCGATGCCCATGTCGTAAGCGACCTGGTAGAAGAAGGTATCGGCGGACTCTTCCAGGGATTTGGTGACATTCAGATGCCCGTGTCCCCATTTTTTCCAGTCGCGATACCGTTTTTCGGAACCCGGAAGCTGCCACCAGCCGGGATCGAACAGGCTGGTATTGCGGGTGATCACCCCGGCGCTGAGCGCGGAGACCGCGACATAAGGCTTAACCGTTGACGCTGGCGGGTAGACGCCCTGGGTGGCGCGGTTAATCAGCGGCGTGTTCGGGTCATTGAGCAGCCCGGAGTAATCCTTGCTGGAGATACCATCCACAAACAGGTTCGGGTCGTAACTCGGCGTTGAGACCAGCGCCAGGATACTGCCGGTGCGCGGATCGGTCACCACGACCGCCGCGCGGCTGCCGGCGAGCAGGGTTTCAATATACTGCTGTAGCTTAAGATCGAGCGTCAGGTAGATATCGTGTCCCGCCTGCGGCGGCACCTCTTTCAACTGGCGGATCACGCGGCCCCGGTTGTTCACTTCCACTTCTTCATAACCGGTCTGGCCGTGCAGCACATCTTCGTAGTAGCGCTCGATGCCGAGCTTGCCGATATCGTGGGTTGCGGCATAGTTGGCAAGCTTGCCATCTTTATCCAGCCGCTCGACGTCTTTATCGTTGATTTTCGACACGTAGCCGATCACGTGGGTCAACGCAGAGCCGAAGGGGTAGTAGCGGCGTTTATAGCCTTTTACTTCCACGCCGGGAAAGCGGTACTGGTTGACGGCGAAGCGCGCCACCTGCACTTCCGTGAGGTTGGTTTTCACCGGAATCGAGGTAAAGCGGTGCGAGCGCGCGCGCTCCTTTTTGAAGTTGGCGATATCGTCATCGTTCAGATCGACCACATCGCGCAGCGCGTCGAGGGTTTGCTGCACGTTATCGACCTTCTCCGGCATCATCTCCACCTGGTAGATGGTGCGGTTCAGCGCCAGCGGCGTGCCGTTGCGATCGTAAATAATGCCGCGACTGGGCGCGATGGGCACCAGTTTGATGCGGTTTTCGTTGGAGCGGGTTTGATAGTCCGCAAAGCGGACGATTTGCAGGTTATAAAGGTTGGCGATCAGCACGCCGGAAAGCAGCAATATCCCCGTAAAAGCGACTACTGCCCGGCGCACAAACAGCGCGGACTCAGCCGTATAGTCGCGAAAAGAGTTCTGTAATTTCATCCGCTGCTAAATCCGCCTAAGACTCGTTACTCACGGTGATAAGGATGGTTGGTCGTGATACTCCATGCGCGATACAGGCTTTCGGCAACCAGCACACGCACCAGCGGGTGAGGAAGTGTCAACGCAGAGAGCGACCAACTTTGTTCAGCTGCCGCTTTGCAGGCGGGAGACAACCCTTCCGGGCCGCCGATCAGCAGGCTGACATCGCGTCCGTCCTGCTTCCAGCGCTCCAGCTCATGTGCCAGCTGCGGCGTATCCCACGGTTTGCCGGGGATATCAAGGGTGACGATGCGGTTTTTGCCGGCGGCGGCCAGCATCAGTTCACCCTCTTTATCGAGGATGCGCTTAATATCCGCGTTCTTGCCGCGTTTGCCGGCGGGAATTTCCACCAGCTCAAACGGCATATCTTTCGGAAAACGGCGCAGATACTCGGTAAAACCTGTCTGTACCCAGTCCGGCATTTTTGTGCCGACGGCGACGAGTTGCAGCTTCACGCATTAACCCCAGAGTTTTTCCAGCTCGTACAGACGACGGCTCTCTTCCTGCATGACATGGACCATGACGTCGCCCAGATCAACGACCACCCAATCGGCGGCGCTTTCACCCTCTACGCCCAGTGGCAGCATGCCCGCTGCGCGGGACTCCTGAACCACGTGATCCGCGATAGAAGCAACATGGCGGCTTGAAGTGCCGGTACAGACGATCATGCAATCGGTGATGCTCGATTTGCCCTGAACGTCAATGGCGACGATGTCCTGACCTTTCAGGTCGTCAATTTTGTCGATAACAAAATCCTGGAGTGCTTTACCCTGCAAGTGTTCCCCCTGGGTGAGTAAAAAATGTACTGGTCATAAACAGCCTGACATTATACCTGAAAGACGGCGAATGTCGGGACAAAAGTCCAGGCTTCGCGACATGAAAAGTGGGCTATCATCCCATCCTGGCCGCGCGATTGCATCGCCAATTTTGTAAAACAATTTCTGCGCGCGGAGAATAGCAGCCTGCGGGGTCCTGTCAATCACCGAATCACTACAGCTTAAAAGATGGATGAAAAAGCGGCTACTTATCGTCAGGATGCCAGACCGCGCGGCTGTTTAGCACCCGCAGCGTGGCAAAATCGTCGCGCAGATCCACCCGGCTCCAGCAGCCCTGGTCGATATGGAAATGCCACAGCGACGAGGCGGGCATACTCAATAAACGGGCAATCAGTAGGCTGATAACCCCCTGGTGGCTGGCAATGAGCACATTTTTCTGCGTCTGTTTTAGCTCCTGCAACAGCGTCACCACGCGCTCGACCCTGGCCGAGAAATCCTGAAAACCTTCACCATTAGTCGGAACCGCATGCTGCCAGTCGGTACACCAGGCGGCGTAGCGCTCGGGATCGTCGTGCGTTAAATCGCGGTGGTGGCGCATCTCCCAGTCGCCAAAAAACATCTCATTGAGCAGGGGCGTGGTGTGAGTTTCGATATTGCGCGATGCCAGCACGCGCGCAGCCGTCTGTTGGGCGCGATCCAGTTCGCTGCAGAGCACATAATCGAACGGCACGGCGTAGAGCAGGTCATGAAGGGTTTGCGCCTGGGCTAATCCTTTTGGCGTTAAGGGCGTCGGGGCATGTCCGCTGTAGAGCCCGGCCACGTTCGCTTCGGTCTCGCCGTGGCGTATTAACCAGAGTCGCATGCACTTCTCCTGTTTATCGCGCGGTTTAGCGGTAGAGGCCCTGCTGATGGATGTACTCGAGCACGGCAGCAGGCAGCAGATCGTCGCACGGCTCATCGTGCGCCAGCCGCTGGCGAATACGCGTGGCGGAGATATCAAACCACGGCGTTTCGGCAAGATAGATTTTACCGGCGGGCAGAGTGTGCAGATCCTCTACGCGGGTTGTAAGGTGTGCGTCCAGCCAGCGCTGATGCGCCTCTTCGCGCATCGTCAGGGCATAACCCGGGCGGCGGCAGACAATCAGGTGGCAGTTATCAAGAATGGTGTCGTAGTGATGCCAGCTGTGAAAGGTGAGCAGCGAGTCCTGGCCAATGATAAATGCCAGCGGTGCCTGCTCGCCAGACTCCTGCCGCCACGCCTGCAGCGTATCCGCGCTGTAGGATGGCTCATTGCGCATCAGTTCACGCTCATCAAGGGTGAAGAGCGGTTTATCAGCGATTGCCAGCTCGACCATGGTTTTGCGCTGCTGGCTGTTCGCCTCCGGCTGCGGGCGATGGGGCGGCACATTATTGGGCATGATCGTCACTTTTGACAGGCCAATAAGATTTGCCAGCGCTTCCACCGGTTTCAGGTGACCGTAATGGACAGGATCGAAGGTGCCGCCAAACAGCGCTTGTAACTGTTTCATATCAACCATCAATAAAGATGTCAGCGAGGGCTTTGTGACAGAGTAGCAGAGAGAGCCCCTCCAGCTCCGCCCAAACCGACTGACCGTAATCCTGCTTGACGATCAGCTCAATACGGCTCAGCAGATGCACTGCCTGGCGAAGCTGATCGGCACTCAGCCGGTTCAGCGCCTCAGTGGTCGCGCCGCGGCGGTTTTGCCACACCCGGTGCTTATCAAACAGCGCGCGCAGCGGCATCTGCGTCATCTGGCGTTTCAGCGTGACCAGCAGCAGCAGCTCGCGCTGCACGGTACGCAGCAGGATCACCGGCTCGCACGCCTCCAGCCGCAGCTGGGTCAGAATATGTAACGCGCGCTTGCTCTTACCGGCCAGCAGGGCATCGACCCAGTGAAACGGTGTGAAGTGCGCGGCATCGTTAACCGCCTGCTCGACGCGGGGCAGGGTGAGCTTACCGTCGGGCCACAGCAGCGCCAGGCGTTCGAGCGCCTGCGCCAGCGCCAGCAAATTCCCCTCGTAGCAGTAGCAGAGGAGTTGATTGGCGGCGTCGTCCAGTTCCAGTTTGTTCTGTTTTGCCCGTGCTGCCACCCAGCGTGGCAGGTTCGCCTGTTCGGGCGTCTGGCAACTGACCTGCACCACCTGCGTATTAAGCTGGCTAAGCCAGGCGGCGTTCTCCTGCGCTTTGGTAAGCTTATTGCCGCGCACAATCAGGATCAGATCCTCATGCAGCAGGCCAACCAGCTTTGCCAGCTGTTCGTTCATCGCGGCGTTCGGGCCGTTATCCGGCAGCTGTAACAGCAGGGTTTGTCGGCTGGCGAACAGGCTCAGCGCCTGGCAAATAGAGAAGATGGCATCCCAGTCGGTGCTGGCATCAAGCGAAAAGGTGTGGTGTTCCGTGAAGCCTTGCGTAGCGGCAACCTGCCGCACTGCATCCTGGCTCTCTTGCAGCAGTAACGGGTCGTTACCGAGCAGCAGATAGGCCGCGCGCAGCCCTTCATTGAGCTGTGCGCGGAGTTGTTCCGGATAAAGCCTGAGCATTAGCTACCTGGCGTTGCCGGGGCGGGCTTTACGCGTGAGGATGAAGATATCTCATTTTGCGTGTTTTTTTCGTCCGCCGTGCGCACGCTCGGCAACTGGCGAATAAGCTGCTCTGCGGCTTTGTTGTACATCTCCTGAACGATAATTTCCTGCTCGGCCGCTTTTGCCAACGCCTTCTGCGGGTTATCGAAGAATGACCGGTACACTTTGGTGCTGATCGGATAGATATCGTGACCCGGGATCAGCACCGATGCGGTAACAGTCAGCACCATCTGATACTCTGCAGCCTGACCATTCTGGAACACGGATGCAGTATCATTCCCCATAAACACCGAGCCCAGACGCAGCGACGGCACATCCTGTCGCGTTGTGCTCTCATCCAGCAGCGTGACGCCATTGAGGCGCAGCTGGCTACGGATAGCGCGGCTCAGCGGTCCATTTGGATCGCCGGAGTTAAAGATCATCGTTTTCATTTCCGGCGGCACCTGAGTTGTGTTGCGCAGATGCCAGCCACATCCAGCGGTGACTAGCACCGCCAGGGTTACGAACAGTGTTGCCAGATATCGCACGCTTCCTCCCGCGCTTAACCAACGACCAGATTGAGCAGTTTGCCCGGTACATAAATCACTTTACGTACGGTAACGCCCTCAAGATATTTCGCCACCAGGTGCTCCTGGCCTGCGCGTTCACGAACCTGTTCTTCTGTCGCATCGACGGCGACGGTAATTTTACCGCGCACTTTGCCGTTGACCTGAACCACCACCAGCGTGGTGTTTTCAACCATCGCTTTCTCGTCGGCAACCGGCCACGGCGCGTTATCGATGTCGCCTTCGCCACCCAGCTCCTGCCACAGCGTGAAGCTGGCGTGCGGGGTGAACGGGTTGAGCATACGCACCACGGCCAGCAGCGCTTCCTGCATCAGAGCGCGATCCTGCTCGCTCTCCTGCGGCGCTTTCGCCAGCTTGTTCATCAGCTCCATGATCGCCGCGATGGCGGTGTTGAAGGTCTGACGACGGCCGATATCATCGGAGACTTTGGCGATGGTTTTATGCACATCGCGGCGCAGCGCCTGCTGATCGTCATTCAGCGCAGCCAGATCCAGCGGCGCAACGGCACCCTGGGCGGTGTGTTCGTAGACCAGTTTCCAGACGCGTTTCAGGAAGCGGTTTGCCCCCTCAACGCCGGACTCCTGCCACTCCAGCGTCATATCTGCCGGGGAGGCGAACATCATAAACAGGCGCACGGTATCCGCGCCGTAACGCTCTACCATCTCCTGCGGGTCGATGCCGTTGTTTTTCGACTTCGACATCTTGCTCATACCGGTGTAGACCAGCTCATGGCCTGCGGCATCGGTGGCTTTCACGATACGGCCTTTCTCGTCACGCTCGACGGTAGCTTCTTTCGGTGACACCCAGTTACGCTCGCCGCTTTCGCCGAGGTAGTAGAAGGCATCTGCCAGCACCATGCCCTGACACAGCAGTTGTTTGGCCGGTTCATCAGAGTTGACCATGCCCGCATCGCGCATCAGCTTGTGGAAGAAGCGGAAGTAGAGCAGGTGCATGATGGCGTGTTCGATACCGCCGATATAGATATCAACCGGCAGCCAGTAGTTCGCCGCGTTCGGGTCCAGCATCCCTTCGTTGTACTGCGGGCAAGTGTAGCGCGCATAGTACCAGGAGGACTCCATAAAGGTGTCGAAAGTATCCGTTTCGCGCAGCGCAGGCTGGCCGTTAACGGTGGTTTTCGCCCACTCCGGATCGGCTTTGATCGGGCTGGTAATGCCGTCCATTACCACATCTTCCGGCAGGATCACCGGCAGCTGGTCTTCCGGCGTCGGCATCACGGTGCCATCTTCAAGGGTCACCATCGGGATTGGCGCGCCCCAGTAACGCTGACGGGAAACGCCCCAGTCGCGCAGACGGAAGTTCACCTTACGCTCACCGACGCCTTTCTCTGCCAGCTTGTCAGCAATGGCGTTGAAGGCGGCGTTGAAATCGAGACCGTCGAACTCGCCGGAGTTAAACAGCACGCCTTTTTCGGTCAGCGCCTGGGCGCTGAGATCCGGCTCGCTGCCGTCGGCATTCAGGATGACCGGTTTGATATTCAGCTGATATTTGCTGGCAAACTCGTAGTCGCGCTGGTCGTGACCCGGTACGGCCATCACCGCGCCGGTGCCGTACTCCATCAGCACAAAGTTTGCCGTCCAGACCGGAATCGCTTCGCCGGTCAGCGGATGAATCGCTTTCAGGCCGGTATCGACGCCTTTTTTCTCCATCGTCGCCATTTCGGCTTCCGCGACTTTGGTGTTGCGGCATTCATCGATAAAGCTCGCCAGCTCCGGGTTGCTCTGGGCAGCCTGCTGCGCCAGCGGGTGACCAGCGGCAACGGCCAGATAGGTCACGCCCATAAAGGTGTCCGGGCGGGTGGTGTAAACGGTCAGCTTCTCGTCGCTGTTCTGCACATCAAAGGTGATCTCCACCCCTTCAGAACGGCCGATCCAGTTACGCTGCATCGTTTTCACGGTATCCGGCCAGTGATCCAGTTTATCCAGATCGTTCAGCAGCTCGTCGGCATAGGCGGTGATTTTGATAAACCACTGCGGGATCTCTTTACGCTCAACTTTGGTATCACAGCGCCAGCAGCAGCCGTCGATAACCTGTTCGTTAGCGAGTACGGTCTGGTCATTCGGGCACCAGTTCACCGCAGAGGTTTTTTTGTAGACCAGCCCTTTTTTATAGAGCTCGGTGAAGAATTTTTGCTCCCAGCGGTAATATTCCGGGGTGCAGGTCGCCACTTCACGGCTCCAGTCGTAGCCGAAGCCCAGCATTTTGAGCTGGTTTTTCATGTAGGCGATATTGTCGTAGGTCCACGGCGCAGGGGCGGTTTTGTTTTTCACCGCGGCGCCTTCAGCCGGCAGGCCAAACGCATCCCAGCCAATCGGCTGCAGCACGTTTTTACCCAGCATGCGCTGGTAGCGGGCGATCACATCGCCAATGGTGTAGTTACGGACGTGGCCCATGTGTAGTCGGCCAGAAGGATAGGGAAGCATCGACAGGCAATAGTATTTCTCTTTGCTCTCGTCTTCGGTGACCTCGAATGTGCGCTTTTCTTCCCAGTGACGCTGTACGGTGGATTCTATCTCTTCCGGGCGGTATTGCTCTTGCATGGCAGCCAGTAGTCCTGTTTTTGCTACAGCTACAAATGTAGCGTTAATAGGTGGTTTTTAGTCGGCATAGCATAGCCCAAACGCCAGCCTCAAAACAGCCTTTCCGAAAAGCGCTGGTGAAATAGCCCTTCTCTGCGCCACATCACTTTTTCATCACGCAACAGACGGCTCGGCAGAGGCGGGGGAAATTAACGTCTATCATTAAAATGAATCACTTAACCGGAGGCGAAACGATGAACAAGGTTGCGCAATTTTACCGTGAACTGGTCGCTTCACTGACCGAGCGCCTGCGTAATGGCGATCGCGATATTGACGCATTGGTTGAACAGGCTCGCCTGAGGGTCACACAGACCGGTGAGTTAACGCGAACCGAGACGGATGAGTTAATGCGCGCCATTCGTCGCGATTTGGAAGAGTTCGCCCGCAGCTACAACGAAAGCCAGAGTGAGGTCACCGACGGCGTTTTTATGCGGGTGATTAAAGAGAGCATCTGGCAGGAGCTGGCGGATATTACCGATAAAACCCAGCTGGAGTGGCGCGAGGTATTTCAGGATCTCAATCACCACGGCGTCTATCACAGCGGGGAGGTGGTCGGGCTGGGGAACCTGGTTTGCGAGAAGTGCCATTTCCATCTGGCGGTCTACACGCCGGATGTGCTGCCGTTATGCCCGAAATGCGGCCACGATCAGTTCCAGCGCCGTCCGTTCGAACCTTAACAGCCAGCGCCTGCCCACATCGCGCGGGCAGGCGTAAGGAGATTAATGCAGGATCTTGGCGAGGAAGTCTTTTGCACGATCCGATTTCGGATCGTTAAAGAAGGCGTCCTTCTCTGAGTCTTCGACGATTTTCCCTTCATCCATAAAGATCACGCGGTTCGCCACTTTACGGGCGAAGCCCATTTCGTGGGTTACCACCATCATCGTCATCCCTTCGTTTGCCAGTTCGACCATCACGTCGAGCACTTCGTTGATCATCTCCGGATCGAGTGCCGATGTCGGTTCATCAAACAGCATCGCTACCGGATCCATGCAGAGCGCACGGGCAATCGCCACGCGCTGCTGCTGACCACCTGAAAGCTGCGCCGGGAACTTATTGGCGTGCGCCGTCAGACCAACGCGCTCCAGCAGCTTCAGCCCTTTGTCACGCGCCGCCGCTTTATCGCGTTTCAGTACTTTCACCTGCGCCAGCGTCAGGTTTTCGATAATCGACAGGTGCGGGAAGAGCTCAAAGTGCTGGAACACCATCCCGACGTGGGAGCGCAGCTCTGCTAGGTTGGTCTTCTTATCATTCACTTTGGTGCCGTTGACCAGGATCTCGCCTTTCTGCACCGGCTCAAGGCCATTGACGGTTTTGATCAGCGTCGATTTACCGGAACCCGACGGGCCGCAAACTACTACCACCTCGCCCTTTTTCACTTCGGTGGAGCAGTCGGTCAACACCTGAAAGTGGCCATACCATTTCGAAACATTTTTCAGGGAAATCATTAGACGGTCCTTTTCTTCAGCCAGCTGACCAACAGCGAAGCACTCAAACTGATAACAAAATAGACAGCGCCGGCAAACAGGATCATCTCGACCTGCGTACCGTCACGCTCGCCAATCGTGGAGGCCGTGCGGAAGAAATCCGCCAGGCTCAGGACATACACTAACGAGGTGTCCTGGAATAAGACGATGCCCTGGGTAAGCAGCAGCGGCACCATGGCGCGAAACGCCTGCGGCAGAATAATCAGCTTCATCGACTGCCAGTGCGTCATGCCGAGCGCCAGCGCCGCGCTCGACTGCCCGCGGGAGATACTCTGGATCCCGGCGCGGATAATCTCCGAGTAGTACGCCGCCTCAAACATCGAGAAGGCGACCATCGCGGAGATAAGCCGGATATCGGTTTTCGGCGACAGGCCCAGCACGTTTTGCAGGAAACCCGGCACGATCAGATAAAACCACAGCAGCACCATCACCAGTGGAATCGAGCGGAAGACGTTAACGTAGCTTTTGGCGAACCAGCGCAGCGGCGCGAAGGTCGACAGACGCATCACTGCCAGCAGCGTGCCCCAGACGATACCGAACACAATGGCGATGGCGGTGATTTTCAGCGTCACCAGCAATCCCGCCCACAGATAGGGGAGGGAAGGGACGATTGAACTCCAGTCAAACTCATACATCGTTATTTGCCTCCCATATTGCCCGGCAGGCGGATTTTGCGTTCAACCAGGTTCATCACCAGCATAATCACGGCGTTAATCACCACGTAAGCGAGGGTAATGGCGGTAAAAGATTCCCATGCGTGGGCGGAATAATCGAGCAGCTTGCCCGCCTGCGCCGCCATATCCACCAGACCAATGGTCGAGGCGATGGCCGAGTTTTTCACCAGGTTCATCATCTCGGAGGTCATCGGCGGAACGATCACGCGGTAGGCATTCGGCAGCAGCACGTAACGGTAGGTTTGCGGCAGCGTCAGGCCCATCGCCAGCCCGGCATTTTTCTGCCCGCGCGGCAGCGACTGGATTGCGGCGCGCACCTGCTCGCAGACGCGAGCGGCAGTAAACAGCCCAAGGCAGACCATTGACGAGAGGAAGAACTGGATGTTGGGATCCAGCTCCGCCTTAAACCACATGCCGATATCTTCCGGCAGCAGCTCCGGTACCACGAGATACCAGGTAAAGAACTGCACAATCAGCGGCACGTTACGGAACAGTTCCACATATAAGGTGCCGATCCCGGAGAGGAAGCGGTTGGGAACGGTGCGCAGGATGCCAAACAGAGAGCCGACCAGGAAGGCGATAATCCAGGCCGTCACCGACAGGGCGATGGTGACCTGAAAACCGCTCCATAACCAGCCAAGATAGGTGGTGTTGCCGAACGGGGCCTGTTGCAGGAATATTCCCCAGTTCCAGTCTATGGACATAAATCTACTCCAGAAAAAAAAGGGTAGCAGCGCTACCCTCGAAGATTGTGTGAAGTGCGAATGTTCACGCTGAGTGGGGAACGGCCACTCAACGCATAGTCTGTCCGTGCAGCTTCGACAATCGAGAGGGCAGGTAAACCCGCCCCTAATGGTTGTAATTAGTTCAGAGCTTTGTCATTCGGTTCTTTGAACAGCGCTTTCATATCGTCAGAAAGATCGAAGTTCAGGTTCATGTTTTTCGGTGGAATCGGGTTTTTAAACCACTTAGTGAACGATTTTTCCGCCGCGCCTGAGGTCTGGTACTGCGCGATGGTTTCATCCATCAACTTTTTAAATTCCGGGTCGTTTTTACGCAGCATACAGCCGTAAGCCTCTTTCGACTGCGGCGTGCCGACGATCTCCCAGTTATCCGGTTTCTTCGCCTTCGCGCGCTCGCCGGCCAGCAGGGCATCATCCATCATAAAGGCCACCGCGCGACCGCTCTCCAGCGTACGGAAGGAGTCGCCGTGATCTTTCGCGCTGATGATGCGCATATCCATCTTCTTCTCGTCGTTCAGCTTGTTAAGCAGGATCTCGGAGGTGGTGCCGGAGGTCACAACCACGGCTTTGCCTTTCAGGTCGGCGAAATCTTTGATCGGGCCGCCTTTTTTGGTCAGCAGACGGGTGCCAACCACGAAAATGGTGTCAGAGAAGGCTGCCTGTTTCTGGCGCTCGACGTTGTTAGTGGTGGAGCCGCACTCAAAATCGAAGGTGCCGTTTTGCAGCAGCGGAATGCGGTTCTGCGAGGTGACAGGGATCAGCTTAACGGCCAGATCCGGCTTGTTGAGCTTCTTCTTCACCGCTTCAACGATAGCGTTGGAGTAGTCTTGTGAATAACCGACAACTTTCTGTGCGTTGTCGTAATAGGAGAACGGTACGGAAGATTCACGGTGACCGACGACGATAACGCCGTTTTTGGCAATTTTATCCAGCGTCGATTGCTGAGCCGCTGCGTCGGCAGGCTTCGCCTCTTCGGCGTGTGCCAGACCGGCGGACAGTCCCATCACCAGCATGGCGGCGGCCAGTTTACGTAATTGCATATCCAGACTCCTTTATCGTCAGTGCGTAAAGCACAGTGATACCCGTTGTGTTGTTGTTATGTGCTGCTACATATTCGTGCAGTGTCGTGTGTGTTTGTTACATTTAGTCTGGCTTAATGTAAAGAATTTGCTGCGGTATTGTTTATTTTTGCGAGGCGCGCCGCACCGTTTAGAGGCAAAAATCTCACATTGCACCAGAATAGTGCTGCGACCGTTCCCTGCCGGTGCGACCCGTTTACGCACGGGCAGATTTGGTCGTTACAGGGTAGATATAAGCAAGCGGCATGCCAGTTTGGTGGATGCAGAAGAAATTGCCGGATGGCGGCGTACGCCTTATCCGGCCTACGGGGAAGTACAAAATTTTGTAGGCCGGATAAGCGCAGCGCCATCCGGCAAAGATATGAGACCACTGCCGGATGGCGGCGTACGCCTTATTCGGCCTACGGGGAAGTGCGAAATTTGTAGGCCGGATAAGCGCAGCGCCATCCGGCAATCTAAGGCAGAAATTAACGACGACGTTGACGCAGGCCCAACACCAGCGCGGCAAAGCCCAGCAGAACCGTGATAATCCACACCGGCCAGTTACCCATTCGCGCATACGGCGTTAACCCGCTGGTGGGGGTGACTTTCGCCGTCAGCACCTCGCGGGTGAACTGCGGCAGCATCGCCTGGATCTCCCCCTGCGGCCCAATCACGGCGGTAATGCCGTTATTGGTGCTGCGCAGCAGCGGTCGCGCCAGCTCCAGAGAACGCATACGCGCCATCTGGAAGTGCTGCCATGGCCCAATTGACTTACCAAACCAGGCATCGTTGGAGATGGTCAGCAGGAAGTCGGTGTCCGGACGGAAATTATCCTGCACCTGCTCGCCGAGGATAATCTCGTAGCAGATCGCCGCTGTCAGCTTTAACCCATGAGCCGAAAGCGGTGCCTGCACATAAGGCCCGCGGCTAAAGGAGGACATCGGCAGATCGAAGAAGGGCGCGAGTGGTCGCAGAATCGACTCCAGCGGCACAAACTCGCCAAACGGCACCAGGTGGTTTTTGTTGTAGCGATCCGTTGAGCGATAGCTGTACGGGCTGCCGGTCCCCAGCGTAATCGCCGCGTTGTAGGTGTCGTAGCGATTCTGTTGATTGAGACGCGCATCAACAATACCGGTAATCAGCGTGGCATTGTTCGCCCGCAGGGTTTTATCCATCTGGTTGAGAAAACCCTGCTGGTTAATCTCCAGATCCGGGATTGCCGACTCCGGCCAGATAATCAGCTGCGATTTGCCCAGCACCTGTTCAGTCGCTCCGGCATAAATCTTCAGCGTATTGAGCAACTCACCCGCATCCCACTTCATCGACTGCGGAATATTGCCCTGCACCATCGTCACCTGGGTGGTGCGATCCGGCAGCAGCTGATACCACTGAATAAAACGCAGCGGGAAGGGGAGGGCGAAGAGCACAACCGCCGTCGCCAGCGGACGCCAGTTACGGGTTGCCAGCGCCAGCACCAGCAGGCCGCTCACCACCATCAGCAGGATGTTAATCGACTCGACGCCGAGCACCGGTGCCATGCCTTTCAGCGGGCCATCAATCTGGCTGTAGCCAAACTGCAGCCACGGGAAGCCGGTCAGTACCCAGCCGCGCAGGAACTCGGTGATCTGCCACACCACCGGCGCGGCAACCGCCACGCGCAGCCAGCTGGTTTTTGGCCACAGGCGCGCGAGCAGGCCGGCAAACAGGCCGGTATAGAGCGAGAGATAAGCCGCCAGCAGCGCGACGATAAAGACATTGATGGGGCCAGGCATGCCGCCAAATTGCGCGATGCTGACATAGACCCAGTGCACGCCGCTGCCAAACAGGCCCAGCCCCCAGGCGTAGCCAATCCAGGCGGCCTGTAACGGACGGCGGTTAAGGGTTAAGCCCTGCAGGCCCATCAGGGAGAGAAGCGCGGCGGGCCAGAGGTCATAAGGTGAAAAAGCCAGCGTTCCGCTGGCTCCGAACAG
Source organism: Kosakonia sp. 1610 (assembly GCF_050435845.1). Lineage (NCBI taxonomy): Bacteria > Pseudomonadati > Pseudomonadota > Gammaproteobacteria > Enterobacterales > Enterobacteriaceae > Kosakonia > Kosakonia sp. 1610. Next base: position 484,059 of record NZ_JBNDKZ010000002.1, on the reverse strand, counting down.
TAACGCCAGCAGCAGACGGACGCGCTGGCGCTCAAACAAGGCGGCAAATACCATTTACATTACTCATCCAGTTTCGGTTGCGGAGAATCATCCGGCATTCTGACATGGACCTGAATAATACGTCGACTGTCTGCCATAGCGACTTTGAATTGGTAACCATCAATGTCGATAGATTCGCCGCGCGCGGGGAGGTGACCAAACGCCTGCATCACCAGACCGCCAATGGTATCGACCTCTTCATCGCTGAAGTGGGTACCGAAGGTGTCGTTAAAGTCTTCAATCGGCGCCAGCGCGCGCACCGTCCAGGTGTGACGGCTCAGCTGGCGGAAATCGATATCCTCTTCTTCGTCATACTCATCTTCGATTTCGCCGACGATCAGCTCAAGAATATCTTCGATAGTGACCAGACCGGAGACACCACCAAACTCATCAATAACGATAGCCATGTGGTAGCGCTGGGAACGGAACTCTTTGAGCATGCGGTCAACGCGTTTGCTCTCCGGTACCACCACTGCCGGGCGTAACACTTTTTCCATGCTGAATGCTTCGGCATCGCTGCGCATAAACGGCAGCAGATCCTTGGCCATCAGAATCCCTTCGATATGATCTTTGTCTTCGCTAATGACCGGGAAACGCGAGTGGGCAGACTCGATAATGACATCGAGACACTCGTCCAGCGTCTGGTTGCGTTTCAGGGTGATCATTTGTGAACGGGGGATCATGATGTCGCGTACGCGCTGGTCCGCAATATCCATCACCCCTTCGAGCATGTCGCGCGTATCTTCATCGATAAGCTCGTTCTGCCCGGAGTCTCGGATCAGAGCCAGTAATTCATCACGGTTTTTCGGTTCGCCGTGAAAGAGCTGGCTGAGTAAAAGGGAGAAGAATCCCTTTTTGCTGGTGGTGTTGTCGCTACTGTGTGAGTTATCGTCGCTCATGGCGTCGTGTGGGTTCTCATGTTGGTTGAATTGTCGCTCGTCACGCGTAAACTCAGCGCCGGACGGCATTTTGTGCCAATGCGCCAGCGAACTGGCGCACAGACTACTCCTTCTCGGAAATGTACGGATCCTCATAGCCCAGAGCAAGCATTATCTCTGTCTCGATCCCTTCCATCTCTTCCGCTTCCTCATCCTCGATATGGTCATACCCCAGCAGGTGTAAGCTGCCGTGGATCACCATATGCGCCCAGTGGGCTTCGAGGGGTTTAACCTGTTCGCGCGCCTCCTGCTCAACCACCTGGCGGCAGATGATCAGGTCGCCCAGCAGCGGCATTTCGATGCCGGGCGGCGCTTCGAACGGGAAAGAGAGCACGTTGGTCGGCTTATCTTTCCCGCGATAGGTCAGGTTCAGCTCGTGACTCTCTGCGCTGTCGACCAGACGGATGGTCACTTCCGCTTCCGGCTGAAACTGCGGGATCACCGCATCCAGCCACGCCTGAAACTGTGCTTCATCCGGCAGACCGTTGTTATCTTCGCAGGCCAGCTGTAAATCGAGGATCACCTGACTCATTTCTGCTCCTGATCCTGGGCTTCGCGCTTACGCTCGGCGGCCAGTTCTGCTTTCCGTTTCTGCTCCGCTTCTTCCCAGGCTTCATAAGCGATAACAATGCGTGCTACCACCGGGTGGCGCACCACGTCTTCGCTGTGGAAGAAGTTAAAGCTGATCTCATCGACATTCGCCAACACTTCGATAGCGTGGCGCAGGCCCGATTTGGTGCTGCGCGGCAGGTCAATCTGTGTGACGTCGCCGGTGATCACCGCTTTCGAGTTGAAGCCGATACGCGTCAGGAACATCTTCATCTGTTCGATGGTGGTGTTCTGGCTCTCATCGAGAATGATAAAGGCATCATTCAGGGTGCGACCGCGCATATAGGCGAGGGGGGCAACCTCAATGACGTTGCGCTCCATCAGCTTCTCAACGCGCTCAAAGCCGAGCATCTCGAACAGCGCGTCATAGAGCGGGCGCAGGTAAGGATCAACCTTCTGGCTGAGATCGCCGGGCAGGAAGCCGAGCTTTTCACCCGCTTCCACCGCCGGGCGGGTCAGCAGAATGCGACGCACTTCCTGGCGCTCAAGCGCATCCACTGCGGCTGCGACCGCGAGGTAGGTTTTACCCGTACCCGCCGGGCCAACGCCGAAGGTGATGTCATGATCGAGCACGTTAGCGATGTACTGCGCCTGGTTCGGCGTGCGTGGCTTGATAACGCCGCGCTTGGTCTTGATGTTGACCGCTTTACCGTACTCCGGCACGCTCTCGGCGCTCTGCTCCAGCACGCGCGCTTCTTTGATCGCGAGATGGATCTGGTTCGGCTCGATATCCTGGGTCTGACCGCGCATCGGCGCAGTGTCGACATAAAGCGTGTGCAGAATATCGGCAGCCGCATTGACGCAAATTTCGCGTCCGGTGAGTTTGAAGTGATTATCGCGGCGGTTGATTTCGATGCCCAGTCGCCGCTCCAGTTGTTTGATGTTGTCGTCAAACGGGCCGCACAGACTTAGCAGACGTGCGTTGTCCGCTGGCTCAAGGGTGATTTCACGCGTATCTATGTTCAAACTGTTCCTCTTTGATATGTGTCGCCATAGCGTCTCTCTGGCAAGTATTTACGGCATAGCCAGAAGTCGCAAGCATCAGACAGCATGTTGGGGTGATCGCGGGGAAAAGCAAGGCCTGCCAGAAATGGCAGGCCTGAGGTTTTACGGCTGATAAGTACCTACGCCAAGCTCGTTCTCTTTACGGGTACGGGCGATCACCGAAGCCGGAGATTCTGCAACGCGCAGCCCCATCTCCTCTTCGGTACGCACCAGCATGCCGCGCAGGGAGTTGGTATAAACATCCACGATCTCGACGTCGACAAACTTGCCGATCATCTCCGGCGTGCCTTCGAAGTTCACCACGCGGTTGTTCTCGGTACGCCCGGACAACTCCATGATGCTCTTACGCGAAGTACCCTCCACCAGAATACGCTGCGTGGTGCCCAGCATGCGGCGGCTCCAGGCCATCGCCTGCTGGTTAATACGGTCTTGCAGGATATAGAGACGCTGCTTCTTCTCTTCATCCGGCACGTCGTCAACCATATCGGCAGCCGGGGTGCCCGGACGCGCAGAGAAGATAAAGCTGTAGCTCATGTCAAAATTGACGTCGGCAATCAGCTTCATGGTCTTCTCAAAGTCGTCGGTGGTTTCGCCCGGGAAGCCGACGATAAAGTCAGAGCTGATCTGAATATCGGGGCGCGCCTCGCGCAGCTTACGAATGATCGCTTTATACTCCAGCGCGGTGTGGGTACGTCCCATCAGGTTCAGTACGCGGTCGGAACCGCTCTGCACCGGCAGGTGCAGGAAGCTCACCAGCTCCGGCGTATCGCGATAGACATCAACGATATCGTCGGTGAACTCAATCGGGTGGCTGGTGGTAAAGCGAATACGGTCGATGCCGTCAATCGCGGCGACCAGGCGCAGCAGATCGGCAAAAGTGCCGGTTGTGCCATCATAGTTTTCCCCGCGCCAGGCGTTAACGTTCTGGCCAAGCAGGTTCACTTCACGCACGCCCTGCGCCGCCAGTTGGGCGATCTCAAACAGGATGTCGTCGGAAGGACGGCTCACCTCTTCACCGCGGGTGTAAGGCACCACGCAGTAGGTGCAATATTTGTTGCACCCTTCCATGATCGAGACAAAGGCGGTCGGGCCTTCGGCGCGCGGCTCCGGCAGGCGGTCGAATTTTTCAATTTCCGGGAAGCTGATATCGACGACCGGGCTGCGGTTGCCGCGCACGGAGTTGATCATCTCCGGCAGACGGTGCAGGGTTTGCGGCCCGAAAATGATGTCGACATAGTGGGCGCGCTGGCGAATGTGATCGCCCTCCTGCGAGGCCACGCAACCGCCGACGCCAATAATCAGCTCCGGGTTTTTCTCTTTCAGCAGCTTCCAGCGACCCAGCTGATGGAAAACCTTCTCCTGGGCTTTTTCGCGGATTGAGCAGGTATTGAGCAGCAGCACATCCGCTTCTTCCGCAACCTCGGTCAGTTGATAGCCGTGGGTGGCATCCAGCAGATCGGCCATCTTTGATGAATCATATTCGTTCATCTGACAGCCCCAGGTTTTAATATGGAGTTTTTTTGTCATCGACTTGCTCTTGCGTAAGTTCGTATACCCGGAGTATGACGGGTATAAGCCAGGATTGCAGGCCGCGTATTGTAATGCTTTGGTTGCGCCCTGACCAGTATGACGGTTGGCGGGGCGGCAAGAGCGCAAAAATCCGGTAGACTTAGGCCATTCATCTAAAAGGACACTTCGCCATGACAAATCACTCCACAGAGGTCGCTATTGTTGGCGGCGGTATGGTCGGCGGGGCGCTGGCGTTAGGGCTGGCGCAACAGGGTTTTGCCGTCACGGTAATTGATAAACAGATCCCCGCCCCCTTTGATGCCAGCGCGCCGCCGGATGTGCGCATCTCGGCGATCAGCGCCGCTTCGGTCGAGCTGCTGCGCGGATTGGGCGTCTGGGAGAGCATCGAGGCGATGCGTTGCCACCCCTACCGACAGCTGGAGACGTGGGAGTGGGAAAACGCGCATGTGCTGTTTGACGCCAGCGAGCTGAAGCTGCCGCTGCTCGGCTATATGGTGGAAAACAGCGTTCTGCAGTACGCCCTATGGCAAGCGTTGCAGGCGCATCCGCAGGTGACGCTGAGTACCGGGACGCTGAGCGGGCGTGAAGCCAGTGAGGGCAGCCAAACCCTAAGTTTTGAAAATGGCGATACGTTAACGGCACAACTGCTGATTGGCGCGGATGGCGCCAACTCCTGGGTGCGTCAGTCTGCGGGCATAGGTATTCACGCCTGGCAGTACGATCAAGCCTGCATGCTGATAAGCGTCGAGTGTGAGCAGGAGGCGGGCGAGTCAACCTGGCAGCACTTTACGCCGAACGGGCCGCACGCCTTTTTACCGCTTTATGATCGCTGGGCGTCGCTGGTTTGGTACGACACGCCTGCGCGCATTCGCCAGTTACAGACCCTCTCCATGACGCAGCTGGAGCAGGAGATCGCCCGCAACTTTCCGCCGCGGCTGGGGCGCGTTAAAGCGGTCTCTGCGGCGTCGTTCCCGCTGGTGCGTCGTCATGCGCTGAAATATGTGCAGCCGGGGCTGGCGCTGGTGGGCGATGCGGCGCACACCATTCATCCGCTGGCAGGGCAGGGTGTCAATCTTGGTTATCGTGATGTTGATGCGCTGCTGGATGTGCTGTCGCGCGCCCGCAGCCACGGCGAAGCCTGGGCCAGCCGCGAGGTGCTGCAACGCTATCAGACGCGGCGCAGGGCGGATAATTTCATTATGCAGAGCGGGATGGATCTCTTTTATGCCGGGTTCAGTAACGATCTTGGCCCGCTGCGCGTGTTACGCAATATTGGCCTGATGGCGGCAGAGCGCGCCGGAGGGTTGAAACGCCAGGCGCTGAAATACGCCTTAGGCCTGTAAGAAAGTGCGAGCGACAGGGCGCTCGCGCATACCGTTACGGCACCGCAAGCACCCTGTCGAGTGCCGTCTTCACCTGTTTGTTGTCAACGAAATAGGCCTGATAGCCTGTTGTCGCATCAATCTCCTGCAACGCCCATTTCCCTGCGTGCACGTCGCTGATGGCACGCGCTGTGCGGTAGAGCGGTATCAGCAGCAGAACCAGCATGGTGCCTGCCGCCAGCCCTTCATAACTCATCAGCGGATTGGCGCGCGCCTGGTCGATCAACATCGCGATGGCTGCGAGTTGCATCAGCGCTCTTGCCATAAAACCTCGCATAAAAAACTGGCGCAGCCGCTCAGGCGTGGCGAAACAGGGGTTTTTCAGCGAGGCGCGCTTCTCATGCACCGGGATCCCCTGCACGTAGACCATCCACTCCTCGCGCTCTTTTATCAACGTTGCTTTGCCGTTCTCGCTCAGGATATGCAGGCGCATGGAGACCAGCACCGGAAACAGCAGCCCGATAACCAGAAAATAGAGGATTGGCGCGGTCAGGCCGAGAAATGTTGCAGCAATAACCGCGAACACCAGCAGCAGGTGATAGGGAGAGTAAAACCACAGAGCCGTAGTTTGGTAATTCATGGTGCGCACCCGACGGGGGAAAGATGGCTCAAATTAGCATGCCGTTCAGGCGCTTAACAGCTACTGATTGTCAGGAGGCAGAAAACAAAAAAGCCCGCCGAAGCGAGCTTTTTTGTTTTGATTGGCTGGGGTACGAGGATTCGAACCTCGGAATGGTGGAATCAGAATCCACTGCCTTACCGCTTGGCGATACCCCAAAAGTGCGCTTGCCGGAACAAACGTCTTTGAAGTTGGCTGGGGTACGAGGATTCGAACCTCGGAATGGTGGAATCAGAATCCACTGCCTTACCGCTTGGCGATACCCCAACAAATCTTTTTCGGTTTAATGCCTGAGCATTACGCCTTGAATATGGTGGCTACGACGGGAATCGAACCTGTGACCCCAGCATTATGAGTGCTGTGCTCTAACCAGCTGAGCTACGTAGCCAAATTTTACTGCTTACCCAGTCATCGACTGGCTGGGGTACCTGGATTCGAACCAGGGAATGCCGGTATCAAAAACCGGTGCCTTACCGCTTGGCGATACCCCAACGACTAACGCGTTATCACGCAGGAGTCGAAGAAGAGATGGCTGGGGTACCTGGATTCGAACCAGGGAATGCCGGTATCAAAAACCGGTGCCTTACCGCTTGGCGATACCCCATCCGTGCAACGCTTCTTTGGGAATGGTGCGGGAGGCGAGACTTGAACTCGCACACCTTGCGGCGCCAGAACCTAAATCTGGTGCGTCTACCAATTTCGCCACTCCCGCAAAAAAAGATGGTGGCTACGACGGGAATCGAACCTGTGACCCCAGCATTATGAGTGCTGTGCTCTAACCAGCTGAGCTACGTAGCCATCTTTTTTTCGCGTTACCTTATCGGCGTTGCGGGGCGCATTATGCGTATTGAGCCTGAGAGCGTCAACACCTTTTTCATCGAAAATTGCCGGAATGTGACTGTTTGGTTAGGTTGCGAACAGCATGTCGCTTTATTCAGCAAAAAACGATTTTCTGCGTGAAATCAGCGACACAAAAACAACAGGCCCCGCAGGGCCTGTATGCATAACCATCGCTCATCAGTAGGCTGACTGGTGAACACCAATAGCGCGGCCCGATGGATCGTTCATGGTTTTGAACGCTTCGTCCCATTCGAATGCTTTAGCCGATGAACAGGCTACGGACGGACCGCCCGGCACACACTCGGCGGCACTGGCGACCGGGAACAGCTCTTCAAAGATTTCACGGTACAGATAAGCCTCTTTCGACGAAGGGGTGTTATACGGGAAGCGGTAGCTGGCGGTCGCCAGTTGCTGATCCGTCACCTGCTGCGCCGCCACCTCTTTCAGGGTGTCGATCCAGCTGTAGCCCACGCCATCGGAGAACTGCTCTTTCTGACGCCACGCCACGCTCGCCGGAAGGTAGGATTCAAAACATTCGCGAAGGATATGTTTTTCCATCTTACCGTTGCTGCCGCACATCTTATCCTGCGGGTTAATACGCATCGCCACGTCGAGGAAGTTTTTATCGAGGAACGGCACGCGCGCTTCCACGCCCCAGGCAGACATCGCTTTGTTGGCGCGGGCGCAGTCAAACATATGCAGCGCCTGCAGTTTACGCACCGTCTCTTCGTGCAGCTCTTTGGCATCCGGCGCTTTATGGAAATAGAGGTAGCCGCCAAACACTTCGTCAGAACCTTCGCCGGAGAGCACCATTTTGATGCCCATCGCTTTGATTTTGCGCGACATCAGATACATCGGCGTCGAGGCGCGAATGGTGGTTACGTCATAGGTTTCAATGTGATAGATCACATCGCGGATCGCATCCAGACCTTCCTGCACGGTGAAGTGAATTTCATGGTGTACGGTGCCGAGATGGTTCGCCACTTCCTGCGCCGCTTTCAGATCCGGCGCGCCCTTCAGGCCGACGGCGAAAGAGTGCAGTTGCGGCCACCAGGCTTCTGATTTCTCCTGGTCTTCCACGCGGCGGGCGGCGAATTTTTTGGTGATCGCAGAGATAACCGAGGAGTCCAGCCCGCCGGAGAGCAGCACGCCGTAGGGCACGTCGGACATCAGGTGGCTCTTCACCGCATCTTCCAGCGCCTGGCGCAGTGCCTCTTTGTCAGTAACGTTATCTTTTACGGCGTCATAAGAGAACCAGTCGCGCTGATAGTAGGAGCGGATTTCGCCCTCTTTGCTCCACAGATAGCTGCCTGCCGGGAACTCTTTAATGGTGCGGCAAACCGGCACCAGCGCCTTCATTTCAGAAGCAACATAGAGGTTGCCGTGTTCGTCATGGCCCATATAGAGCGGGATGATGCCGATATGGTCGCGGCCAATCAGGTAAGCATCCTGTTCACTGTCGTAAAGCACGAAGGCAAACATGCCCTGCAATTCGTCGAGGAAGGCCGGTCCTTTTTCCTGATAGAGCGCGAGGATCACTTCGCAGTCGGAGCCGGTCTGGAAGGCGTAGCGGTCGCCGTACTCTGCGCGCAGCGCCTGGTGGTTATAAATTTCACCGTTAACGGCCAGCGCATGTGTTTTTTGTTGGTTATAGAGTGGCTGTGCACCGGCGTTGACGTCGACAATCGACAGACGCTCGTGGGAGAGAATCGCTTTGTCACTGGCATAAACGCCGGACCAGTCCGGGCCGCGGTGGCGCATCAGACGGGATAATTCGAGCGCTTTTTTACGTAATTCGCCTGCGTCGGTTTTGATATCCAGTACGCCAAAAATTGAACACATAGACTTCTCCGTTAACCTTGAGGGCATTGCTGTAATGTTGTGTGCTTGTAGCCAAAATGCCGCAAAAGGCGGGCAGGGCGCAAGCCTTTTAGCGGCAGGAAATGAAAAAGTGCAACGGTGATTAATGAATGCTGAAAATTGCGTATGTATTGCGCTGGTTTATTGATGATTCTTCAAAATTAAGCGGTGTTTATTAAACGAAGCGGTTTTTTGTGGCGGCAAAAATAAAAAACCACGCCCAACGGCGTGGTTACGTTCAGATAACATCAATTTCGGCGACCGAGGGGTAAATCCACGATGGCCTGAACGGCATGCTGTCGATATCGTCGAGCCGCGAGACGCCGGAGAGCACCAGGATGGTCTCCAGACCGGCCTGGAAGCCAGCCAGAATGTCGGTGCGCAGGTTATCGCCGACAATGACCGTCTGCTCCGAGTGTGCCTGCATGGTGTTCAGCGCGGCGCGAATGATCCACGGGCTCGGTTTGCCAACGTAGAAGGGCTTGCGGCCGGAGATCTTCTCAATACCCGCGCAGAGCGCGCCGCAGGCAGGATAGAAGCCGCGGCCGTGCGTGTCCGGGTTGGTCGCGATAAAGCGCGCGCCGTTGGCGACGAAGAAGGCCGCACGGTGCATCATCTCCCAGTTATAGGAGCGGGTTTCGCCGACGATGACAAAATCCGGGTTGATGTCGGTAATGGTAAAGCCAGCTTTATAAAGCTCATGAATCAGTGCGCCTTCGCCGACGACATAGGCTTTTTTCCCCTCCTGTCGCTTGAGGAAGTCTGCCGTTGCCATCGCCGAGGTGTAAAAGACGCTGGCGGGCACATCAATTCCCGCCGAGGCAAAACGGTTAGCCAGATCCTGACCGGTCTGAGAAGGGTAGTTAGTCAGCAATACCAGCGGCATCTCTTTTTCAAGGATGCGGGTAACAAACTCGGCAGCGCCGGGAACGGCAACGTTATCGTGCATCAGCACGCCATCAATATCGCAGATTACATTCTGAATGGTCATGGAGTGTCCGGATAAAAAAATAAGTGTTAACTATAAACCCTGTCAGTTTTCCAGCAACCGCTGGAGCAGCAGACCGTTCAGCATCGCCCGTTTCACCAGCGCGAAGGCGCCAATCGCAGAGCGGTGATCGAGGGTGGAGGGCACAACCGGCAGATTTTTGCGAAACGCCTTCAGTGACTGCGTGTTGATACAGGCTTCAATGGCGGGCAGCAGGATCTTTTCCGCTTCAACAATCTCACCGGCAATCACCACTTTTTGCGGGTTGAAGAGGTTAATGGCGATAGCGATAGTTTTGCCGAGATGACGCCCGACGTACTCAATCACTTCGCAGGCCAGCGCATCGCCTTTGTTAGCGGCTTTGCAGATAGCCTTGATTGAGCAATCCTCCTCTTTCAGGCGGCTCTGATAACCCTGCTGTAACAGATGGCGGACTCGCTGCTCAATGGCGGCATTGGCGGCAATCGTCTCCAGGCAACCGAAGTTACCGCAGTGGCATCGTTCGCCGAGGGGTTCTACCTGCACGTGACCAATTTCGCCGACGTTACCGTTGCGACCGATAAAGATGCGGCCGCTGGAGATGATCCCGGCACCGGTGCCGCGGTGCACGCGCACCAGAATGGAGTCTTCGCAATCCTGGCTTGCGCCAAAATAGTGCTCGGCCAGCGCCAGGCTGCGAATATCGTGCCCAACGAAACAGGTCAATTTGAAGCGCTTTTCCAGCGCCTCAACCAGCGCCCAGTTCTCCACCTGAATATGCGGCATATAGCGGATTACGCCGCTCTCCGGATCGACCAGCCCCGGCAGGATCACCGAAATGGCAATCAGCTCGCGGATTTTACGCTGGCTGGCGTCGATAAACTGGCTGATGGTGTTGAGCAGCGCGTGCTCCAGCGTCTCCTGGGTGCGCTCCGGCAGCGGATAGTGCTCTTCGGCCAGCACCTTGCTGCTCAGATCGTAGAGCGTGAGGGTGGTGTCGTTGCGCCCGAGGCGCACGCCGATGGCCTGAAAATTGCGGGTTTCGGTAATGATGGAGATGGCGCGGCGGCCCCCGGTGGAGGCCTGCTGATCGACTTCTTTGATCAGCCCGCGTTCAATCAGCTGACGCGTGATTTTTGTCACGCTGGCGGGTGCAAGCTGGCTCTGCTCGGCAATCTGTATGCGTGAGATGGGGCCGTGTTGGTCAATCAGGCGGTAAACCGCCGCACTGTTAAGCTGTTTTACGAGGTCAACGTTACCAATTTGAGCTTGTCCGCCTGATGTCATACCGTCTCTTTATGCAGTGGCGACCTCGTTACCATTAACGATGGTCTTGATAATTTCATAATCACGCGTAAATGCGGTCAGGTTCGCCACCTTGCCTGCGGCGAGAGTGCCCAGCTTTTTGTCAACGCCAATGGCGCGAGCCGGGTAGAGCGTGGCCATACGCAGCGCTTCATCGAGCGCAATACCGACATGCTCGACCAGGTTACGCACCCCTTCGATCATCGTCAGGGCCGAGCCGCTCAGCGTTCCGTTTTCATCTACGCACAATCCATTCCGGTAGTATATTGTTTTGCCAGCAAAAATGAACTGATCAATATGTGCACCTGCGGGCGCGGTTGCATCGGTAACCAGACAGAGCTTGTCTCCCTTCAGCCGCTTCGCATTGCGAATATTAACGTAGTCGACATGCAATCCATCGGCAATCACGCCACAGTAAACATCTGTGTCATCAAGCACGGCGCCCGCCAGCCCCGGCTCGCGCCCGGTGATGTATGGCATGGCATTATAGAGATGAGTGGCGAAGGTGATACCGGCGCGGAAACCGGCTTTCGCCTCGTTCAGCGTGGCGTTGGAGTGACCGGCGGAAACGACAATCCCCGCGTCGGCAAGCTTGCGGATCACCTCGCATCCCGCTACTTCCGGGGCTAAGGTGATTTTTGTGATCACATCCGCGTTTTGACATAAGAAATCGACCAGCGCCGCATCCGGTTTACGCACGAAGTCCGGATTGTGGGTGCCTTTCTTGATGATATTGAGCCACGGCCCTTCCAGATGCAGGCCCAGCGCCTGGTTCGGGTATTTTGCGAGGTAGTCGCGCATCACCTGCACGCCCTGCTTCATCAGGTCATCGCTGGTGGTAATCAGCGTCGGCAGGTAGCTGGTGCAGCCGGATTTCTCGTTAGCGCGCTGCATGATCTCCAGCGTCTCAACACTGACGGCCTCGGCGGTATCGTTAAACTGCACGCCGCCGCAGCCGTTGAGCTGCACATCAATAAAACCAGGGGCGAGGAGGGCACCATTCAGCGATCGTTGTTCAATATCCGCTGGTAGCTCAGCCTGTGGGCAAAGGCGTTCAATCAGGCCATCGGCTACAACGAGCGCATGGTCATCCAAAATTTCATGGCCGGTGAAGATTCGGCAATGAGTTAAAGCATACATAACAACCCCCGGTTAACGATGAGTGCCGCTCCGCAGTGGCCTGCGAAGCGGAAACAGACTTACAGACCTTTAATATTTTCCGCTTCTAACTCGTTGAAGTATTTCAGCGTTTTGACTTTTAGCTCCATCGTGGACGGCTCGTCGCAGACGATGACCGCTTTCGGATGCAGCTGCAGGCAACTGATGGTCCACATATGGTTGACGTTACCCTCAACGGCCGCCTGCAGTGCCTGCGCCTTAACGTTGCCCAGCACCAGAATCATCACCTCTTCGGCATCGAGCAGCGTGCCGACGCCTACGGTCAGGGCATATTTTGGCACCTGATTAACATCGCCGTCGAAGAAGCGCGAGTTCGCTATACGGGTATCGTGGGTCAACGTTTTAATACGGGTACGCGATGCCAGCGACGATGCCGGTTCGTTAAAAGCGATATGACCATCGTTGCCCACACCGCCCATAAACAGGTGAATTTTGCCGTAAGCGCGAATTTTTTCTTCGTAACGACGGCATTCTGCGTCAATATCGGGCGCGTTTCCATCGAGCAGGTTAATGTTTTCAGCAGGAATATCAACGTGATCGAAGAAATTACGGTGCATAAAGCTGTGGTAACTCTCCGGGTGATCCTTCGGCAGGCCAACATATTCGTCCATGTTAAAGGTGACGACATGCTTAAAGCTGACCTGGCCCGCTTTGTGCATTTCAACTAATGCTTTGTAGGCCGTAAGCGGCGTTCCGCCCGTTGGCAGGCCAAGTACAAAAGGACGATCGGCGGTGGGGTTGAATGCGTTAATGCGGTTGACGATATGGCGGGCGGCCCATTTACCGACCTGTTCAGCTGTCGCCAGGGGAATCAGTCTCATTGTTCACCTCAAAGTTTAATGAAAAGCATTGGCGGTGCGCCTTCTGGCTCAGCGTTAAGCGTAACCTGGTTTCGTCATAAGAAGGGAGCGATCCGCTTTGATATTTTTGATCTTAAAATAAGTTTTTGTTGTTTGCCAGTATTGAGGAGTGGTGATAACGATAGTTAGTGATTTTAATCACAGAAAATGCGTGTTTAATTTGCGAGGCGAATTAATTTTGCAGACACTTCGTCAGGTAGTGGAAAAACAGGCATCAGTTCAGGGTTCGTTACACAATAAAAAACAACTGTTTCAGTGGGCTCACGTTGAGCTCATAGGGGGAATAAAGTGAGTATTTTAGGCTATTTACAGAAGGTTGGCCGCGCGCTGATGGTGCCGGTCGCCACGCTGCCTGCGGCAGCGATTTTGATGGGGGTCGGCTACTGGATCGACCCTGTTGGTTGGGGGAGCCAAAACGCCCTGGCCGCGCTGTTTATCAAATCCGGTTCGGCGATCATCGACCATATGGGCGTGTTGTTCGCGGTCGGCGTCGCTTATGGGATGTCCAAAGATAAAGATGGCGCTGCGGCGCTGGCCGGTTTCGTCGGCTTCCTGGTGTTAACGACCCTCTGCTCGCCTGCCGCGGTGTCGATGATTCAAAAAATTCCGCTGGATCAGGTACCTGCGGCCTTTGGCAAAATTGAAAACCAGTTTGTCGGTATTCTGGTCGGGATCATCGCCGCTGAGCTTTACAACCGCTTCAGCACCGTCGAACTGCCGAAAGCGCTCTCCTTCTTTAGCGGCCGCCGTCTGGTGCCGATCATCACCTCGTTTGTGATGATTGCTGTGGCCTTTATCATGATGTTTATCTGGCCGGTGGTCTTTAGTGGCCTGGTTAGCTTCGGTGAACATATTCAGAAACTCGGCTCCATCGGCGCGGGTGTTTACGCCTTCTTCAACCGTCTGCTGATCCCGGTCGGTCTGCATCACGCCCTGAACTCGGTCTTCTGGTTCGACGTTGCGGGTATTAACGATATCCCTAACTTCCTCGGCGGCGCGCAGTCTATCGAAGCCGGTAAAGCGACGGTGGGGATCACCGGGCGTTATCAGGCGGGCTTCTTCCCGATCATGATGTTCGGCTTGCCGGGTGCGGCGCTGGCGATCTATCAGTGCGCGCGTCCTGAGAACAAAGCCAAAGTGCTGGGGATCATGATGGCTGGCGCCTTTGCCGCCTTCTTTACCGGCATCACCGAGCCGCTGGAATTCTCCTTTATGTTCGTGGCGCCGGTGCTGTATGTCATTCACGCCATTCTGACCGGTATCTCCGTCTATATCGCAGCCAGCATGCACTGGATTGCCGGTTTCGGCTTCAGCGCCGGGCTGGTGGATATGGTGCTCTCCTCGCGTAACCCGCTGGCGACCCAGTGGTGGATGCTGATCCCGCAGGGTCTGGTGTTCTTTGTTATCTACTACGTGGTATTCCGCTTCACCATTAAGCGATTCAACATGTTGACCCCGGGCCGTGAACTGGCTGTCGCCGGGGATGAAACCGATGGTCAGGATGTCAATATCAGCGCTAACAGTGAGCAGGATGTCAGCGGCCTGGCGCGTCAGTATATTGCTGCCGTCGGCGGCTCGGCGAACCTGACCGGTATTGATGCCTGTATTACCCGTCTGCGTCTTAACGTGAATGACTCTTCTCTGGTCAACGAAACGATGGCGAAACGCCTTGGCGCAACTGGCGTGATTCGTCTTAATAAAACCAGCGTGCAAATTATCGTCGGCTTTGTGGCTGAGAAAATTGCCAACGCGATGAAAACGGCAGGGGATGTCCCGGCAGCGGCAAGCAGTAGCGCAGCGCCGGCTCAGGCCGCGCCAGTAGCCGCCGCAAAACCGCAGGCGGTGCCGAATTCAGTCGTGATTGCTGAGCTCTTATCGCCGGTTACTGGTGAAGTGGTGGCGCTGGAGCAGGTGCCGGACGAAGCCTTTGCCAGCAAAGCGGTAGGCGATGGCGTGGCGGTAAAACCGACCGACAAAACCGTGGTATCTCCGGCAGCTGGCACAATTGTGAAAATCTTCAACACCAACCATGCGTTCTGCCTGGAGACCGAAAAAGGCGCCGAGATCGTTGTCCATATGGGCATTGATACGGTTGCGCTGGGCGGCCAGGGCTTTACCCGTCTGGTGGAAGAGGGCGCAGAAGTGGTTGCTGGTCAACCGATCCTCGAAATGGATCTGGCATACCTCAATGCCAATGCCCGCTCAATGATTAGCCCGGTTGTCGTCAGCAATATTGATGATTTCAGTGGTCTTGTCATTAAGGCGCAAGGCCATGTCGTTGCGGGTCAGACGCCGTTATACGAAATTAAAGGCTGATTGCTCCTGAGTCGGCACATTAGCCTTAAGCGGCGGGGGATCTCCTCCGCCGCTTTTTTTTACCCGCCGTTTAATGAATGCCATACTGGTGGCCGCTATTTTACAGAGGTGAATAATGAAAAGGATTTTATACGCGCTGATGATAACGACGGCGCTTAGCGGCTGTATTCCGCGTTACGCAACCATACGTCCGCATTATGAAGTGGATGTGCGCAATCCGGCCGGAGAGCCGCTGCCAACAGCGATGATGTGGGTCAGTACCGGACGTTCCCCACCGGGATACTATCCCGCACCGGAGGAGTTCCGCGCCGACAGGCAGGGCCATATTGATGTTGAGAAAAAATCCCAGTGGGAAAATATGATCTTCTTTCTTCACGGCACCAATTTCTACTCGTGGGGCTGGTGTATTGAAGCGCCCGGTTATCTCCCTCGCAGTGGAAGAGGTGATGAGATCGTCAGCCCTGTGATCCTCACGCCGACCACGCAGGATCTCCGCTGTCGGCAGGCACACTATGCGGACGAATACCTTTCTCCTGAGCATCAGTGATTTGTATAAGTAAAGGTTGTTTCCTGCGTCCTCTTATTAGATCATATGCCGTTATACGTTGTTTACGCCTTGAGGAACCTGTGATGAGTGAGGCTGAAGCCCGCCCGACTAACTTTATCCGCCAGATCATTGATGAAGATCTGGCCAGTGGTAAACACACCACCGTCCATACCCGTTTTCCGCCGGAGCCGAACGGCTACCTGCATATCGGCCACGCGAAATCCATCTGCCTGAACTTCGGTATCGCACAGGACTATAACGGTCAGTGCAACCTGCGTTTCGATGATACCAACCCGGCAAAAGAAGATATCGAGTACGTTGAATCAATTAAAAACGACGTGCAGTGGTTGGGCTTTCACTGGTCTGGCGACATCTGCTACTCCTCAGACTACTTCGATAAGCTGTATAGCTACGCAGTTGAGCTGATCAACAAAGGCCTGGCCTACGTTGACGAGCTGACCGGCGACGAAATTCGCGAATATCGCGGCACGCTGACGCAGCCGGGTAAAAACAGCCCGTACCGCGATCGCAGCGTAGAAGAGAACCTGGCGCTGTTTGAAAAGATGCGTGCGGGTGGTTTTGAAGAGGGTAAGGCCTGTCTGCGTGCGAAAATCGATATGGCTTCGCCGTTTATCGTGATGCGCGACCCGGTTATCTACCGTATTAAATTTGCTGAACACCATCAGACCGGCAATAAGTGGTGCATCTACCCGATGTACGACTTCACCCACTGCATCAGCGATGCGCTGGAAGGGATCACCCACTCGCTCTGCACGCTGGAGTTCCAGGACAACCGCCGTCTGTATGACTGGGTGCTGGATAACATCACCATTCCGGTTCATCCGCGCCAGTACGAATTCTCGCGCCTGAATCTCGAATACACCGTGATGTCCAAGCGTAAGCTCAACCTGCTGGTGACCGACAAGCACGTCGAGGGCTGGGACGATCCACGTATGCCGACCATCTCTGGCCTGCGCCGTCGTGGCTACACCGCGGCTTCTATCCGTGAGTTCTGCAAGCGCATTGGCGTGACCAAGCAGGACAACACCATTGAAATGGCGTCGCTGGAATCCTGCATTCGTGAAGATCTCAACGAAAACGCGCCGCGCGCGATGGCGGTTATCGACCCGGTGAAACTGGTTATCGAAAACTACCCGCAGGGCAGCAGCGAAATCGTCACCATGCCGAACCATCCGAACAAGCCGGAAATGGGCACTCGTGAAGTGCCGTTTAGCGGTGAGATCTGGATCGATCGTGCTGATTTCCGCGAAGAAGCCAACAAGCAGTACAAACGTCTGGTGCTGGGCAAAGAGGTACGTCTGCGCAATGCGTATGTGATCAAAGCGGAACGCGTTGAGAAAGACGCCGAAGGCAACATCACCACCATTTTCTGCTCTTACGACGCCGAGACGCTGAGTAAGGATCCTGCCGATGGCCGCAAGGTTAAAGGCGTGATCCACTGGGTTAGCGCGCAGCATGCGCAGCCGGTTGAAATTCGTCTTTACGATCGTCTGTTCAGCGTGCCAAACCCGGGCGCCGCCGAGGATTTCCTCGCCACTATCAACCCGGAATCGCTGGTCATTAAGCAGGGTTTTGCTGAGCCATCGCTGAAAGAGGCGCAGGCGGGCAAAGCGTATCAGTTCGAGCGCGAAGGCTACTTCTGCCTCGATAGCCGCTATGCCACCGCGGACAAACTCGTGTTTAACCGCACGGTAGGCCTGCGTGATACCTGGGCAAAAATCGGCGACTGATTACCTCAATCAGCGATCGCTATTTAAAAACGCCGCTTCCCGCGGCGTTTTTTATTTATTAACCACCGAATTACAATTAATACATATTCGTGCTGAAAATTAATTCCGCCCCCTGTTGGTGTGCTGTTTTTTTATTCCTGAAACTTTGCAAATGCAGGAATCAGAATAGTAGTAAATCGCTCTTTCCGATAAAGAATTAAATATCGAGTGAATATGGTTTTGTTATTTATTTGCGTGATTTATGAAACGAACTTTCATCCTCATTTAATTCTGTGCACTTCGTCATACTCCGTTATTTTTGCTTAAAAACACATTGATAATTCCCAAGGCGAAAAATAGGCTTTGTGCTGTTGTTTATTTAGGGAATATCCGTAACGGCTTCCTGATGTTAATTTTTATCGCCGCCGTGGCGGGTTTTTTACATTTAAAAGGAATCAATGTATGCGTGCGTTTGCAGGTAAACGGAGTACGCTTTCGCTGGCTATTGCCGTAGTAACCGCCATGTCAGGCCTGGCGCTTCCCGCGCAGGCGCAGGCAAGCGGTTTTATTGATGACTCCACGCTGGCCGGTGGGGTCTATTACTGGCAGCGTGAGCGCGACCGTAAGGATATTCTCGATAATAAATATAAAACGAACCTCTCTCATGCCACGTGGAATGCGAATCTGGATTTCCAGTCAGGCTTTGTGGCAGATATGTTTGGCCTGGATATCGCTGCTTTCACGGCAATCGAAATGGCGGAAAATGGCGATAGCGCTCACCCAAATGAAATTGCTTTCTCCGCCAGCAATAAAGCTTATAAAGAGCGCTGGTCCGGTGATAAGAGCGGAGTCAGCCTCTATAAAGCCGCAGCAAAATTCAAATATGGCGCTATCTGGGCGCGAGCAGGTTATATTCAGCCCACCGGGCAGACGCTATTCGCGCCGCACTGGAGTTTTATGCCGGGCACCTACCAGGGCGCGGAAGCGGGCATTAATAATGATTATGGCGATGCCGGTGCGCTGAGCGTCTCCTATATGTGGGCCAATGGATATAAAGCGCCGTGGCATATCGAGATGGATAAGTTTTGGCAAAACGACAGAGAGCACCGGGTCGATTATCTCCATTCCCTCGGCGCAAAATATGACTTCAAAAACAATCTGGTGCTGGAAGCTGCATTTGGCCAGGCGCAGGGCTATGTCGATCAGTACTTTGCAAAAGCCAGCTACCAGCTGGATGTAGCAAATCAACCGCTCAGCACCAGCTATCAGTTTTATGGTGCCCGCGACAAAGTCCGCGATCGCGGCATCAACGATCTTTACGACGGCACCGCCTGGCTACAGGCACTAACCTTCGGTTACACGGTCGGGCCACTCGTGCTGCGCCTCGAAGGAACATGGGTAAAAGCAGAAGGCCAGCAGGGCTACTTTTTGCAACGCATGACGCCAACCTACGCTTCTTCCAATGGTCGTCTCGATATCTGGTGGGATAACCGCTCCGACTTCAATGCCAACGGCGAAAAAGCGCTCTTCCTGGGGGCGATGTACGATCTGGAGAGCTGCAACTTGCCCGGCTGGCAAATCGGCGCCTCTTACGCCTACGCGTGGGGCGCAAAACCTGCCGAAATGGCCGTGCCGGATGCATGGTACAGCGCCGATTATCGTCTGAAAGAGTCCGCTTACAGCCTCGATGCCATCTATACCCTGCAGGAGGGGCGCGCCAAAGGGACGATGTTTAAGCTGCACTTTACCCAGTATGACAACCACTCTGCTATCCCGAGCTATGCCGGTGGTTACGGCAACATTTTCCAGGATGAGCGAGACGTGAAATTGATGGTCATCGCGCCGTTTACCCTTTTCTAAGACATTTGTTGCCGGACATTGGCAACCTTAAGGAACAGAGCATGCATACAGCACGTTTAAGCCTGCTGGCGGGCGCCATCACAGCGCTGCTCAGCAGCGGCACGGCACTGGCAAGCCAGAGCACGGTTGACGCTATCAGCCAGTTCAATCTGAACTACGCCGTAAAAGATAACTTTGCCGCCCAGCATGGTGTTGATTGCGCGAAGCTCGGCGCTGACTGGGCTTCCTGCAACAAAGCGGTGATCACGCTGACCAACAAAGGCGAGGCGGTGACCGATAACGCATGGGCGATCTACTTCCACAGCATTCGTCCCATCCTGCAAGTCGCGAACCCGCAGTTCAAAGTGACCCATATTATGGGCGACCTGCATAAGCTTGAGCCTACCGGGCAATTTACTGGTTTTCCGGCGAAGCACTCCGTTGAGATCCCGATTATTAATGAGTACTGGCAACTCTTTATTACCGACGTGCTGCCGCGCTGGTATGTCACAGGAGAGGAAGCGACGCCAAAAACCATCGCCAATACCAATACGGAAGATCTTGCCCAGTTCGTCACGCCGCTTGGCGAGCACTGGAAACGAACGCCGGAGGATAAAAATATCCTGATGACCGCTGAAGCGCGCTTTGCGCAAAACAGCGATATCAAAACAATAAACCTCGCCTCGCTGCGCGGGCAGATTGTGCCGACGCCGCGCGAGGTAAAAATCTACGGTCGGGATATCGATCTCAGCCAGGGAGTGAAGCTTGACCTTTCGGCGCTGATGCCCGATGCGCAAAACGCCATCAAAGGGCGCTTCGCCATGCTCGGTGTGGAAGAGGGGAGTTATCCGCTACGCACCGAGATTGCCCGTAAAGCGTTCAGGGGTGACGAGGCGATCAACGGTGCCTATCAGTTGCGTATCAGCGAGAAAGAGGCGGTAGTGACCGGTTTTGATCAGAGCGGCGTGTTTTATGGCCTGCAATCCCTGCTTTCGCTTCTCCCCGCGCAGGGGACGATGACGCTCCCCACGCTGATGGCGAAAGATGCGCCGCGCTTCGACTATCGCGGTATTCATCTGGATGTCGGGCGTAATTTCCACAGCAAAGCGGCGGTGCTGCGCCTGCTGGATCAAATGGCGGCTTACAAGCTGAATAAATTCCACTTCCATCTGACGGACGATGAAGGGTGGCGCATTGAAATTCCGGGGCTGCCGGAGCTGACTGCGATTGGCAGCCAGCGCTGCCACGATCTGAGCGAGAAGCAGTGCCTGCTGCCGCAGCTGGGCTCTGGACCGGATCGTGATAACAACGGCAGCGGATACTTTACCCGCGCCGACTACATCGAGATCCTCAAATACGCCAAAGCGCGACACATTGAGGTGATCCCGGAGATCGATATGCCTGCCCATGCACGCGCGGCGGTCATCTCAATGGAGGCGCGTTACGATCGCCTGATAAAAGAGGGCAAAGAGAGCGAGGCGAGCCGTTACCGCCTGCTCGATCCGACGGATACCTCTGTTACCGCTGGCGTACAGTTCTACGATCGCACCGGCTATCTCAATCCGTGCCTGGACTCCTCGCGCAACTTCGTCGATAAGGTGATGGGCGAAATCCTGCAGATGCACAGAGAAGCAGGTCTGCCGCTGCGCACCTGGCACTTTGGCGGCGATGAAGCAAAAAATATCTACCTCGGTGCCGGATATACGGATGTTAAAGATCCGCAGCCGGGTAAAGGCATCATTGATCAGAGCAAGCAGGATAAGCCGTGGGCGAAATCCGCGGCCTGCCAGGCGATGATCAAAGCCGGGAAAGTGAGCGATGTTGAACACCTCTCCAGCTACTTTGGTGCAGAGGTAAGCAAGCTGGTTAAGGCGCACGGCATCGATGTGATGCAGGCGTGGCAGGATGGGCTAAAAGATGCCAAAGACGCTTCTGTGTTTGCCACCCAACATGTGAATGTCAACTTCTGGGATGCGCTCTACTGGGGCGGTTTCGATTCCGTCAACGACTGGGCGAATAAGGGCTTCCGCGTGGTGGTCTCCAACCCGGACTACGTCTATCTCGACTTCCCGAGTGAAGTTCACCCGGATGAGAGCGGCTACTACTGGGGGACGCGTTTCAGCGATGAGCGCAAAATCTTCAGCTTCGCGCCGGACAACATGCCGCAGAATGCGGAAACCTCGGTCGATCGGGATGGCAATGCGTTCAGCGCTAAATCAGACAAGCCGTGGCCGGGCGCTTATGGACTTTCCGCCGAGCTGTGGAGCGAAGTGGTGCGCACGGATGAGCAGATGGAGTATATGATCTATCCGCGTCTGGTCGCCGTGGCAGAGCGGGCATGGCATCGCGCAAGCTGGGAGCTGGATTATCAGGCAGGCCGCGAATACAAAGGCGGCGAGACGCAGTGGGTCGATCAGAAAGCGCTTACGGCTGACTGGCAGCGTTTTGCCAATCTGTTAGGGCATCGCGAGCTGGCGAAGCTGGATAAAGCCGGCATCCATTATCGTCTGCCGGTGCCAGGGGCGCGAATTGTTGACGGTGTGCTGGAGGTCAACATCCGCTTCCCGGGGCTGGTGGTAGAGTACTCCCTCGATCGCGGCAAAACGTGGCAGCGCTACGAAGCGGAATCCCGTCCACAGATTAAAGGAGAAATTCAGGTGCGCACCGTAAGCCCGGACGGCAGGCGCGTCAGCCGTGTCGACACGCTGAAAGCCTGATCGCTTTCCACCCTGAGCGGCGTAACCTTTTAACGCGCCGCTCAGCCGACAGGCATAAAAAAAGCCAACCTGACGGTTGGCTTTTAACGTTCAGAAGAACTTATTTTGCGTCGTGCGCGTGTTCATCTTCGCGGCAGTCGCCTTCGGCGCAGTGGCCGTAAAGGTAGAGACTGTGGTTCGTCAGGCGGATACCGTGTTTAGCGGCAATTTCGCGCTGGCGCAATTCGATGGAATCATCACTAAATTCGATGACTTTACCGCAGTCGAGGCAGATAAGGTGATCGTGGTGATGCTGCTGCGTCAGTTCAAAAACGGATTTGCCGCCTTCGAAGTTGTGACGGGTGACAATCCCGGCGTCATCAAACTGGTTCAGCACGCGGTACACCGTTGCCAGACCAATCTCTTCACCCATGTCGATCAGACGCTTATAAAGATCTTCCGCACTGACATGATGGTTATCCGGCTCCTGAAGCACTTCCAGAATTTTTAAACGTGGAAGCGTGACTTTCAGGCCGGCCTTCTTTAATGCGGTATTGTTGTCAGTCATGCGGAATCTGTCCTGTTGCTATACGATTCACTTCCTTCTCGGAAGTTATAAGGAATGCACCCGGGCGAATGCGTATCATTATAGAACTGCCATGTATAAATGAAAACTGCAAGCCCTCAAGTAAAGTAAGCTTTTAAAACGTGGTATCGCCGACAACTCCCGGTCGAGCGTAACGCGTTAAGCAGGGCTTATTGTACAGGGATGAATAGGAAAGTTAAAAAAATGTAGCAATTATTTCGATTGCTTTTACCTATTGATACGGCGCAACCAGCAGATTGCGCCATAAAAATCAGGCATTCAGGATTTCATCCAGATGCAGCTCTTCAGAAACCTGCTTCACCCACTTCTGTACGCGCTCGGCGGTCAGTTCTGGCTGGCGGTCTTCATCAATCGCCAGACCCACAAAGTGGTCGTCATCCGCCAGGCCTTTTGAAGCTTCGAAATGGTAACCGGCAGTCGGCCAGTGACCCACAATCGTCGCGCCGCGCGGTTCGATAATATCGCGAATAGTGCCCAGCGCATCACAGAAGTACTCAGCGTAATCTTCCTGGTCGCCGCAGCCGAACAGCGCCACTAACTTACCATTAAAATCAATCTCTTCCAGCGTCGGGAAAAAGTCATCCCAGTCGCACTGCGCTTCACCGTAATACCAGGTCGGAATGCCGAGCAACAGGATGTCATACCCTTCGATATCTTCCTTACTGCTCTTGGCAATGTCATGAACATCGGCGACGTCTTTACCAAGCTGGCTCTGGATCATTTTGGCGATGTTTTCGGTGTTGCCGGTGTCGCTGCCGAAGAAAATGCCTGTAATTGCCATGAGTAAAATAACCTCTTGAATCTTAATGAGTATAGGGGGAGCGCTAAGCCCACAGATAAGGGCAATCATAGCAGAACAGAGAAGAACGCGGAAACTGCTATTGCCGCGGACTGCACTGTATGCCACATGAAAAGGGGAATTTGATGATGATTCAGAAGAATCGCTATCCGCGCAGGGCTTTAAGCTGCGCCAGCAGCATCTCTTCGATAAGTTCGCTGCGGCTTATCTCGCGCGCTTCGGCCAGCTCATTTAGGGCTTCCACCGCTTCCGCATTCAGTTTCAGTTCGACGCGCTTAAGCCCGCGAACCTTATCGCGTTTGAGCTGGTTGCGTTTATTAATGCGCAACTGTTCATCGCGCGAGAGCGGGTTGGTCTTCGGCCGTCCCGGGCGACGCTCATTCGCGAAGAGATCTAGTGTCGTACGGTCCGTTTGTTCTTTAGCCATGATATGAATACTACGGGAAAACACGCAATCGGGCCGCTGCCCGGGCTGAATAGCGCGCCATCATACATCACCAACATCGGCACGCCAACGACCGGGCGCGTTGAAACGACCGGTCGCCGCCTTTTTAATCAGTTGGCCTTATTCTGCCAGGTAACGGCGGATGGCACGCAGCACCGCGTCAGGTTTTTCTGCATGCACCCAGTGCCCGGCACCGGCAATGACATACGCCCGCGCCTGGGGGAACTGCGCCAGCAGCGCATCGCGGTAGGCATCGGTGACATAAGAGGAGTTACCGCCGCAGACAAAGATGGCAGGCTTATCCCACGCCGGAATTTTCTCCCAGCCAACAATATTGGCATATTGATCCCACAGCACCGGCACGTTAAAGCGCCACTCACCGTCAACGAAGGATTTGAGTAAAAACTGAACCACGCCCTCTTCATCAAGCTGCTCGCGCATCAGCGCCGCCGCCTGCTGGCGCGACGAAACCTTCGCCTCGCTTACGGCGTTGATGGCGGCAAAGATCTCATCGTGACGGCGCACCTTATAATCCACCGGCGCCATATCAATCGCCACCAGACGGTCGATGCGATCGGGTGCCAGTGAAGTTAGCGCCATCACCGCTTTGCCGCCCATGGAGTGGCCGATAAAGGTCGCTTTTTCAATCTGATGTGCATCCAGCGTATCAAGCAGGTCCTGCGCCATCGCCGGGTAGTTCATCTCCGGTGAGCGGGGCGACACGCCGTGATTACGCATATCCACCTGCAGCACATCGTGATCCTGCACCAGGTCGCGGGCGAGCACGCCGAGGTTATCGAGGCTGCCGAAAAGGCCGTGAACCAGCACAATCGGGGAATTGTTGTGCGGATGTTGTGCAGTTTGCGCGCGCGTGTTCAATTTCATGGCAAAGTTCTTTTTTTCACTCCAACGGGTTAGGTTATTATGGTGAACATTCTGCCGCCCGGCTGCAAGGCTAAGCATTACTCTGAGTTTTGCCGCCATCCTGGGGTGTACCTATCCGCTGTTGGGATTTCACTTTATAATCCCAATACTTGTATTCAGATTTTATATAGCACTGGATTAAGATGAAAACGATTGAAGTTGATGATGAGCTCTACAGTTACATTGCCAGCCATACTAAGCACATTGGCGAGAGCGCATCCGAGATTTTACGGCGTATGCTCAAGTTCTCCGCCGCATCATCGTCTCCCTCTGCAGCGCCCGCCGCGCCGGTGAAAGAGACACGCGCTGCCAGCGTTGTCGAAGAGGTGAAACCGGCCAACACGACCCGGGATAAAGTTCGTGCGGTTCGCGAGCTTCTGCTCTCCGACGAATACGCCGAGCAGAAAAAAGCGGTTAATCGCTTTCTGCTAATCCTGTCTACACTCTATTCACTCGATGACAAAGGGTTTACGGAATCCACTGAATCTCTGCACGGTCGCACGCGCGTATACTTTGCCGCTGATGAGCGCACCCTGCTGCAGAACGGCAACCAGACCAAGCCGAAGCAAGTGCCGAACACCCCTTACTGGGTCATCACCAACACGAATACGGGCCGTAAATGCAGCATGATTGAACACATCATGCAGTCAATGCAGTTCCCGGCGGAGCTGATTGAGAAAGTTTGCGGCACAATTTAATCCTTGCATTAAAAGGACGAAGCAATGGCAAACCATCCGCGTGCTGGGCAACCTGCACAACAGGGCGATTTGATTAACGTCGCGCAGCTGACTGCGCAGTACTATGTGTTGAAACCGGAAGTTGGCAATGCTGACCATGCGGTGAAATTTGGTACCTCAGGTCACCGTGGTAGCGCATGGCGTCACAGCTTTAACGAGCCGCACATTCTTGCTATCGCCCAGGCGATTGCCGAAGAGCGTGCGAAAAACGGCATCACCGGGCCGTGCTATGTTGGTAAAGACACCCACGCCCTCTCTGAGCCGGCGTTTATCTCCGTGCTGGAAGTGTTGGCTGCCAACGGCGTTGATATCATCGTGCAGGAAAATAACGGCTTTACGCCGACGCCTGCCATCTCTAACGCCATTCTTGTGCACAACAAAAACGGCGGCGCGCAGGCGGATGGTATTGTGATCACGCCGTCCCATAATCCGCCGGAAGATGGCGGTATCAAATACAACCCGCCGAACGGCGGCCCGGCCGACACCAACGTCACCAAAGTGGTGGAAGATCGCGCTAACGCGCTGCTGGCCGACGGTCTGAAAGGCGTGAAACGCATTTCGCTGGATGCGGCGATGGCCTCCGGTCACGTCACTGAAAAAGATCTGGTGCAGCCGTTTATTGAAGGGCTGGCGGAGATCGTCGATATGGCGGCGATCCAGAAAGCGGGCCTGAAACTGGGCGTCGATCCGCTGGGCGGCTCCGGTATTGAGTACTGGAAACGTATCGCCGAGCACTACAAGCTCGACCTCACCATCGTTAATGATGAAGTCGACCAGACTTTCCGCTTTATGCACCTCGACAAAGATGGCGCGATCCGCATGGACTGCTCCTCCGAATGTGCGATGGCCGGTCTGCTGGCGCTGCGCGATAAGTTTGACCTGGCCTTCGCCAACGACCCGGATTACGACCGCCACGGCATCGTAACCCCGGCTGGTCTGATGAACCCGAACCACTACCTGGCGGTAGCGATCAACTACCTGTTCCAGCATCGCCCGCAGTGGGGCAAAGATGTTGCAGTCGGTAAGACGCTGGTCTCCTCTGCAATGATTGACCGCGTGGTTAACGACCTTGGTCGTAAGCTGGTGGAAGTGCCGGTGGGCTTTAAGTGGTTTGTTGATGGTCTGCACGACGGCAGCTTCGGCTTCGGCGGCGAAGAGAGTGCGGGCGCTTCCTTCCTGCGCTTTGACGGTACGCCGTGGTCAACGGATAAAGATGGCATCATCATGTGCCTGCTGGCAGCGGAGATCACTGCGGTGACCGGTAAAAACCCGCAGCAGCACTATGACGAACTGGCAGCCCGCTTTGGCGCGCCGAGCTACAACCGTCTGCAGGCTGCGGCCTCTTCCGCACAGAAAGCGGCGCTCTCTAAGCTCTCGCCTGAAATGGTAAGTGCCAGCACGCTGGCGGGGGATGCGATCACCGCTCGCCTGACCGCAGCACCGGGCAACGGCGCGTCGATTGGCGGCCTGAAAGTGATGACCGACAACGGCTGGTTTGCCGCGCGTCCGTCCGGCACCGAAGACGCCTACAAAATCTACTGCGAAAGCTTCCTCGGCGACGAACACCGTAAGCTGATTGAGAAAGAAGCGGTAGAAATTGTCAGCGAAGTGCTGAAAAACGCGTAAATCGCGGCACAGTAAAAAGGTTCCCTCGGGAGCCTTTTTTGAACACCTTAACATAATGAAATAAAAGGATTTATTTGATTGGAGGTCCACATGCTGACCACGTCGACGCTGTAAGCCGTCCGCAAGAGAGGGCGGCTTACAGCACATCAAAAATCTTTACTCTACAGGTAGAACAAGATTACGGCTTTTAACATAATTTCCCCGCCCACTCCCATTCATACATACAAATTCAAAGAGAGTTTTTCCAGTAAAAAATAGCTGCTGGGTTCTATATATCATTCATTAATAGCTAACTTTACTAATATCCCCACCAATAGCTTTGAGAATAGGCCTCATGAAATAAGCTCCATTTTCATCGCGTGATTCTGAACTCATTAACTCCAAAGTTGGTTTACTTTCCTCGCTTTCCCTTATAATTCGCCACGTGATACTCTTCTGGTTATTTTTGGCATCGATACCAATGATTTGTAATCGTTCATCAATAATTGGCATTTTGTGTATTGCCTGAGCGTAATTACGATTGGCATTTCTTAGCCAGAGTTCTGATATCCACACAAAACCAAACGCATTAATCATCATTGCTCTATCAGCTACTATTCTCCAAAAAACGTACTTATCACCTTGATCTTCAAAACTAGTACTCATCATATCTATCACCTGATAATTATCATTGAAAAAGAACAGGCATTGAATATGAAAACCTGAGTTTAGGAAATTTATTTCAGTTAATTTTCCTAGATGCTCTACAAGTTCATGCACAGAGGTAACTTTACATGGCTGTTCAATAGCAGAAATCTCCTCCTTTAGTGAGTCGGGTATAATTGACTCATCATAAGAAATAGTTTCGTAGGAAACCTTACCAGTTGAAAAATTCTTAAGCTTCAGATAGTTTACATGCCTAACTTCATTGCGTAATGAATCAAAGGCATTTGGTGTGGTAATTTCCTCACTTATAGGGTTGTTTATAAAGGATCCTAAAGATTTACACGATTCATACACTCGACTATAAATAATAGTTAGTGCATGTAAAAGCTCATAATCCTTGAGACTGTTAGCGACCCAACGTCTTTCAGATTTAATAACAGCAGATTCAGTCATTCCTGATGGTAATTTTTTTTGCGCTAACCTAACAAGTTTTTTAACGCCAATGCCTAACAATTCATTCCTTGTGGATATTTCAATATCTTGCTCTTCAACATATGAGAAAATTAGAGTAGCTTTTGCTTCACTAAACATCTCTAAATCGCCTTGTTTTTCTATAACGTTTCGAGAATTTTTAGCCCAAGTCATTAAGGGATCATTACTCCACTTATCGACAATATTTTCTGGGTACCAACTATCAAAACCTTCTATCTCGCTTTTATTTTTTTGAATGATGAAAGTAACGGTCCTGGATGTTTGTAGGAACTGATTTAAATTTATCCTAAACAGCTCAGGATCAAAATATGTTTTAGCACAAATTTGAAGAAGATGAGAGAGATCTTTAAGCCTTCTTTCCCATGGTTTTTTGTTCATTTAAATTATTCCCTTTAAATATTTAATTATGAATCTGCATTAGAAATTTCACGGATTTATTCTAAGTCAACCTTGTTTGATTATACTTGTTAAATTAGCAAGATATTTATCATCAATTGCTCCTTGTTTAACTGTAACAAATAGCAGGGTTTTATTCATAATAATGCAATTACTGACACATATTAGTCGCCTATTGTAAAACAATAAAGCCCCGTGTTTACGGGGCTTTATTTTGGTCACGTCCAAGTGATTTGTTGCTGGCCTGACTGCGTCGGATGCGGTGCCGCTGGTGCTACAACCCCGGCGATACGATAAAGCGCTCGACCGCCTCAGTGGTCACAAACGTCGCGCTGCAGTTGATGTTTGTGCACTGGTGATATCGCTCTTTGGTCGTGTCAGTAAAATAGCGACTTGTGCGGGCGTGAGCGGCAAAATGGCATTTTGGACAGTGAAACATGGCGAGCACCTCATTTAATTTCCGATGCGCTAGTTTTACTCAATTTATCCTTACATAATAAATAATTAAATATAAATCACTGCGCTAATTCTTCGCTTTCGTACTCCACATCCGAAACCCTAACCTCAAGCTCTAAGCCCGTCATGTAGCCGTTCCCGTTGAGGTTATGCACCACCCGGCTGATTATCCACGCCTGATCGTCTATGACGCGCTTAAACCCTTTCACCGCGATTGGTGTTTCAGGAAATAAATCTGCCCGGCCAATCGCCAGCGAGATTGAAAACTCCGCGACACCTCACTGCAGCTTGTCCCACTTCGCCTGAGCGGCGCGCATGGCCTGCGCCTTTGTCGCGTAAATGGTTGTCAGCTCCAGCACGTTGTCAGCCTCACCGGCCATATACTCATCCTCGCGCGCTTCCTGCTCTTTTTTGGCTTTGACCTTTGCCGGGGCTTTGGTCGCTTCCGGGTGCTGCAGCGCGCGGAGGTGTTTCTCTTTGGGCTTACGTCTGAGCTTCACCTTCTGATTTGCGGCTTCGGGTCTTTAGTGTGCAGCCATTTCGCCGTAACGCCGGTGTAGGCTTCCCGGTCAGCAATGGCAAACTGATGACGATCGCCGTCGCCGCGCTCAAGCGTCATCTGCGGAATGGGCTTCCCGCTGGCCGTCTTGCCGCTTCCGGCTTTCAGAAATAGCAGTCTCCCCGCTTTGACCGAGACCGCCGCACCGTTCCGGTCAGCCAGGCGGGACAGAAACACCGCGTCAGATTCCTGCGACTGGTCAATGTGAGGCACGGCGACGGCTTTGAGCGTGTCGGCCACGCTGGCCGTCAGTTTATTGCGTGCCGCAATCGTCTCCACAATTTGCCCGAGCGTGGTGTCATGCCATGACTGTTCCCGGCGAGAGTTCAGCGACCCGCGAAAATCGGCGCTGCGCCCCCGGATGGTCAGCGTATCAGGTGCGCCTCTGTGCTCGATTTCGTCGACCGTGAACATCCCTTTTTTTATCAGCGCGGAATCCTGCCAGCCTAACCACAGCGTCAACGTTGCGCCGCGCGGTGGCATTGCTATCTGGCCGTCAGTGTCATCGAGCTCGATATCGAGCTGGTCGGCCTCGAATCCGCGATTGTCGGTTATGGTCAGACTGATAAGGCGGTCACTAAAATCCTGCGTGATATCTTCGTTATCCAGCTTGAGCATAAACGCCGGGGCTATTTTCGCCCCGGCCTGAATATCCATTCCCGTAATCATCCTGCCAGCCCTCCCAGCCAGTCACCGGCAGACGTGACCAGATTGTAGGCCTGCGTTTTCAGGTCGCCATAAATGGCCGCCAGCGATTTATCGACCCGCTTAAGCGAAAGGCTAAACTCGATTTTTCTCGCCGCCCCGTCGCTGAATAACTCGGTGGGCGTGTGCGTCACTTTGCCGATGACATACATGCCGTGGATCATGCCCGTTCCGTTAATCAGCAGCCACGCTCGCCCCTCGTCTGCCATCAGCTCGATGGCGGTCAGCGAAAGACGCCCGCCGGTAATTTCGGGATAGAGAACACCAGACAGCGTGCGCGTGGTTTCCCCTTCCCCGAGATACTGGTAAGCCGGTGGCTTGCCGCGGCTATCTCGAAAAGCGCATGAGCGTGACCGGCCAGCTCATGAAGCTGGAAACCTCACCGGCCAAATACACCCGCCGTGGTGTCGAGGATGGCGTTTACTGGTACGTGTCGAGCTTTACCCACCCGCACCAGTTCGCCCCCGGTTCGGTGTTTCATCTGCTTGAGCCCGATATCAATCAGGAGCTCTACGGGATGCCGGAATACCTGAGCGCGCTCAATTCCGCCTGGCTGAATGAATCCGCCACGCTGTTTCGTCGAAAGTATTACCAGAACGGCGCGCACGCGGGCTACATCATGTACGTGACCGACGCGGCGCAAAGCAGCACTGACGTTGAGGCGCTGCGCTCCGCGATGCGTGACTCGAAAGGGCTCGGGAATTTTAAAAACCTGTTTTTCTACGCACCGAACGGGAAACCGGATGGCATTAAGATCGTGCCGCTGAGTGAAGTCGCCACGAAGGATGATTTTTTTAACATCAAGAAGGTGAGCGCCGCTGACCTGCTCGATGCACACCGCGTGTCGTTTCAGCTCATGGGCGGCAAGCCTGAAAATATCGGCTCGATGGGGGATATCGAGAAGGTGGCGCGGGTATTTGTCCGTAACGAGCTGACGCCGCTGCAGGAGCGTTTCAAAGAGATAAACGACTGGCTCGGAATGGAGGTGATCCGCTTTAAGGATTACAACATCAATACCGAGTAGCCCCACCTAAAATGCCGCCTGCGGGCGGCACATCCTCAGACCTCACCAGACGCCGCACACGCCACGCAACCCGACACCGCCCACGATTCATCCTCACCGCTCAGCGCGCCGCCAAGACGCGCACAGACGCGCAAAATAAATCCTGTCACCACGTCTGGCGCGCAGTGCTATCCCTGCCTCGCCTGCCTGCTTGATGGAGCGGTTTTGATGCAGCAGCATAATCACGCCTGGCCCCCACCAGCTATGGAAGCATTTTTGCAGATAAGGCATACCGAGCGCATGCAAAATCATGCATGCATATGCATGCATTCCCGAAAATTGAAGCGTCACGGTAAAATGCAATAAAATAACCGGACGCAAGGTACCGGTTTAAATTTAAACTTTTAAGGATTTTGATTATAATGCGTCACGGATCCACGATTCATAATAGCGTCTAATTTTATTTAGATAAGAATCGACATCACAAATTGTCAAACCACTAGGATTTATCACACTTGCTGCAATCAAATCTGTTGCCACCGATCGGTCATTCATATGTGATGATGGCGTACCAGTTGGGACGACTAAAAAAGCATCTCTTTTGATAAATCGGTATGTATCTTTAAACTCATCACGATTTACCGCGTACGTTTCTCCTTCAATTCTAACATACTGGTTCCTAACATCGTCTGGATCGAGGTAATGTCCACGCCACTCTATGGCGTAATCCACCTTAGAAGTTGTATTGCCTCGAGTTTTATACTTAGAAAGATCACCTATATCAGAATATTCAAATTGTGGCATGCCGTGAGTTAAAACTATAAAGAAATTTTTATACGGATAGTTCCTATCATTATAGGCATAAATTTCATCAATAGTAATTTGATGTGCAAAAACGCCGTACATGACATTGTAGAGACGACCGCTTTTAAGGATTGCCCCATGATAATTAAGATCACCACCAGTAGAATCTATCATCCAAAGATGATCTTTTCTTTCTTCATCCATGATAAGAGCGTTAACATTCGATAAGAACTGGCTTATATCATTTTCGATTGAAATTTTAGCCAATCTATTTATATGAGGTATGCTGCGGACTATAGCATCATCTAGGTCATGTAAAAAAAGCCAACGTTCTGAATCTCTTTTCGACTGCTCACGCCATTTTTCTTGATTTTTAAATGATTCGGATTCAGTGTCAAAGAATATTTTAATGTCCTCCATGCTTGAAAATCGATCACTAGGGTTATGCATTATACATTTATTAATAACTTTATCCAGAATTGTTAAGAACTCTGACTCATTGCGAAATAGTAAAGGTGCCCGACCGGGTCCTTTGCTAACATCTCCTGTACCAAAGTACTGGAGCAATTGTCCGAAA
Source organism: Kosakonia sp. 1610 (assembly GCF_050435845.1). Lineage (NCBI taxonomy): Bacteria > Pseudomonadati > Pseudomonadota > Gammaproteobacteria > Enterobacterales > Enterobacteriaceae > Kosakonia > Kosakonia sp. 1610. The sequence goes on along the minus strand of NZ_JBNDKZ010000002.1, from coordinate 451,023 downwards.
GAGTAAATATCACTAGATTTTGTTACTTCATAAGTATTTGACGATTGCTCAGGTGCTGAGAATTTGAAGTTTGCCAACCTTTCGCCATCTTGTGTTCTTGAAAACCGCGCAAAGACATCATCGTCAAATTTGGATATGCCGAAATCACCAATAACATATGTATCATTAATCTCATCAACAAACACATTCTCTGGCTTAAGGTCTCTATGAATGATCTCATGATGATGAATGAACCTAATCCCATTATAAAGGGCCGTAAAAAATTTATGCATTGAGTCATAGTACGTTTCAACTGACTCTTGATTTGCATAATCTTTTTTCACACTCCTTGCATAACGCTTCATAATAATGACATAATAATCAATCTCAGCAACTTTAATTTTGTCTAGGTGATAATATTTGACCACGTTTTTATGAGTAGGCATTTGTGCAACGCAAAAATACTCATCTTTGAATCTTGTTATTTTACTATCGTCACTGTCTTGCTTTAAAAACTTAATCGCAAATTCGTGCTTTAAATGAGAATAGAGAAAAACATTACTATTCCCACCTTCACCAATTACCCCTTTGTAATCAAAACGGCCAACATTGGTATCTATAAAACTAACTGTTTTTAGTTGCTTCGGTAAACTTTGTGTAGTCATTGAAAAAATCCATCAATTATTAGAAATATGATAAATAGAGAACAATCTCAATTTAAATATACAACACAAAATATCCATGAGCAAACAAAGAGTTATAGGAAAACACGCAAGAAATAAGTTAGCATGGTAATCACTAAAATTCATTTTGATCACTAATAGTGATCATGCGAACTTAAATTATGAGCCTCTACATTATCTCAAAAAGAAACTATTAGTTTTCATTTGCTTTTTCAAGGTTATGCTTCTTGAGGGCATTACAAATATAACTAATTAGTAATAATTAAAATTCTATGAATCGCCTTCAAAGAGTTTTTCTTAGACTCCATGGGTCTCCCGAGCCTTTGTTACCCATATTGCTAAAATATATTACCTTTTAACTCAACTCTGAGCCTTTTCCTAACTCCTATATCACTCAAACAAATAAATACTGTTATCAATCGGATTTAGCATCATATCTGCATACATCAAAGGATGTAGGCTCCATGACTTGAGCCGTGTTTTCAGTAAGCTTTCCACAGTTATTGACAGGACTCCGAGGCGCGGAAATGCCACTTTTTAAAGTCAAAGGCTCAACGGCCAAAAGCTTTGGAACGATCCGCCATTCGGCTGTCCGGGTAACACGTACCATCTCAGAGCCCAAGTGTGGAGCGTAGATGCCCACGACTCTCTCTCTATCCTCTTCGTAGGCGTTGACCTCATCTGTCACGTTACGAGCCACACGGACGGTCTGGTTATCGCGTGGAACATTTGCCCCAGCCTGCGCTGCGATATACAGGTCAAATTCACCTTCATCCGCTGCAACTCTGGTCGCTTCAACACGCTCATCGAATTCATCAGCAATGCTCACACCGCGAGGCAGTTTGCGCAGCTCGCGATATGCGCCCATCGTTGGCAGGCCAATAGATTTGAATTGCGGGATGCGCCACGTAGACGCCCATGCGGTTACAGCTGCTGCGGTATAGGTTAGAGGCTTGCCGGTGTCATGATCGACCTGACCATCGAGCGCGTAACCATCGATATTCTTCGCGATGTATTTTGCAAAGTAACCGGCTGGCCATCCGGCAATCAAACAGTGCGGAATACGTAACCCGTAGGCCGGATAAGCGCAGCACCATCCGGCGATCAAACGGTACGGAACACCTAACCCGCAGGCCGGATAAGCGCAGCGCCATCCGGCAATCAGCCGTGCAGATCACGCCTCACAACATAAACCGGTACCCGATCCCGGTCTCGGTCAACAGATGACGCGGGCGCGCCGGATCGCTCTCCAGCTTCTGGCGCAAATGCCCCATATAAATTCGCAGATAGTGGCTGTGCTCAACGGCATTTGGCCCCCATACCTGGCTTAACAACTGCCGCTGGGTCAGCACTTTGCCGTGGTTATTGAGCAGCACCGCCAGCAGGCGAAACTCAATCGGCGTCAGGTGGATCTCCTCATCGCCGCGCTGGATGCGGCGGCTGGCGAGATCAACGCGGATATCGCCAAAGGTGATCACCGGTTCGCCCGGCGTGCTGGCGGCATGGCGGCGCAGCGCGACACGCAACCGTGCCTGCAACTCACCAATGCCGAAAGGTTTACTGAGGTAATCATCGGCGCCAGCATCCAGCGCGGCGATCTTGTCGCTCTCTTCGATGCGTGCCGACAGAACAATAATCGGCATCTGGCTCCACTGGCGCACATCGCGGATAAAATCGAGACCGTCACCGTCCGGCAAACCGAGGTCGAGGATCGCCAGATCCGGCTTGCGCGTTGCCGCTTCAATTAACCCGCGCTGCAGCGTCTCCGCTTCGTGCACGCGCAGCCCCTCAGCCTCCAGCGCGGTGCGCAGAAAGCGGCGGATGGCCTGTTCATCTTCGACAATCAGAACGTTAATCACAGATCCTCGGGTAATTCATCCAGTTGCGGGGGCGTTTCCCGCGCGAGTGTAACATAAAAGCGCGCGCCTCCCTGCGGACGGTTTTGCGCGTCGATGGTGCCGCCATGTACCTCGACAATCGCCTGGCAAATCGCCAGCCCCAGGCCAACGCCGGGGATGGCCGACTCCTTGGTGCCACGCGCAAATTTTTCAAAAATGGCGTGCTCTTGGCCCGGCGGGATCCCCGGCCCGTTATCCCACACCTCCAGCGTCCAGTCGGTCGGTGTGCTGTGCGATTCAATACCAATCTGCGCGCCGGATCCGGCATATTTCACTGCGTTTTCCAGCAGATTGATCAACACGCGCTCAAACAGCGGGCCATCAACATGCACCAGCATCAGCGGATCGGGCAGCGACAGCGCAATGTGCCGCCCGCCCATCACTGGCTCCAGCGTACGCAGCGCACTGCCGACCACCTCTTCCAGCGTCAGCCACTCACGTTTTAAATTAAAGCCGCCGGACTGGATGCGCGCCATATCCAGCAGATTATTCACCAGCCGGGTGGTGTTAAGCACATGCTGGCGGATCTCGTTGGCCTGCGGAGCATGTTTCGACCCTTCGCTGGCGAGATCCAGCGTAAGGATTTCCGCCTGACCAAACAGCACCGTCAGCGGGGTGCGCAGATCGTGGGAGAGGGCGGCCAGCAGTGAGTTACGCAGGCTCTCGCGCTCGCTGGCAAGCCGCGCCTGCTCTTCGCGCGTCGCCAATGCCTGGCGCTCAAGCGCGTTCGCCACCAGCAGGGTGAAGGTCTCCAGCAGACGCTGCTGCTCGGGGATCATCAGCTGGCGCAGATTCGCTGGCTCGACAATCAGCAAGCCATAGACCGTATCGTCATTTTTCAGCGGCAAAATTTGGTAGGGCACGCCGGGCAGCGTATCGGTGCCTGCGCCCGCAGGCTGTCCCTTATCAAAACTCCAGCGGGCGATGGCATCATCCCACGGCGTCATGCCCTGGTTTTCCGTTACTGCCGCCAGTTTACCCTCGCTATTCGGCAGCAGCAGTTTGCTGCGCGCCTCAAAGGTGGAGTGAATAAAGGTCTCGCTGGTAGCGGCGATATCCTGATTATTGCGTCCCGCCGCCAGCGCTTTCGACATCTCATAAAGATGACGCGTGCGCCGCTCACGGTAACGCGCCACCCTCGCCTGGTAACGCACGCCAGCGGTGAGGTTACCAATCACCAGCCCGACGGTCAGCATCACGCCGAAGGTGAGCAGATACTGCACATCCGACACCGCCAGCGTGCCGCGCGGTGAGATAAAAAAGAGATCGAAGCTGATGACGTTAATCACCGTGGCGAAGGCCGATGGCCAGCGGCCATAGAACAGCGCCACCAGCACTACGCCCAGCAGGTAGATCATCACCAGGTTGGTAGGCTCAAAGGCCGTCAGCCACTGCAAAGCGATGAAGGTAATCGCCGCGCAAAGCGCCAGCGCGACCGTGCAGCCGGTAAGCTGCACGCGCCAGCGGTCGAAAAAGGGGCGGGAATCTCCGCTGCGCGTCGGCAGCGGCTGGGTGCTCTCTTGCAGGGCGATAATCACCAGATCGAGATCTGGCGCGCGGCGCGCCAGGCGGTCGGCAAAGGATTCGCGGTGCCACCAGCGGCGGTTATCGCGGCGGCCAATCAGGATTTTGCCGAGGTTATGTTCGCGGGCGTAGCGCAGTATCGCCCGATCTTCCGCCGGGTCGGCGAGGGTTGCGGTCTCGGCGCCCAGCTCCTGGGCCAGCCGCAGGGCGCTTAAGATCGCCCGCCGCTGTGACTCCGGTAATTTGTGCAGGGTAGGGGTTTCAACATAGACCGCATGCCATGCGCTACCGAGTTTGGCTGCCAGCCTCGCTGCGGTGCGAATCAGTTTCTCGTTGCCCGCGCCGTGACCGACGCAGAGCAGAATGGCGTCGCGCGTATGCCACACCTTCTCTTCGCCGAGGCGATCGCGCCAGGCACGCATCTGATCATCGACCCGGTCGGCGGTGCGCCGCAGCGCCAGTTCGCGCAGCGCGATCAGATTACCTTTGCGAAAGAAGTGCTCAATGGCGCGCTCTGCCTGGCCGCCAATATAGACTTTGCCCTCGTGCAGCCGCTGGCGCAGATCGTCCGGCGGCAGGTCGACCAGCACAATCTCATCAGCGCTATCAAAAAAGGGATCGGGCACCGTTTCGCGCACCTGAATGCCGGTGACGCCGCTGACCACATCATTCAGGCTCTCCAGATGCTGAACGTTGACGGTGGTAAAAACGTCGATGCCAGCTTCCAGCAGCTCCTCCACATCCTGCCAGCGTTTCGGATGGCGCGAGCCGGGGGCGTTACTGTGCGCCAGCTCATCCATCAAAATCAGTGCCGGACGCCGCGCAAGGGCGGCGTCCAGATCAAACTCATGCACCACGCGCCCGCGATGGGCGATGCGCCGCACGGGTTGCAGAGGCAGGCCCGCCATCAGCGCGGCGGTCTCTTTGCGCCCGTGCGTCTCTACCACGCCCGGCAGCACATCCAGCCCCTGCGCCCGTAGCCGCTGCGCTTCCTGCAACATGGCAAAGGTTTTACCCACCCCGGCGCAGGCACCGAAAAAGATCTTCAGTTTGCCCCGGTGTGCCGTTGCAGCATGCTCCAGCAAGCGGTCGGGATCGGGGCGCAACGGCTCATCACTCATGCGTTATTTATCCTTCAGCGCATCCAGCGCCAGATTAAGTTCAACCACATTCACCACCGGCTGACCGAGGAAGTTAACCAGCGGTGTTTCGGTGTATCTATTAACCAAATCATTGACCGTCTGCACCGATAAGCCGCGCGCTTGCGCCACGCGCGGGATTTGCCAGCTGGCCGCCTGCGGTGAAATCTGACCATCCAGCCCGCTGGCGGAGGTGGTTAACAGCTCCACCGGAATCGCTTTGGGTGAGTGCGGGTTTTCCTCGCGCAGCTGCGCCACGCGTTCGGCCACCTGCTTATCCAGCTCCGGGTTGCTGCCCGCCAGATTGCTGCCGCCCGAAGCCATCGGATTATAGGGCGCATCGGCAGTCGCGGAAGGGCGACCGTGAAAATAGCCCGGCGCGGTAAAATCCTGGCCCAGCAGACGGGAGCCGCGCACCGTGTCGCCTTGCTCGATCAGCGAGCCGTTCGCCTGGTCGTGAAACCACCACTGCCCAAGGGCGGTGGTCAGCAGCGGGTAAAGCCCGCCGGTAATAAACGTCAGCAGTATTAAAAGCAGAAAGGCGGGACGTAATAAAGCCATCTTTTTCACTCCTTAAACCAGACCGAACAGCGTGAGCAGCAGATCGATTGCTTTGATGCCGATAAACGGCACCAGCAGACCGCCCAGCCCGTAAATCCACAAGTTGCGGCGCAGCATCGCCGAGGCGGTCAGCGGCTTGTAGCTCACGCCTTTCAGCGCCAGCGGGATGAGGAACACAATCACCAGCGCGTTAAAGATCACCGCACTTAAAATCGCCGAAGAGGGGGAGTGCAGATGCATCACATTCAGCGCATTGAGCTGCGGATAGGTAGCCGCAAACGCCGCAGGGATGATGGCAAAATACTTCGCCACGTCATTGGCGATACTGAAGGTGGTCAGCGATCCGCGCGTCATCAGCATCTGTTTGCCGATATGCACCACCTCAATCAGCTTGGTCGGGTTCGAGTCGAGATCGACCATGTTCCCCGCCTCTTTCGCCGCCTGCGTACCGGAGTTCATTGCCACCGCGACATCCGCCTGCGCCAGCGCCGGGGCATCGTTAGTGCCATCGCCGGTCATCGCCACCAGCCGACCTTCGGCCTGGTATTGACGAATCAGCGCCAGCTTCGCTTCCGGCGTCGCTTCGGCAAGGAAGTCATCCACGCCCGCTTCGGCAGCAATCGCTGCGGCAGTTAAGCGGTTATCGCCGGTGATCATCACCGTTTTGATGCCCATCTTACGCAACTGGGCGAAGCGCTCTTTAATGCCGCCTTTAACGATATCTTTCAGCGCAATCACGCCCAGTACATTAGCCCCTTCCGCCACCACCAGCGGCGTCGCGCCCTGGCGGGCCACATTTTCCACCACCGTCTCAACATCTGCCGGGAAGGTGCCGCCATTGGCCTCGATATGGCGACGAATTGCATCCACTGAGCCTTTGCGGATCATGCGATCCTGCACATTAATCCCGCTCATGCGCGTTTGCGCGGTAAAGGGGACGAAGGTGGCTTGCAGGCTCTGCATATCCCGCTCGCGCAGGTTAAAGCGCTGCTTGGCGAGGATCACAATGCTGCGTCCTTCCGGGGTTTCATCGGCTAAGGAAGAGAGCTGGGCAGCATCGGCCAGCGTCTTCTCATCGACGCCGCGCGCGGGCAGAAAGTCCGACGCCTGGCGGTTGCCGAGGGTGATGGTGCCGGTTTTATCCAGCAGCAGCACATCGACATCGCCCGCCGCTTCGACGGCGCGACCGCTGGTGGCGATCACATTCGCACCCAGCATGCGGCTCATCCCCGCCACGCCAATTGCCGACAGCAGGCCGCCAATGGTTGTCGGGATCAGGCAGACCAGCAGTGCAACCAGCACCGTGACGCTGACCGCCGTGCCGCCGTAAAGGGAGAAGGGCCACAGCGTGGCGGTCGCCAGCAGAAAGACAATAGTCAGCGCCACCAGCAGAATGGTCAGCGCGATCTCGTTAGGCGTTTTGCGGCGCTGGGCACCTTCAACCATGGCGATCATGCGATCGAGAAAGGTCTCGCCTGGGTTAACGCTGCACTGGATCACCAGCCAGTCAGAAAGAATGCGCGTGCCGCCGGTCACGGAGGCAAAGTCGCCGCCGGACTCGCGGATCACCGGCGCGGACTCACCGGTAATGGCGCTCTCATCCACCGACGCGCCGCCCTCGATCACCTCGCCGTCGCAGGGAATAATATCGCCCGCTTCAACCAGCACCACGTCGCCTTTGCGTAGCTCATCTGCCGGAACATGATCCATCGGTGCATCGTGCTGTGGCGCGCGCAGTTTGCGGGCAAAGACCGTCTTTTTCACCCCTTTCAGGCTGTTGGCCTGCGCTTTACTACGCCCCTCCGCCAGCGCTTCGGCGAAGTTGGCAAACAGCACCGTCACCCACAGCCAGAGGCTGATCGCACCGGTAAACCACGCGTTACCGACCAGGTGACCGGTTGCCATAGCGATTGCCAGCAGAGTAGTGAGCAGGCTGCCGATCCAGACGATAAACATCACCGGGTTACGCCACTGCACCTGCGGGCTTAATTTGGTTAAGGAACCCATCAGCGCCTGGCGAACAAGGTTCGCGTCAAACAGGGCCAGTTGTTTGCGACTCATAATAGTGGTCTCCGCCAGACTCAAAACTGAAGGTATTCCGCCACCGGACCAAGGGCCAGGGCAGGAATAAAGGTCAATGCGCCAACCAGCAGCACGGTGCCGATCAGCAGGCCGATAAAGAGCGGGCCGTGGGTCGGCAGGGTGCCGGAGCTGGTGGGCTGGATCTTTTTACTCACCAGCGAGCCAGCAATCGCCAGCACCGGCACAATTACGCCGAAGCGGCCGACAAACATGCAGAAGGCGAGCAGACAGTTCCAGAAAGGCGTGTTGGCGCTCAGGCCACCAAAGGCGCTGCCGTTGTTGTTGGCGGCGGAGGAGACGGCGTACAACACTTCACTGAAGCCATGAATGCCGGGGTTGAACATGCCGCTGCGTCCGGCGTCGGTCATCATCGCCAGCGCCGTGCCGATCAGCACCAGCGCCGGGGTGACAAGGATCGCCAGCGCGGTCATCTTCATTTCGCGGACATCAATTTTTTTACCGAGGAACTCCGGCGTGCGGCCAATCATCAGCCCGGCAATAAACACCGCCAGCAGGACAAACAGCAGCATGCCGTAGAGACCGGAGCCGACGCCGCCAAACACCACTTCGCCAATCTGCATTAACCACATCGGGATCATGCCGCCGAGTGCGGTAAAGGAGTCATGCATGGCGTTGACCGCACCGCAGGAAGCGGCGGTGGTGACCACGGCATAGAGGCTGCTGGCGAGAATGCCGAAGCGGCTCTCTTTACCTTCCATGTTGATGGTGCTGTCGCCGCCGAGCGTCAGGAAGTGCGGGTTACCTAGCCACTCGGCCCGCATCACAATTGCCACACAAACGACAAAGATTATCGACATCGCCCACAGCAGCATCTGCCCCTGACGGCGGTCGCTCACCGCTTCACCAAAGGCGAAACAGAGCGCGGCAGGGATCAGGAAGATCGCCAGCATCTGCACAAAGTTGGTCAGCGCGGTAGGGTTTTCGAACGGATGGGAGGAGTTGGCGTTAAAGAAACCGCCGCCGTTGGTGCCCAGCATTTTAATCGCTTCCTGCGAGGCGACCGGACCCATCGGCATCAGGTGCTGAACCCCTTCAAGGGAGGTGTAGGGCTGGTAGGGGAGCAGGTTTTGCAGCGTCCCTTGCTGGATGAAAAAGAGGGCGATCAGCAGCGCCAGCGGCAGCAGTACCCAGAGCGTAATGCGCGTCAGATCGACCCACGCGTTGCCCAGCGTCTCCATGCTGCGGCGGGCGAAGGCGCGGATCAGCGCAAACACCACCGCGATGCCGGTGGCGGCAGAGAGGAAGTTCTGCACCGTCAGGCCGACCATCTGGCTAAAGTAACTCAGCGTGCTTTCACCGGCGTAGGATTGCCAGTTGGTATTGCTGACAAAGCTGACGGCGGTGTTAAGCGCTAGGTGCCAGGAGAGGCCAGGCAGGTTCTGCGGGTTCAGCGGCAGGATGCCTTGCAGCATCAGCATGGCAAACAGCAGGGCGAGGCCCAGCAGGTTAAGCCACAGGATCGCCAACAGATAGTGTCGCCAGCTCATTTCACGGGTGTCGATACCCAACCCGCGCCAGAGCAGGTTTTCCACCACGCCAACGCCCGGCAACGGCTGCCCGGCAATCAGCTTCGCCAGCAGCGATCCAAGCGGGCGCGCCAGCAGGAACAGCACCAGCAAAAAGCCGGCAACCAGAAGAAACGCTTGAGCGGCCATTAAAATGCCTCCGCGTTTATCAGGGCGTAAATCAGATAGCCCAATAACAGGAAAACCAGCACGATGCCGATTAGCACGCCTGCACTCACAGTTCACCTCCGGGGTGATTTAAGGATGTGCAGAGAGGCTAATTTTTCAGGCGCAAAGATTTCGCAAAAATCGGCGGGCAGGGTGTAAAAAAAGTATAAAAATGCCGAACAAATAAGCAGTTTTTGCCGTTGTAGGCCTGATAAGCGCAGCGCCATCAGGCAATGAGACTGGCATATGGCATTGGTAGAAGGGTTCCGTTCACCATACGTGGCGGAGTTTCATTGACCTCTTATGCGGTGAACGGGACAAGGGGGGGACCGCTCCCCCCTTGTCAATCCCCGCGGCCCCGCGAGGAAATCGGTGCTGCGCACTGCGCTCACCTCCCGCGTGTCTGACTGCGGCCGGCTCGACTCGACATCCTGTCTCGGTTCGCCTCTGTCCGCCATCCATGGCGTCCAGACCTTGTCATTCCCGCTTCGGTTCGCCGATTTCAGCGGGGGTCAACACCGCCGCTGTGATACCGCAGGTAAAAGCCAAAACGGTGTCGCTGGAACTGCGTTTTGGTAGGCCGGATAAGGCGAAGCCGCCATCCGGCAATTGGTGCCGCTGATAAAATGCCGGATGGCGCTGGCGCTTATCCGGCCTACAAGGTTCCAGTTGTTCCAGCGGCTCCGTTTCGCAAATGCAACATTCAAAACCATTATTTAACCGATGGTTATTATTAATTTAACCGTTTTGTAACTTATTTACGGATTGCAGGTAAATAAATGCGAATCGGATAAAAATAGTGGTCGGATGAGTAGTAAAATTACCAACAAACCGGTATTATTTTGAGCAGATTTCAGTCTCGCAGCGTTTTTTCGTTACTCACTTACCGCTGCGGTAACTTTTTTCCGGTGACCGATACCGGCCTGACAAAGGGGAGAGATTTATGAACACATACAAAATGTTTCCAGCGCACATTGTGCTGATGCGTCGTGCTTTCGCCGTTGCGGCGGGCCTGCTGGCACTGCCGGTGATGTTGTTCTGGAAGGATCGCGCACGGTTCTACAGCTATCTGCACCGCGTCTGGGCGAAGACCAGCGAGAAACCGGTATGGATGGATCAAGCAGAAAAAGCAACCTGCGACTTTTATTAATCGGGCTACACACAGCAACCCGATCGCGCCACCGCACTTGCGGTGGCTTTTTTTTACCTGCGGCCTTTGACTACAATGATTATGTCTAATCAAGGAGTCGCTATGAGTGAGAAAATCCCTGTCGGCATCAGTGCCTGTTTATTAGGGGAACAAGTCCGTTTTGACGGCGGCCATAAGCGGCTTGCCTTCGCAGTTGAAGAGCTATCACCGTGGATGCGTTTTGAGCCAGTCTGCCCGGAGATGGCCATTGGCCTGCCGGTGCCACGTCCGGCGCTGCGGTTGGTCAAAGAGGAGAGCGGAGTTTCGCTGCGCTTTAGCGACAAGCGGGAAGGAGATTTAACCGAGCAGATGGCGCACTTCTCCCGCGAGCGCGTCAGCCGTCTCGACCATTTGTGCGGCTACATCGTCTGCGCCAAATCCCCCTCCTGCGGCATGGAGCGGGTGCGCGTATACGACGCGGATGGCAAAAACAATCGTAAAGCCGGGCGCGGCATCTTTACCGACATTCTGATGGAGACCCATCCGTGGCTGCCGGTGGAGGAGGATGGTCGCCTGCACGATCCCCATATCCGCGAGAACTTTGTTGAGCGTATTTACGCCCTGCATGAACTTAACAGCGTGCGCGAGCGCGGCCTGACGCGCGGGGAGCTAATCGCCTACCACAGCCGCTACAAGCTGTTGCTGCTGGCGCACTCTCAGCCGAAGTATCGCGAGCTGGGGCGCTTTGTCGCCGCCATCCATGAGTGGGCCTCTCTCGACGAGTGGTTTGTGGAGTATCGCCAGCGTCTGATGGATCTGCTCTCACACCAGGCAACTCGCCGCAACCACACCAACGTGCTGATGCATGTGCAGGGCTACTTCCGCAAGCAGCTCAATGCCCGCCAGCGTGAAGAGCTGTCGAAGCTGATCGACAGCTACCGCCAGGGCATTCAGCCGCTACTGGCACCCGTTACCTTACTAAAACACTATATGGCTGAGTTCCCGGACGCTTACCTCTCCGGACAGCGCTATTTTGACCCCTGGCCGGAAGCGCTGCGCTTACGTTACGGACATTAGGAGCATTATGACCACCCATCTGGTCTGGTTTCGCACGGATTTGCGCGTGCACGATAACCTCGCGCTGGCGGCGGCCTGCCGCAGCGCGAACGCAACAGTAAAAGCCCTCTTTATCGCCACGCCGAAACAGTGGCAGCAGCACCTGATGGCACCGCGTCAGGCTGCGCTGATTGAGTCCCATCTCAATGCGCTGCAACAGGCGCTCGCCGAGCGCGGCATTGAACTTATCTACCGCGAAGTGGATGACTTTGCCGCCAGCGTGCAGGCAGTCACTGAGGTCTGCGAGCAGGAGCAGGTCAGCCACCTTTTTTATAACTATCAATACGAGCTTAATGAGCGCCAGCGCGATGCGGCGGTGGAGAAGGCGCTGCCCAACGTCGCCTGCCAGGGGTTCGATGACAGCGTGATGCTGGCACCGGGCAGCGTAATGACCGGCAATCGTGAGATGTTTAAGGTCTTCACCCCCTTTAAAAACGCCTTTTTGCGCCGTTTAAAAGAGGATCTGCCGGAGTGCGTCGCTGCGCCGCAGCCGCGCGAAGGCGGGGCGATCAAGGTAGAACCGCTGTCGCTCAACTACCCACAACAGCCCTTTGACGAAAAACTCTTCCCGCCGGATGAGAAGCAGGCCATCGCCCGCTTGCGCCACTTCTGCCAGCACCAGGTGGCAGAGTATGAGCAGCAGCGCGACTTCCCGGCAATTGAGGGCACCAGCCGTCTCTCGGCAAGCCTCGCCATCGGCGCGCTCTCGCCGCGCCAGTGTCTGCACCGCTTGCTCGCTGAGCAGCCGGGTGTGCTGGAGGGCGGGCCGGGCGCGGTGTGGCTGAGCGAGCTTATCTGGCGCGAATTTTATCGCCACCTCATCACCTACCATCCGGCGCTGTGCAAGCATCGCCCGTTTATCACGTGGACGGAAAAGGTGCAGTGGCAGGATAACCCACAGCATCTGGAAGCGTGGAAAAAGGGGATGACCGGTTATCCGATTGTCGATGCAGCAATGCGTCAGATGAATGAGACCGGCTGGATGCACAACCGTCTGCGTATGATTACCGCCAGCTTCCTGATCAAAGACCTGCTTATCGACTGGCGGGTAGGAGAGCGCTATTTTATGGCTCAACTGGCGGATGGCGATTACGCGGCGAACAACGGCGGCTGGCAGTGGGCGGCCTCAACCGGCACCGATGCCGCGCCCTACTTCCGTATCTTCAACCCGACCACCCAGGGGGAGCGTTTCGATGCGGACGGCGAGTTTATTCGCCGCTGGCTGCCGGAGCTGAAAACCGTGCCGCCGAAGGCTATCCATCAACCCTGGGTCTGGGCAGATAAGCAGGGCGTTAAGCTCGATTATCCGCGCCCGATTGTCGATCATAAACAGGCGCGAAGCGCCACGCTGGCGGCCTATGAAGCCGCGCGAAAAGGGTAAGAGTGAGCATGAAAAATACCGAACTGGAAAAATTGATTAACGAAAAACTCAACAGTGCGGCGTTCAGCGATTATGGCCCGAATGGCCTGCAGGTTGAGGGGCGAGAAGAGATCCGCAAAATCGTCACCGGCGTCACCGCAAGCCAGGCACTGCTGGATGAGGCTGTGCGGCTGGGGGCCGATGCGGTGATCGTGCATCACGGTTACTTCTGGAAAAACGAAGCGCCGATCATTCGCGGTATGAAGCGCAACCGCCTGAAAACCCTGCTGGCGAACGATATCAACCTCTACGGCTGGCATCTGCCCCTAGACGCCCATCCGGAATTGGGTAACAACGTGCAGCTTGCTGCACTGCTTGGCATCACGGTGCAGGGGGAGATTGAACCGCTGGTGCCGTGGGGTGAGCTGTCGATGCCGGTTCCCGGTCTCGAACTGGCATCGTGGATCGAAGCGCGTCTCGGGCGTAAACCGCTGTGGTGCGGCGATACCGGGCCTGCCACCATCAAGCGCGTTGCGTGGTGCACCGGCGGCGGTCAGGGCTTTATTGATAAAGCTGCGGCCTTCGGTGTCGATGCCTTTATCACTGGCGAAGTATCGGAGCAGACCATTCACTCCGCGCGCGAGCAGGGTCTGCACTTCTTCGCGGCCGGGCACCACGCCACCGAGCGTGGTGGCATACGCGCCCTCGGCGAGTGGCTGACCGCCAACACCGATCTGGACGTGACCTTTATCGATATCCCTAACCCGGCGTAAGGAGCAGGCAAGTGCAGCGAGCGCGTTGTTATCTGTTAGGCGAAACCGCCGTCGTGCTGGAGCTGGAGCCGCCGGTGCAGCTGGCGACGCAAAAGCGTATCTGGCGGCTGACGCAGCGGCTGGCGACATTCCCGGAGGTGGTGGAAGCGATCCCGGGGATGAATAACGTAACCGTTGTGCTGCGCGATCCCACCACGCTGGCGCTCGATGCGATTGAGCATCTGCAGCGCTGGTGGGAAGAGAGCGAGGCGCTGGAGCCGGAGTCACGGACTATTGAGATCCCGGTGGTTTACGGCGGCGAGGCCGGGCCGGATCTGGCGCATGTCGCCAACCATTGCGGCATGAGCGAAAAGCAGGTCGTGGAGCTGCACGCCTCTATCGAATACCGAGTGTGGTTTATCGGTTTTCAGCCCGGTTTCCCCTATCTCGGCGGCATGCCGGAGGTGCTCACCACGCCACGCCGGGCGGAGCCACGCATTAGCGTGCCTGCCGGGTCGGTCGGCATTGGCGGCGCGCAGACGGGGATTTACCCGCTGGCGAGTCCCGGCGGCTGGAACCTGATTGGTCGCACCGATCTGACGCTATTTAACTCGCGTTTAGCGGAGCCGTCGCTGCTGCGGCCTGGCGATACGCTGCGCTTTATCCCGCGCAAGGAGGGCGTATGTTAAAAATTCTTCGCGCGGGGATGTATACCTCATTGCAGGGCGGGAAACGTATTGGCCTGCGTCAGTCCGGCGTCAGTTACAGCGGCGCGCTCGATGGCCCGGCGCTGGAGATTGCCAATGCGCTGGTTGGCAACGCGCCGGAGGCTGCCGCACTTGAGATAACCCTCGGCCAGTGTGAAGTGGAGTTTGCCCGCGACTGCTGGTTTGCTCTTACCGGCGCAGGCTGCGATGCGACGCTTGATGGCACTGACGTCTGGACCGGCTGGCGCTTTGCGGCGAAAGCCGGGCAGCGGCTGGTGCTGAATCGCCCGCGCTTTGGCGTGCGCAGTTATCTCGCGGTCGCAGGCGGTTTCGATCTGCCAGAGGTGATGGGGTCGGGCAGTACCGATCTGAAAACCGCTATTGGCGGGCTGGAGGGGCGCTTGCTGCGCGATGGCGACACGCTGCCGCTTGGCACTCCTTCGCGGTCGTTTAGCGCGCAACAGGGCGTGAAGCAGCTGTTATGGACCAACCGTATCCGCGCACTGCCGGGGCCGGAGTATCACGAATTTGATGCCGCCTCCCAGGAGGCGTTCTGGCGCCTGCCGTGGCATATCAATCCGCAGAGCAACCGCATGGGCTATCGCCTGCAGGGGCAGCCGCTGGTGCGCACGACCGAGCGGGATCTGCTCTCCCACGGGCTGCTGCCCGGTGTTATCCAGGTGCCCGCAAATGGTCAGCCGATTGTGTTGATGAATGATTGCCAGACCACCGGCGGTTATCCGCGTATTGCCTGCATTATCGAAGCCGATCTCTACCGTCTTGCGCAAATTCGCCTCGGTCAGCCCGTGCACTTTGTGCCGTGCTCGCTCGACGAGGCGCTGCAGGCGCGGCGCGAACAGCGGCTGTTCCTCGATCAACTGGCGTGGCGGCTGCGCGATGCGGATTGATTTAAACGCCGATATCGGCGAAGGCTTTGCCGGGAACGACCGCGAGCTGATGCAGGTGGTGAGCTCGGTGAATATCGCCTGCGGCTTTCACGCCGGTGATGCCGCCACCATGCTCACCTGCATTGAGCAGGCATTGGCGAACGATGTCGCTATCGGCGCGCACCCGTCGTTTCTCGATCGCGAAAATTTTGGCCGCAAGAGAATGTCCACCGCGCCGGAAGTGGTCTATAGCGAGGTGCTCTACCAGTGTGGTGCGCTGGCGGCGCTGGCGAAATCCCGCGGTGCGAGCCTTTCGCATGTGAAACCCCACGGCATGCTCTACAACCAGGCGGCACAGGATTCAGCGCTTGCCGAGGCTATCGCCCGCGCGGTGCGGGATCTCGATCCCGCTCTAATCCTGGTCGGGCTGGCGGGCAGCGAGCTGATCCGTGCAGGCGAGCGGCTGGGGTTAGCGACGCGGGAAGAGGTGTTTGCCGATCGCGGTTATCAGGCCAGTGGGCAGCTTGTGCCGCGCGGTGAGCCGGGCGCACTGATTGAGGATGGGCAGCTGGCGCTGGCACAGACGCTGGAGATGGTGCAGCGCGGGCGCGTCAAAAGCGTTGAGGGGGACTATGCGCCCGTTAACGCGCAGACGGTCTGTCTGCATGGGGACGGCGCGCATGCGCTGGCTTTTGCCCGCCGTTTACGCGCCGCGTTTATTGCCGAAGGCATTACCGTTTCATCACGCTGATAAGGAGTTTTCATGCCGGAAGGACCGGAGATCCGCCGCGCGGCGGACACGCTGGAAGCCGCGATTAAGGGTAAGCCGCTGACCGAGGTCTGGTTTGCCCAGCCGCATCTTACTGATTATGCCGCCGGGCTGGTGGGGCAGCAGATCGATGCCATTGAGACACGCGGCAAAGCGCTGTTAACGCACTTTTCCGGCGGGTTAACGCTTTATAGCCACAATCAGCTTTACGGCGTCTGGCGCGTGGTGAAGGCGGGCGAGATGCCAGAAACCAACCGCGTGTTGCGCGTGCGCTTGCAGGCGGCGGGTAAAGCGATTTTGCTCTACAGCGCCTCGGAGATTGCATTGCTGACGCCGGAGCAACTGGCGCAGCACCCCTTTTTGCTGCGCGTAGGGCCGGATGTGCTGGATATGCGCTTAACGGTGGAGGAGGTGAAAGCGCGTTTGCTCTCACCGCGCTTTCGGCGTCGGCAGTTTGCCGGGCTGCTGCTCGACCAGGCGTTTCTCGCAGGATTAGGTAACTATTTGCGCGTCGAAATTCTCTGGCACAGCGGGCTGACCGGGCAGCGTAAAGCCGAACAGCTTAGCGAGAGCGAGCTGGATCTGCTGGCAGAGGCGTTGTTGGCGATCCCGCGTCTTTCATATCAGACCCGTGGGCGCGTCGATGAGAAGAAGCATCACGGGGCGCTGTTTCGCTTTAATGTGTTTCACCGTGCCGGGAAGAAGTGCGAGCGCTGCGGCGGGATCATTGAGAAGACGACGCTCTCCTCACGACCCTTTTATTGGTGCCCGGGGTGTCAGCGGTAAACAAGTCAGTGGCAAATGAGAATGTGCCGGATGGCGGCTACGCCTTATCCGGCCTACGGACCGTGCCACCGCAACCATCGTCGGCCCAATAAGCGCAGCGCGATTGTGTTATTGAGCGGGGAAGGGCAATTGTAGGCCCGATAAGCGCAGCGCCATCGGGCAATATTACGGGGTAGTGCAGTTGCAGGCCCGGTAAGCGGAGCGCCACCGGGCATTAGCGGGGATTAATCTTTTTTCAGATCTGACGAAAACTCGCGTTTTTCGTAACCGGTATAGAGCTGACGCGGACGGGCAATCTTAATGCCGTCATCGTGCATCTCGTTCCAGTGCGCAATCCAGCCCACGGTACGCGCCATCGCGAAGATCACCGTAAACATCGACGACGGGATCCCCATCGCTTTCAGAATAATGCCAGAGTAGAAATCGACGTTCGGGTAGAGTTTGCGTTCGATGAAGTACGGGTCGTTGAGCGCAATGTGCTCCAGCTCCATCGCCACTTCCAGCAGATCGTCTTTGGTGCCCAGTTCACGCAGCACTTCGTGGCAGGTTTCACGCATCACGGTGGCGCGCGGGTCATAGTTCTTATAGACACGGTGACCGAAGCCCATCAGACGGAACGAATCGTTCTTATCTTTGGCGCGACGCAGGAATTCCGGAATGTGTTTAACGGTGCTGATCTCTTCCAGCATCTTCAGTGCCGCTTCGTTCGCGCCGCCGTGCGCCGGTCCCCACAGGGAGGCGATACCGGCCGCGATACAGGCAAACGGGTTCGCGCCCGAAGAGCCTGCGGTACGCACGGTAGAAGTGGACGCATTCTGCTCATGGTCAGCATGCAGGATCAGAATACGATCCATGGCGCGTTCCAGAACCGGGTTCACTTCATACGGTTCGCACGGCGTGGAGAACATCATGTGCAGGAAGTTGCCCGCATAGGAGAGGTCGTTGCGCGGATAAACAAACGGCTGACCGATGGAGTATTTGTAGCACATCGCGGCCACGGTCGGCATTTTGGAAAGCAGACGGAACGCAGCGATTTCACGGTGGCGCGGATTGTTCACATCCAGCGAGTCGTGGTAGAACGCCGCCAGCGCGCCGGTCACGCCGCACAGCACTGCCATCGGGTGCGAGTCGCGACGGAAACCGTGGAACAGACGGGTAATCTGCTCATGGATCATCGTGTGGCGGGTCACTGTCAGTGTGAACTCTTCAAACTGCGCCTGAGTCGGTTTTTCGCCGTACAGCAGGATGTAGCACACTTCCAGATAGTTGGACTCAGTCGCCAGTTGATCGATGGGGAAGCCACGGTGCAGCAGAATCCCTTCATCGCCGTCGATAAAGGTGATTTTCGATTCGCATGATGCGGTTGAGGTAAAACCTGGGTCAAAAGTGAAAACCCCTTTTGAACCGAGACTACGGATATCAATAACATCCTGACCGAGCGTGCCTTGTAGCACATCCAGTTCAATAGCATCGTCACCATTGTAGGTGATGGTTGCTTTCTTATCAGCCATTTACGGTCTCCTTAGCGCCTTATTGCTTAAGACCGCCAGCCACCGGGTTTGCCTTCACTTGACCGTCAATGTTAACGAATTGTTATATAGCTCGCTGCTCTGCGAAGAGGAGATACCAGGGTACAGAGCGATAGGCGCGTGCAGATACACATTGAAAATACAGTGAAAAAACAGCAAATCAGCGTCTTAGCAGTCCGAATTTATCAAACCTGTATATCACTAATAACTGTCCTGATTAAATCGGTCAATACCATCACACTGTTACATAACTTATTCTCAGGTGAAAGCAAGACCCCATAACTTTTAAGCATTATAAGTTCTTTCTGGCGTAGTTTGTAACAAGAATGTTTAACTTTTGTCAAATTAGATGATTAAATTTTAAAATAATGTTGTTATCGTGACCTTGGTCACTGTTCTGCATAAAACCCGACAAACTATATGTAGGTTAATTGTAATGATTTTGTGAACGACCTATACTGCCGCCAGGTCTCCGGAATACCCTGCCATCCCGAGCCACCCAGCGTTGTAACCTGTCGTTTAGCATATGGAAGCACATTTTTTGCATGACGAGCAGTTATAGAAAGGACGCTGTCTGACCCGCACGCAGACCGGAGGAAGGAAACTATAAGAATAGCATGTGGGCGTTATTCATGATAAAAAATGTGAAAAAACAAAGACCTGTCAATCTGGATTTAACAACGATCCAGTTTCCTGTTACGGCTATAGCTTCCATTCTCCACCGCGTTTCCGGCGTCATCACGTTTGTGGCGATCGGCATTCTGTTGTGGTTACTGGGCTTGTCGCTGTCATCTGAAGAGGGCTTCCAGGCCGCTTCTGCCATCATGAGCAGTTTCTTCGTCAAATTCATCTTCTGGGGCATCCTTACCGCGCTGGCGTATCACGCTGTCGGCGGCATTCGCCACATGTTTATGGATTTCGGCTGGCTGGAAGAGAACCTCGCCGCAGGAAAACGTTCCGCTAATATTTCTTTTGTGATCACTGTCGTGCTTTCAATCCTCGCAGGAGTCCTCGTATGGTAAGCAACGCCTCCGCATTAGGACGCAACGGCGTACATGATTTTATTCTCGTCCGTGCTACCGCTATTGTCCTGACGTTATACATCATCTATATGGTCGGCTTTTTCGCGTTGCACAGCGAGCTGACCTGGGGTGTCTGGACGGGCTTCTTCTCCTCCGCCTTCACGAAAGTCTTTACCCTGCTGGCGCTCTTTTCCATCCTGATCCACGCGTGGATTGGTATGTGGCAGGTATTGACCGACTACGTTAAACACGTTGCAACGCGCCTGCTGCTGCAGCTGGTGATTGTTGTTGCGCTGGTCGCGTACGTCATTTATGGATTCGTTGTGGTGTGGGGTGTGTAATGAAACTGCCAGTCAGAGAATTTGATGCTGTTGTAATTGGCGCAGGTGGCGCAGGTATGCGCGCGGCGCTGCAAATTTCCCAGAGCGGGCAAACCTGTGCGCTGCTCTCTAAAGTCTTTCCAACCCGTTCCCACACTGTCTCTGCGCAGGGCGGTATCACCGTTGCGCTGGGCAATACCCATGAAGATAACTGGGAATGGCACATGTATGACACGGTAAAAGGCTCCGACTATATCGGTGACCAGGATGCCATTGAATATATGTGTAAAACCGGCCCGGAAGCGATTCTGGAACTGGAACATATGGGCCTGCCGTTTTCCCGTCTGGAAGATGGCCGTATCTATCAGCGTCCGTTTGGCGGCCAGTCGAAAGATTTCGGCGGCGAGCAGGCGGCACGTACTGCGGCCGCAGCTGACCGTACCGGTCACGCGCTGCTGCACACTCTTTATCAGCAGAACCTGAAAAACCACACCACCATCTTTTCCGAATGGTATGCGCTCGATCTGGTGAAAAACCAGGATGGCGCGGTGGTCGGCTGTACGGCGCTCTGTATCGAAACCGGTGAAGTGGTCTACTTCAAAGCGCGTGCAACCGTGCTGGCAACCGGCGGGGCGGGGCGTATTTACCAGTCCACCACCAACGCACACATTAACACCGGCGACGGTGTTGGGATGGCGCTGCGTGCCGGCGTACCGGTGCAGGATATGGAAATGTGGCAGTTCCACCCGACCGGTATCGCCGGCGCAGGTGTACTGGTCACCGAAGGGTGCCGTGGTGAAGGCGGTTACCTGCTGAATAAACATGGCGAGCGCTTTATGGAGCGTTATGCGCCGAACGCGAAAGATTTGGCGGGCCGCGACGTGGTTGCGCGCTCGATCATGATCGAAATTCGCGAAGGCCGCGGTTGCGATGGCCCGTGGGGCCCGCACGCCAAGCTGAAACTCGATCACCTCGGCAAAGAGGTGCTGGAATCGCGCCTGCCGGGGATCCTTGAGCTGTCGCGTACCTTTGCCCACGTCGATCCGGTAAAAGAGCCGATCCCGGTTATTCCGACCTGCCACTACATGATGGGCGGTATTCCGACCAAAGTGACCGGCCAGGCGCTGACCGTTAATGCCCAGGGTGAAGACGTTGTTATTCCGGGTCTGTTTGCGGTAGGCGAAATCGCCTGCGTATCGGTACACGGTGCCAACCGTCTGGGCGGTAACTCGCTGCTCGACCTGGTGGTATTTGGTCGCGCGGCGGGTCTGCATCTGCAGGAGTCTATCGCCGAGCAGGGCG
The DNA here is from genome assembly GCF_050435845.1 of Kosakonia sp. 1610. NCBI lineage: Bacteria > Pseudomonadati > Pseudomonadota > Gammaproteobacteria > Enterobacterales > Enterobacteriaceae > Kosakonia > Kosakonia sp. 1610. The sequence continues at coordinate 429,784 of NZ_JBNDKZ010000002.1, read as the reverse complement.
CGCTGCGTGATGCCAGCGATTCCGATATCGACGCCTCCCTTGAGCGCCTTAACCGCTGGAATAACAACCGCGATGGCGAAGATCCGGTCACCATTCGTAAAGCGCTGCAAGAGTGTATGCAGCACAACTTCTCGGTCTTCCGTGAAGGCGATGCGATGGCCAAGGGTCTGGAGCAGCTGAAAGTGATCCGCGAGCGCCTGAAAAACGCCCGTCTGGACGACACCTCCAGCGAGTTCAACACCCAGCGCGTTGAGTGTCTGGAACTGGATAACCTGATGGAAACGGCCTATGCAACGGCGGTTTCTGCCAACTTCCGTACCGAAAGCCGTGGCGCGCATAGCCGCTTCGACTATCCGGATCGTGACGATGAGAACTGGTTGTGTCACTCCCTGTACCTGCCAGAGACGGAATCTATGACGCGTCGCAGCGTCAATATGGAACCGAAACTGCGTCCGGCGTTCCCGCCGAAGATTCGTACTTATTAATGCGGAGACAGGATTGATGAAACTCGAATTCTCGATTTATCGCTATAACCCGGACGTCGACGACGCGCCGCGTATGCAGGATTACACCCTCGAATCGGAAGAGGGTCGCGACATGATGCTGCTTGATGCGTTAATGCAGCTGAAAGAGACCGACTCCACGCTGTCGTTCCGCCGCTCCTGCCGTGAAGGGGTGTGCGGTTCCGATGGCCTGAACATGAATGGCAAAAACGGGCTGGCCTGTATCACCCCAATTTCCGCGCTTGGCAACGGCAAGAAGAAGATTGTGATCCGCCCGCTGCCAGGTCTGCCGGTAATTCGCGATTTGGTGGTGGACATGGGGCAGTTCTATGCCCAATATGAAAAAATTAAGCCTTACCTGTTGAATAATGGGCAAAATCCGCCGGCGCGTGAGCACCTACAGGGGCCTGAACAGCGCGAGAAACTCGACGGTCTGTATGAGTGTATTCTCTGTGCCTGCTGCTCGACCTCTTGCCCGTCGTTCTGGTGGAACCCGGAGAAATTCATCGGCCCGGCAGGCCTGCTGGCGGCATACCGCTTCCTGATCGACAGCCGCGATACGGAAACGGATGCGCGTCTCGATGGCCTGAGCGATGCTTTCAGCGTATTCCGCTGCCACAGCATCATGAACTGCGTCAGTGTATGTCCGAAAGGGCTTAACCCGACGCGCGCCATTGGCCACATTAAGTCAATGTTGCTGCAACGCAGTGCATAAAAAGGTAAAGCCGGATGGCACTTGCGCTTATCCGGCCTACAGTATTGATAAGCCCGGTAAGCGCAAGCGCGCCGGGCGAGTAAAGCAGCAGAAACCTCTAAAAACCGCCATTGAAACATAATTGAGATGTTTGGCGCGAGACAAGGCGGCAATTGAGCGCATCCGGGGCAGCATAGTGAACTATGTGACCCAGGTGAGTGAAGGCAGCCAACGCCGTCGCAGCCCGAACAACGAAGATTAGGCTGTTTTTAAAGGTTCCTTCGCGGGTCAAAGAACCCGCAGGTGAACCCTGGGACGTGCGCGTACGTGTACGTCGAAGTTATCCACGGCGAAGTAAGCATAACAATGCTTAAGGGATCACGATGCAGAACGGCGCAATGAAAGCCTGGCTGGACTCTTCTTACCTCTCTGGGTCTAACCAGAGCTGGATAGAACAGCTCTATGAAGACTTCTTAACCGATCCTGACTCGGTAGATGCGAACTGGCGATCTATGTTCCAGCAGTTACCAGGTACCGGAGTCAAACCGGATCAGTTCCACTCCAAAACGCGTGATTACTTCCGCCAACTGGCGAAGGACGCTTCACGTTACTCCTCCTCGATTTCCGACCCCGATACCAACGTTAAGCAGGTCAAAGTCCTGCAGCTCATTAACGCCTACCGCTTCCGTGGTCACCAGCATGCGAATCTCGATCCGCTGGGATTATGGCAGCAGGAGAGGGTCGCCGATCTCGATCCCGCATTCCATGACCTGACCGAAGCCGATTTCCAGAACAGCTTCAATGTCGGGTCATTTGCTATCGGCAAAGACACTATGCCGCTGGGCGAGCTGCTCCATGCGCTGAAAGAGACCTATTGTGGCTCCATCGGCGCGGAGTACATGCACATCACCAGCACCGAAGAGAAACGCTGGATCCAGCAGCGCATCGAGTCGGCCACCGGTAAATCCAGCTTCTCGGCAGAAGAGAAAAAGCGCTTCTTAAGCGAACTGACCGCCGCCGAAGGGCTGGAGCGCTATCTGGGCGCGAAATTCCCTGGTGCGAAACGCTTCTCCCTTGAGGGTGGCGATGCGCTGGTGCCGATGCTGAAAGAGATGATCCGCCACGCCGGTAAAAGCGGCACCCGTGAAGTGGTGCTGGGCATGGCGCACCGCGGTCGTTTGAACGTGCTGGTTAACGTGCTGGGTAAAAAGCCGCAGGATCTGTTCGACGAGTTTGCCGGCAAGCATAAAGAGCATCTCGGCACCGGTGACGTGAAATATCACATGGGCTTCTCGTCCGACGTTGAAACCGAAGGCGGTCTGGTTCACCTGGCGCTGGCGTTTAACCCGTCGCACCTCGAGATCGTAAGCCCGGTAGTTATCGGTTCCGTTCGCGCGCGCCTCGATCGCCTTGACGAACCGAGCAGCAACAAAGTGTTGCCGATCACCATTCACGGTGACGCGGCGGTCGCAGGCCAGGGCGTGGTGCAGGAAACCCTCAACATGTCCAAAGCCCGCGGCTACGAAGTAGGCGGCACCGTGCGTATCGTTATCAACAACCAGGTGGGCTTCACCACGTCGAACCCGCTGGATGCGCGCTCAACGCCGTACTGTACCGATATCGGTAAAATGGTGCAGGCGCCGATTTTCCACGTTAACGCGGACGATCCGGAAGCGGTGGCCTTTGTTACCCGCCTGGCGCTCGATTTCCGTAATACCTTCAAACGCGATGTCTTTATCGACCTGGTGTGCTACCGCCGTCACGGCCATAACGAAGCCGATGAGCCGAGCGCAACCCAGCCGCTGATGTACCAAAAGATCAAAAAGCACCCGACGCCGCGTCAGATTTACGCCAGCCGTCTGGAGCAGGAAACCACCATCGCCGCTGAAGACGCTACCGAAATGGCTAACGTCTACCGCGATGCGCTCGATGCCGGTGAGTGCGTGGTCGCTGAATGGCGTCCGATGAATATGCACTCCTTCACCTGGTCGCCGTACCTCAACCACGAGTGGGATGAGAGCTACCCGAACAAGGTGGAGATGAAGCGCCTGCAAGAGCTGGCGAAGCGCATCAGCACCGTACCGGACGCGATTGAGATGCAGTCCCGCGTAGCGAAAATCTACGCTGACCGTCAGCTGATGGCGAACGGCGACAAGCTGTTCGACTGGGGCGGCGCGGAAACGCTGGCTTACGCCACGCTGGTAGATGAGGGCATTCCGGTGCGTCTCTCCGGTGAAGACTCCGGTCGCGGTACCTTCTTCCATCGTCATGCGGTGGTGCATAACCAGACTAACGGTTCGACTTACACCCCGCTGGCACACGTGCATAACAGCCAGGGCGCGTTCCGCGTCTGGGACTCCGTACTGTCGGAAGAAGCGGTGCTGGCGTTTGAGTATGGTTACGCCACCGCTGAGCCGCGCACGCTCACCATCTGGGAAGCGCAGTTCGGCGACTTCGCCAACGGTGCGCAGGTGGTTATCGACCAATTCATCAGCTCCGGCGAGCAGAAATGGGGCCGTATGTGTGGCCTGGTAATGCTCCTGCCGCACGGCTATGAAGGGCAGGGCCCGGAGCACTCCTCCGCGCGTCTGGAGCGCTATCTGCAACTCTGCGCCGAGCAGAATATGCAGGTTTGCGTGCCGTCGACCCCGGCGCAGGTTTACCACATGCTGCGTCGTCAGGCGCTGCGCGGTATGCGCCGTCCGCTGATTGTGATGTCACCGAAATCCCTGCTGCGTCATCCGCAGGCGGTCTCAACGCTTGATGAGCTGGCGAACGGCACCTTTATGCCAGCGATTGGCGAAGTGGACGATCTCGATCCGCAGGGCGTGAAACGCGTTATCCTCTGTTCCGGTAAGGTTTATTACGATTTGCTGGAACAGCGTCGTAAGAACGATCAGAAAGATGTCGCGATTGTCCGCATCGAGCAGCTCTATCCGTTCCCGCATCAGGCGGTGCAGGAAGCGCTGAAGCCGTACGCGCATGTGCATGATTTTGTCTGGTGCCAGGAAGAGCCGCTGAACCAGGGCGCATGGTACTGCAGCCAGCATCACTTCCGTGATGTGATTCCGTTTGGGGCTGGTCTGCGTTACGCAGGTCGCCCGGCCTCCGCCTCTCCGGCGGTGGGATACCTCTCCGTTCACCAGAAACAGCAACAAGATCTGGTAAATGACGCGCTGAACGTCAATTAATTAAAGGATAAATAATGAGTAGCGTAGATATTCTTGTTCCCGATCTGCCTGAGTCCGTTGCTGACGCGACCGTTGCAACCTGGCACAAAAAACCAGGCGATAGCGTTAAACGTGATGAAGTGCTGGTAGAAATCGAAACTGACAAAGTGGTACTGGAAGTGCCGGCGTCAGCGGACGGCATCCTTGATGCCGTGCTGGAAGAGGAAGGCACAACCGTTACCTCCCGCCAGATTCTGGGCCGTCTGAAAGAGGGCAACAGCGCAGGCAAAGAGAGCAGTGCTAAATCTGAAGAGAAAGAGTCTACACCGGCGCAGCGCCAGCAGGCCTCGCTGGAAGAGCAGAACAATGATGCCCTGAGCCCGGCGATCCGTCGCCTGCTGGCCGAGCACAACCTGGAAGCCAGCGACATCAAAGGTACCGGTGTTGGTGGTCGTCTGACCCGTGAAGATGTTGAGAAGCATCTGGCGAAAGGCCCGGCGCAGAGCGCTGCACCAGCGGCAGCTCCGGCTGCTGCCAGCACCCCGGCTCCGGCCCCGGCTGGCCGCACGGAAAAACGCGTACCGATGACCCGCCTGCGCAAACGCGTAGCCGAGCGTCTGCTGGAAGCGAAAAACTCCACCGCCATGCTGACGACCTTCAACGAAGTCAACATGAAGCCGATTATGGATCTGCGTAAGCAGTACGGCGACGCGTTCGAGAAGCGTCACGGCATCCGTCTGGGCTTTATGTCCTTCTACGTGAAAGCAGTGGTTGAAGCGCTGAAACGCTACCCGGAAGTGAACGCTTCTATCGATGGCGATGATGTGGTTTACCACAACTATTTCGATGTCAGTATGGCTGTTTCCACGCCGCGTGGCCTGGTGACCCCGGTGCTGCGCGATGTCGATACCCTCGGCATGGCAGATATCGAGAAGAAAATTAAAGAGCTGGCGCTGAAAGGGCGCGACGGCAAGCTGACCGTGGAAGATCTGACCGGCGGTAACTTCACCATTACCAACGGCGGCGTCTTCGGCTCGCTGATGTCCACCCCGATCATCAACCCGCCGCAGAGCGCGATCCTCGGCATGCACGCCATCAAAGATCGCCCGATGGCGGTTGATGGCAAGGTTGAGATCCTGCCGATGATGTACCTGGCGCTCTCTTACGATCACCGTCTGATCGACGGCCGTGAGTCTGTGGGCTATCTGGTCGCCATCAAAGAGCTGCTGGAAGATCCGACCCGTCTGCTGCTGGACGTGTAGTCGGCCAGGGCCCGGCGGATGCCGGGCCTGAAGTCATCACCTGACTGTGGGCGGATCCGGCAAACAGGGCACCCCGACCCGCAGACACCCTGATAATGATTACCTGAAGGATGGATAGAACAGATGAACTTACATGAGTATCAGGCGAAACAGCTTTTTGCCCGGTCAGGTCTGCCGACTCCGGTTGGATACGCCTGTACTACCCCGCGTGAAGCCGAAGAAGCGGCATCAAAAATTGGCGCAGGCCCGTGGGTTGTAAAATGCCAGGTTCACGCAGGCGGCCGCGGTAAAGCGGGCGGCGTAAAAGTGGTGAACAGCAAAGAAGAGATCCGCGCATTCGCGGAGCACTGGCTGGGTAAACGCCTGGTAACCTACCAAACAGACGCTAACGGCCAGCCGGTTAACCAGATCCTGGTTGAAGCGGCGACCGATATCGACAAAGAGCTCTACCTGGGCGCGGTAGTTGACCGTAGCTCGCGTCGCGTGGTGTTCATGGCCTCCACCGAAGGCGGTGTTGAGATTGAGAAAGTGGCGGAAGAGACCCCGCACCTGATCCACAAAACCACTATCGATCCGCTGACCGGCCCGATGCCGTATCAGGGTCGTGACCTGGCGTTCAAACTGGGTCTGGAAGGTAAGCAGGTTCAGCAGTTCACCAAGATCTTTATGGGTCTGGCGACCATTTTCCTTGAGCGCGACCTGGCGCTGATCGAAATCAACCCGCTGGTGATCACTAAGCAGGGCGACCTGATCTGCCTCGACGGCAAACTGGGCGCGGACGGCAACGCACTCTTCCGCCAGCCGGATCTGCGCGAAATGCGCGACCAGTCTCAGGAAGACCCGCGCGAAGCGCAGGCTGCGCAGTGGGAGCTAAACTACGTTGCTCTCGACGGCAACATCGGCTGCATGGTTAACGGCGCAGGCCTGGCGATGGGCACCATGGACATCGTTAAACTGCACGGCGGCGAACCGGCTAACTTCCTCGACGTTGGCGGCGGCGCGACCAAAGAGCGCGTAACCGAAGCTTTCAAAATCATTCTCTCCGATGAGAACGTGAAAGCCGTCCTGGTTAACATCTTCGGCGGCATCGTGCGCTGCGACCTGATCGCAGACGGCATCATCGGTGCAGTAGAAGAAGTTGGCGTGAACGTGCCGGTAGTTGTACGCCTGGAAGGTAACAACGCTGAACTGGGTGCCAAGCGCCTGGCTGACAGCGGCCTGAATATTATCGCAGCGAAAAGTCTGACGGATGCAGCACAGCAGGTTGTTGCCGCAGTGGAGGGGAAATAATGTCTGTTTTGATCGATAAGAACACCAAAGTTATCTGCCAGGGTTTCACCGGAAGCCAGGGTACATTCCACTCCGAACAGGCGATTGCCTACGGTACGCAGATGGTTGGCGGCGTAACGCCAGGCAAAGGCGGCACCACGCACCTCGGCCTGCCGGTGTTCAACACCGTGCGTGAAGCGGTAGACGCGACTGGCGCGACCGCAACGGTTATCTACGTTCCGGCTCCGTTCTGCAAAGACTCCATCCTTGAAGCGATCGACGCAGGTATCAAACTGATTATCACCATCACTGAAGGTATCCCGACGCTGGATATGCTGACGGTGAAAGTGAAGCTGGATGAAGCTGGCGTGCGCATGATCGGGCCGAACTGCCCGGGCGTGATCACCCCTGGCGAGTGCAAAATCGGCATTATGCCGGGCCACATCCATCAGCCGGGTAAAGTCGGCATCGTTTCGCGCTCCGGCACCCTGACCTATGAAGCGGTTAAACAGACCACGGATTACGGTTTCGGCCAGTCCACCTGTGTGGGCATCGGTGGCGACCCGATCCCGGGCTCTAACTTTATCGATATCCTGAAACTGTTCCAGGAAGATCCGCAGACCGAAGCGATTGTCATGATCGGTGAGATCGGCGGTAGCGCGGAAGAAGAAGCCGCAGCCTACATCAAAGAGCACGTCACCAAACCGGTTGTTGGCTACATCGCCGGTGTTACCGCGCCGAAAGGCAAGCGTATGGGCCACGCAGGCGCCATTATCGCAGGCGGTAAAGGTACGGCGGACGAGAAGTTCGCGGCGCTGGAAGCAGCTGGCGTGAAAACCGTGCGCAGCCTGGCCGATATCGGCGACGCGCTGAAAACCGTAATTAAATAAAAAACCATCGCTCCCCCACGCAGGGGAGCAGCGCAATTCGACATGGTTGGCCGCTCCTGGAGCGGCCTTTTTTATTGCCCGAATCTATGCGTGGTAAAAAAAAGGGAGGCAGGCAGGGGAGGGGGCTTGCAGCATTATCCGGCGACCTGAAAGCAGGTTATAAAAGTTATGAATAATAGCGCTAAGCATCGCCTTTTAAAGATGCTTATTTTTATAATAACGAAGCGGTGTTAATTATATTAACTGGATAAGTGAAATATTTGTAAAATCAATCTGGAAATAGTTGAGCTGTTTCACTTAAGAGTTACCCACTTTTCACGTTTTTAACTTACCGCGTAAAGTAACCTGCCTTTCTTCGCTTTATTCGCCAATTGATAACCATAAATTGCGTTACAGTAAACATGTTATTAACACTGCTTTTACCCGCCGGACACCTTAAATACAAAATTAACACCGTCAATGGTAAATGATTTAAATCAATATTTAAAAGCTTGGAAAAGCAGTCAAAACTCGCTAAATTGTCGCGGATCAAATTGACCGCGAAGTGCAAAGTTGGGGATTAATTGATCGCCGTCGTAAAACGTAAAACATAATCAATAAATGCTTTTTATTGTTAGGGTTTTGCGGAGTAATATATTCGCGAGATCAATTCGAATTTTTTATTAACCTGGTTGTAACTTTTTTTATTCATTGTCCCGACATTGGGATAGTGAATAAAACAGTGCAGCAAATTTGTATTGGGGCATGCGTGTGAACCTTCGCTAACGGGGGTTTACTCTCGGAGTCTTCATGCGATGAGCAAGGAGTCATGATGTTAGATATAGTCGAACTGTCACGCTTACAGTTTGCCTTGACCGCGATGTACCACTTTCTGTTTGTGCCGCTGACGCTTGGTATGGCGTTCCTGCTGGCAATTATGGAAACGGTCTACGTCCTCTCCGGCAAACAGATCTACAAAGATATGACCAAGTTCTGGGGCAAGTTGTTTGGGATCAACTTCGCGCTGGGCGTGGCGACCGGTCTGACCATGGAGTTCCAGTTCGGGACTAACTGGTCTTACTATTCTCACTACGTTGGGGATATTTTCGGTGCGCCGCTGGCCATTGAAGGTCTGATGGCCTTCTTCCTCGAATCCACATTCGTGGGTCTGTTCTTCTTCGGTTGGGATCGTCTGGGCAAAGTTCAGCACATGGCGGTAACCTGGCTCGTTGCTCTGGGCTCCAACTTGTCCGCACTCTGGATCCTCGTCGCCAACGGCTGGATGCAGAACCCCATCGCCTCTGATTTCAACTTCGAAACCATGCGTATGGAGATGGTGAGCTTCTCTGAACTGGTGCTTAACCCGGTTGCGCAGGTCAAATTTGTGCACACCGTGGCTTCCGGCTACACCTGCGGCGCTATCTTCATTCTTGGTATCAGCTCCTACTACCTGCTGCGCGGTCGTGACGTTGCTTTTGCGAAACGCTCCTTTGCTATCGCAGCCAGCTTCGGTATGGCGGCCATCCTCTCCGTTATCGTGCTGGGTGATGAGTCCGGTTACGAAATGGGCGACGTGCAGAAAACCAAACTGGCGGCAATCGAAGCGGAGTGGGAAACCCAACCGGCTCCGGCAGCGTTTACCCTGTTTGGTATTCCGGATCAGGATAAACAAGAGAACAAATTCGCTATCCAGATCCCGTTTGCGCTCGGCATTATCGCTACCCGCTCGGTCGACACGCCGGTTATCGGCCTGAAAGACCTGATGGCGCAGCACGAAGAGCGTATCCGTAACGGCATGAAGGCGTACCAGTTGCTTGAGCAGCTGCGCTCCGGCTCTGCGGATCCGGCAGTACGTGAGCAGTTCAATAACGTGAAGAAAGATCTCGGTTACGGCCTGCTGCTGAAACGCTATACCCCGAACGTCACCGACGCGACGGAAGCGCAGATCCAGAAAGCGACCCAGGACTCTATTCCACGCGTTGCGCCGCTCTACTTCGCCTTCCGTCTGATGGTAGCCAGTGGCGTGCTGATGCTGCTGATTATCGGCATCTCCTTCTGGACGGTGATCCGTAACCGTATCGGTGAGAAGAAATGGCTGCTGCGCGCCGCGCTGTATGGCATTCCGCTGCCGTGGATTGCGATCGAATCAGGCTGGTTTGTGGCTGAATACGGTCGTCAACCGTGGGCGATTGGTGAAGTGCTGCCGACTGCCGTTGCCAACTCCTCATTGACCGTCGGCGATCTGCTGTTCTCAATGATTCTGATTTGCGGCCTTTATACGCTGTTTATGGTGGCCGAAGTGTTCCTGATGTTCAAATTTGCTCGCCTTGGGCCGAGCAGCCTGAAGACAGGTCGCTATCACTACGAGCAGTCCACCGTGACTACTCAGCCGGCACGCTAAGACAGGAGTCGTGAAATGATCGATTATGAAGTATTACGTTTTATCTGGTGGCTGCTGGTGGGCATTCTGCTGATCGGTTTTGCCGTCACAGATGGCTTCGACATGGGCGTCGGCATGCTGACCCGCGTGTTGGGGCGTAGCGACACCGAGCGCCGCGTGATGATTAACTCCATCGCTCCGCACTGGGACGGCAACCAGGTCTGGCTTATCACTGCCGGTGGCGCGCTGTTCGCCGCCTGGCCGATGGTCTACGCGGCAGCCTTCTCCGGCTTCTATGTGGCGATGATCCTCGTGCTGGCCTCTCTCTTCTTCCGTCCGGTTGGCTTTGATTACCGCTCGAAAATTGAAGATGTGCGCTGGCGCGGCATGTGGGACTGGGGCATCTTCATCGGTAGCTTCGTGCCGCCGCTGGTGATTGGCGTCGCGTTCGGTAACCTGCTGCAGGGCGTACCGTTCCACCTGGATGGCGATATGCGCCTCTTCTATACCGGTAACTTCTTCCAGCTGCTGAACCCGTTTGGTCTGCTGGCCGGTGTAGTGAGTGTGGCGATGATCCTGACCCAGGGCGCGACCTACCTGCAAATGCGTACCGTTGGCGAACTGCACCTGCGCGCACGCGCCACGGTACAGATTGCAGCCCTGGTGACCCTGGTCTGCTTCGCGCTGGCCGGTGTCTGGGTGGTGTACGGCATTGACGGGTATGTGATCACCTCTGCGATGAATCACCATGCGGCCTCAAATCCGCTGACCAAAGAAGTTGCACTACAGGCGGGTGCCTGGCTGACCAACTTCAACAATACGCCGGTATTGTGGGCGATCCCGGCTCTGGGCGTGGCGCTGCCGCTGTTGACTATCCTGACCGCGCGTCTGGATAAATCAGCCTTCGCCTTTGTCTTCTCGTCCCTGACGCTGGCGTGCATCATTCTGACCGCAGGTATCGCGATGTTCCCGTTTGTCATGCCGTCCAGCACCATGCTGAACGCCAGCCTGACAATGTGGGATGCGACCTCGACGCAGCGCACGCTGAACCTGATGACCTGGGTTGCTGCGGTATTCGTACCGATCATTCTGCTCTACACCAGCTGGTGTTACTGGAAAATGTTCGGTCGTATTACCAAAGAGCAGATCGAAAGCAACACCCACTCTATGTACTAAGTAAGGAGCTGAATATGTGGTATTTCGCCTGGATTTTAGGAACGCTTCTTGCCTGTGCTTTTGGTGTGATCACCGCGCTGGCGCTGGAACATGTTGAAGCAACCAAAGCCGGTCAAGAAGAACATTGATGGATAAGGTTATCGCAAAGCTCTATGCGGTAATGGACAAGGGCCCGTTACGGGCCCTTTCCTTAATAATGGCGCTGCTGCTGGCAGGGTGCATTTTCTGGGACCCGTCGCGCTTTGCGGCGAAAACCAGTGAGCTTGAGATCTGGCATGGTCTGCTGTTGATGTGGGCCGTTTGCGCCGGTGTGATCCACGGCGTCGGTTTTCGTCCTCGCGCGCTGCACTGGCAGGGGCTGTTTTGCCCGCTGATTGCTGATGTTGTGCTGCTTGCAGGCCTGCTTTTCTTCTTCTTTTGAATAAGAAATATCCGCTATCCCGATGGGCTTGCAAAAGCCCATAAATTTTTACTCTCCGTTTACCACAACCCATTCCAAAGCACCTTGCCCGCGCGTATAGTAGCGAAGTTTAAAAGCTCTAACCTTTTTTGCATTACCGGGATGTAAAGTGAATACAACGCTGTTTCGATGGCCGGTTCGTGTCTATTACGAAGATACTGATGCCGGTGGTGTGGTTTACCACGCCAGCTACGTTGCTTTTTATGAAAGAGCCCGCACCGAGATGCTGCGCCACCATCACTTTAGCCAACAGGCTCTGCTGGCAGAGCAGGTCGCGTTCGTGGTGCGCAAAATTACGCTGGAGTATTTTGCACCCGCCCGACTCGACGACATGCTCGACGTCCAAACGGAAATAACATCAATGCGTAGAACGTCTATGGTGTTCTCGCAGCGGATCGTCAACGCAGAGAACAAAGTGCTGAACGAAGCTGAAGTGCTGGTTGTCTGTGTTGATCCACTCTTAATGAAGCCTCGTGCGCTTCCCAAGTCTATTGTCGCGGAGTTTAAGCAGTGACTGACATGAACATCCTTGATTTGTTCCTGAAGGCGAGCCTTCTGGTCAAACTTATCATGTTGATTTTGATTGGTTTTTCAATCGCATCCTGGGCAATCATTATCCAGAGAACCCGCATCCTTAACGCCGCAGGGCGTGAAGCGGAAGCGTTCGAAGATAAGTTCTGGTCCGGCATTGAACTCTCTCGTCTCTATCAGGAAAGCCAGGGCCGTCGCGATAATCTGAGCGGCTCTGAACAGATTTTCTATAGTGGTTTTAAAGAGTTTGCCCGTCTGCATCGCGCCAACAGCCACGCGCCGGAAGCGATTGTTGAAGGTGCCTCCAGGGCGATGCGTATCTCGATGAATCGCGAGCTGGAAAGCCTCGAAAACCACATTCCTTTCCTCGGTACCGTTGGTTCCATCAGCCCCTATATTGGTCTGTTTGGTACCGTCTGGGGGATCATGCACGCCTTTATCGCGCTGGGCGCGGTGAAACAGGCGACGCTGCAAATGGTTGCACCGGGTATCGCGGAAGCTCTGATCGCTACCGCTATCGGCCTGTTCGCGGCAATTCCGGCGGTAATGGCCTACAACCGTCTGAACCAGCGCGTGAATAAACTGGAACAGAATTACGACAACTTTATGGAAGAGTTCACGGCTATTCTGCATCGCCAGGCGTTTGCCAGCAGCGACAGCAATAAGGAGTAAGCCATGGCCAGATCCCGTGGGCGGAGCAAGCGTGCCCTGAAGTCCGAAATCAATATTGTGCCGCTGCTCGACGTGCTGCTGGTGCTGCTGCTGATCTTTATGGCAACGGCGCCCATCATCACCCAGAGCGTCGAGGTCGATCTGCCGGATGCGACGGATTCTCAGACCGTCAGTACCAATGACGATCCTCCGGTGATTATTGAAGTTTCCGGTGTCGGGCAATACAGCGTGGTGGTAGAGAAAGATCGTATGGATCAGCTGCCGCCGGAGCAGGTTATTGCGGAGGCGCAGCGTCGCCTGCAAACCAATCCGAAAACCGTGTTCTTAATCGGCGGGGCGAAGGACGTGCCGTACGACGAAATCATTAAAGCGCTGAACCTGTTACATAGCGCGGGTGTGAAATCGGTTGGCTTGATGACGCAGCCTATCTGATCACCGGCTTAACAGGCGGACAGTTTTTGGGAACCGAGAGTGTCAAAGGCAACCGTACAAAACGACAAGCTTAAGCGAGCGATACTCATTTCAGCCGTGCTGCACGTAATTCTGGTGGCGCTGCTGATCTGGAGTTCGTTCGATGAGCATATTGAAGCGTCAGCGGGCGGCGGTGGCGGCTCGTCGATCGACGCCGTAATGGTCGATCCCGGCGCGGTAGTGGAGAACTACAACCGCCAACAGCACCAGCAATCGAGCGCTAAACGCGCGGAAGAGCAGCGTGAAAAACAGGCGCAGCAGCAGGCGGAGGAGATGCGTGAAAAGCAGGCCGCCGAGCAGGAGCGTCTGAAGCAGGTCGAGAAAGAGCGTCTGCAGGCGCAGGAAGCCGCGCGCGAGCAGGCCGAACAGCAGAAGCAGGCGGAAGAGGCGGCAAAGCAGGCGCAACAGCAGCAGAAACAGGCTGAAGAAGCGGCAGCAAAAGCCGCAGCTGACGCGAAAGCCAAAGCGGATGCGCAGGCAAAAGCGGCGGAAGAGGCGGCGAAGAAAGCCGCAGCGGACGCGCAGAAGAAAGCGCAGGCGGATGCAGCCAAAGCCGCAGCCGATGCACAGAAGAAAGCCGAAGCGGAGGCCGCGAAAGCCGCCGCCGACGCGCAGAAGAAAGCGGAAGCAGAAGCTGCGAAAGCGGCAGCCGATGCGAAGAAGAAAGCGCAGGCGGAAGCGGCTAAGCAGGCTGCTGCTGAAAAAGCCGCAGCAGAGAAGGCCGCCGCAGCTGAAAAAGCTGCCGCTGAGAAGGCCGCTGCCGCAGAGAAAGCCGCAGCGGAGAAGAAAGCCGCTGCAGCGGAAAAAGCGGCAGCCGAGAAGAAAGCGGCTGCGGAAAAAGCCGCCGCTGAGAAGAAAGCTGCTGCCGAGAAGGCCGCCGCCGATAAGAAAGCGGCAGCCAAAAAAGCCGCAGCAGAGAAAGCCGCCGCCGCGGAAGGCGTCGACGATCTGTTTGGCGATCTCAGCTCCGGTAAGAATGCACCGAAAACGGGCGGCGGAGCGAAAGGCAACAATGCAGCGCCGGCGGGTTCGGGTAACACTAAGAACAACGGTGCATCCGGAGCCGATATCAGTAACTACGCAGGGCAGATTAAAACGGCGATTGAGAGCCGCTTCTATGATGCATCTTCCTACACCGGGAAGACCTGTACGTTACGTATCAAACTGGCTCCTGATGGGACGCTGTTAGATATTCAGTCTGAAGGAGGCGATCCGGCGCTCTGTCAGGCCGCGCTGGCCGCGGCGCGACAGGCGAAAATGCCGAAGCCACCAAGTCAGGCTGTGTATGAAGTGTTCAAAAATGCGCCGCTGGACTTCAAACCTTGAGGTACACTTTCCTCGCGATCCCGTGAGGAAAGTATGCGAAGGCGGTTCCAACGCGGGTAGTTTTGTCTTATTGGTTTGTTAAAATTCTGCTAAATTATCGCGGGTTTTTTGCCCGGATAAGGGAGATATGATGAAGCAGGCATTACGTGTTGCATTTGGTTTTTTGATGCTGTGGGCAGCGGTGCTGCATGCAGAAGTACGTATCGAGATCACCCAGGGGGTAGACTCGGCACGCCCGATTGGCGTTGTGCCGTTCCAGTGGGCAGGCCCAGGCGCTGCGCCTGAGGACGCTGGCGGTATCGTTGCGGCGGATCTGCGCAACAGCGGTAAATTCAACCCGCTGGATCGCTCCCGTTTACCGCAGCAGCCGGGTACCGCGCAGGAAGTGCAGCCCGCTGCATGGTCCGCGCTCGGTATTGATGCGGTCATCGTAGGTCAGGTGACACCGAATCCTGATGGCAGCTACAACGTCGCTTACCAGCTGGTCGACACCGGCGGCGCGCCGGGTACCGTGCTGGCGCAAAACTCCTTCAAAGTGAACAAGCAGTGGCTGCGTTATGCTGCCCATGCCGCCAGCGACGAAGTATTCGAAAAGCTGACCGGTATTAAAGGCGCGTTCCGTACTCGTATCGCCTATGTCGTGCAGACTGCGAACACTCAGTTCCCGTATGAACTGCGCGTCTCTGATTACGACGGCTATAACCAGTTCCTCGTCCACAAATCGCCGCAGCCGCTGATGTCCCCGGCCTGGTCCCCGGACGGTTCAAAAGTCGCATACGTGACCTTTGAGAGCGGTCGTTCCGCGCTGGTTATCCAGACTCTGGCTAACGCCAGCATTCGTCAGGTGGCGTCGTTCCCGCGTCACAACGGCGCACCGGCCTTCTCGCCGGATGGCACCAAGCTGGCGTTTGCCCTGTCAAAAACCGGCAGCCTGAACATCTATGTGATGGACATCGGTTCCGGCCAGATCCGTCAGGTTACCGACGGTCGCAGCAACAACACCGAACCAACCTGGTTCCCGGACAGCCAGAACCTGGCCTTTACCTCTGACCAGGCCGGTCGTCCGCAGGTTTACAAAATCAATATCAACGGCGGCGCAGCGCAGCGTATCTCCTGGCAGGGTTCTCAGAACCAGGATGCGGATGTCAGCAGCGACGGTAAATTTATGGTGATGGTTAGCTCTGACGGTGGTCAGCAGCACATTGCTAAACAAGATCTGGAAGCGGGTGGCGTGCAAGTTTTGTCGTCAACGTTCCTGGATGAAACGCCAAGTCTGGCACCTAACGGCACTATGGTCATCTACAGCTCTTCTCAGGGGATGGGCTCCGTGCTGAACCTGGTTTCTACAGATGGGCGTTTCAAAGCGCGTATTCCGGCGACTGATGGACAGGTTAAATTCCCTGCCTGGTCTCCGTATCTGTGATAATAAATAAATATTAAAGGAATCAAAGAAATGCAACTGAACAAAGTGCTGAAAGGCCTGATGCTGGCTCTGCCTGTTATGGCAATCGCTGCATGTTCTTCTCACAAGAACAACACCAGCGACCAGAGCGGCGAAGGCATGATGGGTGCCGGCACTGGCATGAACGGTAGCGGTAACATGTCCTCTGAAGAGCAGGCGCGTCTGCAGATGCAGCAGCTGCAGCAGAACAACATCGTTTACTTCGATCTGGACAAGTACGACATCCGTTCTGACTTTGCAGCGATGCTGGATGCTCACGCTAACTTCCTGCGTAGCAACCCGTCCTACAAAGTGACCGTAGAAGGTCATGCTGACGAACGCGGTACCCCGGAGTACAACATCTCCCTGGGCGAACGTCGTGCTAACGCCGTTAAAATGTACCTGCAGGGTAAAGGCGTTTCTGCTGACCAGATCTCCATCGTTTCTTACGGTAAAGAAAAACCTGCAGTACTGGGTCACGACGAAGCGGCTTACGCTAAAAACCGTCGCGCCGTACTGGTTTACTAAGAGAATTGCATGAGCAGTAACTTCAGACATCATCTGTTGAGTCTGTCGTTACTGGTTGGCATAGCGGCCCCCTGGGCCGCTAATGCTCAGGCGCCAATCAGTAGTGTCGGCTCAGGCTCGGTCGAAGACCGCGTCACTCAACTTGAGCGTATTTCCAATGCTCACAGCCAGCTTTTAACCCAACTTCAGCAGCAGCTCTCTGATAATCAGGCCGATATTGACTCCCTGCGTGGACAGATCCAGGAAAGCCAGTATCAGCTCAATCAGGTTGTTGAACGCCAGCAGCAAATTCTGCAGCAGATCGGCAATCTGAGCAGCGGTGCAGCAGCAGGGCAGACGCAGCAGGCTTCCGGCGATCAGAGCGGTGCGGCAGCGCAGGCTCCGGCCGCGGATGCGGGCGCAAATAACGGTGCGGCAGCTTCAGGCGCACCGGTACAAAGCGGCGATGCCAATACCGACTACAACGCGGCTATCGCCCTGGTGCAGGATAAATCCCGCCAGGATGATGCGCTGGCTGCGTTTCAGAACTTCGTCAAAAAGTACCCGGATTCAACCTATGTGCCGAACGCCAACTACTGGCTCGGTCAGTTGAATTACAACAAGGGTAAGAAAGACGATGCGGCTTACTACTTCGCATCGGTAGTGAAGAACTTCCCGAAGTCGCCGAAAGCGCCAGATGCGATGTTTAAAGTCGGCGTGATTATGCAAGACAAGGGCGATACTGCGAAAGCCAAAGCGGTTTACCAGCAGGTGGTTAGCAAATACCCTGGTACCGATGGTGCGAAACAGGCGCAAAAACGCCTTGCTTCGATGTAATGCATAGCGCATGACCAGAAAACGCGGTTTTTCTGGTCTTGTCGCATGAATCATAAGCAGTTAAACAGTGCGCGTCGAAATTGTTGTTGCGCTGAGTTCTTAAATCAGTAATATATGCCGCCGTTGCCACGGGATATCTCTTAACCCGGAAGCAGCGCAAAAGTGGGTCGTTAGCTCAGTTGGTAGAGCAGTTGACTTTTAATCAATTGGTCGCAGGTTCGAATCCTGCACGACCCACCACTATTAAGTTTGGTGAAGCGTTTTAGCGTGAAGGATAACGTTGCGACAGCAACGGCCCGTAGGGCGAGGCGAAAGCCAAGTCATCCTGCACGACCCACCACTTAGCAGTATCCAGCGCAGTATCGGGTGATTAGCTCAGCTGGGAGAGCACCTCCCTTACAAGGAGGGGGTCGGCGGTTCGATCCCGTCATCACCCACCACCGGGTCGTTAGCTCAGTTGGTAGAGCAGTTGACTTTTAATCAATTGGTCGCAGGTTCGAATCCTGCACGACCCACCAATTTTGATAATTGGTGAAGCGTTTTAACGTGAAGGATAACGTTGCGTCAGCAACGGCCCGCCGGCGAAAGCCGACTCATCCTGCACAATTGCCACGAATTCAGTGGTTCTAAAGATTTATCTTCGAAGTCGCTACCCTGTATGGGTCGTTAGCTCAGTTGGTAGAGCAGTTGACTTTTAATCAATTGGTCGCAGGTTCGAATCCTGCACGACCCACCAATTTCGATAATTGGTGAAGGTGTCAGACGTGAAGGATAACGTTGCGTCAGCAACGGTGAGGTGAAAGCCGAATCCTCCTGCACGACACACCACTTCGAAGAATCCCTGCAAAGGGTCGTTAGCTCAGTTGGTAGAGCAGTTGACTTTTAATCAATTGGTCGCAGGTTCGAATCCTGCACGACCCACCAATGTAAAAAAGCGCCCTAAAGGCGCTTTTTTGCTATCTGCTATCTGCGATTTGAAAAATCCGTGCGCTCTTCGTGCCGGATGGCGGCTACGCCTTATCCGGCCTACAACACCTCTCCGCGCCTGGTTTTCCCAGGCCTGCTAAGCGCAGCGCCAGCAGGCATTCTGTTTTGGACCTGAGCCCACTGCCGGATGGCGGCTATGCCTTATCCGGCCTACAACACCTCTCCGCACCCGGTTTTCCCAGGCCTGCTAAGCGCAGCGCCAGCAGGCAATCTGTTTTGGCCCTGAACGCACTCCCGGATGGCGGCTACGCCTTATCCGGCCTACAACATCTCTCCGCGCCTGGTTTTCCCAGGCCTGCTAAGCGCAGCGCCAGCAGGAAAATATCCACACTATCCATTTTCCACTGTGAATAAATTCACCGCGACAATATCTCTGCGATCGGGTATCTTGTTTAGTATATAAAACACCAGCTGCTTAATAATCCATATCAGGCCGCTGTTGGGGTTATCATGTTAAGCACGCAAAACGAGTGAGCATCATGAGCGTAATGTTTGATCCTGAAGCCGCAATCTATCCCTTTCCTGCCAAACCCGTGCCGCTGAACCCTGCGGAAAAAGCCTTTTATCGCGATAAAATCAAACGCTTGCTGAAAGAGCGTAATGCGGTGATGGTCGCCCACTACTACACCGACCCGGAGATCCAGCAGCTGGCGGAAGAGACCGGCGGCTGCATCTCCGACTCGCTGGAGATGGCGCGCTTTGGTGCGCGACATTCCGCCTCAACGCTGCTGGTAGCCGGCGTGCGTTTTATGGGGGAAACGGCAAAAATCCTCAGCCCGGAAAAAACGATCCTGATGCCGACGCTTGAGGCCGAATGCTCGCTCGATCTTGGTTGCCCCATCGAGCCGTTCAACGCTTTCTGCGACGCACACCCAGATCGCACTGTGGTGGTTTATGCCAACACCTCGGCGGCGGTAAAAGCCCGCGCCGACTGGGTGGTCACTTCAAGCATTGCGGTCGAGTTGATTGAGCACGTCGATAGCCTCGGCGAAAAAATTATCTGGGCACCGGATCGCCATCTCGGCAATTACGTCCAGAAACAAACGGGCGCGGACGTACTTTGCTGGCAGGGGGCGTGCATCGTCCATGATGAATTCAAAACCCAGGCGCTGCGTCGCATGAAGGCGCTCTATCCGGACGCCGCAATACTGGTGCATCCTGAATCGCCACAAGCGGTGGTAGAGTTAGCCGATGCGGTCGGTTCGACCAGCCAGTTGATCCAGGCCGCAAAAACGCTGCCTCACTCGCAACTGATTGTCGCCACCGACCGCGGGATCTTCTATAAAATGCAGCAGGCTGTGCCGCATAAAGCGCTGATCGAGGCGCCAACGGCTGGCGAAGGGGCGACGTGCCGCAGCTGCGCTCACTGCCCGTGGATGGCGATGAACGGTCTGAAAGCCATTGCCGACGGGCTGGAGCAGGGCGGAACGG
Source organism: Kosakonia sp. 1610 (assembly GCF_050435845.1). Lineage (NCBI taxonomy): Bacteria > Pseudomonadati > Pseudomonadota > Gammaproteobacteria > Enterobacterales > Enterobacteriaceae > Kosakonia > Kosakonia sp. 1610. The sequence goes on along the minus strand of NZ_JBNDKZ010000002.1, from coordinate 409,798 downwards.
CGCATGAGATAGAAGTGGAGGCCAGCCTGCGCGAACGCGCGCTGCTGCCGCTTAACCGCATGCTCGATTTTGCGGCTACACTTCGACCTTAACGTTTTCATAGACATCAATGCGTAACACTACGCTCTGGGGAAAGAATGGACTTTTTTAGTACGCAAAACATCCTCGTGCACATTCCGATCGGTGCCGGGGGATATGACCTTTCATGGATTGAAGCCGCAGGCACGCTGGCGGGTTTACTCTGTATCTGGCTCGCCAGCCTTGAGAAAATCAGCAATTACGCCTTTGGTCTGATTAACGTCACGCTCTTCGCCATCATCTTCTTCCAGATTCAGCTCTACGCCAGCCTGCTGCTGCAACTCTTCTTCTTCGCCGCCAATATCTATGGCTGGTATGCCTGGTCGCGCCAGACTTCGCAGAATGAGGCCGAGCTGCAAATACGCTGGTTGCCGCGCAGCAAAGCCCTCGGCTGGCTTGCCGCCTGCGTGGTGGCGATTGGTCTGATGACGCTGTTTATCAACCCGGTCTTCGCCTTCCTGACGCGTATCGCCGTCAACATCATGCAGGCCGTCGGGCTGAACGTGGCGATGCCAACGCTGCAGCCTGATGCTTTCCCGTTCTGGGACTCCTGCATGATGGTTCTTTCTATCGTGGCGATGATCCTGATGACGCGCAAATATGTCGAAAATTGGCTGCTGTGGGTGATTATCAACGTGATAAGCGTGGTGATTTTTGCACGTCAGGGCGTGTGGGCGATGTCGCTTGAGTATATGATCCTCACCTTTATTGCCCTGAACGGCAGCCGGATGTGGATTAACAGCGCGCGTGAGCGTGGCTCTCGCGCGCTTTCACATTAATGATGATGTCCGTGATGAGGATCGGCCGTGACGTCGCCCAGACGGCAGTCTGAGCCGCTACAGGGCTGATACTCCATCTGCACCGTCGCATGAGCAATCTCATAATGGTGCGCCAGGAAGTGGTGGATCTCGCCGAGCAACTTATCGTGATCGCGCGGCGGGATCACCTGCACATGCAGCGTCATCAGCGGTTTTTCACCCACCTGCCAGACGTGCACATGGTGCACATCGCGGATTTCCGGAATCGCTCGGCGCAAATGGCGTTGTAACGCACCGATATCCAGCGAAGCGGGAACCCCCTCCAGCAGTTCATTGACGCTCTCCTTCATCAAGCGCCACGCGCTCTTCAGCACCAGCGCAGAAACCAGCACCGAAAGAATCGGGTCGATGGGCGTCCAGTTGGTCACCATAATCACCACCGCCGCGACAATGGCGCCAACGGAGCCAAGCAGATCGCCCAGCACATGCAGCGCAGCGGCGCGCACGTTGAGGTTCTTCTCTTCGCTACCGCGATGCAGCAGCCAGAAGGAGAGCAGGTTGGCTATAAGGCCAGCGATAGCAATCGCCATCATCGTCATTCCGGCGACCGGCTGCGGGTGGCTAAAGCGCAGGATCGCTTCCCAGACAATCCAGATTGTTATCAGCACCAGCGCGAGGGCGTTAATAAAAGCGGCGAGCGTCGTCAGACGTAGCCAGCCGAAGGTGCGTTTGGCGCTCGGCGGTTGGCGGGCAAACCACACCGCCAGCAGAGCGAAGAGCAGGGCGGCGGCATCCGTGAGCATATGCCCGGCGTCGGCCAGCAGCGCCAGCGAGCCGGAAATAATCCCGCCCACCACCTCAATAACCATAAAAACAGCGGTGACCGTAAAGGCCAGTAGCAGACGGCGGGCATTGGCATCCGATGAGCCATGCGAGTGATCGTGCGCCATGATGGGATCTATCCTTTTGACCGTTGAGAAAACGCCTACATCATTGCAGATTTTGAGTTTTAAGGAATAAAAAAAGGAGAGCCTCAGCTCTCCCTCTTCACTTCAGCATCACGCCTTACTGGGTGGTGCCATCAGTTTTGGTGTTCACTTTGCTGTTGTCGCCGCTACCGGTTTCAACTTTTTTATTCACGTCCGGGCAACGACCATCTTTACACATGGTGTTTTTATGCACTTCCTCTTTGCTCATATGGCCAGATTTGTGCTCCATCTGCGTAGAGGTGGAATTAGTGTTGGTATTGCCGGTATTAATGTTGCTGTTATCAACATTGCCTGGCGCTACATTCTGTTTAGCGTCAGGCGCAACCTGGCCTGCATTCGCTGCCGCGTTTGCATCGCCGTTGCTGGAGCTGGAAGAGGATGCGTCCGCCGCATACGCTGCGCCGCCTGCCAGAGTCAGTGTGGTGGTCAGTAAAAGCGTCGCTAATTTATTCATTTTCATCATGATGCTCCTGTGCTGGTCGTCTAATGCCGCGCGGGACGCCGGCAGAATATGCGCGAACCCATCGCACGCTCAGTGGTGAAAGATGCCATACGTGCCATAAGTAGCAGCATGGAATAACGAAAAAATGTAAAACAAAGGTATTTACAGTTAAAAAGTGTAGTCCGGATGTGGCGACTTGCTACTTTTCCCACCACTTTCGCTGGATTCCAGGAATTATCCGGGCGTAGTGTAAGTTCGCGTTTACACTACGGCGCGAGCGAGATAGATTGGTCAGATTGCTTTTCTTCTAAAAAACATGTTCACACTGGAAAGATCATGACTTATCAGAACGACGATTTACGCATCAAAGAGATCAATGAGTTACTCCCTCCTGTCGCGCTGCTTGAAAAATTCCCCGCTACCGAAACCGCTGCCAGAACGGTCTCCCAGGCGCGCCGGGCAATTCATCAAATCCTGCGCGGCAACGACGACCGCCTGTTAGTGGTCATCGGCCCCTGTTCCATTCACGATCCCGTGGCGGCAAAAGAGTATGCTTCGCGCCTGCTGGCACTGCGTGACGAACTGAAGGGCGAACTGGAAATCGTGATGCGCGTCTATTTCGAAAAACCGCGCACCACCGTTGGCTGGAAGGGGCTGATTAACGATCCGCATATGGATAACAGCTTCCGCATCAATGACGGCCTGCGCATTGCGCGCAAACTGCTGCTGGAGATCAACGACAGCGGGCTGCCGGCGGCAGGTGAGTTCCTCGATATGATCACCCCGCAATATATGGCGGATTTGATGAGCTGGGGCGCGATTGGCGCGCGCACCACCGAATCCCAGGTGCACCGTGAGCTGGCTTCCGGCCTCTCGTGCCCGGTTGGTTTTAAGAATGGCACCGACGGCACCATCAAAGTGGCGATTGACGCCATCAACGCCGCAGGCGCACCGCACTGCTTCCTCTCCGTGACTAAATGGGGTCACTCCGCCATCGTCAACACGGCGGGCAACGGCGATTGCCACATTATTCTGCGCGGCGGCAAAGAGCCGAACTACAGCGCGAAGCATGTCGCCGACGTGAAAGCAGGGCTGGAAAAAGCGGGCTTACCGGCGCAGGTGATGATTGATTTCAGCCATGCAAACTCCAGCAAGCAGTTTAAAAAGCAGATGGAGGTGAGCGCCGATGTTTGCCAGCAGATCGCGGGCGGTGACAAGGCGATTATGGGCGTGATGATTGAGAGCCACCTGGTGGAAGGCAACCAGAGCCTTGAGAGCGGCGATGCGCTGGTTTACGGCAAAAGCGTGACCGATGCTTGTATCGGCTGGGAAGATACCGACGCGGTGCTGCGCCAGTTAGCGCAAGCCGTTAAAGCGCGCCGCGGTTAACGGGTCCTCTATTTTGTATGCCGGATGGCGGCTACGCCTTATCCGGCCTACGGTAACGAAGCCGCTGAAACCGCGTAGGCCGGATAAGCGTTTACGCGCCATCCGGCAATTTAACGCAGCAAAAAGCCCGGCAGCGCGAAGCGTACCGGGCCTTAGACTCAAAAGCCGGGCATCAACGTATCCGGCTTTTTTTTATTATTTCGCTTTACCCTGGTTTGCTACCGCAGCAGCTTTCGCGGCGATCTCATCCGCGTTACCCAGATAGTAGTGCTTAATCGGTTTGAAGTTTTCGTCGAACTCATACACCAGCGGTACGCCGGTCGGAATGTTCAGTTCGAGGATCGCTTCTTCGCTCATGTTGTCGAGGTATTTCACCAGCGCACGCAGGGAGTTACCGTGTGCGGCAATAATCACGCGCTCACCGCTTTTCAGACGCGGCAGAATGGTTTCATTCCAGTAAGGGATCACGCGATCGATGGTCAGCGCCAGGCTTTCGGTCAGCGGCAGCTCTTGTTCGGTCAGTTTCGCGTAGCGCGGATCGTGGCCCGGGAAACGCTCATCATCTTTGGTCAGCGCCGGTGGGGTAACGGCGAAGCCGCGACGCCACTGTTTAACCTGATCGTCGCCATATTTCTCAGCGGTTTCTGCTTTGTTCAGACCCTGCAGCGCACCGTAGTGACGTTCGTTCAGTTTCCAGCTCTTCTCAACCGGCAACCATGCCTGATCCAGTTCGTCCAGAACGTTCCACAGCGTGTGGATGGCACGTTTCAGCACAGAGGTATAAGCAAAATCAAACGCGTAGCCTTCAGCTTTCAGCAGTTTGCCTGCCGCTTTCGCTTCGCCAACGCCTTTCTCTGACAGATCAACATCGTACCAACCGGTGAAGCGGTTTTCGTTGTTCCACTGGCTTTCGCCATGACGAACCAGAACCAGCTTAGTAACAGCCATACACTTACTCCTGTGAGCCTGATTTAATGATAACGATTCTCATTGTATTGCCGAAGCGCACTACCCGGCAACGATTACCCTTAACCATAGCGAAAATAGGCGCAGAGTGTAAGCTGCTTGTGAATCGAGGGTTATTGTTTTGAGGATAAGTGGCGCATATTTCAGCAAAAAGGGCAAAAAAAAGCCCTCCCGCAGGAGGGCTCATGCTCAGAGCGGAATAATGTGATACTCCGTCTGGCTGACATATTCGTCGCCAGGCTGCAGCGTACAATCCGGCTGCGGGAAGTCCGGGCGGTTCGGGCTGTCGGGTAAAAACTCGCTCTCCAGCGCCAGGCCCTGCCACGCGCTGTAGGTTTTCCCGCCGCGCGCAGGCGTCCCTTCCAGGTAGTTACCGGAGTAGAACTGCAGCGCAGGCGCGCTGGTATAGACCGACATTTGCAGCTGCTTATCCGTCGACCACAGGTGCGCCGCAGGTGTAGTCACATCCCCCTGCGCCTGCAGTAAAAAGGCGTGATCGTAACCCTTCACCACGCGCTGATCCTCATCGCTGAGGAACTCTTCCGCCACGGTTTTTGGCGTACGGAAATCAAAACTGGTCAGCGCCACCTTTTTCAGATCGCCGGTCGGAATACCCATCTCATCCACCGGCAGATAGGCATCGGCCAGCAGCTGCAGCGTATGGTTGCGGACATCGCCCTGCGCGCCATCAAGGTTAAAATAGGCGTGATTGGTCAGGTTGACCGGGCAGGGCTTGTCGGTGGTCGCCCGGTACTCAATCGTGATGCGATGATCATCACCAAGACGGAAGTGCGCCGTGGCGTTAACCGTTCCCGGATAGCCTTGATCGCCATCCGGCGAGGTGAGGGAGAAGAGCACTTCGCTGTCGTTCTGGCGCTCAATGCGCCAGCGGCGTTTATCAAACCCTTCGGGGCCGCCATGCAGCTGGTTTTCGCCCTGGCTTGGGGTCAGGGACCAGGTCTCGCCATCAAGGGTAAAGCGGCTCCTGGCAATGCGGTTCGCATACCGGCCAATAGACGCACCGAGATAGGCGGTCTGCTCCCAGTAGTGTTCCGGCGTCGCGCAGCCGAGCAGGGCTTCGCGCACGCTGCCATCTTTCATCGGTACGCGCGCAGAGAGCAGCGTCGCGCCCCAGTCCATTAAGCTCACCACCATCCCCGCGCCGTTGCGCAGGGTGATCAGTCGTACCGGCAGCCCATCGGGTGCTACCGCAGGCGTTTCATTTAGCACTGTCCTGCCCCCTGAGAAGGTTTACACACGTAGAAGGTCTCTTTGATGCCGGTTTTCGCTTCGTACTGGCTCTCAACCGCCTGTTTGACCTCCGGCACCAGCGCTTCCGGCACCAGCGCAACGATGCAGCCGCCAAAGCCGCCGCCGGTCATGCGCACGCCGCCTTTATCACCAATGGTCGCTTTGACGATCTCTACCAGCGTATCGATTTGCGGCACGGTGATTTCGAAATCGTCGCGCATAGAGGCGTGGGATTCCGCCATCAATTCGCCCATGCGTTGCAGGTCGCCTTTCTCCAGCGCGGTAGCTGCTTCCACGGTGCGGGCGTTTTCGGTCAGCACATGGCGCACACGTTTCGCAACCAGCGGATCCAGCTCATTCGCCACAGTGTTGAACTGATCGAGGCTGACATCACGCAGCGCTTTTTGCTGGAAGAAGCGCGCGCCGGTTTCGCACTGCTGGCGGCGGGTGTTGTATTCGCTGCCCACCAGCGTACGTTTGAAGTTGCTGTTAATAATGACAATCGCCACGCCTTCCGGCATGGAAACCGCTTTGGTGCCGAGCGAGCGGCAGTCGATCAGCAGCGCACTGCCTTTCTTGCCAAGCGCAGAGATCAGCTGATCCATGATGCCGCAGTTACAGCCAACAAACTGGTTCTCCGCTTCCTGGCCGTTGAGCGCGATCTGCGCCCCGTCCAGCGGCAGATGGTAAAGCTGCTGGAAGACGGTACCGACCGCCACTTCCAGCGAGGCCGATGAGCTTAAGCCCGCGCCCTGCGGCACATTGCCGCTAATCACCAGATCCGCGCCGCCAAAGCTGGCATCGCGCTGTTGCAGATGTTTCACCACGCCGCGCACATAGTTGGACCACTGCTGGCTGTCGTGGGCCACAATCGGCGCATCCAGCGAAAACTCATCGCGCTGGTTGTCGTAATCGGCCGCGACCACGCGCACGGTGCGGTCGTCGCGTGCTTTGCAGCTGATTACCGTCTGGTAATCGATGGCGCAGGGCAGCACAAAGCCGTCGTTGTAATCGGTATGTTCGCCAATCAGGTTGACGCGGCCCGGGGCCTGGATGGTGTGGGTGGCAGGGTAGCCGAATGTCTCAGCAAACAGCGCGTCTGTTGTCTCTTTCAGGCTCATTGTTATTCTCCGGATTCGCGAAAATGGATATCACTGACCGCGCGCAGGCGTTCGGCCGCTTGTTCTGCCGTGAGATCGCGCTGGGTTTCGCCGAGCATCTCGTAGCCGACCATAAATTTACGCACCGTGGCGGAGCGCAGCAGCGGCGGATAGAAGTGCGCATGCAGCTGCCAGTGGGCGTTATCTTCGCCATTAAACGGCGCGCCGTGCCAGCCCATTGAGTAGGGGAATGAGCACTGGAACAGGTTGTCGTAGCGGCTGGTCAGTTTTTTCAGTGCCAGCGCAAGATCGCTGCGCTGCGCGTCGGTTAACCCGGTAATGCGCTGAACGGCGGCTTTTGGCAGCAGCAGCGTTTCAAACGGCCAGGCGGCCCAGTAGGGCACCACCGCCAGCCAGTGCTCGGTTTCAACCACCGTGCGGCTGCCATCTTTCAGCTCGCGCTGCACATAATCGAGCAGCATCGGCGAGTGGTGTTCGGCAAAGTAGGCTTTTTGCAGGCGATCTTCGCGCTCGGCTTCATTCGGCAGGAAGCTGTTGGCCCATACCTGTCCGTGCGGATGCGGGTTGGAGCAGCCCATCGCCGCGCCTTTGTTCTCAAACACCTGGATCCACGGGTAGGTTTTCCCCAGCTCAGCGGTCTGCTGCTGCCAGGTTTTTACTACCTCTTCCAGTGCCGCTACGCTCAGCTCCGGCAGCGTTTTGCTGTGATCCGGCGAGAAGCAGATAACCCGGCTGGTGCCGCGCGCGCTCTGGCTGCGCATCAGCGGGTCGTTACTCTCTGGCGCATCCGGCGTGTCGGTCATCAGCGCCGCAAAGTCGTTGGTAAAGACATAGGTGCTGGTGTAGTCGGGGTTTTTATCCCCGGTGACACGGGTATTGCCCGGACAGAGGAAACAGTCCGGATCGTGCGCAGGCAGCGTCTGTTTAGACGGCGTCTCCTGCGCCCCTTGCCAGGGGCGTTTCGCACGGTGCGGAGAGACCAGAATCCACTGATCCGTCAGCGGATTGTAGCGGCGATGCGGGTGATCGACCGGGTTAAATTGCGACATTACCACTCCTGTTAATCGGGATAGCCCTGCGGATGGCGTGACTGCCAGCGCCAGGTATCTTCTGCCATTTCATCAAGGGTGCGTGTTACGCGCCAGTTCAGCTCTTTATCGGCTTTAGTAGCATCCGCCCAGTAAGCCGGGAGATCGCCGTCGCGGCGCGGCGCGAAGTGCCAGGCAATCGGTTTGCCGCAGGCTTTGCTGAAGGCGTTAATCACATCAAGCACGCTGCTGCCGACGCCAGCGCCGAGGTTATAAATATGCACGCCCGGTTTGCCTGCCAACTGCTGCATGGCGGCAACGTGACCGTCGGCCAGATCCATCACGTGGATATAGTCGCGCACGCCGGTGCCATCTTCTGTCGGGTAGTCATTGCCGAACACCGCCAGCGATTCGCGGCGGCCCACCGCCACTTGCGCGATATAGGGCATCAGGTTGTTTGGAATCCCCTGCGGATCTTCACCCATCTCACCTGACGGATGCGCGCCTACCGGGTTGAAGTAGCGCAGCAGCGCGATGCTCCACTCCGGCTGCGCTTTCTGCAGGTCGGTGAGGATCTGCTCAACCATCAGTTTGCTTTTGCCATACGGGCTTTGCGGGGTGCCGGTCGGGAAGCTTTCGGCATAAGGGATTTTCGGCTGGTCGCCATAAACGGTTGCCGAGGAGCTAAAGATAAAATTCTTCACGTTGGCGGCGCGCATAGCATTAATCAGGCGCAGCGTGCCGTTAACGTTGTTGTCGTAATACTCCAGCGGCTTGGCAACGGATTCGCCGACGGCCTTCAGCCCGGCAAAGTGGATCACCGCTTCGATGGCGTGATCGTGCAGGATCTCGGCCAGCAGCGCCTCATCGCGAATATCGCCCTCAACGAAGAGCGCCCGTTTACCGCCAAAGCGCTCAATCTGGTTAAGCACGCTGCGCTTACTGTTGCAGAGGTTGTCGAGGATGATAACGTCATGACCGTTTTGCAGCAGTTGCACGCAGGTGTGGCTTCCTATGTAACCGCTACCACCAGTAACCAGAACTCGCATATTTGACTCCATCAAGCATTTGATATGAATTAACCTTAGCATAACAGAGCGGTAAAAAGTGTGACATGGGATAAAATAGTGGAATCGTTTACACTGATTTTTCAACCGCCCGCAATGCCGCATCAACGCCGGGACGGCCGCGTATTTACCGGGCTGCGCCGACGAGTGTGATTAGTCTGAAAATGACGTCACTGCGCTGCAGCGACGCAGGGGAACTCAGCGAAAGCTGGCCAGCGCCCCGTGGAGGTTATAGGTCATCAGGGAGAGCCAGGCAATCAGCCCAAAGTACAAAAGGGTATATTCCAGACGTTTGCCAGGGTTAAGTGCGGTTAAATTGGGCGTTTCTTTGCGCCGGGTCCAGATTTGCGAAGCCGCCAGCAGGCAGACAATCAGCAACAGCGGGCTGGGGTGCAGGTAAAAGAAACCGAGCAGCAGCGGGATGCCGAGATACCAAATCTTGCGTGAAATGGCGACGGTAATGCGCCCGCCATCCAGCGGCGGAACCGGGATCAGGTTAAAGAGGTTGAGGAAAAAGCCGGCGTAAGCCACCGCCATCAACATCGAACTGTCGAAGTACTCCGCCAGATAGTAGCAGCCCAGCGCGGCAAGCGAGCCGAGCAGGGGGCCGGCGATACCGACCCAGGCCTCCGTTTCCGCATCCGGAAACTCCTCTTTCAGCGCCACCCAGGCACCGACAAAAGGGATAAACATCGGCAGACCCACCGGCAAGTTACGCTGGCGAGCCGCAAGATAGTGACCCAGCTCATGGCAAAAGAGCAGCACCACGAAGCCGGTGGCGTAGGGCCAGCCGAAGGCCAGCGCATAGGTCGCCACCGACAGCAGCATTGTCCCCCCGGAAAGCAGCAGCTTGCCGAGGGTTGCGCCTTTAAACAGCAGAAACAGCAGCTTCATGCTTATTCGACGATCTTAGATTTGTCGTCTTTTTTACGGAACAGCAGCTTCTTGATGCCCATACCTGCGCCCGCCAGCGCAATCAGCGCCAGTTTCCAGAACTTCAGCAGCGTCACGCCGATAATTGCCAGCAGACCCAGTTTTTTCGCCGCCAGGCCGCCGATCAGCGCCGCCAGGCCATACTCGGCGATCTTGTCGGTAGAGGCGTTGAAGTCGCTGTACTTTTTGCCGTCGTTAAAGGTCACAGCGTTAAGCAGGTTTTTCGCCAGCGGCTTCTCTTGCTCCACGGTGCCGCGATCGGTCACCAGGTTCAGCGAGAGATACCCTTCACGACCAAGCAGGTAGGTGTTGTAGTTCACCCCTTGCTCTTTCAGCGGAACGTTGCTGCCGATATCGCGAATGGCGGCAGACCAGATCAGGCGATGCGTCGCGGCGTCATAGCTTGGCTTCTCTACCCAGCCGACCACTTCGATGGGCGGAATGCCTTTCTCGCTGCGCATCTTGTTGCCCTCTTTGGTTCCCTCCTGCAGATTGCTCAGCAGTTCGGCCGCGTCCCAGTCTTTGGCATCGTCATCTTTGATGTAACCCGCATCGTCATACTCAATGGAGACGAACCCGGAGATGGCATCATTGAACACCAGCCCGTAAAAGGCGCTCTCATCGACGTGGTTACCCAGCTCGCGCATAAATTCCGCTGCCTGCCGCGGCGGGATATAGGTAAAACCTTCCGGGAGATTCAGCACCGCCTGGTTACCCAGCGTGACTTTATGCGGGCCAGACACGCTGACGCGCTGCATGTTTTCTACGGCCTGGTTAATTTTTGCTTCGTTCGCGGAAGCTGCGTCCGGTGCCGTCTCTTCGGCAAAACTCAGCGTGCTGAAACCAAAGCAGAGCGCCGCGACCAGCGTAAGGGCGCGGGGGAGGGAGAGATATTGAGTCATAAAGGTCCCGTTTATATTGACCCGTCGTCCGTCGGCGGGCTTTTTTCTTGCCATAACAAAAACTGGCCGCCGATAACGGGGGCGTCATCAGCAAGCCAGTAAGCGATCATTATTTTTTTACGCGAAAACGCGCGGGCGTTATTACAGCACACAGCCAGGAGGCGAAGCAGCCCCCCAATTATTGTGGTGTTAAGGCGTAGCGGTAGCCCTCGCCGTCGGCAATAAACGCCAGCTGGTGGGTAATGCAGCCGGGCGCGTCTGAGGCGTGGTGAGAGACAAACAGCAACTGGGTTTCCCCTTCGCCGATCAGCACATCGATAAAGCGGCGCACCAGCTGGCGGTTAAGCGGATCCAGCCCCTGCAATGGCTCATCGAGGATCAGCAGCGTCGGGTGTTTAACCAGCGCGCGGACAATCAGCGCCAGCCGCTGCTGCCCCCAGGAGAGGCTGTGAAACGGCGCGTCGGCGGTACGGGCATCAAAGCCGAGAATATCGAGCCACTGCTGCGCCAGCTTATGCTGCTTATCGGAGACCGCCTGGTAAATGCCAATCGAGTCGAAATAGCCGGAGAGGATCACATTGCGCACCGTGGTGCTGATGCGGTAATCGAGATGCAGGCTGCTGCTGACATAGCCAATATGTTTTTTGATATCCCAGATGGTCTCGCCGCTGCCGCGACGGCGGCCAAACAGGGTTAAATCGTTGCTGTAGCCCTGCGGATGATCGCCGGTAATCAGGCTTAGCAGCGTCGATTTCCCCGCGCCGTTCGGGCCGGTGATCTGCCAGTGCTCGCCCGGATTCACCTGCCAGCAGAGGTGATTAATGATCGGCCGGTCATCATAGGAGACCACGCCGTCGTTAAGCACTATCAGCGGTGCGGTGGGATCGAGCGCTGCACGGGCGGGTGCCGCGTCCGGCTCCGGCAGCGCCATACCGCTCAACTGTTCGCTATGCGCCAGTTGCGCAATCAGCGCCTGCTGAAGCAGGGCCTCTTTCTCACCGGTCTCCGTCAGGGCGCAATCCACCAGCACGCCCGCATGCTGCACAAACGCCGGGATCTCATCGAAGCGGTTGAGAACCAGAACCAGTGTGTAGCCATCGGCATTCAGACTGGCGAGCAACTGGGCGAGCTGCTGGCGGGAGTCCACATCCAGCCCGTCAAAGGGTTCATCAAGAATAAGTAGCTCCGGCTGCGCCATCAGCGCCTGGCAGAGCAGGGTTTTGCGGGTCTCGCCGGTGGAGAGGTATTTAAAGCGCCGCTCAAGCAGATGGGTAATGCCAAACTGCGCCGCCAGCGCCGCGCAGCGCGACGGGTCTTTAACCTCATCCTGAATAATATCGGCGGTGGTGCGACCGGTATCCTCTTCGCCCGGCGAGAGCATATCGGTGTTATTACGCTGCCACTCTTCGCTAACCAGCTTTTGCAGCTGTTCAAAGGAGAGGCGGGTAAGGCGGGTGAAGTGGCACTGGCGCTCGCCGTTAAGCAGCGTCAGCTCACCCGCCAGCGCGCGAGCCAGCGCCGATTTGCCGCTGCCATTGGCACCGACAAAGGCCCAGCTCTCTCCGGCCTGCAGGCGGAGATCTTCAAGATGCAACGTGCGGGTATCGCTAAGACGAAACGTACCTTGCGAAATTTGCAATGACGACATGATGTATCCCAGGTTTTGCAGCACAGAAACTCAGGGATACGTGCAATGGCCCGGCTTGTCAATGCCCTCAGCACAACGTGGCGAGAATCACCCGATCGGCATTAAAATATGCCGTCACCTGCTGCTGTTCCTGCATATCCTCCACCTGCGCATTTGGCACCGTAGCGCAGAGCGTCTGGCCATCGGGCAGGGCGATCAGCACTTCACTCTGCGCCTCGCCCTGCTCAATATGGGCAATCGCGCCGGTTATCTGGTTATCCGCCTGCGCCGCCAGCCGCGCATCGCAGGTCAGGCTGATCCACGGCGCTTTTAGCAGCACCAGCACCTCTTTGCCCGCCTCCAGCCCTAAGCGTTCAGCGCTTTGCGCCGTGACCGCCGCGTTAAGGCGGGTTTGTCCATCTGCCAGCAGCACCTCGACATGCTGCTGCACCTGCTGGTGGTCACGGGCGGTGATAGTGCCAAACCACTGGTTGCGGGCGCTGGTTTGCAGGGAGAAGCGCGAGATGGCCGCCAGCAGGCTGTCGAGCGGCAGGGCGTCATCATCGCTCAGCACATCAAAGGCTTTTTGCTGGATCTGCCCCAACAGATCGTAGAGCTGAATCAGACGCTGCCCGTAGCGCGTTACCACCGCGCCGCCACCGCCTTTGCCGCCGGTGGCGCGCTCAACCAGCGTCTGCTCGCTGAGCTGGTTCATCTCATTGATGGCGTCCCACGCGCTTTTGTAGCTGATCCCGGCGTTCTTCGCGCCCTGGCTGATGGAGCCGGTTTGCTCAATCTGTTTGAGCAGGGCGATGCGCCGCGGGTCGGCGAAGAGGCGCTGCTGGAGTTTAAGAGTAAGGAGAATTTCAGCCTGCATGACGCACTTCCCTCGCAAAAGGGCTATTGTGAAGGAAAAGCGCCGACGCGCCTAGTGCCGGGCAATCGCACAAAAGGCGAGTGTTTTACACAATGTTCAGGCTAGAATGCCGCATTCTCACTTTCTGGAGACGACCATGTTAGAGCTGTTGAAAAGCCTGGTTTTTGCCGTGATTATGGTGCCGGTGGTTATGGCGATTATCCTCGGCCTGATTTATGGCCTGGGTGAAGTGTTCAACGTCTTTTCCGCCGTTGGACATCGCGAAAAGCGCCGCGATACCACCACCCCATCGCGCTAATCCCTTCCCAAACGCCCACTTTGTGGGCGTTTCGCTCTCTGCCATTCAAGATCTTTTCCCTTTCTGCCGATATAGTTAGGTAGGTTTTAATTATTGATGGGTATTTCCGGCCCGCTGCCATTCTCTGATACTATCGTTATGTTTTTTTTTATATAACGAAAATGAGAGGAGTAAAAAATGGCACACACAGGGCGACGTCTGCTGGTTGGCGCAGCATTAACACTTGTCATAGCAGGGCAGGCCGTGGCGCAAGAGGGTAAAATTACCGTCTTTGCCGCCGCCTCGCTGACCAACGCGATGCAGGATATTGCCGCCGCGTACAAAAAAGAGAAGCAGGTTGAGGTGGTCTCCTCATTCGCCTCCTCTTCTACACTTGCCCGCCAGATTGAAGCGGGCGCGCCGGCGGATCTCTTTATCTCGGCCGACCAGAAGTGGATGGATTACGCGGTCGAGAAAAAAGCGGTGGATACTGCGAGCCGTGAAACCCTGCTCGGCAATAGCCTGGTGGTCGTTGCGCCGAAAAGCAGCGCGCAGGGCGAGATCAAGATTGATGCGAAAACCGACTGGAACAGCCTGCTGAAAGGCGGCCGTCTGGCGGTGGGCGATCCGGAGCATGTTCCGGCCGGTATCTACGCCAAAGAGGCGTTGCAAAAACTGGGCGCGTGGGAAACCCTCTCGCCGAAACTGGCACCTGCGGAGGATGTTCGCGGCGCGCTGGCGCTGGTGGAGCGCAGCGAAGCGCCGTTAGGCATTGTCTACGGCTCTGACGCAGTCGCCAGTAAAGGGGTAAAAGTGGTGGGCACCTTCCCGGAAGCGTCGCACAAAAAAGTGGAATACCCGCTGGCGATTGTTGATGGACATAAAAACGCAACCGTAAGCGCGTTTTATGACTATCTGAAAGGCCCGCAGGCTTCTGAAATCTTTAAACGTTACGGATTTACAACGCACGAATGATATTGACCGATCCTGAATGGCAGGCTGTTCTGCTGAGCCTTAAAGTCTCTTCCCTGGCGGTATTACTCAGTTTGCCCTTTGGGATCTTCTTTGCCTGGCTGCTGGTGCGCCGCACCTTTCCGGGCAAAGCGCTGCTCGACAGCGTGCTGCATCTGCCGCTGGTGCTGCCGCCGGTGGTGGTGGGTTACCTGCTGCTGATCGCCATGGGCCGCCGTGGAGTCGTCGGTCAGTGGCTCTATGACTGGTTTGGTATCACTTTCGCCTTTAGCTGGCGCGGTGCGGTATTAGCCGCTGCGGTGATGTCATTCCCGCTGATGGTGCGCGCCATTCGCCTCGCGCTGGAGAGTGTCGATACCAAACTGGAACAGGCCGCCCGCACACTGGGTGCCGGTCGCTGGCGCGTCTTTTTCACCATTACCTTACCGCTCACTCTGCCGGGGATTATTGTTGGCACGGTGCTGGCCTTTGCCCGCTCTCTCGGCGAGTTTGGTGCCACCATTACTTTCGTCTCCAATATTCCGGGCGAAACCCGCACCATTCCCTCTGCCATGTACACCTTAATTCAGACGCCGGGGGGCGAAAGCGCCGCCGCGCGGCTGTGCATTATTTCTATTATTCTGGCGCTGATCTCCCTGCTGATTTCAGAGTGGCTGGCGCGCGTGAGCCGCGAACGGACGGGGAGATAACCGATGCTGGAGCTTAATTTCACCCAAACGCTGGGCACCCATCGCTTGCGTATCGCCGAAACGCTGCCTGCCAGCGGCATCACCGCGATTTTTGGCGTTTCGGGCGCGGGAAAAACTTCACTGATTAATGCCATTGGCGGCCTGACGCAGCCGCAAGAAGGCCGCATCGTGCTTAACGACCGCGTGCTGTTCGATACCGAACGCAAAGTGTGCCTGCCGCCCGAAAAGCGCCGCGTCGGCTATGTCTTTCAGGATGCGCGCCTCTTTCCACACTACAGCGTGCGCGGCAATCTGCGCTACGGCATGGCGAAATCGATGGCCGCGCAGTTTGACAAACTGGTAACGCTGCTCGGCATTGAGCCGCTGCTCGACCGGCTGCCCGGTGGCCTCTCCGGCGGTGAAAAGCAGCGTGTGGCGATTGGTCGCGCGTTATTGACCGCGCCAGAACTAATGCTGCTGGATGAGCCGCTGGCGTCGCTGGATATTCCGCGCAAGCGCGAACTGCTGCCCTACCTGCAACGACTGGCGCAGGAGATCAATATCCCGATGCTCTACGTCAGCCACTCGCTGGATGAGATCCTGCATCTGGCAGATAAAGTGATGGTGCTGGAAGCGGGCGAAGTAAAAGCCTTTGGCAGCCTCGAAGATGTGTGGGGCAGCAGCGTAATGAACCCGTGGCTGCCGCCGGAGCAGCAGAGCAGCGTGCTGAGAGTGCTGGTGCTGGAACACCATCCGCACTATGCGATGACCGCGCTGGCGCTGGGCGATCAGCATATCTGGGTCAATAAGATCGAGCGGCCGCTGAAAAGCGCGCTGCGTATCCGCATTCAGGCCACTGATGTGTCGCTGGTGCTCCAGCCACCGATGAATACCAGCATCCGCAATATTCTGCGCGCCAAAATCGTGCAGTGTTTCGATGTCGACGGGCAGGTGGAAGTGCAACTGGATGTCGGTGGCAGAACCCTGTGGGCGCGCATCAGCCCCTGGGCGCGGGATGAACTCAGTATCAAACCCGGCCAGTGGCTCTATGCCCAAATCAAAAGCGTGTCGATTACCGCCTGATAGCCAGAAAACGGGCGTTGCGCCCGTTTCATCTCCCCATTTTTTTTATTACATAATCTTCTGATTTCCACACAGGAAATGCCTTATGGCACAATTGCCGCTCGAGCGTAGCGGGAGGAAGAGCTATTGCCAGACGGAAGATATAACCATTTCAAAGGAGAAGGGGCGATGGCAGAGGATATTGTTATTTTCAATACCAACACATGGGTTGCTGAAGTTATATATTACGTCGTGTCACTGCTGGTGCTTTTCGTCCTGCTGATCGGAAAAGTATTTGTAGATACAAGAAATTCGCGGTTTCTCCATATCTTTTACACCCTGTTCGTTTTTGGCATCGCTGCCATACAGTTTTGCCTTGCAGTGCATGGCACTTCGTTCCTTAAAGGCTTTCTGCATATCAATTACGATATCGACTATTCTGAGCCCATTCGCTTCGGCGCTTTCGGGTTTGCACTACTCTCCTATATTGCAGCACCATCAGGTCGATATCGTTAAGCCATACAAAGGCGAGGTCTGGTGCCTCGCCTTGCCAAATCAAAAGCGTGTCGATTACCGCCTGATTAGAGCAGCTCTTTATCAATAAATTGGGCGATGCTATCGACGGTGTTATCGCCAATCACCACATTGGCATGGGCTTTCACCGCATCGTCGGCGTTGCCCATTGCCACACCGGTGCCTGCGGCCTGTAGCATACTGATATCGTTATAGTTATCGCCAAAGGCCACGACATTCTGCATCGATAAGCCCTGCGCGGCGACCCATTCTGCCAGCCGTTTGCCTTTGCTGTTACCGGCACGGGCGATATCCACCTGATCGTGCCATGACCATTCGCACTCCAGCCCTAACGTCTGCTCAACATGGTGAGCAAAGTTCTTCAGCTTGCCGGTATCTTCATCGGTGAGAGCAAATTTCCAGATAGCCTCCACCTCTGCGGCCGCGGCGCGCAGGGAGTCAACCTGTTGAAACACCGGGCGCTGCTCGGGCGGCAATGCTTCGGCCCAGGCGGTGGTGCGCAGCACATGGCCGGTCGGCTTTTCATACAGCATGGCGTTATCGACATACATCAGGCCATGCACCTGGTACTCCTCCAGCAAGGCGATCAGTTGTTGCGCCTGATTGACAGGCAGCGGATCGGCGGCGAGCACCTTTTTTGCATGATAATCATACAAATAGGTGCCATTACAACAAATTGCAGGTGTATCCAGCGCCAGTGCCTGATAAAAAGGGTGGATAGCGACATGGTGCCGACCGGTCACGATAATGGGCAGATGCCCGGCGGCTTTTGCGCGTGCCAACGCTTCAAGGGAAGAGGGCAGAAGCGTCTTCTTCGGGGTTAAAAGCGTACCGTCTAAATCGAGTGCTATTACGCGCGAGGTCATATCGTTTCCCGTAGTTGAAGGTGAAATTTCGTGTCCGGGGATGGTACACCCCGTCGCCGCATGCGCAAAATCTGAGGGCGAAATTCAGCATCACGCCGCAAAAACGGCTATCCTGGTTACTTAACGCAGAGAAGAATTTGAGGAAAGGAGTGTTCATGAAACAGACCGTTTATACCGCCAGCCCCGAAAGTCAGCAGATCCACGTCTGGCGTTTGAATTCCGAAGGCAGCCTGACGCTGGTGCAGGTTGTCGATGTGCCAGGCCAGGTGCAGCCGATGGTTGTCAGCCCGGATAAACGTTACCTCTACGTTGGCGTTCGCCCTGAATTTCGCGTTCTCGCGTACCGTATCTCCCCGGAGGATGGCGCCCTGAGCTACGCCGCAGAAGCGCCGCTCTCCGGTAGCCCAACCCATATCTCCACCGATCACAGCGGTCGTTTCCTGTTTAGCGCCTCCTACAATGCGGGCAGCGTCAGCGTTGTGCGCCTTAATGATGGCATTCCGGGCGAGACCGTCCATCTTGCAGAGGGGCTGGAAGGGTGCCACTCGGCCAATATTTCCCCGGACAACCGCACGCTGTTTGTCCCGGCTCTGAAGCAGGATCGCATCTGTCTCTTTAGCCTCGGTGAAACGGGCGCGCTGACCGCGCAGGAGCCGTCGGAAGTGACCACCGTCGAGGGCGCCGGCCCGCGCCATATGGCCTTCCACCCGAATAAGCGTTTCGCCTACTGCGTTAACGAACTCAACAGCAGCGTCGATGTCTGGCAACTTAGCGATCCGCACGGCAAGACCGAGTGCGTGCAGACCGTGGATATGATGCCGCCGGACTTTACCGATACCCGCTGGGCGGCGGATATCCATATCACGCCGGATGGCCGTCATCTCTATGCCTGCGACCGCACCTCCAGCACCCTGACTATCTTCAGCGTGTCGGAAGATGGTAGCGTTATCGCCGTTGAAGGCTTCCAGCCTACCGAAACCCAGCCGCGCGGCTTCAATATCGATAACAGCGGCAAATACCTGATTGCCGCCGGGCAGAAATCCCATCATATCGCGCTGTATGAGATCGGCGGCGCGCAGGGCCTGCTGACTGAAAAAGCGCGCTACGCCGTGGGCCAGGGCCCGATGTGGGTAGTCATTAACGCCCTGTAATAACCGGGATCCCATTTCCGGGCATAAAAAAACCTCGCCGCGGCGAGGTTTTTTGTTTTCAGATGCGAATTACTTCTTCGGCTCGGCAACCACTTTGCTGCCGAGGCCGCGGTTGTTGAACTCCCAGAAGCGGTTGAACTTGGCATCGTTCAAATCGCGCTGGATGTTGCCTTTATCATCCGCAGTGCCGGTGTTGCCCGCATAGGCGCGGCCTGATATGGCGGCATCGCCCCACGGTTTCGCCACGTTAAAGCCTTCGTTAATCACGCTATCGCGGATCACGGCCTGGCCGTTGGTGCTGCTGTCGATATCCAGCGAGCGGCCCAGCTGCGCGACACCGTTTCCGGCGGCGGTAAAGCGGCTGTTGACGGCGAGGAAGCCGTAATAGAGGTTCGACAGGGTCGACGGTGCGAAGACATAACCTGCCTGCTGAGTACGCGAGTTGACCACGCGGAAGTCGGTGTTATCAAACACCACCGCGCCGCGCCCGGAGACGATATCCACATCGCCTTCGAGGTAGCTATTGGTCACCAGTGTGCGGGTCTGGCGATCGCTGCGCAGAGTGTTATCCACACCGCTGTTGGTCACAAAGAAGGTGTTCTGGCGACCGAGAATATTGACGTTGTTGATCTGCACTTTATCGCCATCGCTGCGCAGCGCCACCGCCTGGTGGTTGCCGGCATCGACGCTGTCGCCGAGCGTGTTCTGAATAGTCAGGTTCTGCAGTTGCAGGCCGTTGTTCTGCGACCAGACCACGGCGGAGCACATCACGCCCACGGTCGCCGCGCGGCTGCGCTGGCAGGCATCAAACATATACCATGCTGGTTTGCCCGGCATATATTTGCCCGATGGATTGACCAGGCGACGCCAGCTGGTCGGATCCATTTCAGAATCGATCGCCTGACCGATCTTCACATCCGCCGCTTTCTCACCGGTACCGTAAATGGTCACGCTGCCCGAAGCCGCAGGCACATAGACGGTGCCTTCATATTCACCCGGCATCACCGCAATGTACTGGCGGTCGCTGGCGTGTTTATTGATGGCAGCGTCAACCGCAGCCTGAATGGTGGTGTGAGTCACACCCGCCGTACCGGCCGGCCCAACCACGAAATCTGCTTTTTCCGGCACGCGGATCGCGTAAGGTTTCCACGCGGCGCTGTTGGCGGCCAGCGGGGTGAAGTAGCGATCGGCGGTGAAGTTTTTCGCTTCATCAACGCTTAGGATCGGGCGCGAGGAGGTGCCCGGTGCAGTTTGTTCAGAGGGACGCTCAGAGGGCGGCGTCGAGCTACAGGCGGTCAGTGTCACGCCAAAAGCGAGCGCCAGCGCCAGACGGGAAACCGATGATGTGTTCAAGGGGTGCTCCAGACTATGCAAGTTAAAGGGGATAGCGTAATGCCTGCTTTTTTATACTAAGTTGAGCGAAACGGGAAGCCGATTTGTTAAATCGGCTGTAAATCCCTGGCTTTTAGCTGAAAAGGGCGGTGAGAGTGGCGCTGCCGAGGGTGTGAAAATGGACATTAAAGCCGACCATTGCCCCGCTGGCGTTCTCGTCGACATCCAGTTTCTCCACGTCCAGCGCGTGAACGGTGAAGATATAGCGGTGGGTTTCGCCTTTCGGCGGTGCCGCGCCGCCATACCCTGCGCTGCCGAAGTCGGTGCGCGTCTGCACGCTCCCTTCCGGCAATGCAGCACTGCCGGATCCGGCACCCTGCGGCAGCACACGGGTATCCGCTGGCAGGTTCGCCACAATCCAGTGCCACCAGCCGGAGCCGGTGGGCGCGTCAGGATCATAGCAGGTGACGACAAAACTTTTGGTGCCCGCAGGCACCTCATCCCATGTCAGATGGGGCGAAATATTATCGCCCTCATAGCCCATGCCGTTAAACACGTGACGCAGCGGCAGCTTCTCGCCGTCACGAAAATTATGGCTGAGTAACTTCATATGGCCTCCTTGCTTAGCGGTGCAGCAGTTTCAACAACTCTTCGGCGGTTGCCGCAGAGGAGGCCGGGTTCTGGCCGGTGACCAGATGGCCGTCGGTCACCACATAGACGCCCCAGTCATCGGTGCGCTCGAACTGCCCGCCTGCCTGTTTCAGTGAATCTTCCACTAAGAACGGCACCACTTTCGTCAGGCCAACCGCCTCTTCTTCGCTGTTGGTAAAACCGGTAACGCGCTTACCCTGCACCAGCGGCGTGCCGTCCGGTTTTTTCACATGGCGCAGCACGCCCGGTGCGTGGCAGACCGCCGCGACCGGTTTCCCATCCGCCCAATATTTTTCAATCAGATCGATGGAGATCGGGTGTTCCGCCAGGTCCCACAGCGGGCCATGGCCGCCCGGAAAAAAGACCGCGTCATAATCGCTGATGTTGATGCTGCTCAGGGGCAGGGTATTTGCCAGCGCCTGCTGCGCTTTTTCATCTTTACGGAAACGCTCGGTGTCCTGCGTCTGCGCATCCGGCGCATCGCTGGTCGGGTCGAGCGGCGGCTGTCCCCCCGCCGGAGAGGCGAGCACCACCTCTACGCCTGCATCCTGAAAGATATACCAGGGTGCGGCAAACTCTTCGAGCCAGAAACCGGTTTTCTTGCCGGTGTCGCCCAGGGTGTCATGCGAGGTCAGAACCATCAGAATTGCCATATATCCTCCATTTTTCAGGTCAGTAACCCAAAAGTGTAGTGCATCTTTTACGCCTCGGCGGCGAAGAGGTCCGCACGCAGCACGGCGGCATTCACTGCCTGCGTCAGGCGCGACAGCTGCTCCGGGGTGATGATATAGGGGGGCATCAGATAGATCAGGCGACCAAACGGGCGGATCCAGACGCCATGCTCGACAAAGAAGCGCTGCAACGCCGTCATATTCACCGGCGAGCGCGTTTCCACCACGCCAATCGCCCCTAGTACGCGTACATCCGCGACGCTTGCGGCCTCTGCGGCGGGAGCCAGCTCCGCCTTCAGCTGCGCTTCGATAGCGGCGACCTGCGCCTGCCACTCGCCGCGCTGCAAAATCTCCAGGCTGGCGCTTGCCGCCGCACAGGCCAGTGGGTTGCCCATAAAGGTTGGGCCATGCATAAAGCAGCCCGCCTCGCCGTTGCTGATGGTCTCAGCCACCACGCGGGTGGTCAGCGTCGCGGAGAGGGTCATAGTGCCGCCGGTCAGCGCTTTGCCAAGGCAGAGAATATCCGGCGTGATACCCGCATGCTCACAGGCGAAGAGTTTACCGGTGCGGCCAAAGCCGGTGGCGATCTCATCGGCGATCAGCAGGATCCCTTCGCGATCGCACATCTTACGGATGCGCTTCAGCCACTCGGGATGATAAATGCGCATGCCGCCCGCGCCCTGCACAATCGGCTCCAGAATAACGGCGGCGATCTCATGGCGATGGGCCGCCAGCGTGCGGGCAAACGCCACCATATCGTGCTCATCCCATTCACCATCAAAACGGCTCTGCGGCGCAGGTGCGAAGAGGTTTTCCGGCAGATAACCCTTCCACAAACTGTGCATCGAGTTGTCGGGATCGCACACCGACATCGCACCGAACGTGTCGCCGTGGTAGCCGTTACGGAAGGTGAGGAAGCGCTGCCGCGATTCGCCCTTCGCCTGCCAGTATTGCAGCGCCATCTTCATCGCCACTTCTACCGCCACCGAACCGGAGTCGGCGAGAAACACGCACTCCAGCGCCTCGGGCGTCATCGCCACCAGTTTGCGGCACAGCGCCACGGCGGGCGCATGGGTAATGCCGCCAAACATCACGTGAGAGACGGCATCGATCTGCGTTTTCATCGCCGCGTTCAGCGCCGGATGGCCGTAACCGTGGATCGCCGCCCACCAGGATGACATGCCGTCCACCAGCCGTTCGCCGCTGGCGAGATGCAGCTCGCAGCCCTGCGCGGAGGCGACCGGGTAGACGGGGAGGGGGGCGGTCATAGAGGTGTAGGGGTGCCAGATATGGCTGCGATCAAAAGCTAAATCGTCCTGGGTCATAATCGACTTGTAAACCAAATTAAAAAGTTTTAGGTTTACGAGTCTACACCGAATAACGATTTAATCACACTTTTGGAGAGGCCAGATGGCTCACCACACACGCTGGACACTGTCGCAAGTTACTGCTTTATTTGAAAAACCACTGCTGGATCTGCTTTTTGAAGCGCAGCAAATCCACCGCCAGCATTTTGACCCGCGCCAGGTGCAGGTCAGCACGCTGCTGTCGATCAAAACCGGCGCCTGCCCGGAAGATTGCAAATATTGCCCGCAAAGCGCGCGCTACAAAACGGGCCTTGAGTCGGAGCGGCTGATGGAGGTGGAGCAGGTGCTGGAGTCGGCGCGCAAAGCGAAGCTCGCCGGTTCAACGCGCTTCTGCATGGGCGCGGCGTGGAAAAACCCGAACGATCGCGATATGCCCTACCTGGAGCAGATGGTGGAAGGGGTGAAAGCGATGGGGCTGGAAGCCTGCATGACCCTCGGCACCCTCAATGAGAGCCAGGCGCAGCGTCTGGCCCACGCCGGGCTTGATTACTACAACCACAACCTCGACACCTCGCCGGAGTTTTACGGCAACATCATCACCACCCGCACCTATCAGGAGCGTCTCGACACGCTGGATAAAGTGCGCGATGCCGGGATCAAAGTCTGCTCCGGCGGCATTGTCGGGCTGGGTGAAACCGTCACCGATCGCGCCGGGCTGCTGATGCAACTCGCCAATCTGCCGACGCCGCCAGAAAGCGTGCCGATCAACATGCTGGTGAAGGTGAAAGGCACGCCGCTGGCGGATAACGACGATGTCGATGCCTTTGATTTTATTCGCACCATCGCCGTGGCGCGCATCATGATGCCCACCTCCTACGTTCGCCTCTCGGCAGGACGCGAGCAGATGAACGAACAGACCCAGGCGATGTGCTTTATGGCGGGCGCTAACTCCATCTTCTACGGCTGCAAACTGCTGACTACGCCGAACCCGGAAGAGGACAAAGATCTGCTTCTGTTCCAGAAACTGGGGCTGAACCCGCAGCAGACCCAGGTGCTGAATGGCGATAACGAACAGCAGCAGGAGATTGAGCAGCAGCTGCTTCACGCCGACACGGAGCACTATTACAACGCGGCGACCCTATGAGCTGGCAGCAGCGAATCGAAGCCGCGCTCAGCGAACGCCGCGCGGCAGATGCCCTGCGCCGCCGTATCACCGTTGAGCAGGGTGCCGGACGCTGGTTAACCCTTGAGGGCGAGCGTTTTTGCAACTTCGCCAGTAATGACTACCTCGGTTTAAGCCAGCATCCGCAGGTGATTGCCGCCTGGCAGCAGGGTGCGGCGCAGTATGGCGTTGGCAGCGGCGGCTCGGGCCATGTGGTTGGCCATACGGCTGCGCATCATCAACTTGAGCGCGAATTGGCGCAGTGGCTCGGTTACGACCGCGCGCTGCTCTTTATCTCCGGTTTTGCCGCCAACCAGGCCACCATCGCGGCGCTCACCGGCAAAGAGGATCGCATTGTTGCCGATAAGCTGAGCCACGCCTCGCTGCTGGAAGCGGCTGCCCTAAGCCCGGCACAGCTGCGCCGTTTTGCCCATAACGATGTCGCCCAGTTGGCGAGCCTGTTGAGCAAACCGCTCAGCGGACAGCAGCTGGTGGTCACTGAAGGCATTTTTAGCATGGATGGCGACAGCGCACCGCTGGCGGCAATTGCTGAGGCCACGCATCACGCAAAAGCATGGCTGATGGTGGATGATGCCCACGGCATCGGCGTGCTCGGCGAGCAGGGGCGCGGCAGTTGCCATTTGCAGAAGGTGAAGCCCGACATTCTGGTGGTCACCTTCGGCAAAGGTTTTGGCGTCAGCGGCGCGGCGGTACTTTGCAGCGAAGCGGTTGCCGACTACCTGGTGCAGTTCGCCCGCCATCTTATCTACAGCACCGCGATGCCCCCCGCGCAGGCGGTGGCGCTCAGCGCCGCGCTCGATGTGATCCGCTCTGCTGAAGGCGACGCGCGCCGTGCGCAGCTGGCAGCGCTGATTAGCCGTTTTCGTGACGGCGTGCGCGGGCTGGATCTGGCGGTGACGAATTCGCATAGCGCCATTCAGCCACTGATTGTTGGCGACAACAGCCGCGCGCTGCGTCTCGCCCACACTCTGCGCCAGCAGGGGCTGTTTGCGACCGCCATCCGCCCGCCAACGGTGCCGCCGGGCACGGCGCGTTTGCGCCTCACCTTAACCGCCGCGCATCAGCCGGAGGATATCGACAGGTTGCTGGAGGCGCTGCATGGCGGTGAATAAACAGGCGGTAGCCGCCGCCTTTGGTCGCGCGGCGCAAAGCTATGCGCGACACGATGAGTTACAGCGGCTCAGCGCCGACTGTTTGCTGGCGCAACTGGGCGACATTAATCCTGCGCGGGTGATTGACGCCGGCTGCGGGCCAGGCGCGATGAGCCGCTACTGGCGCGCGCAAGGCTGCGATGTTACGGCACTCGATCTCTCGCCCGCTATGCTTGCCGAAGCCCGCCAGCAACAGAGCGCCGCGCGTTACGTCACCGGCGATATCGAAGCGCTGCCGCTGGCGGATGCGACCTTTTCGCTGGCGTGGAGCAACCTCGCGGTGCAGTGGTGCGACGATCTGCGCCAGGCCGTTGGCGAACTGCGCCGCGTCACCGAACCGGGCGGGCATATTGCTTTTACCACGCTGGCGGACGGCTCGTTACCGGAGCTTAATCAGGCCTGGCGCGCGCTGGACAGCTTGCCCCACGCTAACCGCTTCCTGCCCGCGACGGAGATTGAGCAGGCGCTGAACGGCTGGCCGCTGCGCTGCGGCATTGACACCGTCACCCTGTGGTTTGCCGATGCCGCCAGCGCCCTGCGATCCCTTAAAGGGATTGGTGCCACCCATCTGCATGCTGGTCGCCAGCAGGGGCTGACGCGCGGCAAATTGCAGCGCTTACAGGAAGCCTGGCCGCAACAGCAGGGCAAATTCCCGCTGACTTATCAACTTTTTTGGGGAGTGATAACCCGTGACTGAACGCTATTTTGTGACCGGTACTGATACCGAAGTGGGTAAAACCGTGGCGAGCTGCGCCTTGTTGCAGGCGGCGAACCTGCGCAGGCTGCGCAGTGCGGGCTATAAACCGGTCGCCTCCGGCAGTGAGATGACGCCCGATGGGCTGCGCAACAGCGATGCGCTGGCGTTGCAGCGCCACAGCAGTTTGCTGCTCACCTATCAGGCGGTTAATCCGTACACCTTTGCCGAGCCGACCTCGCCGCACATTGTCAGCGCTGACCTGAATCAGCCGATAGAGGCGGAAGTGATGTCGGCCGGTTTACGCCAGCTGGAGCAGCAGGCTGACTGGCTGCTGGTGGAAGGGGCAGGGGGCTGGTTTACGCCGCTCTCGCCGACGCTGACCTTTGCCGACTGGGCCACCTCGGAGCGCCTGCCGGTGATTCTGGTGGTTGGCGTCAAGCTTGGCTGCATCAACCACGCAATGTTAACTGCCCAGGCGGTACAGCAGGCAGGGCTAAGGCTGGCAGGCTGGATCGCTAATGACGTGGTCAAGCCGGGTAAACGCCACCAGGAGTATATGGCGACGCTGCAACGCGTGCTGCCCGCGCCGCTGATCGGTGAGATCCCGTGGCTGGCGGATGCGCCGGAAACCGCCGCAACCGGCCACTATCTCGATCTCAGCGTACTGACTCCGGCGACATCCAGTGCGCCAGCAGCGGATCATCTAACTGCCTGATATCGCCCCCGGCCACGCGCCGCCCACGGTGCAGCAGGCAGAAACGATCCGCCACCCGGCGGATCAGCGACAGCTGCTGCTCCGCCAGTAAGATCGACATACCAAACTCCTGATTGAGCCGCACGATCAAATTCCCCAGCTTATGGATAAACGCCTGGCCGAGGCCGCGCGTCGGTTCATCGAGGATCAACAACCGTGGGCGCGTGACCAGCGCCCGCGCCATCGACAGCTGCTGCTGGTTATCTTCCGACAGCGTCGCACCACGCTGCTGGCGCAGCCCATACAGTTCCGGGAAGAGATCGAAGATCTCGCGGCTTAAGTTCTGCCCGGCGTCACCGGCGGCACGCATCGCCACATGCAGGTTCTCCTCCACCGTCAGCTGTGAAAAGATGCGCCTGTCCTGCGGCACATAACCGATACCGACCGCGCTGCGGTGCTCGGCCTGCAGTGTCAGCAGATCGCGCGGCGGCGCGCCCGCATCCTGCCAGATCATGCTGCCGCTCTCCACCGGCAGGTAGCCGGTAATGCAGTTCACCAGCGTGGTTTTTCCCATACCCGGCAGCCCGACCAGCGAGGTGCAGAGGCCGGGGGCTAACTCCAGATCGATATCCCATAACGTATGTTGGTCGCCGTAATAGTGGTTCACCGCATGTAAGCTCAACATGATCCGCTCCTTGTTCCCATCAGGTATGACTGCTTTTCACTACGGTCAACTGCAAAAGGCTTGCCAGAACGTGAAAAGGGCATTTTTTTCGGAGACGGCTGAGAAAGCGTGCGAAAAAAACGTGATGGCGCGCAAACCCAGGTAAAAATTCTGCACTTTGCCAGTGCTTACCGCAGCGGGTGGTGGTGCAACGGATAGTGGAATTGTGAGAAGGATCCCATGCGGATCTTGCGCATCGTTATCTGATAATTGCCGAAAAGAGTCGATAAAAAAATTTTCCCTCCCCCTTTTCGACGCCGAAGGGGAGTTTGGCGAGGGGCGGGGTGCACGGGCTGGCGGCAGTTATCCACTATTCCTGTGGATAACCTTGTGTATTAGAGTTAGAAAACGTGCGGCAAGCGAGAGGCGGCGCGGCTTGCGCATGAATTGGTGCGAAACCCGTCTTTTTAATATTTTCTTTTTTAATCAAACATTTAAATAAAAGCAATGGGTGTAAGAAAAGTGTCACCGACTGCCATAAAAGCGTCAAACATCACCTTGACAAATGTTAAAAGGGCAAAAGTTCTGGGGATAACCTTTAACGCGCGGTTTAATCGCTTACCGATTGCCCAATCGCAGCCACAATGCGATGTTTTGCACTGGGGTAGATGAGATCGGTTTGCACGCTACTGTTTTTTCATCCAGTATCTTCGGTTGGCAAAAATGCGCATGGTGAGTAAACTGTCTTACCTGCCCCACTCCTCATCAGGTGCCATTCATGAGTAAACCGTTCAAACTGAATTCCGCTTTTCGCCCCTCCGGCGATCAGCCTGAAGCAATCCGTCGCCTCAAGGAAGGGCTGGAAGACGGGCTCGCGCACCAGACGTTGCTCGGGGTAACCGGTTCAGGGAAGACGTTCACCGTGGCCAATGTGATTGCCGATCTGCAGCGTCCAACCATGGTGCTGGCACCCAACAAGACGCTGGCCGCGCAGCTCTATGGCGAGATGAAAGAGTTCTTCCCGGATAACGCGGTGGAGTATTTCGTCTCCTACTACGATTACTATCAGCCGGAAGCCTATGTACCCAGCTCGGACACCTTTATCGAGAAGGATGCGTCGGTTAACGAACATATCGAGCAGATGCGTCTCTCCGCCACCAAAGCGCTGCTGGAGCGGCGAGATGTGGTGGTGGTGGCGTCTGTCTCTGCCATCTACGGTCTGGGCGATCCTGACCTCTACCTGAAGATGATGCTGCACCTCACCAATGGCATGATCATCGATCAGCGCGCGATCCTGCGCCGGCTGGCGGAGTTGCAGTACACCCGTAACGACCAGGCGTTCCAGCGCGGCACCTTCCGCGTGCGCGGCGAAGTGATTGATATCTTCCCGGCGGAGTCGGACGACCTGGCGCTGCGCGTTGAGCTGTTTGACGAAGAGGTTGAGCGCCTGTCGCTCTTCGATCCGCTGACCGGCCATATCGAATCGGTGATCCAGCGTTTTACCATCTACCCAAAAACCCACTACGTGACGCCGCGCGAGCGCATCGTGCAGGCGATGGAAGAGATCAAAGTCGAGCTGGCGGAGCGGCGGAAGTTTCTGCTGGAGAATAATAAGCTGCTGGAAGAGCAGCGTATTACCCAGCGCACCCAGTTCGATCTGGAGATGATGAACGAGCTGGGTTACTGCTCCGGCATCGAGAACTACTCGCGCTACCTCTCCGGGCGCGGGCCGGGCGAAGCGCCGCCGACGCTGTTTGACTATCTGCCCGCCGATGGCCTGCTGGTGGTCGATGAATCCCACGTGACCATTCCGCAAATCGGCGGCATGTATCGCGGCGACCGGGCGCGTAAAGAGACGCTGGTGGAGTATGGTTTCCGCCTGCCGTCGGCGCTCGATAACCGCCCGATGAAGTTTGAAGAGTTCGAAGCGCTGGCTCCGCAGACGATCTACGTCTCCGCGACGCCGGGTAACTATGAGCTGGAGAAATCGGGCGAAGAGGTGATCGATCAGGTAGTGCGCCCAACCGGCCTGCTGGATCCGATTATCGAAGTGCGCCCGGTGGCGACTCAGGTCGACGATCTGCTGTCCGAGATCCGCAAGCGCGTCGAGATCAACGAGCGCGTGCTGGTAACTACCCTGACCAAACGCATGGCGGAAGATTTGACCGAATATCTGGTCGAGCACGGCGCGAAGGTGCGCTATCTGCACTCCGATATCGACACCGTCGAGCGTATGGAGATTATCCGCGACCTGCGTCTTGGTGAGTTCGATGTGCTGGTCGGCATCAACTTGCTGCGTGAGGGGCTGGATATGCCGGAAGTGTCGCTGGTCGCCATTCTCGATGCCGATAAAGAGGGCTTCCTGCGCTCCGAACGATCGCTTATCCAGACCATTGGTCGTGCGGCGCGTAACGTCAACGGTAAAGCGATCCTCTACGGCGATAAGATCACGCCGTCGATGGCGAAAGCGATTGGCGAAACGGAACGCCGCCGCGAGAAGCAGCAGAGCTACAACGAAGAGCACGGCATTACGCCGCAGGGACTCAACAAGAAAGTGGTGGATATTCTGGCGCTGGGCCAGGGGCTGGCGAAAACCAAAGCCAAAGGGCGCGGCAAGTCCCGCTCGCCGGTTGAGGCAGATGCATCCGATCTGGGTCTGACGCCGAAAGCGCTGCAACAGAAAATTCATGAGCTGGAAGGGCAGATGATGCAGCATGCGCAGAATCTGGAGTTTGAAGAGGCGGCGAAGGTGCGCGATCAGCTTCATCAACTGCGCGAGCTGTTTATTGTCGCCTCTTAATGTTGACTTAACATAGCCCTGTCACACTCTCCTCAGTTTTGGTGGAGGAGAGTGTGATGCAACAAATTACCGTTCGTGAGTGTTTCGCCGTCGCCTGCGCGCTGGCAGTGGTGCTCGGTTTTACCCATTTTTGGCTGTTGAGCTACTGATCGTCCCCCGGTCGGGCGCGCTGAATTTGACCCACGCCCGCACCCCACTTTGTGTCAGCCGATTGTGCAGGAAAAACTGCGCGTCATGCAGTTGCGCGATACGCGTAACGATACTTAAGCCAAGACCGGCACCGCCGTAACGGCTGTCCATTCTGACAAACGCTTTGCTCAGCTCGCCGCTGCGGCTCTCATCAATCCCTTGCCCCTCATCCTCTACCGCCAGCACCGGCGTTTCCGCCTGCTCCAGCCGTACAGTAATCGTGCTGCCGACCGGGCTGTAGCGATGGGCATTCTCTACCAGGTTACGCACCAGCAGCCGCAGCAGCGTCGCATCGCCCGCTACCGCCATTCCTTCACCCTCAACCGGCATGACCAGGCGCTGATCGCGTGCCGCCAGCATGGTGCGCAGCTCCTCTTCCATCGGCAGCACCACATCGCTTAATAACGTCACTTGCTGATAGGTTCCGGCGGAGAAAGATTGCCCCACGCGCGCCAAAAGCAGCAACTGGGCGATATTTTCCGTCATCTGATCGAGGCGCTGCACCAGCGGTTCGACCTGCATACCGCTGCTTTTTGCCATCAGTTCAAGGTGCAGACGCAGCCCGGCAAGCGGTGTGCGCAGCTCATGGGCTACATCGGCGGTAAAGAGCCGTTCACGATCGAGAGTTAACGTCAGGCGCGAGACCAGCTCGTTAATCGCCGAGGTGACCGCCTCCACTTCGCTGACGCTCTGATCGAGGGTAATAGGCTGCAAATTGTTCGGCGTGCGCTTATTCAGCTCCTGCTGAAGTTCGGAGAGCGGGCGGGTGATCGCTTTAACGGCCTGCATGCAGAGCAGCAGCGCGAGGCCGATTATCAGCAGGCTTGGCACCAGCAGGCTCGCCACCGCTTCACGCACTTCATGCTCAATATGTTTACGGTTGTTGTGGTTGTGGATCGCCGTCTGCACCAGCAGCTGGATCTGCTCTTCGCTCTCATGCCAGAGCCAGAAGACGCTGACCAGCTGGCAGAAGAGCAGAATGCCGCCAATGGTCAGCAGCAGCCGGCGGCGCAGGCTCCAGTGACGAAAATCGAACATCGCCATCACTCAGGCCGCTCTTGCGGTGCCACCAGCATATAGCCGAAGCCGCGCACGGTGCGGATGCGCGACTTGCCAATCTTGTCGCGCAGGTTGTGAATATGCACCTCCAGCGTGTTGGTCGACGGCTCGTTATCCCAGTTGTAGATATCGTTGTAGAGGATCTCGCGGTGTACCGGGCTTTCGGCTTTCAGCATCAGGCGCGATAAGAGCGCGTACTCTTTTGGCGTCAGCTCCAGCAACTGCCCCTCCAGCCACGCCTGGCGGCGGGTGACATTCAAGGTCAGGTTGCCATGCACAATCTCGTTATCGCCCTGATTGTGGTGACGGCGCAGCAGCGCGCGAATGCGGGCGTTAAGCTCGTCGAGGGCAAAGGGTTTCACCAGGTAATCATCCGCGCCGGTATCCAGCCCCGCCACGCGATCGTCAAGGGTATCGCGGGCGGTGAGGATCAGCACCGGCAGGGTATATTTCTCTTTGCGTAGCCGGTTGAGCAGATGCAGGCCATCTTCATCAGGCAGGCCGAGATCGAGCACAATCAGGCTGTAGTGGCCACCCGCCAGGCAGAGCGCCGCTTCATGGGCGGTCGAGACGCCATCGCAGGCGTAGCCTTCACTCTGCATCGCGAGAATTAACCCCTGTTGCAGCAGCGCATCATCTTCAATCACCAGAATTTTCATTTCACCTGCTCCCGGCACGGCGTAAGGATATCGTCTTCAGGATGGTAGACCGTGGTGCTGACGCCCAGTATACCCAACATGGTCGGGAAGAGGTTGTCCTGCGAGTAGGCCTTCTCCCGAGCATTTTTCGCGACACACTGGCTGTTAATGCCGTAACGCGTCTGGTAATCCGGCGACAGCCAGATCAGCAGCGGCACATGTTTCTGCGTGGCGGGCGCGATGGAGTAGGGCAGCCCGTGCAGGTAAACGCCATTTTCACCCAGTGATTCGCCATGATCGGAGAGGTAAACCAGGCTGGTGGTAAACCTGTCCTGTTTTGATTGCAGTAATTTAATCGCTTTATCAACAATATAGTCCACATAGACGATGGTGTTGTCATAGGTGTTCACCAGTTGCTCGCGGGAACAGGTCTGGATCTCATTGGTATCGCAGGTGGGGGTGAATTTGCGCATCTGTGCCGGGTAGCGGTTGTAGTAGGTCGGGCCATGGCTGCCAATGGTGTGCAGCACAATCAGCCCGTCACCCGGCAGTTGATCGATATAGCGCGCCAGATCGCGAAACAGGATCTCATCCTGGCACTCGCCCTTGATGCAGTAATCCGCCAGGTTCAACTGCGTCATATCCTGGTGCGGCACGCGGTCGCAGGCGCCTTTGCAGCCGCCGTCATTCTCATTCCACAGCACCTGAATTCCGGCGCGCTGCACCACATCAAGCAGCCCCTCCTGGTGATGCGCCAGCTGATCGTCATAGTGGGCGCGGCCCATGCCGGAGAACATGCAGGGCACGGAGACCGCTGTCGCGGTGCCGCACGAGGTGGTGTTGGGGAAGTAGATAACATTATCCTGCTTCAGCAGCGGGTTGGTCTCGCGATCGTATCCGCCAAGCGAGAAATCATCCCCGCGCGAGGTTTCGCCCAGCACCAGAATGGTGAGGTTTTTACGCGGGCCGCGCTTCATCTGCGGCAGTTGGTGGGCATCTTCGCCGATGCGCACCAGCGGCAGGTTATCCATACGGTTATGGACATACCAGGAGAGCGAGGCGGCAATGGCGTTCGACGGACCGAGTGATTTCACCAGCTCTTTGTTGTTGCGAAACAGCGAGGCGTAATCCTTATAAAACGGCACCGCCACGGCAACGATAATCAGCGCGGAGATCGCCATGCTAAGCAGGCGCAGCGTAATGCTACGCAGCAGGGGGCGGGTGGGTTTGATCTTGATCCACCAGGCGATAATCACCGGCAGCAGGGCGGTCAGCACCAGCGTCATCACCATTTTGCCCGACATCAGGGCGAAGCTCTCCGCCGCGGTGGTGTCGAGAATATTGGTGATCATCGAGCGGTCAATAATCACGCCGAAGGTGGAGATAAAGTACTGTGCGGCGGCGCAGAGCAGAATAAACAGGCTCAGCAGCAGCCGGTCGAGGCACAGAAACGACGCCAGCGTCAGCACAATGTTGATTACGCTAAAGGCCACCAGCGGCATGGTGAGGAACACCAGCGCATTATGCAGCGAGTCGACCGGAAGCAGATCAAACGCCTGGCGGTAAAAGACAATATTGAGCACCAGCGCGATATAGAGCGCCGCAAGGGTAAGCAGAGAGAGGCGGCTTAAAGAGGGCCGATAGAGCGAAAGCGTGCGCATAGCCAAATTCCATAATGTGAATAGCGCTATGCTGACAGGGGTTTTTTAAGACAACCTTAAGAAATTAAGCAAAGGGTTTGGCGGGGCTGATTCTGCCCCGCCCGCGCGTCAGCCAAGCTGCTGCACCGCTTTCTCCAGCGCATTGCGCAGCAGAACTCGGTCGTGGCGATAGGGGATATCGCTCGCTTCCAGCTCTTCCTGAATAATCAGCCGGTCAGTTACCGTGCTGGCGTCCACTTTTGGCCCCACCACGGCGGCATCAATAATGCGCTTGCCGATATACTGCTCCATGATCGAGAGCTTATCCGCCAGCGTCAGGCGGGCGGCGGCGGGGCTGAGCTCTTTGCCGAGGTTACCGATATAGACCACTGGCGCAGGGGTGCGGCGCAGCGCCTGGGCTAACTCATCAAGCAAAAGCAGCGGCAGCAGGCTGGTATAAAAACTGCCGGGGCCAATCAGGATCAGATCCGCTTCAGCAATCGCCTGCACCGCTTCGCGGGTGGCGTGGACTTTCGGCGACAGCATCAGCTCCTGCACCGGTGCGTGCAGTTGGTCGATATTGACCTCGCCATACACCACGTTGCCTTCGCTGTCCGTGGCCACCAGATCGACCGGCTGCTCGGACATCGGGATTAAAAAGGCATCCACCTTCAACAAATTGCGAATGATGTTAATTGCTTCCAGCGGGCGCACGCTGAGGTGATCGAGCGCCTTTAACATCAGGTTTCCGAGGTTATGGCCGGAAAGTTCGCCATTGCCGCTAAAACGGTACTCAAACATCGCCGAGGCGACGCTTGGTTCAGTAATCAACTGATTGAGGCAGTTGCGCATATCGCCCCAGGCGATGCCGCCTTCGGAGCGGCGAATACGCCCTGTTGATCCGCCGTTGTCGGTAGTAGTGACAATGCCGGTGAGGCGCGATCCCAGTGAGGCAAGCGAAGACATCACCCGCCCAAGACCATGCCCGCCGCCGAGTGCGACAACGCGATCCAGGTCGGCGAGGGTGCGATTACGCATAATTGTTCCTTATGATTTTTTATCGCGCTACGTTAGCGTAAATACCACCAAAAGACGATGCCGCGCACCGCGTAAAATGACACATATCAAAGCAAAAAAGCGATTTTCACGTACTCTGTAGCCATTGTGCACGATTATGTCGCTATATAGTGCTTTATATAACGATATTCACAATGGCGAAAGCCGGGCGATCGCGCTACTATCGCCAGAGCATGTTAGCGTGCCTAACATAACCCTCCTCAATGGATTTTGGCTTGCTTCACACCGATGCAGCCCGAAAGACAGAGAGGACACTCCTCAAAGTATTTCGGGTTGCATCAAGGCAGCAACTGAGCAAATCCCCGGGAGCATAGATTGCTATGTGACCGGGGTGCGCGAAGGCAGCCAACGCCGATGCAGCCCGAAAGACGAAGAGGATACACTCAAGCCTCTGCACCTGTGTCTTAAGATATGGTGCTTTGGCCGTAGCAGAGCAATAGCTCTCGCTGCCAGGGTGCAGGAAGAAATGACTGCATCTCCCGAATCTGGAAAGGTGTACATGGCCTCACAACTGACTGACGCGTTCGCGCGCAAGTTCTATTACTTGCGTTTGTCGATTACCGACGTGTGCAATTTTCGTTGCACCTACTGCCTGCCGGATGGCTACAAGCCCGGCGGCGTCAATAACAACGGCTTTCTCAGCCTCGATGAAATTCGCCGCGTGACCCGCGCCTTTAGCGCAATGGGCACGGAAAAAGTGCGCCTGACGGGCGGCGAACCCTCCCTGCGCCGCGATTTCACCGACATCATCGCTGCGGTGCGGGAAAATGCCGCCATTCGCCAGATTGCCGTCACCACCAACGGTTACCGCATGGCCCGCGACGTTGCCCAGTGGCGCGACGCCGGTCTGACGGCGATCAACGTCAGCGTCGACAGCCTCGACGCTCGCCAGTTTCACGCCATTACCGGGCAGGATAAGTTTCGCCAGGTGATGGCGGGCATCGACGCCGCCTTTAGCGCCGGATTTTCGAAGGTGAAGGTCAATACCGTGCTAATGCGCGACGTGAACCATCACCAGCTCGATACCTTCCTTGACTGGATCCAGACGCGGCCAATCCAGCTACGCTTTATTGAACTGATGGAGACGGGCGAGGGGAGCGATCTGTTCCGCAAACATCACCTCTCCGGCATGGTGCTGCGCGACGAGCTGCTTAAACGCGGCTGGATCCACCAGCTGCGCCAGCGCAGCGACGGCCCGGCGCAGGTCTTCTGCCACCCGGATTACGAAGGCGAAATCGGGCTTATCATGCCCTATGAAAAAGATTTCTGCGCCAGTTGCAACCGCCTGCGCGTCTCCTCCACCGGCAAACTGCACCTCTGCCTGTTTGGCGATGGCGGTGTCGATCTGCGCGATCTGCTGCAGGCGGACGAGGAGCAGGGCAGGCTTGAAGATCGTATCGCCACGGCGCTCAGCCAGAAAAAGCAGACCCACTTCCTGCATCAGGGCAATACGGGCATTACGCAAAACCTTTCATATATCGGCGGGTAACGCCGCAAGGAGAGAGAGATGAGCCAGGTCAGCGCTGAGTTTATCCCGGTCAGGCTTGCTATTTTGACGGTCTCCAGCCGTCGTGGCGAAGAGGATGACACTTCCGGTCACTATCTGCGCGACGCTGCGCACGATGCCGGACATCAGGTGGTTGATAAAGCGATCGTTAAAGAGAACCGCTACGCCATTCGCGCCCAGGTGTCGGCGTGGATCGCAAGCGATGAGGTGCAGGCGGTGCTAATCAATGGCGGAACCGGCTTCACCGAAGGTGACCAGACGCCAGAAGCGCTGTTGCCGCTGTTTGACCGCGAAATTGAGGGCTTCGGCGAGCTGTTTCGCATGTTGTCCTTTGAAGAGATCGGCACCTCGACGCTGCAATCCCGCGCGCTGGCGGGCGTCGCCAACCAGACGCTGATTTTTGCCATGCCCGGCTCGACTAAAGCGTGCCGCACCGCGTGGGAAAATGTCATTGAACCGCAGCTCGATGCGCGTACGCGCCCGTGTAATTTTTACTCCCATTTGAAGAAGTAAGTTATGTCGCAACTGACCCACATTAACGCCGACGGCGAAGCGCATATGGTGGATGTCTCCGCCAAAGCGGAAACCGTGCGCGAAGCGCGCGCCGAAGCCTTTGTTACCATGCTGCCAGAGACGCTGGCAATGATTGTCGACGGCAGCCACCACAAAGGCGATGTCTTCGCCACTGCGCGTATCGCCGGTATCCAGGCGGCAAAACGCACCTGGGAGCTGATCCCGCTCTGCCATCCGCTGTTATTGAGCAAAGTAGAAGTGCTGCTCCAGGCACAGCCGGAGCATAACCGCGTGCGCATCGAATCCGTCTGCCGTCTGAGCGGCAA
Organism: Kosakonia sp. 1610; assembly: GCF_050435845.1. Lineage (NCBI taxonomy): Bacteria > Pseudomonadati > Pseudomonadota > Gammaproteobacteria > Enterobacterales > Enterobacteriaceae > Kosakonia > Kosakonia sp. 1610. The sequence continues at coordinate 372,741 of NZ_JBNDKZ010000002.1, read as the reverse complement.
AACCGGCGTCGAGATGGAGGCGTTAACCGCCGCCTCGGTCGCCGCACTGACGATTTACGATATGTGCAAAGCGGTGCAGAAAGATATGGTGATTGGCCCGCTGCGCCTGCTGGCGAAAAGCGGCGGCAAATCAGGTGATTTCAGGGTAGAGAGCGATGCTTAAAGTACTGTTTTTCGGGCAGGTGCGCGAGCTGGTGGGCTGCGACACGCTCAACGTTGAGACGCTTTTTCCCTCCGTTGAAGCGCTGCGCCAGCACCTTGCCTCGCAGGACGATCGCTGGGCGCTGGCGCTGGAAGAGGGCAAGCTGCTGGCAGCGGTGAATCAGACGCTGGTCAGCTTCGATCATCCGCTGGCAAGCGGCGATGAAGTGGCCTTTTTCCCGCCGGTGACCGGAGGCTAAGATGAGCGAAACGCGAATTTGTGTCGACCGCGCGGCGTTTAACGTCGGCGAAGAGTACAGCTGGCTGGCCGCGCGCGATGAAGATGGCGCGGTAGTAACTTTTACCGGCAAAGTGCGCAACCACAATCTGGGCGATAGCGTCAGCGCCTTAACCCTTGAGCACTATCCGGGGATGACGGAAAAATCGCTGGCCGCGATTGTCGACGAGGCGCGTAGCCGCTGGCCGCTCGGGCGGGTAAGCGTTTATCACCGCATCGGCGAACTCTGGCCGGGGGATGAGATTGTCTTTGTCGGCGTGGGGAGCGCGCACCGCAGCAGCGCTTTTGAGGCCGGGCAGTTTATTATGGACTACCTGAAAACCCGCGCGCCGTTCTGGAAGCGCGAAGCGACGCCGGAAGGCGAACGCTGGGTGGAAGCGCGCGACAGCGATCAGCAGGCAGCGAAACGCTGGTAGCACGCAGGGTGCCGATTGATGTGTTAACCTTACTGCATTGTTAACCCATCAATCAGGAGTGATTATGGACCGTTTCCCCCGTTCCGATTCTATCGTGCAGGGCAGCCGTAGCGGGCTGCAAACCTATATGGCGCAGGTCTATGGCTGGATGACCTGCGGTCTGCTGTTAACCGCGTTTGTCGCATGGTACGCCGCGCGCAGCGAAGCGATCATGAGCTTCGTCTTCTCCAGCCAGATTACCTTCTTCGGGCTGATTATCGCCCAGCTGGCGCTGGTGTTTGTCATCTCCGGCATGATCCATAAACTGAGCCCCGCGCTGGCGACCGGCCTGTTTATGCTCTATTCGGCGCTCACCGGCCTGACGCTCTCCAGCATTCTGCTGGTCTATACCTCGCAGTCGATTGCCGCCACCTTTGTGGTGACCGCCGGGATGTTTGGCGTGATGAGCCTCTACGGCTACACCACCAAACGCGATCTCAGCGGCTTCGGCAATATGCTGTTTATGGGGCTGATTGGGATTGTGCTCGCCTCGCTGGTCAACTTCTGGCTGAAGAGCGAAGCGCTGATGTGGGTCATCACCTATATCGGTGTGATCGTCTTCGTCGGCCTGACCGCTTATGACACGCAGAAGCTGAAAGGGATCGGTGAGCAGATTGATGTCAGCAACAGCGCCGAGCTGCGCAGATATTCGATTCTGGGCGCGTTAACGCTCTACCTCGACTTTATCAACCTGTTCCTGATGCTGCTGCGTATCTTCGGCAACCGCCGTTAAGCGACGCGATACCCCATCCCGGCTGCGGCCGGGATTTTTTTGCCCTTTTCATGGAGGATCGGTGAGAATTTTTGGCTGGATAGCCCCGGTGCAGGTCACGCCCGTTGAGTTACTGGTAAAGGCCTGTTTGTGGCTGGCGGCAGGCATGGCGCTCAGCGCGGCAGTCTGCTGGCTGGTGCTCGATCTGCTGGCGCTGCCACAGTTTACTGAACACAGCGCGATCATCGTGCTGCTGGTGATCCTCTGGTTTATCACCCTTTTCGCGCTCACCATGCTGTTTGAGCGCATGCAGACGTTGCACGCCATCAGCGCGCTGGTGCTGCTGAGCGTTATCGGCGGCCTGCTGGCTGCGAGCCTCTTTCCGCTGCAACTCTGTCTGGTGCTCTACGGCGTGACCGGCGGGATGTTCGCCCTCGGCGCTCTGATTGCACATCTTTATGGTGAGCGGCTGCGCAACGGGCGTTTTTACTGGCTGCTGGCTGCCGCGGGCGGCGTGCTTGCCGTGGTGATTAATCTGGCGCGGGAGGGCGACACGGCGCAGTGGTGCGCGAGCCTCTTTCTGGTAGTGCTGTTTAGCGTTGTGAGTGCGCGCAAAAGCCCAGAGATGCTCGACAGCGCGCGTGGGCTTTACCGCCAGCAGTTTGTCACGGTGCAGCACTGCGCAACCCGCGGGGCGCTCAGCATCTGGCTCGGCGCGGCGAACGCGTTTCTCGACATACTCCAAACGCTGATGTTTCTGGTTTCATCAGGATCATCCAGCGCGTCGCGCTAAAGCACCGATTGCCGGATGGCGGCTGCGCCTTATCCGGCCTACGTGTATCGAGCCGCTGAAAACGCGTAGGCCGGATAAGCGTTTACGCGCCATCCGGCATTATCACCGCGGCACCGATTGCCGGATGGCGGCTATGCCTTATCCGGCCTACCAAAACGTGCTTTCAGCGATACTGGTGCGGTTTTTATCTGCAATACGGCAGCAATGGGTTTTCATGTGGGATTGGTGGAATGGTTCCGTTCACCAGAGATTGGGGAGTTTCATTAATCTCTTATGCGGTGAACGGGACAAGGGGGGGACCGCTCCCCCCTTGTCAATCCCCGCGGCCCCGCGAGGAAATCGGTGCTGCGCACTGCGCTCACCTCCCGCGTGCCTGACTGCGGCCGGCTCGACTCGACATCCTGTCTCGGTTCGCCTCTGTCCGCCATCCATGGCGTCCAGACCTTGTCATTCACGCTTCGGTTCGCCGATTTCAGCGGGGATCAACACCGTCGCTGTAAGATAGGTGTCGAATGAAAAACCGTTGCTGCTGAAACCGCGTAGGCCGGATAAGGCGTAGCCGCCATCCGGCAATCGGTGCCGCGGAGAGGATGCCGGATGGCGCGTTACACGCTTATCCGGCCTACGTCGTTTCATGGGACGGCACAATCACTGTTGCGCCATCGCCTTCTCGTTTTTCGCCCGCAACTTCTTGGCGCGGCTCTCCAGCAGCAGATAACCAATCAGCGCCAGCAGCAGCGGCAGGAAGTAGTAGAGCACCCGGTAGGCGAGCAGGGCGGCGATAATAATCCCCTGCGATACATGCTCGCTGGCGAGCAGGGCGATAAACACCGCTTCCAGCACGCCGATGCCCGCCGGGATATGCACAATCACCCCGGCGATACTGCTGACCAGCAGCACCCCAAGCACAAAGAAGAAGTCGGCGCGCATGCCGAGCAGGATCCAGATAATCGCCCCCATCGCAATCCAGTTAGCGCTGGAGATCACCATCTGCGCAACGGCAAACTTCCACGACGGCAGCACCAGCTTGTGACCTTTGATGGTGACGTGACGGCGTTTCGCAAACGCGCAGCCCCACAGGTAGACGGCGATAATCAACAGCAGCACCACGCCGACAATGCGCAGCGTCGAGGCGTCGATATACCAGTGCGCCGGGATCTCCACCACGCCAAAGGTAAAGATTAGCCCGCCGAGCAGAATATAGCCCAGCCAGTTAGTGGTGATACTGAGCGAGAAGATGCGCGTAATGGTGCTGCCCGGCAGCCCAAGCCGCGAATAGAGGCGATAGCGCATGCCAATCCCGCCAACCCAGGTGCTGAGCGTCAGGTTAAAGGCGTAACAGATAAACGACACCAGCATCACCTGGCGCTTCGCGAGCTTATGGCCGCAGTAGGCGCGGCCGAGCAGATCGTAAAAGCCATACAGCACGTAGCTGAGGATCACCAGCGCCACCGCGCTCAGCAGAGCGGTGCGGTTGTAATCACGAATGACCTTCCAGACATCTTCCCAGTTCACCTTCTGCGCGTAGAGCACCAGCAGAACAATAACGGCGATAAAAAAGATCACCGTGAGGATTTTTTTAGCCAACCGCCAGCGCGGATGTGATGTTGACATCAGGGTTTTGCTCCCGAGTGCTGTGCTTCGTTTCTGTCCTGGGTTTCCATCTCCGGCTGTACCGGCGGCCCCACTTCAGCCAGTTTAGGGGTATGCGCCGGTAACCAGCCGACCAGCGCCGGGAAGTGGCGTAAGAAGTGGAACACCACCACGCTTTTTCCGAGATTCCACCAGGTGCGCTTCGGCGCCATCGACTCATCCACCTGCTTACAATCCTGCTCAATAATCTTTTGCAGGTTATCGCGCAGCGTCTGGTTGAACTCGCGATCGTGAATAATCAGGTTCGCTTCGAGATTGAGTGACAGGCTTAACGGGTCAAGGTTACTGGAGCCAACGGTCGCCCAGTGATCGTCCATCAGCGCCACTTTGCCGTGCAGCGGACGGCGGCGATACTCATACACCTTCACGCCGCCTTTCAGCAGGTAGTTATAGAGCAGCTCCGCGCCCACTTTGACAATCGGCATATCCGGCTCGCCCTGCACAATCAGCTTCACGGTAACGCCGCGACGGGCAGCGTTACGCATCGCGTGCAAAAGCCGGTAGCCGGGGAAGAAGTAGGCATTGGCGATAATCACTTCCCGTCGGGCGTTAGCCAGCATCTTCAGGTAGTGACGTTCAATATCGTCGCGATGGTCGTCATTATCACGCCAGACAAACAGCGCCTGCGCTTCGCCCGGTTTACGGTTCTCTTCCGGGCGATGACGGCGGCGCTGCCACCAGCGTTTCGCCGGGGCGTTATCGGGCAGGTTTTCCAGCTCAAATTGCAGAATATCTTCGACAATTGGCCCTTCGACCCGCACGGCGTAATCCTGCTTCGCCTCGGGGCCATAATCGGAGAGGTGTTCGGCCGAGTAGTTAATCCCGCCGACAAAGGCGACGGTGTTATCGATCACCACAATTTTGCGGTGCATACGACGGAAGACGTTGGTACGCATGCCGAGCAGCGGTGGGCGCGGATCGTAGTAGCGGAAAATCACCCCCGCCGAGGTGAGGGTGCTGACAAACGATTCGCTTAAATCGGGCGAACCGTAGCCGTCAAGCAGCACCTCAATACTGACGCCGCGCTGGGCGGCGCGTAGCAGCACGCTGTGCAGCTCTTTACCCACTTTGTCTTCAAACCAGATAAAGGTTTCGAGAATAATTTTCTGTTGCGCGTTATCAATCGCATCGTAGAGCGCCGGATAGTAGTTATCACCATTTTCCAGCAACTGGATGCGGTTACCGTCCCGCCAGCTACATTTCATAAATGGATCTCCGCACTCAGGGGGGCATGATCGGACAGATGACGCCAGTTGCGCAGCGGCAGCGCGGTAGGCGCACTGGCGCTGGCGTTTTTGACATAAATTCTGTCGAGGCGCAGTAAAGGCAGGCTGACCGGGAAGGTGCGCGCCGGGCGACCGTGCGCGCGGGTGAAGATCTCCTCAAGCCCGGCCTGCGCTTTAAGCGGCTGGTTGGCTTTTTGCCGCCAGTCGTTGAAATCACCCGCCACCAGCACCGGTTCGCCTTCCGGCAGAGAGTTAACCCACTCCGCCAGCATTTTGAGCTGCGCCTGTCGGTGCGCCTCTTTCAGTCCAAGATGAACGCTGAGGACGTGCACCGCGCCGCCATAATCGGGGGGCACAATCCGGCAGTAGAGCAGGCCGCGTTTTTCGCTGCCGTCTACTGAGACGTCAAGGTTTTCGTAGTGTTCAATCGGATAGCGGGAGAGCACCGCATTGCCGTGGTGCCCTTCAGGATAGACCGCATTGCGCCCGTAAGCGAAGTCGCTCCACATGGTATCGGCGATAAATTCGTAATGGGTGGTATCGGGCCAGTTCTCAACGCGCAGCGGGTGCACTTCGTGGGCGCCCATCACCTCTTGCAGGCAGACGATATCGGCGCTCACCAGGCGCACGGCATCGCGCAACTCGGGTAAAATAAAGCGCCGGTTGAAGGTGGTAAAGCCTTTGTGTGTGTTAATCGTCAATACTTTTAATGAAAATGGTCGCGCGTGTTGGGTCATAAATCTCCTGCCAGCATCACTCTCCTGTATAGAAATAAATTGTAGTCCCTGTCACAAAAAAAGCCGGGGTTACAGAATTTTCCGTAGATCGGGGTACTCTTCTACAAGAGTAAAATCCTTGCGGAGAGATGCCATGAAGTGGCAACAACGTGTTCGTGTCGCAACAGGCCTGAGTTGCTGGCAGATTATGTTGCATTTGATGATTGTGGCGATACTGGTGATGGGCTGGATGAGCGGCAGGCTGGTGCACGTGGGGCTGGGGCTGTGCGTGCTTTATGGCGTCACCGTGCTGCTGATGCTCTTTTTCCAGCGCCATCATGACGCCGGCTGGCGCGGCATCGGCGATGTGCTCGAAGAGCTAACCACCACCTGGTATTTTGGCGCATCCCTTATTGCCATCTGGCTGCTCTCGCGGGTGCTGCAAAATAATTATCTGCTGGCGCTTGCCGGGCTGGCGATCCTTGGCGGCCCGGCGGTGGTCTCACTCTTAACCAAAGAGAAACGGCTAGGTCGTGTGACGACGAAACATGGCGTAGGCCGCGGTGCCCGTTGACAGGGCAATCACTATCAGCGGCCACAGGCTTCCCCAGATAATCTCCAGACTGGCATCCTTCAAATAGATCTGCTTGGTGATATCGGTAAAGTGACGGATCGGGTTAATCCAGGTTAAGTCCTGCAACCACACCGGCATGTTCTCCACCGGCGAAACGTAACCCGAGAGCAGGATCGCCGGCATCATAAAGACAAACACCCCGATAAACGCCTGCTGCTGTGTTTCGCAAAACGACGAGATCAGTAGCCCAAATCCGACCAGCGACAGGCCGTAAACCAGCATCGCGAAGTAGAAGAGCAGTAGCGATCCGGCAAACGGGATCTGGTAAGCCAGAATGCCGAACAGCAGCACAATCGTCGCCTGAAACGCGGCGACAATCAGCGCAGGAACCGCTTTGCCAATAAAGATCTGCCAGGTGGCGAGCGGCGAGACCAACAGCTGATCGAAGGTGCCCTGTTCCCGCTCGCGCGCCACCGACAGCGAGGTGACAATCATCACGCCGATGGTGGTGATCATCGCTACCAGCGACGGCACGATAAACCATTTGTAATCGAGATTCGGGTTGTACCAGTTACGCACCACCAGCTCGCTGTTGTTCGGCGTCGGCTGCCCGGCCAGCAGCTCCTGCTGATAATCCTTCACCACCTGCTGCAGATAGTTGGCGGCGATCTGCGCGCTGTTGGAGTTACGCCCGTCGAGAATCAACTGCATCTGCGCCGGTTTGCCGCTGTCGAGATCGCGGGAAAAATCGGCCGGGAAGCGCACCAGCAGCAGCGCTTTTTGCGTATCCAGCGTCGGGCGAATTTCCTGCGGGCTGTGCAGCAGCAGCACATTGGTAAAGGCCTTGGCGCGGGCAAAGCGCTGGGTCAGCTCCACCGCGTGCCTGCCGTTGTCTTCGTTATAGATAGCAATAGTGGCGTTGGTCACCTCAAGGGTGGCGGCAAACGGGAAGAGCAGCACCTGAAAAATCACCGGCAGAATCAAAATGGCGCGGGTTTGCGGCTCGCGCAGCAGGGACTGCAACTCTTTGCGGATCAGCGTCCATAAACGGTGAAACATGGCTTCTCCTTAATCCAGCCTGCGTTTGGTTTTCAGCCACGTTAAGCCGATAAACATCACGGCGGAGGCCACCAAAAACAGCATATTAATGGTCAATACCAGCGGAATATTGCCCGCGAGAAAGAGGCTTTGCAGCGTGCTGACGAAGTAACGCGCCGGGATGATATAGGTCACCGCACGAATAATCGCCGGCATACTGTCGATCTGAAAGATAAAGCCAGAGAGCATAATTGACGGCAGAAACGCGGCGTTCAGCGCCACCTGCGCGGCGTTAAACTGGTTGCGCGTGGTGGTGGAGATTAAAAGCCCCATGCCGAGCGTGCTGAGCAGAAACAGGCTGCTGAGCAGGAAGAGGATCAGCAGCGAGCCGCGATAAGGCACACCAAGAATAAAGACCGACACCAGCATACAGAGCAGCATCGCCAGCATGCCGAGAAAGTAGTAGGGAATAAGCTTACAGAGCAGCAGCTCGGCGCGGGTGATTTCGGTGGAGAGCAGCGCCTCCATGGTGCCGCGCTCCCATTCGCGCGCCACCACCAGCGAGGTAAGGATCGCGCCAATCACCGTCATGATAATGGTCACCGCGCCGGGAATAATAAAGTGCTGGCTGATGGCCGCCGGGTTGAACCAGTAGCGCGTCTGCACATCGATTAGCGGCGTGAACGTCTCGCCGCGATCTTCCGCGCGCTGCGCCTGCCAGAGTTGCCAGATCCCTTGTAGATAGCCCTGCACAAAGTTGGCGGTATTCGGTTCGCTGCCGTCGGTGATCACCTGAATCGGTGCCTCCTCGCCAGGCCTTGCCATCTGGGCATCGAAGTTGACCGGAATCACCACCAGGCCGCGGATGCGCCCGGCCTGCATCATCTCGATCAACTGCTGGCGATCGCTGCTGATGGTGGCATCAATATAGGGCGAGCCGGTGAGCGCGTGGGTAAAATCGAGCGCCTCATCGCTGCGCTGCTCAAGTAGCACGCCGACGCGCAGCTTGCTGGAGTCGAGGTTGATGCCGTAGCCAAAAATAAACAGCAGCAGCAGCGGGATCACCACCGCAATCAGCCAGCTGCTCGGGTCACGCACGATCTGCCGCGTCTCTTTGACGCACAGCGCCCGCACGCGCCGCCAGGAGAGGGCGTTAACGCGCATTGCTATGCTCCTTATCCCAGTTCTGGATCAGCGTGATAAACGCATGCTCCATTGTCGGGTCCGGGTGGTTGTCATCGGCGGTCTGCGCTTTCAGCTCGTCCGGCGTGCCGCTGGCAATCAGTTTGCCGCGGTAGACCAGCCCGATGCGGTCGCAATACTCCGCCTCATCCATAAAGTGGGTGGTGACCATCACCGTCACCCCTTTCTCCACCATACTGTTGATATGCAGCCAGAACTCGCGGCGGGTGAGGGGATCGACGCCGGAGGTGGGTTCATCGAGAAAAAGAATGTCCGGCTCGTGCATCAGCGAGCAGGCCAGCGCCAGGCGCTGCTTATAGCCGAGCGGCAGTTGATCGGTGGCGTGGCGGGCAATGGTCTCCAGGCCAAACGCTTCGCTCATCCGCGCCATCTTCTCCCGCTGCGCGCTGCCGCGCAGTCCATACACGCCGGAGAAGAAGCGCAGGTTCTGCTCCACGGTCAGGTTGCCGTAGAGGGAGAACTTCTGCGCCATATAGCCGAGGCGCTGACGCGCTTTGCCGGAGCTGACCTTGAGATCCATATTCAGCACCAGCGCCTGACCGGCGGTCGGCACCAGCAGGCCGCACATCATCTTAAAGGTGGTGGATTTGCCCGCGCCGTTCGGGCCGAGCAGGCCAAAGATCTCGCCGCGCTTGACGGCAAAATTGACTTCATCGGTGGCGGCAAAATCGCCAAATTTTTTGGTGAGAGATCTCGCTTCAATCACCGTCTCTTCGCTGTCGCCCTTCACCGAATGCAGGATCTTGCCAAGCGGCGACTCGGCGGCACCCGCGCCGCCCAGCAGGTCGATAAAAGCATCTTCAAAGCGCGGAGCGGTCTCCTCAATCTCCAGCGGCGGCATCTCTGGCGCGGCGTGAATCGCCTGCACATCGGCCCCTTTTTTCAGGATCATGCGCACCGAGCGCCCCTGGATCACGCCGTCGCTCACCTGTGGCAGCCTGAGAATGCGCCGCAGCAGGCGGCGGTTATTCTCATCGCGGCTGGTGAGCAGAAAGCTGCGCCCGGCCATGCTCTGGGTTAACGCTTTCGGCTCGCCGTGGTAGAGCAGCTCGCCCTCGTTCATCAGCAGCACATCGCGGCACTGCTCCGCTTCATCAAGATAGGAAGTACTCCAGAGGATCAGCATCCCGTCGCCCGCCAGTTCATGCACCATCTGCCACAGCTCACGCCGCGAAATGGGGTCGACGCCGACGCCTGGCTCATCAAGCAGCAGCACCTGCGGATCGCCGACCAGCGTACAGGCCAGCCCCAGCTTCTGCTTCATACCGCCAGAGAGTTTGCCCGCTAGCCGCTCGGTAAAGGGGCCGAGGGAGGTAAACTCAAGCAGGCGGGTAAACATCTGCTGGCGCTTCTCGCCGGTGACGCTGCGCAGATCGGCATAGAGGATCAGGTTCTCCATCACCGTCAGATCTTCATAGAGGCCAAATTTCTGCGGCATATAGCCGAGCACGGCGTGCAGCTCGCTGTCATTGTCGATGGGATCGAGGCCCAGCACGCGCACGCGGCCTTCGTTCTGCTTCATCAACCCGGCCAGAATGCGCATCAGCGTGGTTTTCCCCGCGCCATCCGGGCCGACCAGCCCGGTGACGTAACCGGCCTCGATTTTACAATCCAGCCGCGCCACCGCCGGTTTCTCCATGCCGGGGAACTGTTTTACCAGCCCGTCGATCTGAATAGTCCGCTCATTCATGACGCGCCTCGTCGTCGAAGCGCAGCGTCACCGGCATCCCCTGGCGCAGGTTATCATCGGCATCGGTGACGATAATGCGCAGGCGATAGACCAGGTCGGTACGCAGATCCGGGGTCTCAACGGTTTTTGGGGTAAATTCGGCGGTCGGCGAGACAAAGCCGATTTTGCCGTGATAGGGCTTATCCGGGCGGCCATCGGTGTAGAGCAGGATTTCAGCACCCGGCCGTGTCTGGTGCAGATTGCGCTCATCGACATAGGCGCGCACCCACACCGGGCGGGTCAGCGACAGGGTTAACACGCTGCTGCCAGCGTTAAGCATGCTGCCCGGCTCGACGGCGCGGGTCAGCACTGTGCCGTTGCTCGGCGCGACCAGTGTAGTGTCCTGCAAATCAAGTTCTGCCTGAGCCAGTGCGGCCTGCGCCTGTTCAAGGCCCGCTTTCGCCTGGGCGATCTCCTGCGGGCGGTTACCGGCGCGGAACTGGCGCAATTTATCCTGCGCCGATTTGAGCGTTGCCTGCGCCTGGTCGCGCGCCGAGCGGGCGTTCTCCAGATCGTTTGCCGAGATCACTTTTGTTTTCCACAGCCCCTGCTGGCGCTGGTAGAAGTTCTGCGCGTAATCGTACGCCGCCTGCGCCTGGCTCACGGCGGAGGCCGCCTGGGCAATCTCCTCGGCGCGGTAGCCTTCGGTGGCTAACGCATATTTGGCTTCGGCAGTAGAGACGTTGGCTTTCGCCTGCAACAGCGCGTTTTCATAAGGCGCGCGGTCGATTTCGCCGAGCTTCTGCCCGGCCTGTACGCTGTCGCCCTCATCCACCTGCAACGCCGCCAGCCGCCCGCCGACGCGAAAACTTAAATTAACGGTGCGGATATCGACATTGCCATACAGCGTCAGGCTGTCGTCCTGCCTGCTTTGATACCAGTACCAACCGCCGGCGAGCATCGCCAGCAGCACCACGCTGAGTAACACCACAACGCTACGCTTTTTCATCACTCCGGACTCCTGTGCGTTAATCCCTGCAAAATAAAATCGATATGGCAGGTGATGACTTGAAAGATCATTTCCGTTTTCTCTTCGTCGAACTGCGTCCAGCCTGCACGCAGCAAAATGGTTTCCCGCACCAGGCGGAAGGCGAGGATCTCGCCGATTAAGGCGTGGGCATGCAGCACCATCTGCGTGCTGTCGGCGTCCTGGCCAGTGTAGGCGGCGAGCAGACGCGTCAAATGCTGGTGCATCGGGTCGATCACCTGCTCATGCACAATCTGATAGGCGCGAGTGGGGGAGAGCTGCTCGCGGGAGATAAATTTGCTCAGGTTAAGGGTTTCATCATGGGTCAGCAGCGTGAGCATCTCTTTGCTGGCGCGATGGATAAGTGCGCGGATCGCCGGGCGGTCTGGTTCAGGCTCGGCAAAGAGCGCCTCGGCGGCCTGCACGTGTGGCGCAAAATGGTGGCTGATAAAGTCGGCAATCCACTGTGCGCAGGCGAGGTAGAGATCCTCTTTCGAGCCGAAGTAGTAGGGGATCGCGGCGATGTTCTGCCCGGCCTGAGCGGCAATATCCCGCGTGGTGGCATGCAGGCCATACTCGCCAAACTGCGCAAGGGCGGCGGCAATTAACTGATTTTTGGCCTGTTCGCCTTTACTGGTGGTCGGTGTGCTATTCATAGGGGTTATAAAAATTAATCAATCGATTGATTAACTCTACGACGCCGGAAAAATGTTGTCCAATTTTTGCGCAGGAAATGTGAGGGGGGCTAAATTTATCCCTTTTTCAGAGAATGAAGCGGGAAGATATCTTGCTGAGACATTGACGTGGGATATTTTATGCGCCGGATCACAAAAGCTGATACACTCCGCACCTTCATGACATTGTGGTTTTTGTCATCAGTCTACCTATTATCTCCTCGAAAACTACACCTGTGACAGGTCGGGGCGGTGCGGAGTTGTTATGTCATTTGATGCCCTTGGCCTGAATCCGGATATCCTGCGCGCAGTTGCGGAGCAGGGTTACCTCGAGCCGACCCCTATTCAACAGCAGGCGATCCCTGCGGTGCTGCAAGGCCGCGATCTGATGGCCAGCGCCCAGACCGGTACCGGTAAAACCGCCGGTTTTACGCTGCCGCTGTTGCAACGCCTGGTGCAGAGCCAGCCTCACGCGAAAGGCCGCCGTCCGGTACGCGCCCTGATCCTGACCCCAACCCGTGAACTCGCGGCGCAGGTCGGTGAGAACGTGCAGGAGTATAGCCAGTATCTCAATATTCGTTCGATGGTCGTCTTCGGCGGCGTCAGCATCAACCCGCAGATGATGAAACTGCGTGGCGGCGTTGACATCCTGGTGGCTACCCCGGGCCGTCTGCTCGATCTCGAACACCAAAACGCCCTGAAGCTCGACAGCGTGGAAATTCTCGTGCTGGATGAAGCTGACCGTATGCTGGATATGGGCTTTATCCACGATATCCGCCGCGTGCTGTCGAAGCTGCCGGCGAAGCGTCAGAACCTGCTCTTCTCCGCGACCTTCTCGGATGAGATCAAACAGCTGGCGGAAAAACTGCTGCACAACCCGCTGGAGATCGAAGTTGCGCGCCGTAACACCGCTTCCGAGCAGGTGACGCAGCACGTTCACTTTGTGGATAAGAAACGCAAACGGGAACTGCTGTCGCAGATGATTGGCGAAGGTAACTGGCAGCAGGTGCTGGTCTTTACCCGTACCAAGCATGGCGCTAACCACCTGGCTGAGCAGCTGAATAAAGATGGCATCACCAGTGCGGCGATCCACGGTAACAAGAGCCAGGGCGCACGTACCCGCGCGCTGGCAGACTTTAAATCCGGTTCGATTCGCGTGCTGGTGGCGACGGATATCGCCGCGCGCGGCCTCGATATCGAAGAGCTGCCGCATGTCGTCAACTATGAGTTGCCGAACGTGCCGGAAGATTACGTACACCGTATCGGCCGTACCGGCCGTGCTGCCGCCACCGGCGAAGCGCTGTCGCTGGTCTGTGTCGATGAGCATAAACTGCTGCGCGACATTGAGCGTCTGCTGAAAAAAGAGATCCCGCGTGTTGCGGTTGCTGGCTATGAGCCGGATCCGTCAATCAAAGCGGAGCCGATCCAGAATGGCCGTGGTCAGAACGGCGGCCGTCAGGGCGGCGGTGGACGCGGGCAGGGCGGTGGCGGCGGTCGCAGCCAGTCCGCACCGCGCCGTAGCGAAGGCGAGACGCAGAAAGCGCGTCATCCGCGTCGTAGCAACGACGGCGCAGCCGCGAAATCGGAAGGTGGAGCCGCGAAGCCCGTGGGCAATCGCCGTCTTGATGGCGGTGCAGCGAAACCGGCAAACAACGGCGCACGCCGTCGTCGTCCGCGCAAACCCGCTTCCGCGTAAATCAGTTTCCGTTCAGGCCGGGTAGGTTTATCCGGCACTCAAAACCGCCATCGGGCATTACGCCGGATGGCGGTTTTTTTATGGTGCCGCTGACACGATCTCACTGAAACAGCGTAGGCCGGATAAGCGTGAGCGCCATCCGGCATTCTCCCCGCGGCACCGATTGCCGGATGGCGGCTACGCCTTATCCGGCCTACCAAAACGGAGCCTACAGCGACATCGATGCGACGTTTATCTGCAATATGACAGCGATGGTGTTGACCCCCGCTGAAATCGGCGAACCGAAGCGTGAATGACAAGGTCTGGACGCCATGGATGGCGGACAGAGGCGAACCGAGACAGGATGTCGAGTCGAGCCGGCCGCAGTCAGGCACGCGGGAGGTGAGCGCAGTGCGCAGCACCGATTTCCTCGCGGGGCCGCGGGGATTGACAAGGGGAGCGCGGCCGCTTCCCTTGTCCCGTTCACCGCATAAGAGGTTAATGAAACTCCCCCACGCCTGGTGAACGGAACCCTTCCACCAATGCCAAATGCCAGACCCATTGCCGGATGGCGGCTGCGCCTTATCCGGCCTACAGAACCCCGTCCACCGAGGCAACGTGCCGCACCGATCGCCGGATGGCGCGTTACACGCTTATCCGGCCTACAACACCTCTCCATTACTGGCGATAACCTGCTGATACCACTCAAAGCTGCGCTTTTTGCTGCGCTTGAGCGTGCCGTTGCCTTCGTTGTCTTTATCGACATAGATAAAGCCGTAGCGCTTTTTCATCTCGCCGGTGCCGGCGCTGACAATATCAATCGGTCCCCACCAGGTGTAACCCATAATCTCGCAGCCATCCGCAATCGCCTCGGCCATCGCCTGAATATGGCGGCGGCCATAATCGATGCGCGCCTGGTCATTAATCTCGCCGTTGGCCTGCACCTCATCAACACCGCCATAACCGTTTTCAACAATAAACAGCGGCTTGCGGTAGCGGTCCGCCAGCTCATTACAGACGATACGAAAACCGAGGGGATCGATAGGCCAGCCCCACTCGGTCTTCTCCAGGAACGGGTTATCCAGCCCGGCGGTGCCGCCGGTATCGACGCGGAACTGCCCGCCCGCCTGGTGCAGCACGCTGCGGTAGTAGCTAAAGCCAAGGTAATCAGAAGGATACGATTTAAGCAGCTGCATATCGCCCTCTGCCGTCTCCAGCTTCACCCCCAGATCGTTCAGCAGCCGTTTAGCGTACGCCGGGTATTCGCCCAGCATCATCACGTCGGAGAAGAGCAGCGAGCGGCGGCGCAGCTGCATGGTCGAGAAGATATCCTCCGGGTTGCAGCTCGCCGGGTAGACGGTGCTCAGCGACAACATACAGCCGATAAGCGCATTGGGCATGATCCCGTGGCAGAGCTTGTTCGCCAGCGCATTGGCAACGAACTGGTGGTGGTTCGCCTGCCAAATCTCCTGCGGGCTGGCATCGACATCCACCGCGCCGGTGGCGAACGGCATGCGGTTCATGTTGTTCAGCTCATTAAAGGTCATCCAGTATTTGACCTTGCCCTGATAACGGCGGAATACCGTTTCGCAGTAGCGGGTGAAGAAGTCGATAAGCTGGCGGTTTTTCCAGCCGCCATACTCCTGATAGAGCGCCAGCGGCGTTTCGTAATGGGAAAGTGTGATCACCGGCTCAATGCCGTACTTCAGCAGCTCATCAAACAGGTTGTCGTAAAATTGCAGCCCCGCCTCGTTGGGCGTGGTCTCATCCCCGCGCGGGAAGATGCGCGACCAGGCAATCGAGGTGCGAAAGCATTTGAAGCCCATCTCGGCGAAGAGCGCCACATCCTCTTTGTAGTGATGGTAAAAGTCGACCGCCTGGTGGCTGGCGTAATAAAGATTTGGGTCAATCACCGCATCATGTTTACCAGAAGCGATACCGCCGCGCACCACGTCGGCGATAGAGGGCCCTTTGCCATCTTCGTCCCACGCGCCTTCCGCCTGATTAGCGGCAATCGCGCCGCCCCATAAAAAGTCGTTCGGAAAAACAGACATATCCGCTCCTTAATCCGCTAAGTCTTCGCCATTCGAGGCGATCAGTTTTTTGTACCAGTGGTAGCTTTTCTTCAGCGAGCGCGCCTGGCTGCCGTTGCCCATATCGTCCTGATCGACATAGATAAAGCCGTACCGCTTGGAGATTTGCGCCGTCCCGGCGCTGACCACATCAATCGGCCCCCACCAGGTGTAACCAAAGAGATCAACGCCGTCGGCAATCGCCTCCTGCATCTGCACCACGTGCTGGCGCAGGTAGTCGATACGGTAATCGTCTTCGATGGAGCCATCCGGATTAACGGTATCTACTGCGCCGAGGCCGTTTTCGGCAATAAACAGCGGCTTCTGGTAGCGGTCATAGAGCTGATTGAGCGCCAGCCGCAGCCCTTTCGGATCGATCTGCCAGCCCCATTCGCTGGTCGTGAGATGGGGGTTACGAATGCCGCCGGTGATCAGGTTGCCTTCTGCGCCGTCATGCAATGCCGGGTTGGCGCTGACGGTGCTCGACATGTAGTAACTGAACGAAACGAAATCGACCGGGTGCTGGCGCAGGATCTCATCATCGCCAACCACTTTTTGCAGCGTCACCCCTTTTTCCGCCAGCATACGATCGGTGTAGGCGGGGTAGTAGCCGCGCGCCTGCACGTCGCTGAAGAAGAGCGACACGCGCTGCATCTCTTCGCAGGCCTGCAAATCATCCGGGTGGCAGGTGTGCGGGTAGAGCATCTGGTAGCTGATCATGCAGCCCATCTGCGAGCCGGGAATAATGGCGTGGCACGCTTTGGTAGCGAGCGCGCTGGCGACAAACTGGTGGTGCGCGCCCTGGTACTTATCCTGCTCAAGATGCGGGTTGTCCTCCTCAATCACCCCGACGCTGACATAGGGGTGGTGCTTCACGCAGTTAATCTCGTTAAAGGTCATCCAGTACTTCACCTTTTTGCGATAACGCGTAAAGACGGTAGTGGCGAAGCGGACATAGAAATCGACCAGCTGGCGGTTCGGCCAGCCGCCGTAATCGGTGACCAGCGCCAGCGGCATTTCATAGTGGGAGAGCGAGACAATCGGCTCGATGCCGTGCTCGAGCAGCGTGTCGAACACTTCGTCATAAAACGCCAGCCCTGCTTCGTTGGGCGTGGTCTCATCCCCGCGCGGGAAGATGCGCGTCCAGGCAATCGACATACGAAAACACTTAAAGCCCATACCGGCAAACAGCGCGATATCCTCTTTAAAGTGGTGGTAGAAGTCGTTGCCTTTGCGCTTCGGGTAGTACTTTTTGCTCTCCGGATCCTGCGCTTCGCGCACCTGCGCGTGGGTCATGCCGAGCCACTGATCGAGCCAGCGCTCGCGCGGCGTGTTGATATCGAAGGTGTAGACATCGGAGACGGAGAGCCCTTTGCCGTCGACGTTCCATGCCCCTTCAAGCTGGTTTGCCGCCGTTGCGCCGCCCCATAAAAACCCTTCCGGAAATGATTTCGAATAAGCCACTGGTGTGCTCCTTAGGCCGCGCTTGCGGTCAATGTGAGAAATGCGTCCCGGCTGGCGACATCGCCATCTGTTTTCACCGGGCTGATATCGCCGTACTGTTCGCTGTTGGTGACCACCACGATCACGCTCGGATCGATCCCCGCCGCCCGCAGCGCAGCGAGATCGAAGCTGACCAGCAGATCGCCCACCTCTACGTTCTGCCCGGCCTCGATATGGCTGGTGAAGTGCTTACCGCCGAGTTTCACCGTGTCGATACCGATATGGATGAGGATTTCGGCGCCGGTATCGCTCTCCAGCGCCAGTGCGTGGTGGGTTTCAAACAGCGATTCCACCTTGCCGTTGACCGGCGAACGTAGCTCGCCGTTGCTCGGGTCGATGGCCAGTCCCTTGCCGAAAATCTCATCGGCAAAGACCGGGTCACTCAGGGTATTGAGGGCTTTCAGCGTGCCGCTAACCGGGGCGAAGAGTCGCTCCTCCTCGCGTGCGATTTTCATCGGGCTGACGCCTGCGACCACCTTCTCTTCGAAACCGAGGATCACCGTCAGCACGGCGGCAGAGATAAAGGAGAGCGCGATACTGACAATCGCCCAGAGAAAGGTCGGGCCGACCAGCGCAGGCAGGCCGGGCAAGCCGCTGAGGGCAAAGGCGTAGGTTTTCACCCCCATCGCCATCGCAAAGCCGCCGCCAATCGCGCCGCCCAGCAGCGCGGCGGCAAAGGGGCGTTTGTAGCGGATATTGACGCCGTACATCGCCGGTTCGGTGATGCCCATCATCGCGCTGAAGCTGGTGGAGAGCGCCAGCGATTTCAGCTTCTTATCCCGTGCGCGGATAAACACGCCGAAAGCCGCGCCCGCCTGGCCGAGGTTGGCGACATAAAAGAGGATTTTGAACGGGTCGAAACCCATGGTGCTGATGTTGTTAATCATGATGGGCACCAGCACATAGTGCATGCCGGTGATGATGATCATCGACAGCGTGCCGCCGACCACCACGCCCGCAACGATGCCCATGTTTTCCACCAGCCAGATAATGCCGCCGGAGAGCGTATTGCCGGCGAAAATACCGAGCGGCCCGATAACCATCAGCGTAATCGGCGCGACAATCACCAGGCTCAGCAGCGGCACAAACATCGTTTTCAGCACGCCGGGCATGATGCGGTCAATCAGCTTCTCCACCCGGCTTAACAGCCACACCGCCAGCAGAATCGGGATCACCGTCGAGGCGTAATTGACCGTCGGCACCGGCAGGCCGAGAAAGCTCACCGGCGCGCCGGATTTAAACAGCGTCTGGATCGCCGGGTGGAAGAGGGTGGCGGCGAGCGCCACGGCGACGTAGGGGTTGGCACCAAACTTATTCCCGGCGCTGAAAGCCAGCGCCAGCGGCATAAAGTAGAAGACGCCGTCGCTGATGGCGAGCAGGATCTGGTAGGTCTGGTTGCTGGTCTGAAGCCACTGCATGGCGACCATCAGTGCCAGCACCCCTTTAAGGATCCCGGCCCCGGCAATTGCCGGAATGATCGGTGAGAAGATGCTTGATAACACCTCCAGCACCACCGACACCGGGTTACGCCGTTTGCTGCTGCTGGCGCTGGAAGAGACGCCAGGAAGCTGTGCGAGCAGCGCTTCACAGAGTGGGGCGACCTCATTCCCGATAATCAGCTGGTACTGATCGCCAGAGATATTCACGCCGATCACGCCATCCAGCGCTTCCAGCGCCGCGCGGTCGACCTTGTCATGGTCATGAAGGAGAAAACGCAGGCGGGTGATGCAGTGAAACAGCGACAGGATATTCTCCTTGCCGCCAATATGCGCAATGATCTTCTGCGCGGTTTGCGGGTAGTTCATACTCATTCCTCCAGACAGACGCCCGATTTTCTGGCGTCATCAACAAACACCGGCCTCGGCCGATACCTTGTTTCCTCTGGGGTTTGCCTGATTTAACAGTAACAAGCCTGGATGGAATTCATTTTTTCACGCCGCAGGCAGCTCTGACTGCCGGGTGAATTACGCCGACCGCTGCACCACGTTTTCGATATGCACGGTCAGATAAAGCTTCTCGGAGTTGCTCATGGTGTGGTGATAATGTTTGCCGACAAACTCGCTGATGGCATTAACGCACTTCAGCGTTGTCTGGTAGCGGCGCTCAACCATGGCAAATAACTCCTCGTCATCGTTGTTTAATACCTCCCCGGCAATCACCCGCTGCGCGAAAAATTTTAAGTGGGTAATAAAGCGCTGGTAATTGAGGGTGTGCTCATCGGGCGGCAGGGTAAAAAAGTATCTGACGATATTTTGCAGCTGATAAATAAGCCGGGTGATCTGCGTGGTTTTTCCCATCGTATCGTTTAGCCCGGCGTTCACAATATGCAGGGCGATACTGCACGCTTCGCTGTCCGGTAACAGCGTGCCGGTGCGTGCCACCACCATACCCAGTGCCTGGCGGCCAATGGCATACTCGTCGGTGTAAAAGTGGCGCACTTCCCACTCCAGCGGGTTGGCTAAACTTTCGCCTGTTTCACTGCGCTGGAGGGCAAAATGGAGGTGATCGGCAAGGGTGACATACAGCCCGTCGCTTAATTTATGCGGCAACGTTTCGCGTGCGAGGGCGACAATATCCGCCGTTAGCTGGACAATTTCCATCGGTACTTCGCTCACCAGATCTTTAAAACGGG
This sequence comes from Kosakonia sp. 1610, assembly GCF_050435845.1. Classification (NCBI taxonomy): domain Bacteria; kingdom Pseudomonadati; phylum Pseudomonadota; class Gammaproteobacteria; order Enterobacterales; family Enterobacteriaceae; genus Kosakonia; species Kosakonia sp. 1610. Next base: position 352,680 of record NZ_JBNDKZ010000002.1, on the reverse strand, counting down.
CCGAGAGCTGGGAGTCTTTCAGGTGGAATATCTTCTCGATGGCGTCCATATTGACGCGGTCGCCGCTCTGGGTATTAAACCCGAGGCCGCGCCCGGTCAGAATTACCTCAAAGCCGTGCTCATCGAGGGCGCTGACAACGTTATTATTTAATATTTGTTTGACCAGCATCGCCAACTCCTGCAAACAAAAACGGGCAAAACGTAAATACAGCCAGGGACGGATTGATCCCCTCAGTCTGCATTTAGGTTTTGCCCGATATTCGGTAACAAGCGTAATGCAGATAAAAAGCTAGCATTGACCATATAAATGTTCAACGCGTCGGGAAGCGGTTTCATAAATGGATCTGCCAATTTGTGATCGGCTTTGCGAAAAGTATCGTCTGCCTGACGTGCGATTTACGAGCAGCCTTCCATAACGGCAAAAAGCGTTCGCCCCTGCGGGCGAAAAAGTGCCACAATAGTGGCCGTTTATACAGTACTTCAGGTTATCGAATGGCCCTTACCGCCGCGTTAAAAGCGCAAATTGCCGCCTGGTATAAGGCGTTGCAACAACAGATCCCGGACTTTATTCCCCGCGCGCCGCAGCGTCAGATGATTGCTGACGTGGCAAAAACGCTGGCGGGCGATGAGGGCCGCCATCTGGCGATTGAAGCGCCGACCGGGGTCGGGAAAACCCTCTCATACCTTATTCCGGGCATTGCGATTGCCCGTGAAGAGCAGAAAACGCTGGTGGTCAGTACTGCCAACGTCGCGCTACAGGATCAGATCTTCAGTAAAGATCTGCCGCTGCTGCGCAAAATCATCCCCGATTTACGCTTTACCGCCGCCTTTGGCCGCGGGCGCTATGTCTGCCCGCGCAATCTTGCCGCGCTCGCCAGCAGCGATCCCAATCAGCAGGATCTGCTGGCCTTTCTTGATGACGAACTGACGCCCGGCAACAAAGAGGAGCAGACGCGCTGCGCATCGCTGAAAGCCGATCTCGACAGCTACAAGTGGGATGGCCTGCGCGATCACACCGATAAAGCCATCAGCGACGATCTCTGGCGACGCCTGAGCACCGATAAAGTGGGCTGCCTGAACCGCAACTGCCACTACTACCGCGAGTGCCCCTTCTTTGTGGCGCGTCGGGAGATCCAGGAAGCGGAAGTGGTGGTCGCCAACCACGCGCTGGTGATGGCGGCGATGGAGAGCGAAGCGGTGCTGCCGGAGCCGAAAAACCTGCTGCTGGTGCTCGATGAGGGCCACCACCTGCCGGATGTCGCCCGTGATGCGCTGGAGATGTCGGCTGAGATCACCGCCGGCTGGTATCAGCTGCAGCTCGACCTTTTTACCAAACTGGTGGCGACCTGCCTTGAGCAGTTTCGCCCGAAAACCCTGCCGCCGCTGGCTACGCCCGAGCGGCTCAACGCCCACTGCGAAGAGCTGTTTGAGCTGATCTCCTCCCTCAACGCCATTCTCAATCTCTATCTCCCCGCCGGGCAGGAGGCAGAGCACCGCTTTACGATGGGCGAACTGCCGGATGAAGTGATGGAGATCTGCCAGCGGCTGGCGAAACTGACCGAGATGCTGCGCGGGCTGGCGGAGCTGTTTCTCAACGATCTGAGCGAGAAAACCGGCAGCCATGACGTTGTGCGTCTGCACCGGGTGATTTTACAGATGAACCGCGCGCTGGGGATGTTTGAGAGTCAGAGCAAGCTCTGGCGGCTGGCGTCGATGGCACAGGCCTCCGGTGCGCCGGTCTCCAAATGGGTAACGCGCGACGTGCGCGACGGGCAATTGCACCTGCAGTTTCACTGCGTCGGCATTCGCGTCAGCGACCAGCTGGAAAAACTGCTCTGGCGCAGCGTGCCGCATATCGTCGTCACCTCGGCGACCCTGCGCTCGCTCAACAGCTTCAACCGTTTGCAGGAGATGAGCGGCCTCAAGGAGAAAGCGGGCGACCGCTTTGTCAGCCTCGACTCGCCGTTCAACCATGTCGAGCAGGGCAAGATTATTATTCCGCAGATGCGCTACGAGCCGCTGATGGAGAACGAAGAGCAGCATATCGCCGAGATGGCGACCTGGTTTCGTGAGCAGGTGGAGAGCAGAGCGCACCGCGGAATGTTGGTGCTTTTTGCCAGCCAGCGCGCGATGCAGCTCTTTCTTACCTACGTGCCCGATCTGCGTCTGTTGCTATTGGTGCAGGGCGATCAGCCCCGTTACCGGCTGGTGGAGGCGCACCGGAAACGCATCGATGGCGGCGAGCGCAGCGTGCTGGTTGGCCTGCAATCCTTTGCTGAAGGGCTGGATCTGAAGGGGGATTACCTTACCCAGGTGCATATCCATAAGATTGCCTTCCCGCCCATCGACAGCCCGGTGGTGATCACCGAAGGGGAGTGGCTCAAAAGCCTCAAGCGTTATCCCTTTGAAGTGCAGAGCCTGCCGAGCGCCTCGTTCAACCTGATTCAGCAGGTCGGGCGCCTGATCCGCAGCCATGAGTGTCGCGGTGAAGTGGTGATCTACGATAAGCGGCTGTTGACCAAGAGTTATGGGAAACGGCTGCTTGATGCACTGCCAATATTTCCAATTTCCCAACCGCCGATGCCTGACGTTATAGTGAAGAAACCAGAACAGAAGCGCCGCAAGCGCCGTTAACGATGTGAGCACGCAAGGAGAGTCCATGGATTACCGCACCATCATTAAAGAGGTTGGCCGGGGCAAAAATCACGCCCGCGACCTTGATATTGACACAGCCCGCAGCCTCTACGCGAGGATGCTCAACGGCGAGGTACCGGAACTGGAGATGGGCGCGATCCTCATTGCGCTGCGCATTAAAGGGGAGGGGGAGGCCGAGATGCGCGGCTTCTACGCGGCAATGCAGGAGCGGACAATGACGCTGACGCCGCCGGTGGCGAGACCGATGCCGATTGTTATCCCGAGCTATAACGGCGCGCGCAAGCAGGCGAACCTGACGCCGCTGCTGGCGATTCTGCTCAGCAAACTGGGCTTTCCGGTGGTGGTGCACGGCGTGAGTGAAGATCCGACCCGCGTCGTCAGCGAAACCATCTTCGCCCTGCTGGGCATTGAAGCCACCACGCTTGCCGGGCAGGCGCAGGCGAAGCTGGAGGGGCATCAGCCGGTCTATATTCCGGTAAGCGCCCTCTGCGCGCCGCTGGAGGATCAACTGGGGCTACGCTGGCGCATGGGCGTGCGTAACAGCGCGCACACGCTGGCGAAGCTGGCGACACCCTTTGCCGAAGAGGCGGCACTGCGCCTCTCCAGCGTGTCGCACCCGGAGTACCTCACCCGCGTAGGAAAATTTTTCGCTGATATCGGCGGGCGCGGGCTGCTGATGCAGGGCACCGAAGGGGAGGTGTACGCCAACCCGCAGCGCTGCCCGCAGATGAACCTGATCGATCCCGCAGGTGAGCGCGTGCTTTTTGCCCGCAGTGATGCGGTGGTTGAACCTGCTGTTGCGGGTGCAGCGAAAGATGCGGACAGCACGGCGCGCTGGATCGAGAGTTGCCTTAGCGGACGCGAAGCAATACCGGAGTCATTAAAGGTGCAGCTGGCCTGCTGCCTGGTGGCAAGCGGCGAAGCGCAAACGCTGGAAGAGGGGATGGCGCGCGTCGCGGCGACATTTGGATAAAAAAAAGCCCGTCACAATCCTGGACGGGCCATGCAAAGGGCAATAAGGGTCAATGAGGGTGGTGCATCCGGCAGAGGGTTAAAATGCCGGGGTAAAACGCGGGTCAGGTTACTTATAGATAACCGCTGTGCCACTCAGCTTGTTATTGCCGGTGGTAGACAGAATGCTGTAGCCAGAAGCGCCTGCCGCTTTGGCTTTCTCTGCCAGGCGTGCTTCAAGTCCGTCCAGCGTGGTTGCGCCGTGGGCGGAGACCACACCGATTTTATTCAGCTCGCCTGCCTGAGCAGGGTTAACAGATTGAGCCGCAAAAGCACCGAAAGAGAGGGTGGATAGTGCGACAGCAGCAACAGCATATTTAATGGCGTTCATAGGGTTTCTCTCGCAGGTTATACTGAATTTGGGACGATGTTCCGTCGATGTGATAAGTATCACAGTTTTTTAGCAGCGAGAAAATCGAAGAGAATTGAAAGCCTTGTTCTAAAAAATTGAACAATAGTTAAGTTTTTGAAGCATAAAGGTTAAAAAGATAAAAAAGCATGAAATGGGCGCACTACCTCGCCATGCAGAGATAAGCGGCACATTTTGCGACAAGCGAAGCGGAAAAGTGTGAAGGTAAAGGTAAGTGTTTATCCTGCCGGGAAGCGTCAGGAAAAGTCAGCGTAGCTGGCTATCCTTCGATCCTCTACGATTATATCCTGAGTATGTCGAGTTATGTAAATCTTTCTCCTGCTGACATTTCACGCACAGCCGCACGCCAGGAATCGCTTTTCGCCGCGCTTCCGGAATGGTTTCACCACACTCTTCACACTCTGTAAGGCTCTCGCCTCCCGGAATATCCCGGCGCGCGCGGGCGACCGCATCCTCAATGGTGCTGTCGATCTGCTGCTGTACTGCATCGTCGTTTGCCCAACCTGAAGCCATAATTTCCTCCTGTATAGCTATTAAGTATAGACGCTATAAGGTGGCATGAAGTTGTAAGCCGGATAAGGCGCAAGGGAATGGAGCCGCTGGAACGGCGTAGGCCGGATAAGCGTTTACGCGCCATCCGGCATTATCTTCGCGGCACCATTGCCGGATGGCGGCTGCGCCTTATCCGGCCTATGGGAATGGAGCCGCTGGAACGGCATAGGCCGGATAAGCGGTTACGCGCCATCCGGCATTAATACAGCGGCACAATTGCCGGATGGCGGCTGCGCCTTATCCGGCCTACCAAAACGAGCCTACAGCGACACCAGCGTTGCTTTTTTTTGCGATATGGCAGCGAGGGGTTGTGTCCCCGCTGAAATCGGCGAACCGAAGCGGGAATGACAAGGTCTGGACGCCATGGATGGCGGACAGAGGCGAACCGAGACAGGGACTCGTTCCAGAATGGAACGAGTAAGTCGAGTCGAGCCGGCCGCAGTCAGGCATGCGGGAGGTGAGCGCAGTGCGTAGCACCGATTTCCTCGCGGGGCCGCGGGGATTGACAAGGGGGGACCGGTCCCCCCCTTGTCCCGTTCACCGCATAAGAGGTTAATGAAACTCCCGAGCGCATGGTGAACGGAACCATTCCACCGAGGTAATCCCATTGCCGGATGGCGCTTGCGCTTATCCGGCCTACGCCGTTTCAGAAATAGGCCATCCGGCAAGCATGCCGTCGATAATAGCCTGGCGGCGTTGATTAACGATTATCCGGGCGAACCAGATCGAAACGCTGATCCTCGCTAATAGCGTAATAAGCGGACGGCCCTCCGGCGCGCAGCACCGGCTGTGCCTTCGCCGTCTGGTAAATCCCCTCTTCGAGCAGCGACTCATCAATATGCACTGCCACCACTTCCCCCAGCACCAGCCAGCTCTCAATTGGGCTGCCGTCGGCGGCGGTGAGCTGGATGCACTGCGACAAACGGCACTCAAAGTTAACCGGGCTTTCCGCCACGCGCGGGGCGCGCACCAGGCGGCTCTCTGCCGGGGTCAGCCCGGCGCGGGCAAACTCATCTTCGCCGTGCGCCAGCGATGCGGAGGTCTCATTCATCTGTACCGCCAGATCGCGGGTGGTTAAATTCCAGACAAACTCTTTGCTCTCGACGATATTCTGCACGCTATCTTTCCAGCCGCTGCTGGCAAAACCAATAATTGGCGGGCGGTAGTTAAAGCAGTTGAAGAAGCTATAGGGCGCCAGGTTGCGACGGCCTTGCCCGTCCAGCGAGGCTATCCAGCCGATAGGGCGCGGGCCGACAATGGCATTCAGCGGGTCGTGCGGCAGGCCATGGCCTTTCGCGGGCTCATAAAAATACATAGCGTCTCCTGATGGCAAAAAGTTTCTTCAGGCTCCCTTATTTACCCGGCTGGCGTCAACGGGTATCTTACGCCGCTGTTAACAGGAGAATGCCATGAATGCCCAGAAGCCGGGTCTGCACCCGCGTAACCGCCACCACAGCCGCTACGACCTCGACGCCCTGTGCGCCGTCAACCCGTCGCTGCGCGCCTTTATCACGCGCAATCCGAACGGGGAAGAGACCGTTAATTTTGCCGATCCGCAGGCGGTGAAAGCCCTGAATAAGGCGCTGCTGGCGCATTTCTACGGCGTGCGCGAGTGGGATATCCCGGACGGCTTTCTCTGCCCGCCGGTGCCGGGCCGCGCGGATTATCTGCACCATCTCGCCGATCTACTGGCAGAGAGCGATAACGGCACCATTCCGGCGCAGGCCAGCGTGCTCGATATCGGCACCGGTGCGAACTGCATCTATCCGCTGATTGGCGCCCATCAATATGGCTGGCGTTTTACCGGCAGTGAAGTCAACGCCGAAGCCTTTGCCAGCGCGCAGGCGATCATTGCGGCCAACCCTGGCCTGACCCGCGCGGTGCGCCTGCGTCGCCAGAAAGATACGGCGGCGATCCTCACCGGCATCATTCATAAAAATGAATCTTACGATGCCGTTATCTGTAACCCACCTTTCCATGACTCGGCGCAGAGCGCACAGGCAAACAGCGAGCGCAAGCGGCGCAACCTTGGCCAGGCTGTGACGGACGCGGCGAACTTCGGCGGTCAGCAGCAGGAGCTGTGGTGTGAAGGCGGCGAAGTGGCCTTTATCAAAACGATGATTGCCGAGAGCAAGCAGTTTGCCCGCCAGGTACTGTGGTTCACCTCGCTGGTGTCGCGCGGCGACAACCTGCCGGAACTCTACCGCGCGTTAACGCAGGTTGGCGCAGTTAAAGTGGTGAAAAAAGAGATGGCACAGGGGCAGAAGCAGAGCCGCTTTATCGCCTGGAGCTTCCTCGACGAGGCCCAGCGTAAACGCTGGGCACAGAGCCGGTTTAAAGGGTAGGTTGTACAGGCGGCGTACCGGCATTCGCCGCCGGTTGCGCTTGCCCAATCCCTTCCGGTGCCGACACCATCTGGTAGGTCTGCACCGGCGGGCGCACATGGGTGAGGTCGAAATGCTTTTTCACCATCGTGTCGAGGGCGAAACGCACCGTCCACTGCTTTAGCGGCAGGGTGGTGAAGGTAACACGCAGCGTAAAGGCGGTGTTGGTCAGCCCGACCAGCCCGGCAAAGTTCGGCTCGCCGATAATCAAACCGCGAATCTCCTCCTGCTCCATCAGCTCCGCCACCGCATCTTTCAGCGCCTGATTGGCCTTGTCTGTATCCTCATGACGATCGACATCGTAGTTCGCCACCACTGAGCCAATGCCGCGCACAAAGTTGGCGAAGGTGGTGATCGATGACCACGGGATAATGTGGTACGCGCCGGTATCCTGGCGCACGCCGACGGAACGAATAGTCATTCGCTCCACCGTGCCGGTAAGCGGGCCGATGGTCACCAGATCGCCGGTGTTCATCCCATTCTCGAACTGAATAAATATGCCGGTGATAATATCTTTCACCAGGGTTTGCGACCCGAACGAGATCGCCAGCCCCAGCGCCCCGGCACCCGCCAGCAGCGGCGCGATATTCACCCCAATCTCTGAGAGCACAATCATCACCGTAATGGTGCTGATCACCACCGCCAATGCGTTGCGAAACAGCGTCAGCAGGGTACGTGTGCGCGCGCTGGGCAGCGGGCGGCCGTGAATATCGGATGTCAGGCGGTTCTCAATAATCGTTGCCAGCAGCGTCCAGCCGACGGCAGAGAAGAAGAGGATCAGCGCGATACGAATCAGAATATCGACCGCCTTCTCCCCGGCACCATAATTGAGCCAGTGCCAGAAATCGAACAGCCCCCACGCGCTTAACAGCAGCAGAATAGTGGTGCAGACCACCAGGAAACGGGCGGTTTTCATCGAGGCGGATAACCAGCCGTTAAGCCGCTTTTGCAGCTCCGGGTAGTTGCGCTGCACCTGCGGCGACAGGGTAATGGTTTTATCGAGCCAGCGCGACAGCACGCCGGAGATAAACGCCGAGACGCTGAGGATCGCCAGGCTGCTCAACGACGCGCCCATCATAAACTTCAGGCTGTTGCCCGGATCGAACAGCGAGAAGAAGAAGAGCACGATGAAGTAGGCGCTGGCAAGCCAGTGCCACACCAGCGCAAAGGCGCGGATAAAGAGGCTGAAGAAGGCCAGCGAGCGGTCTGCCAGCAGGATCAGGTTGTGCTGGATCTCGCGCTTGTTATGAAAAATAAGGTAGAGCGCCCAGAGAGTAATGCAGAGCATGATCACCACATTGGCGAGCGCGCCGAACTGAATGTTCACCTGATTGGAGATAATAGGCACCGCTACCAGCAGCCCATAGCCAATCAGGCTGCTGAGCGCGCTTAAACGCAGATGCCAGTAGCGCGCCGTCTCATCACGAATATGAAACGGGCGCAGATCGGGAATGCGCGGGCAGAAGATAAGCCGCAGGATCGCTTTGAAAAACTCAATCAGCGCGAAAGCGTTAAGAAACAGGCTCTGCTGAAAAGCGATAGTGCTGTTGCCACCAGTGAGATTGGCGCGCAGCACCTGGCCGACAAATAGCGTCAGCGCCAACAGCATGATGTCGATAATAAAAGCCCCGACGATCATCGACGGCAGCTGTAACCAGTTGCTGCTGTCGCGGTTTTTACGCCGCCCCCACGCGCCCATGCGGCGGTAAACCGGCGAGACGCAGAAACGCACTGTCCACCAGAAGGCGAAGACCAGCACCGCGAGCAGCATGAAGTGGCTGGCGGCATTGGTGAAGGTTTGCGGGTTAAAGGCTTTGTGCGGCGAGCCGGTAATATTGCGCCACAGCTGGGCAAAACGAGTCGAGAGCGCCTCGCCATAGTAATCCGCCACTTCGGTAACCTTCTCCAGCACCGTTTTCTGCTCTTCAATGGCGGGCGGCGAGATAACCGGCACTGGCTCCTGCGGCGGCGTGGTGGCGACTTTACGCAGCTGGTCGATCAGCTCTTTGCGTGATTCGTCATTCTCCAGCACATCGGCCAGCGCGCCATAGGCCGCTTTTTTCTGTTCAACATCGGGTTCGCTGGTTTGCGCTGAGGTGGGTGTAGTGGTTGTGGCGGTAACGCCGGGTATCGTCGCGGCCTGAAGCGGCGCGCACAGCAGGCTAATCAGTAACAAAATCCACGGCATAGCTCCTCCGGTGAGAAAATCCCGCAAAGGGATAAGTATAGGTGCCGGGGGAGGGCGGGAGAAAATTGCGCACAATCCGCAAAAGAAAAACCCCTCCGGCTGGAGGGGTTGGCTGTCAGGAGACGTGCTGCAGGAACTCTTGCAGGCGCTGGCTGGGCGGATTCTCAATCAGCTGCTGCGGGTTGCCATCTTCGGCAATGCGGCCCTTATCAATGAAAATCAGACGCGAAGCCACTTTTTCGGCAAAGCCGATTTCGTGGGTCACAATCACCATTGTCATCCCCTCTTCGGCCAGATCCTGCATCACTTTCAGCACTTCGTGACGCAACTCCGGATCGAGCGCCGAGGTCGGCTCATCAAACAGCATCATCTTCGGTTTTACCGCCAGCGCGCGGGCAATCGCCACACGCTGCTGCTGGCCGCCGGAGAGCTCGGACGGGTAGTGATGGGCGCGCTCAGCGAGACCCACTTTCGCCAGCAGTGCTTTCGCCTGCTTTTCCGCTTCCGCTTTGTTGGTGCCGCGCACGCGCAGCGGGCCAAACATCACGTTCTCCAGCGCCGTCAGGTGCGGGAAGAGGTAAAACTGCTGGAACACCATGCCCGCTTCCTGGCGAATCAGGCGCTCATCCACTTTCGGGTCGTTGACCTTCAGACCATCAACAATCAGATCGCCTTTGGTGATCTCTTCCAGCTTGTTGATGCAGCGCAGCAGGGTCGATTTACCGGAGCCGGACGGCCCGATAATCACCACCACTTCGCCCTGGGTAATGTTGAGGTCGATATCATGCAGCACCTGGGTTTTACCGAAGTGCTTGGAAACGTTTTTAAATTCAATCACAGGATTTTCATCCTTTTTTCAAGACGGCGAAGCACGATGTTGAGTGCCTGGGTAATGATGAGATAGATAACCCCGACGGCGGTCCAGATCTCCAGCGCGCGGAAGTTCCCGGCGATGATCTCCTGGCCCTGGCGGGTCAGTTCAGCCGCGCCGATAACAATAAACAGCGAGGTATCTTTGATGCTGATGATCAGCTGGTTGCCAAGCGGCGGCAGCATACGGCGCAGCGCCAGCGGCATAATGACGTGGCGAATGGTTTCGCGGCGCGACAGACCAAGCGCCATGCCCGCTTCGCTAAAGCCTTTATGGATCGACAGCACCGAGCCACGAGTGATCTCGGCAATGTAGGCGCCGGAGTTGATCATGATCGTCACCACCGCAGCGGTGAAGGTGTCGATGCGCAGATCCGGCAGCGCCATCGGCAGGGCGAAGTAGATGTACATCACCTGCACGACAATCGGCGTGCCGCGGACAATTTCAATAAATACGAGGGCGACGTGGTTTGAGATCCACCCGCCGTAGGTACGGGCTAAACCAGCCATCAGGCCGATAACGATACCGCCAGCCAGACCGAGGATCGAGATCCACAAGGTCATTTTGGCCCCGTCCAGTAGAAGCGGAATGGCGGGCCAGATGGCGCTCCAGTCAAACTGCATGTGATTAATTCCTGTATACCGTAGAAGAGACAAATAGCGCGGGGACGAAAGCCGCCCCCGACGTTTAACCTGTTACTTTTTAATAATTATTTAGGCTCAGAACCGAACCATTTTTTGTAGATTTCGTTGTACGTACCGTTCTCACGCAGGGTTTTCAGCGCGCCGTTCACTTTCTCACGCAGGTCGTCGCTGCCTTTCGGGAAGGCGATGCCGTACTGCTGCGCTTCCAGAGAGTCGCCTACCGCTTTAAAACGACCGTTGCCGGCGGTTTTGATGAAGTAGAGGATGTTTGGCGTGTCGTGCAGAACCGCGTCAGCGCGGCCGGTACCCAGTTCCATGTAGGCGTTATCGATGTTCGGGAACTGGCGCAGATCTTTAGTTTTGATATTCGCTTTCGCGTAATCCACGGAGCCGGTGCCGCTCTTAACTGCGATCACTTTACCGTTGAGATCTTTCGCGCTTTTCACGTCGTTGTTGTCGGCTTTCACCATCACCAGCAGGCCGCTTTTGTAGTAGCCGTCGGAGAACTCGATCGCTTTTTTACGCTCTTCAGTAATGGTGATGCCCGCCAGTGCGACATCAACGTTTTTGGTTTGCAGCGCAGGGATGATGCCGCTGAAGTCCATCGGCTTCAGTTCATAATCCAGCTTCAGCTCTTTCGCCACGGCAGCCCACAGGTCGATGTCGAAACCAACGTACTCATTGCCTTTTTTGAATTCGAAAGGAACGAATGCAGTATCGGTAGCCACAACCAGTTTTTTATCAGCAGCCTGAGAAGAAACAGCAAAGGCGAGAGCGAGTGCGGCAAGGGAGAATTTCAATACAGACTTCATAATGTTTCCTTTTGTATCGGGGGAGCGAGCCCCTGCGAGAATGAACGCAGTATGAAAAAATCATGCCAGGTTTACAACCTATTGTTTTGTAAAGGCGAAGCTTTAACCGGTTGCACAATAAGTATAGCAATGACACCGCAATGCACCATTTTGAGTCACTCTTTTGGTGCGCTCGCGCGCGATTGTCGGCAGTGCTGCTATTTAGCGCACAACGTGGGCGAGAAACAATCACTTATTAACAATTTTGTGATGAGATAATTACGAAGCGGTAACTTTCTGGCGGGAAGGGGGGAGAAGTGGTGCACCATAAAAGTGCAAACCCCCGCACCGGAGGCGCAGGGGTTAGAGCGATAGCGAAAAGATCTGGCTTATTCGATGTTCGCTTCGATAAACCACAGGTACTGATCCAGATCGCGGGAAGCGGCGGTAAAGATATCTGCGGTATCTTCATCTTTCGCTTCGGTGATGGCTTTACGCAGGTCGTTCGCGACAACCGCGTAACGATCGGCCAGCTCTTTCAGGTGATCCTGCACGCTGTGAATGTCCAGCGGGTAGCTTTTCAGTGCCGTTTTGCTATTGATCACCTGAGTGGTACCCAGTGCAACACCGCCCAGCTGAACCGCGCGCTCTGCCATGGTATCAAGGTGCGTTACCAGCGAAGTACGGAACTGATCCAGCATTTCGTGCACGCCAATGAAGTTCGCGCCGCGCATGTTCCAGTGGGCCTGCTTGGTGATCAGAGACAGGTCAGTGAAGTGGATCACCTGGCGATTCAGCAGCTCAATGGTCGCTTGTTTGTCGCTGTCCGATACATCGTTACGGGTATAAAGCAGATTAGACGCTTTCGTTTTTACCAGTTTAGCGGTACTCATAATCCATATCCTCTTGATGTTTGTGTCCCAGGTAATTACCGGGACTAAGTATAGCACCAGATTAACCGTCGTCGGTTTTGGCTATGCCTATCAGTTCGATAGCGTGATTTAAATATAGGTCACGATTTCGAAAGCGTGCAACTAATCGAATGAAATGTAAGATAAATCTAATAAAGAGACAGTGGATAACTAAGAATAATTCTAATTAATAAAGAATTTACTTAAAGCGTAAAAAATAATGTCAAAGGCCTGAATGAATATTCAGCATGAGCGAAATCTCATGCTGAATAATTATTATTTACCAATATCCACTTCTTTTATTGTGGTCTCGCGGCGCAGGGTTAATGTCGACCCCATTGAGGCAATCACAATCGCCATCAAGGCCAGCACCTGCTGGAGCGCAAGCGTCTCACCGAGGAAGATCATGCCCGAGACGGCCGCGAGCGCCGGCTCCATGCTCATTAGCGTGCCGAAGGTACGCGTCGGTAAACGGGTGAGGGCGATCATCTCAAGGGAGTAGGGCAGAGCAGTTGACAGAATCGCCACCGCAATACCGAGCGGTAAAATCGACCAGTGCCACAACACGTCGCCCGCCTGGAACGCGCCAAGGGGAACAAAAACGATAGCGGCAATCAGCGAGCCCAGCGCCACCGTCGCCGGGCCATGATCCTCGCCCGCGCGCTGCCCGCTCAGAATATAGATAGCCCAGCAGGCTCCCGCGCCGAGCGCAAACGCCGCGCCGGTTAAATCAACATGCGCCACATCCTGGCCCAGCGGCAACAGATACCACAGCCCGAGCACGGCGAGGATCACCCAGATAAAATCGACCGCACGGCGGGAGGCGAAGAGGGCGACGGCCAGCGGACCGGTGAACTCCAGCGCCACGGCCACACCGAGCGGCACGGTCTGGATCGCCAGATAGAACATGTAGTTCATCGCGCCGAGCGACAGGCCATAAAAGAGCAGCGGCAATCGCTGTTCACGGGTAAAACGCAAACGCCATGGTTTAAAAACAACCGCCAGGATAAGCGTGCCGAGGGCAAGACGCAGCGCGGTGACGCCGGGCGCGCCAACCAGAGGAAAGAGTGATTTCGCCAGCGACGCCCCTCCCTGAATCGAGGTCATCGCGATAAGCAGAATGATAACCGGTACCCACACCGGCAGTTTACGCGGCAAAACAGGCATCCCTTCTCCGTTAAGTGTCAAATGAGGCAGAGCCGACAGTCTACTTGAAATAGTATTCAGACGGTTGATGGTTGGTTGTAAAAAAGGCTGAAAAAATCCGTATAATGGCGTCCGGGCGGTCGTTTATTGGCCTGTTTATTTAAGAATAATCTGGATGAACGAATTCCAGAACAGGTACCATAATAGTCCGACTCTTGAGAAAAGTGCTTTTTAATGAATGAGTTGTTAAGAAGCGGAAACTTTCTGTTACATGAAAGAACGCTTTAGACTCTATTTCTCTCAAAGAGTTTCCTTATAATTTTTGATATATTTAAATGCGTAGTACCCAGGATTTCTTGAAGCACATTTGAGGTGGATTATGAAAAAAATTGCATGTCTTTCAGCACTGGCCGCTCTTCTGGCGGTTTCTGCAGGTTCCGCAGTAGCATCAACTTCTACTGTTTCCGGCGGTTATGCTCAGAGCGACGCTCAGGGTATTGCTAACAAAACCAACGGTTTCAACCTGAAATACCGTTACGAGCAGGATAACAACCCGCTGGGCGTTATCGGTTCCTTCACCTACACCGAAAAAGATCGTACTACCGGTGAAGGCGTTTATAACAAAGCTCAGTACTACGGCATCACTGCTGGTCCGGCTTTCCGCATCAATGACTGGGCGAGCATCTACGGTGTAGTTGGTGTTGGTTACGGTAAATTCCAGCAGACTGCTGACGTTGCTAAAGTGTCTGACACCAGCGACTACGGCGTTTCTTACGGTGCTGGTCTGCAGTTCAACCCGATGGAAAACGTTGCTCTGGACTTCTCCTACGAGCAGAGCCGTATCCGTAGCGTTGACGTTGGCACCTGGATCGCTGGTGTTGGTTACCGCTTCTAATCGCTTTTGCGATAATAAAAATCCGCCTCAAGGGGCGGATTTTTTTTTGCCTGCAAAAAGCATAGACCGTTAACGGCTGCTGCGCGTGTCGAACAGGTCGGTGCCGAGATGGTTATAGTCCACTTTCTGTAACTTAAAGTTGGTTACGTAGACGGGCCCCGCTTTTTTCCCCGAGATGAACGGGTAGGCATTTTTGATCTGCGTGGCGGTAATCCCGGTCCACTGCGAGAAGAAGCTCAAAAAGTCGTTGGCGGAGCGGCGCGCTTTAATCAGACGATGTTTAGTCGCATCACTTGAGACCACCATAAACGGCACCTGGAAGTTCTGCTGAAAATGGTCGTCATGCGCGAGATACTGCACCTCTTTGCCGCGCTCTTTAAACGCCAGACCATGATCGGAGAAGTAGACCATCGAGAAGCTCTCGCCGCTGTTGCGCAGCTGGGAGTAGATCTTGCCCAGCAGATCGTCCGTCTGGGTGATGGAGTAGAGGTAGCAGGAGGTCTCTTTCGACTGCACAAACTCGTTGTACTTGCCGCCGGTGCGATCGCACGCCTGCGGGTGCGACCCCATCAGATGCAGCACAATCAGCTGCGGTTGATTACGCCGCACGCTCAGCACCTGGTTGGTGAGCTTTAACAGATCCTCATCGCGGGTGTTTTT
Source organism: Kosakonia sp. 1610 (assembly GCF_050435845.1). NCBI lineage: Bacteria > Pseudomonadati > Pseudomonadota > Gammaproteobacteria > Enterobacterales > Enterobacteriaceae > Kosakonia > Kosakonia sp. 1610. Next base: position 337,602 of record NZ_JBNDKZ010000002.1, on the reverse strand, counting down.
ATCCGCTTCAAAGTCGCCCCGTTTCAGGAACTGCACTTCATCGGCGCGCTTGGCAATGCTGGCAATCGCCGTGTCATACTCGCCAATCTGCCCCTGGTTTGAGAACCACCAGGTCTGGAAACCAGCGCGGCTCGCCAGCGTGACAAAGTTATCCTGATACTGCGGCTTGTCGTTGACCACACGGTTTAAGGTCAGGCCGAGGGACTTCTGTGTCGATCCGCTGGCGGCAATATAGTCGGTAAAGAGATCGCCATTCACCTGGCTGGCAAACGGCGTATTGTTCCAGTGCCCACCAAAAGCGCCCAGCGCATCGCGGCGCGCGCTCTCGCCAATCACCACCACATAGACGTGATACTTCGGATTAACTGCGGTGACCGTCCAGGTATCTTTCATCCCGGAGAGCTGCGCCATGTTCTCCTCTTCTACCTTCACTTCGTGGTAGTTGTAGGCGACATCGCGCACAAAGCGCAGCACCGGCACGCCGGTGTCGATCAGGCGGAACTCAAAGCCGCGAAAGTGGTTCTGTACCGGGCCGATAAAGTAGGCGGCGACGCAAAAGATTACCCCCAGCGTGTCCCACTTCAGCCACGGCGTCGAAGGCACCGACACCCGGCGGCGCAGCGCAATCACGCCCAGCGCGAGGATGCCAACGCTAATCACGTAGTGATACCACGGGAAGATGGTCAGAATTTCTGACGACTCTTCAATATTGGTTGAACGCAGCGCCAACAGGGTGTTGAAGTTGGGCGCGCCATAAGCCTGGCCAAACGGAAAGTAGCTGGCAGCCACCAGCGTGGTGATGATCAGAAAGATTTTTTGCGCGCGCGGCGCATGACGCCAGAGCACGCAGAGCGCGCAGGTGGAGACCACCGCATAGAGCACGCTGAATTCGTAGCCGAGCGCAAAGTTAATTAACAGGGACTGCAGGAAATAGAAACCAATCCACGGATTGATCGACTGACCGCGCAGGGCAACGGACTCTTTAAGGATTACGCTCATAGATGATTTCGTGAAACGCCATGTGCTCACCCTGGCGTAAGGGTCAAAACCTGCCGGACAGCGCGCTGAGAGGGGGAGGGGATCCGCGTCTGCGGTGCGCATTGAGTGCAGGGCTGCGCAAAGATAAAGCGCGGCGGGTTCAAGGTCAACAGCAGCTAAGAGATTGTTTTGCGAGAGTGATTGCAAATCCAGCAAAATTACGCGGATTTTGGGGGAAACAGGTCAGTATGAAGCGATAAGATGACAGAAAAATGAAGCGGCGTACCGCGACGCCGCATCAGTGGGTAGGTTTATCTTCGTTCGGCTGCGGCTTACCGTTGACGATATCGCACAACATATTGAGCAGCATTAAACGGACTTTAAAGGGAGAGTGGCTAAACACGCGCATACACCTCTTGAACTCATTCATTGTCACCTCCTGATGATTAGGACCCCTTCGATCCATGAAAGGTGAACGCATTACATACAGATATAGCACAGGCTATATTACATAGCTACGGCTAATACGTTAATTTTTTGTACTGATTCACGGATGGTTTACAATGCGCCTCTCTTATATGATGCTGCACAGCGTCTCACCGTCAGGGGAAGCACTATGAACCGTCGCGCAGGTAAGCAAACAATAAAAAAAGTGACGCTGGTTAATGTCGAAGAGCATGTCGAAGGTTTCCGCCAGGTCCGCGAAGCGCACCGCCGCGAGCTGATTGATGACTATGTTGAACTCATCTCCGATCTGATCCGTGAAGTGGGGGAAGCCCGCCAGGTGGATATGGCCGCGCGCCTCGGCGTGTCGCAGCCCACGGTGGCGAAGATGTTAAAAAGGCTCGCCTCGGTCGGTCTTATTGAGCAGATCCCGTGGCGCGGCGTCTTTCTCACCGCCGAAGGGGAGAGGCTGGCGCAGGAGAGCCGTGAGCGCCACCAAATCGTTGAGAGTTTCCTGCTGGTGTTAGGCGTCAGCCCGGATATCGCCCGGCGCGATGCGGAAGGGATGGAGCACCACGTTAGCGAAGAGACCCTTGAATGTTTCCGTCGTTTCACGCAGCAACACGAGACGCCATCTGAATGAACCTCCCTTTTATTCGCGCCCTGGCGCGTGACCGCTTTCTCCACCTGTTACTGTTAATCGGCGTCGCCTTATGCTTCTTTGTGCCCTTTGCGCCAAAGAAGTGGCCCGCTGCCATCGACTGGCACACCATTATTACCCTTAGCGGTTTAATGCTGCTGACCAAAGGGGTGGAGCTGAGCGGCTATTTTGATGTGATTGGCCGACGCATGGTGCGCCGTTTTCAGCATGAACGTCAGCTGGCTATTTTCCTCGTGCTGGCGGCGGCGGTGCTCTCTACCTTTCTGACTAACGATGTCGCGCTCTTTATTGTCGTGCCGCTGACCATCACGCTGAAGAAGCTGTGCGAAATCCCGGTTAACCGGCTGATCATTTTTGAAGCGCTGGCGGTCAACGCCGGATCCCTTTTAACGCCTATCGGTAACCCGCAGAACATCCTGATTTGGGGCCGTTCGGGGCTCTCTTTCCCGGCCTTTATCTGGCAGATGGCACCGCTGGCGCTGGCCATGATGGTCACTTTGCTGGTGCTGTGCTGGTTCTGTTTCTCCGCGAAAGCGCTGTCTTACCATAGCGGGCAGAGTTCGAGCGAGTGGAAACCGAAGCTGGTCTGGAGTTGCCTCGGCTTTTACCTGGTCTTTATCACCGCGCTTGAGCTGAAGCAGGAGCTGTGGGGGCTGGCGATTATCGCCGTCGGCTTCCTCTTCCTGGCGCGCCGGGTGATGATAAGCGTTGACTGGACGCTACTGCTGGTGTTTATCGCCATGTTTATTGATGTTCATCTGCTGACGCAACTGCCAGCGCTGCACGCGACGCTTGCCAGCACCGGCCAGCTCTCGCCGCCTGGCTTATGGCTGACCGCGATTGGCCTGTCGCAGTTTATCAGTAATGTGCCGGCGACCATTCTGCTGCTCAACTATGTTCCGCCCGATACGCTGCTCGCCTGGGCGGTTAACGTCGGTGGTTTTGGCCTGCTGCCCGGATCGCTGGCGAACCTTATTGCCCTGCGTATGGCGAACAATCGTCGCATCTGGTGGCGCTTCCATCTCTACTCCATGCCGCTGCTGGTGTGGGCTGCGCTGGTGGGATACGGATTACTCTTAGTCATATAGTGCTGATTTGTCAGTTTATCCTGGCAAATGTATAGCAACCGCCTAAGTTTAGTAAACGGCGCACCCTCGGCGCCGTTACCTGACAGGAACGTTGCGAGATTATGGCAGAAAAGAGAACCCAACCTGACGACGTTCAGGACGACGAAAAAGAGCAGCAAGACGACAAACCCCGCAAACGCCCCGGAAAGAAGCCGCTGATTATTCTCGGCATTGTCGTCGTAGTGATGGTTGTTGTGGCGCTGGTGTGGTGGTTATTAACCCGCAACCAGGAGACCACCGATGACGCCTTCACTGACGGCGATGCGGTGACCATTGCGCCGAAAGTGGCGGGCTACGTCACCGATCTACGGGTGAAAGATAACCAGCGGGTGAAAAAGGGCGATCTGCTGGTGGTGATCGATCCGCGCGATGCCACCGCGCAGCGCGATCAGGCGCAGGCCCAGCTTGGGCTGGCAACCGCGCAGCTTCACCAGGCGCAGGCGCAGCTCGCGCTCTCTAAAGTGCAGTACCCGGCGCAGCGGGATGAAGCCCGCGCGCAGGTATTGAAAGCGAAGGCCGATCTGGCTAACGCCGAAGCCGCTTACAAACGTCAACGCGGTGTCGATCCCCGCGCGACCACCCAGCAAAATATTGATACCGCTAATGCGCAGTTGCGCAGTGCCCAGGCGCAGCTTGCCAGCGCGCAGGCGCAGCTGGAAGTGGCCGAGCAGGTGCAGTTGCAGATCCGCCAGCAGGAGACCAACGTCGAGGCGCGCGAGCAACAAGTAGCACAGGCGAAAGCGCAGCTGGAAACCGCTAACCTCAACCTTTCGTGGACCAATGTCCGCGCGCCGTTCGATGGCTATGTCACCAAGCGTAATGTGCAAAACGGTACGCTGGTGCAGGCCGGAAGCGCACTCTTTTCGCTGGTCTCCCAGGAGGTGTGGGTGACGGCGAACTTTAAAGAGTCGCAGCTGGAGCGCATGCGTCCAGGCAATAAAGTGACGGTCACCGTCGATGCCTGGCCAGATCTGGAGCTGGAAGGGCATGTCGACAGTATCCAGCAGGGGAGCGGCTCGAAGTTCGCCGCCTTCCCGTCGGAAAACGCCACCGGTAACTTTGTGAAGATCGTTCAGCGCGTGCCGGTGAAGATCGTCATTGATAAGGGGCTGGATCCGAACAAACCGTTACCGCTTGGCCTCTCTGTTGAACCGAAGGTTACGCTGGAATGACCGACCACAGTCATGAAAACTGGCGTCCGGCCAGTAACCCGTGGGCGGTGGCGTGGGTCGTCACCCTCGCGGTGTTTATGGAGATCCTCGACACCACCATCGTCAACGTGGCGCTGCCGCACGTCGCCGGGTCGCTCTCCGCCAGTTATGACGAATCCACCTGGGTGCTGACCAGCTACCTGGTGGCGAACGGGATTGTGCTGCCCATCTCGGCTTTTCTTAGCCGTACCTTTGGCCGCAAACAGTTTTTCCTTATCTGCATTGTGATGTTCACCATCTGCTCCTTCTTGTGCGGTATCGCCACCGAGCTGTGGGAGATCATTCTGTTTCGTATTTTGCAGGGCTTCTTCGGCGGCGGCCTGCAACCGACGCAGCAGTCGGTGCTGCTGGATTACTTTAAACCGGAAGATCGCGGCAAAGCCTTTGGTCTCTCCTCCATCGCCATTATCGTCGCCCCGGTGCTTGGCCCGACGCTCGGCGGCTGGATCACCGATAACTACTCCTGGCGCTGGGTCTTCTTTATCAATATCCCGGTGGGCATCGTTACGGTGCTGGCGATCTATCAGTTGCTGGAAGATCCGCCGTGGGAGCGTAAATCAAAACAGAAACTCTCCATCGACTGGCCAGGCATTGGCCTAATCGCCCTCGGTCTAGGCTGCCTGCAGGTGATGCTCGATCGCGGGGAAGATGAGGACTGGTTTAACTCCGACTTCACCCGCATCTTTGCGGTGCTGACGGCGGTAGGCATTGTCGGCGCGATCTACTGGCTGATGTATGCCAAAAAGCCGGTGGTGGATCTGCGCTGCATGGCCGATAAAAACTTTACCGTCTCCAGCCTGTTGATGGCCGGGATGGCGATGATCCTCTATGGCAGCTCGGTGGTGATCCCGCAACTGGCGCAGCAGGATCTCGGTTACACCGCTACCTGGTCGGGGCTGGTGCTCTCGCCAGGGGCCATATTGATTGTGTTAACCATTCCGCTGGTGCTGAAGCTGATGCCGGTGGTGCAGACGCGCTGGATCATCGCCTTCGGCTTCTTCTGCCTGGCGGCCTCCTTCTGGTGGACGCGCTCGCTGACGCCGGATGTCGATTTTGAAACGCTGGTGCTGTTCCGCAGCGCGCAGTCGATCGGGCTGGGCTTCCTGTTTGTGCCGCTCACCACCATCGCCTTTATCACCATTCCGCGGCAGCTGAATGCCGATGCGGCGGCGCTGTTTACCATGTTCCGTAACGTGGCGGGATCGATCGGTATTTCGCTCTCAACGGCGGCGATCACCGAGCGTTCGCAGGCGCATATGTCGCACCTCTCCGAACACACGTCGCCGTTTAATGAGCAGTTCCAGCTGGCGCTGCGGTCGATGGCGGAGTCGGTGCGCAACTTTACCAGCCTGGCGGGCGATCCCTTCTCTAACGCCACCGGACAGATGTACAAAACGATGGTCGCCCAGTCGCGCATTCTGGCCTACATCGATGTCTTCACCATATTGAGCGTGGTGGCGGTTCTGTTGATCCCATTTTGTCTATTGCTTTCGCCGATCAAGAGCGAAGGCAGCGCAGGAGCACATTAATATGGCATGGCGTCATTTTCCCGTTACCTTTCTGTCACTGTGCCTTGCCGGGTGCGCGGTCGGGCCGGATTACCAGCCCGCGCAGCCGCAAACCCCGGCGCGCTGGAACGATCCGGGTGATGCGTCGGTAAAATCCCGGGCGACGCCGCAGGCGGTTAATCCGCGCTGGTGGACGACCTTTAACTCGCCGCAGCTTAATAGCCTGATTGAACGGGCGATTGCCGGAAATCTATCCCTGCAACAGACGGTGCTGCGCATTGCCGGTGCCCGTGAGCAGATCAACCAGGCGGGCGGCGCGTTTCTGCCGGCGGTGAACGGCTCACTACAGGCGACGCGCCAGCAGCTGGGGCTGGAAGGGGAGCTGAAATCTCATGATGTCTACGGCCAGCTGGAGAATGCCGACCCGGCGGTCAGCGGCGCGCTGGGCGCGTTAACTCAGCCGGTCAATCTCTACCAGGGCAGCTTTGATGCCCAGTGGGAGCTGGATTTGTGGGGCAAAGTGCGCCGTCAGGTCGAGGCCACCACCGCTCAGCAGCAGCAGGCGATTGAGCAGCGTAACGATGCGCTGGTGTCGCTGGAAGCGGAAGTGGCGCGCGCCTGGCTGCAACTGCGCGGCGCGCAGAGCATCATTGCCTCACTCAATACGCAGATTGAGAGTGCGCAGGAGACCTTGACCCTGACGCAAAACCGCCAGCAGGGCGGGCTATCGCCGCAGCTGGATGTGGAGAATGCCCGCGCCCAGGCAGCGAACCTTGAAGCGCAGCTGCCGCAGTACCAGGCGCAGGAGCGCCAGGCGATGAATGCGCTGGCGGTGCTGCTCGGCAAAACCCCGGGCGCGCTGGATAGCGAACTGCGCGGCACGCAGCCGCTCCCGGCCTTGCCGGACGTGGTGCCGACCGGCATTCCCTCCACCTTAGCGCGCCGTCGCCCGGACGTGCGCGAAGCGGAAGCGACGCTGCATGCGGCGACCGCGCAAATCGGCGTCTCCGTCGCGCAACTCTTCCCGAGCCTGACCCTTAGCGGCCAGTTTGGTCTGCGCAATAGCGAAACCAACTGGCTGACGGACTGGAGCAGCCACTTCTACAGCTTTGGCCCGCAGGTCTCGATCCCTATTTTCCAGGGCGGACGGCTTGTGTCGAGCGTCAAGCTGGCGCGTGCGCAGCAGGGTGCCGCGGTGCTCAATTATCGCCAGACAGTGCTCACTGCGCTGAACGATGTCGAGAATGCGCTGGTCAGCTACCGCGCCGATCAGCAGCGTGAGGCGAGCCTCGATAAGACGCTGGAAGCGTTGCAGAACGCCTTCTCGCTTGCCAGCGACAGCTACCGCAAAGGGATTGCCAGCTTCCTCGACGTGCTCGACGCCCAGCGCCAGCTGGCGCAGGCGAGCCAGCAGCGCGAGCAGGCGCGGGTGCAGAGCAGCCTCGATCTCGTCGCGCTCTACAAAGCCCTCGGCGGCGGCTGGGAGCCGTACCAGAATGTGCAACTGCCTGATTACAAAGTCTTTGGCGACGCGCCGCGCGGATAATCAGAGGATTGGGCAAGAAACAGGCAGGATCCCCACATTCGCCGCGCAGGCACGGAGCGTATAACTGATTGCGTCAAACAACCGATGAGGAGACGCTACCATGCGCTACAAAAAACTGGGCAATACCGGACTGTTTGTTTCTGAACTCTGCCTCGGCACCATGACCTTCGGCGGTCAGGAGGATATGTGGGGCAAAATCGGCCAGCTGCAGCAGGCACAGGCTGAAGAGCTGGTGGGTCGCGCTCTTGATGCCGGGATCAACTTTATTGATACCGCTGATGTTTACTCCGGTGGACGCTCAGAAGCGATCACCGGCCAGGCGTTAAAAAACCTGAAGGTGCCGCGCGAAAATGTGGTGGTGGCCACCAAAGTCTTTGGCGAAACCGGCACCGCGGGCGTCAACTCGCGCGGCAGTTCGCGCTTTCACATTATTCAGAGCGTGAAAGCGAGCCTCAAGCGCCTGCAACTCGATCATATCGATCTCTATCAGTTGCACGGGTTTGATCCGGCGACGCCGATGGAAGAGACGCTGTACGCCCTCGATACGCTGGTGCAGCACGGGCATGTGCGCTATATCGGCGTCTCTAACTGGGCGGCGTGGCAGATTGCCAAAGCGCTGGGCATCTCTGAGCGCCTGGGCCTCGCGCGTTTTGCTTCGCTACAGGCCTATTACACGATTGCCGGACGCGATCTGGAGCGTGAGCTGGTGCCGATGATGCAGAGCGAAAATGTCGGGCTGATGGTTTGGAGCCCGCTGGCGGGCGGCCTGCTGAGCGGCAAATATGACCGCGATGGCAAAGCCGAAGCGGGCGGTCGCCGGGTGGAGTTTGACTTCCCGCCGGTGAATAAAGATCGCGCCTTCGACTGCGTGGATGTGATGCGCACTATTGCCGACAGCAAAGGCGTTAGCGTGGCGCAAATCGCGCTGGCCTGGCTGCTGCATCAGCAGGCGGTGACCAGCGTGATTATCGGCGCGAAACGCCCGGAACAGCTGGATGATAACCTTGCCGCAACGAGCGTGCAGTTGAGCGACGAAGAGCTTAAACAGCTTGATGCCGTCAGCGCGCTGCCGCGTGAATACCCCGGCTGGATGCTGGAGCGCCAGGGCGAGTATCGCCGTAATCAACTGAATCAGCAGTAATTTACCCTCAGAAATAAAGCACAGGCCGGATAAGCATTAACGCTATCCGGCCTGCTGCACTTTGCACCGCTCATCTCTCCCGTTTCACACAATTCTTTCGAAAAGCGTCACAAAACCGCGCTTCTCTCTTTGCCTGTTTTTTCGCCATTCGCTATATGACTAGTCATATACACGAAATGACTAGTCATGGAGAAAGCGCAATGAGCAGAACATTACCGACCGGTTTTTTATGGGGCAACTCTGTCTCCAGCATGCAGACCGAAGGGGCGTGGAATGAGGGCGGAAAAGGGATGTCGGTCTACGATATCCGCGAGGCCAGCGAATTTGCCTCCGACTGGAAAGTCGCCACCGACTCCTATCACCGTTATGAGGAAGATTTCGACCTGATGCAGGATCTGGGCATGAACTGCTACCGCTTTCAGATCGCCTGGAGCCGCGTCTGCCCTGAGGGCGATGGTGAATTCAATCAGGAGGGCATCGATTTTTACGCGCGCTTTATTGATGGTCTGCTGGCGCGCGGTATTGAGCCGATGGTCTGCCTCTACCACTTCGATATGCCGCTGGCGCTGGCGGAAAAGTATAACGGTTTTGTCGATCGCCACGTGCTGGACGCCTTTGTGCGCTACGGCCAGAAGATGATCGACTGCTTCGGCAGCAAGGTGAAGTACTGGCTCACCTTTAACGAGCAGAATATCTACCATATGCCCGGCGCGTTTCAGGTTGGCGGCTATATGCAGGGCGAGAAAACCCTGCGCGAGCTTTACCAGATCCAGCACCACGTGATGATGGCGCACGTGCTGCTGACCCACTATCTGCACGATACCCAGCCCGGCAAACTGATGGGCGGCATGCTGGCGCACCAGCTCATCTACCCGGCCACCTGCAAACCACGCGATATCTTCTGTGCCATGCAGTATGACGAATTCCTCAATCAGAACCTGCTGCGCGTCTACGCCGGGCAGGGTTACAGCCCGGCGGTGATGGCGGTGGTGGAAAAAGAGGGCTTCGGCGATATCTACCGTGATGAGGATTTGACGCAGATTGCGCGCGTCAAAAACGACTTTATGGCCTTTAGCTACTACGCCAGCAAAACGCTGGATAGCGACGCCATTGGCACGGATACGCCGGTCAACTACTACCTGCACGAAGGTGACAAGCCTAACCCTTACCTTGAAGCGACGGAGTGGGGCTGGCAGATCGATCCCCTCGGTTTTCGCGCCATCATTACCCGCTACTACAACGACTGGCGGCTGCCGGTCTTCCCGATTGAGAACGGCATCGGCGTGATTGAGGAGTGGGACGGCGTCAACCCGATTGATGATGAGTACCGCATTGCCTATCACCGCGATCATCTGCAGGCGATGCAGGATGCGATGTTTGAAGATGGCGCGCAGGTGATTGGCTATCTCGGCTGGGGGCTTATCGACATCCTCAGCTCTCAGGGCGATATGCGCAAACGCTACGGCGTGGTCTACGTTAACCGCGATAACCACGACCTGAAGGATATGCGACGCGTACCGAAAAAGAGCTACCGCTGGCTGCAACGGGTGATCCGTAGCAACGGGCGTGACATGTAACGCAGTGATAAGAGGGCAGCGCAATGTCTGAGACAAAAATCACGCCGAAAATGCAGTTATTCGTCGATAAGTTCGTGGAGTTCTCCGCCCGCCTGGCAAACCAGGTGCATCTGCGATCCCTGCGCGACGCGTTCGCGGCGGTGATGCCGATTTTCATCCTCGCCGGGCTGGCGGTGCTGATCAATAACGTCATTTTCCCCTGGGTGCTGGAGGGCGAGACGCTGGCACGCTTTAAGGTGTGGGGCGAAGCGGTGATTAACGGCACGCTGAATATCGCGGCCCTGTTGATTGCGCCAATGACCGCCTGGTCGCTGGCGCGCAATAAGAACTTCGAAAACCCGGTCTCAGCGGTGGTCATTGCGATTGCCAGCTTTATTATCATGATGCCGATGCAGCTTGATGTGGTGCCGGTGGGGAGTAAAACCACGGTGAGCGTTGCGCAGATGCTGTCGTTTGCCAATATCGGCACCACCGGCATCTTTGCCGGGGTGATTATCGGCCTGCTCTCGACGGAGCTGTTTATCCGCGTTGCCAGCGTGAAGCGCTTCTCCATTTCACTTGGCGATAATGTGCCGTCGGCGGTGGGGCAATCCTTCTCGGCGCTGATCCCGACCATCATCACGCTGTCGCTCTTCGCGATGGTGGCGGCACTGCTGGCGAACCTGCTGCATACGGATTTGATCCATCTCATCACCACCCTGATTCAGCAGCCGCTGCGCCAGATCAACACCAGCCTGCCGGGCACGCTGTTTATCTACAGCTTCGGCAACTTCCTCTTTACGCTCGGCATTCACCAGACGGTGGTCAACGGCGTGATCCTCGAACCGCTGCTGTTGATTAACACCAATGAGAATATGCTCGCCTTTGCCAACGGCCAGCCGATCCCGCATATCATCAACAGTATTTTTGTGCCGACTTTCGGCATGATTGGCGGCACTGGCAGCACGCTCTCTCTACTGATCGCTATCTTTATCTTCGCAAAACAGCAGTCGGCAAAGCAGGTGGCGCGGCTGGCCATTTCGCCGGGGCTGTTCAACATCAACGAACCGGTGATTTTCGGCCTGCCGATTGTCTTTAACCTGCCGCTGATGATCCCCTTTGTGTTGCTACCGGCGCTTGGGATTTGGTTTGCCTGGTTCTGCACCACGATGGGCTGGATGGCGCGCTGCGTGGTGATGATCCCGTGGACTACGCCACCGATTTTAAGCGCCTGGCTGGCGACGGCGGGCGACTGGCGGGCGGTGGTGGTTCAGTTGATAATCATCATCTTTGGTGTATTCTTCTACCTGCCTTTCCTCAAAATTGCCGAGAGAGTGGCCTTAAGAAACAATGGGATAGACTAAATTACCGGGACGGGTCATGGCGGCAAAATATATCACCATCGCGCGGGAAATTAAGCGGCGCATCCTCAGCCAGCAGTATCCTGCCAGCGCGCCGTTGCCGGATCAGTTCGCGCTGGCGGCGGAGTTTAATACCAGCCGCATGACTATCCAACAGGCGATGCGTCAGCTGATTGTTGAGGGGCTGGTCTATACCCGCCAGGGGCAGGGCACCTTTATCCGCAAAAACTTCCTCCAGCTGTCGCGCTGGGATCTGCCGGGCAGCGACTATTTTGGAGCCACAAAAACCTGGGAGAACGTTGGCGAAGTGACGAGCAAGATCGTGCGCTTCGATCTTCGTTTTGCCAGCGAAAAAGAGCAGGCTTCGCTGCTGGTGGGGCCGGATGAGCCGGTGTATGACTTTGTACGCCTGCGTCTGCTGGAGGGCGAGCCGGTGTCGCTGGAGTTCACACTGATGCCGGTAAACCTGGTGCCGGGGCTCAATCGCAGCCATCTGGAAAGCTCGGTGTTTCGCTATGTGCAGGACGATCTGGCGTTAAAAATCATGGGGTCGTACCGCATTGTCCGCGCGCTGAAGCCGTGCGAGGAAGATAAGCAGTACCTCAATTGTGACGAGACCGATCCGGTGCTGGAGGTGGAGCAGGTTATCTACCTGGAAGATGGCACGCCGCTGGAGTATGCCCATTGCCATTACCGCTACGATCACGGCGGGGTGATTGTGGTTAACCACGGATAAAAGCGCTGTTTTTATTATTGCCGGATGGCGGCTACGCCTTATCCGGCCTACGCGATACATCAACACTGATTGCTTGTGCCATCCGGCAAGCAACATAAAAAAAGCGGAGCCGACGCTCCGCTTTTTAAATCAGTTGTAGGCCGGATAAGCGCAGCGCCATCCGGCATTCAAACCGACAGCATATTAGTTCAGACGTACCGGCATACCGGAACGGTTCTGAATCGCCTGGTCAACCACGCTTGAATCAACGTCCGCCTGGCTGGTCACCGTCTGCACCGCTTTGGTCAGCGCGATCGGCACGATTTCGCCGCCGGTAAACTGCGCTTCGGTGGTGGAGAGCGGGTTGTGAACTTCGATATAGCGGCTGCCATCCGGTTCGGTGGTCGCTTTTACCGGCTCATCAATAAACTGTACGCGGGTGCCAACCGGCACATTCTCGAACAGGAATTTGATGTCGTCGTTACGCAGACGCACACAGCCGTGGCTCACGCGCAGGCCGATACCGAAGTTGGCGTTAGTGCCGTGGATCGCATACAGGCGGCCAATATAGAGCGCGTAGAGACCCATCGGGTTATCCGGGCCTGCCGGTACTACCGGCGGCAGCGGTTGACCCATTGCCTGATATTCGGCGTGCATTTTTGCCGTCGGTGTCCAGGTCGGACCGGCTTTTTTACGCTCGACTTTGGTGGTCCAGGCAATCGGGGTATCTTTGCCCAACTGACCAATACCGATTGGCAGCACGATCACCGTGTTAGTGCCTTTCGGGTAGTAGTAGAGGCGCATCTCCGCACTGTTAATCACAATCCCTTCATGAACGGTATCCGGCAGGATCAGCTGCTGCGGAACGTTCATTACCGTGCCACCTTTCGGCAGATAGGCGTCAATGCCCGGGTTAGCTTCCAGCATGTTGGAGAGACCCATCTGGTATTCAGCCGCAAAGTATTCCAGCGGCTGGTTATTGCCTTCAGGAATGGTTACGACCTGGTTCTGACCAATCAGACGGCTGCCATCAGTCGGCAGCGGATAAGTCACAGCAGACGCGCTATTGCAAAATCCCACGACAGCAAAGGCCGCCGCGAAGAGAGTTCTTAATTTCATATTCATGTTGTGCGAGATTATTGCCACACTGGCCGTTGGGTTGAGAATGCAGGAAGCGCATTATATGTGCATTCCCCCGTCCAGGGAATTCAGATGTTGACGAAATCACACTTTTTTCCCGTTGTTTGCAGTGTAGCGGCCTGACAGCGGGCAAGAATCTAATTCGGAATTGTGGCATACTATGGCGTTTGTCACATATTTCAGGATATCGCCGTGTTAGTCACCAGCAACGTCACCATGCAGTTCGGCAGTAAGCCGCTGTTCGAAAACATTTCCGTCAAATTTGGCGGCGGCAACCGTTACGGCCTGATCGGCGCGAACGGGAGCGGTAAATCCACCTTTATGAAGATCCTCGGCGGCGACTTAGAGCCGTCGCTGGGTAACGTCTCTCTCGATCCGAACGAGCGCATCGGTAAGCTGCGTCAGGATCAGTTCGCCTTCGAAGCCTTCAGCGTGCTCGACACGGTGATCATGGGCCACGCCGAGCTGTGGGAAGTGAAGCAGGAGCGCGACCGCATTTACGGCCTCGCCGAGATGAGCGAAGAAGATGGCTATAAAGTGGCCGATCTCGAAGTGCTGTATGGCGAAATGGATGGCTACTCGGCGGAAGCGCGCGCGGGCGAACTGCTGCTCGGCGTCGGTATTCCGGTTGAACAGCATTACGGCCCGATGAGCGAAGTTGCCCCCGGCTGGAAACTGCGTGTGCTGCTGGCCCAGGCGCTGTTCGCTAACCCCGATATTCTGCTGCTCGATGAACCAACCAACAACCTGGACATCGACACCATTCGCTGGCTGGAGCAGGTGCTGAACGAGCGTGACAGCACCATGATCATCATTTCGCACGACCGTCACTTCCTGAACATGGTCTGCACCCACATGGCGGATCTCGACTACGGCGAGCTGCGCGTCTATCCGGGCAACTACGACGAATATATGACTGCCGCCACCCAGGTGCGCGAGCGTCTGCTGTCGGATAACGCCAAGAAGAAAGCGCAGATTGCCGAGCTGCAATCCTTCGTCAGCCGCTTTAGCGCCAACGCCTCTAAATCGCGTCAGGCAACTTCCCGCGCCCGCCAGATCGATAAGATCAAGCTCGACGAGGTGAAAGCCTCCAGCCGTCAGAACCCGTTCATCCGCTTTGAGCAGGATAAGAAACTGTTCCGTAACGCGCTGGAAGTGGAGCAGGTGACTAAAGGCTTTGATAACGGCCCGCTGTTTAAAAACTTCAATATGCTGATGGAAGTGGGCGAGAAAGTCGCCATCCTCGGTACTAACGGCGTCGGTAAAACCACGCTGCTGAAAACCTTGGTCGGCGAGCTTACGCCAGAGAGCGGTACGGTGAAGTGGTCGGAAAACGCCCGCATCGGCTACTACGCGCAGGATCACGCGGCAGATTTCGATAACGACCTGACGGTGTTCGACTGGATGAGCCAGTGGAAGCAAGAGGGCGATGACGAGCAGGCGGTGCGCAGCATCCTGGGTCGTCTGCTGTTCAGCCAGGACGATATCAAGAAACCGGCGAAGGTGCTCTCCGGGGGCGAGAAGGGCCGTATGCTGTTCGGCAAGCTGATGATGGAAAAACCGAATATTCTGGTGATGGACGAACCGACCAACCACCTGGATATGGAATCGATCGAATCGCTGAACATGGCGCTGGAGATGTACCAGGGCACGCTGATTTTCGTCTCGCACGACCGTGAATTTGTAAGCTCACTGGCAACCCGCGTGATTGAGATTACGCCGCAGCGCGTGGTCGATTTCACCGGTAACTATGAAGATTATTTGCGTACCAAAGGTATCGAATAAATTTACCGTCGTCTTTCACGCCGCAGGTGCGTTGGCTGCACCGTCGTACCCCGGTCACTTACTTCAGTAAGCTCCCGGGGATACTCAGGTTTGCCGCCTTCCTGCAACGCGAAATACTTAGGTAAATAAAGGAACACATTGCCGGATGGCGCGTAAACGCTTATCCGGCCTACGGGATCGTTACTGCTTTTGTAGGCCGGTTAAGGCGTAAGCCGCCATCCGGCAAAGGAGCCGATGCCGGATGGCGCGTAAACGCTTATCCGGCCTACGGGATCGCTCTGCTTTTGTAGGCCGGATAAGGCGAAGCCGCCATCCGGCAAAGGAGCCGATGCCGGATAGCGCGTAAACGCTTATCCGGCCTACGGGATCGTTACTGCTTTTGTAGGCCGGATAAGGCGTAAGCCACCATCCGGCATTTTTTTACCTGAATGACCACGCCGTTGCGGGCTCGCCGTTAATCACTAACCGGCGCTTTTCCCCGGCGGGCAAGGTGACATTCAACGTCTGCCACGCCGGGCGGTAATCGCCGCGCACGGTGATTTCAAGGTTTATGGTTTCGCTGTCGCAGACCATCTCCCAGCTTAACCACAGCGCATTGCCCTCTTTATAACCCCACGACTCGCCATCATCCTCAAACAGCAGGCCGCTGGAACGCCCGGTGCCTTTCAGCGGGAAGAGTTGCAGTTCGCGGAAGGTGTCGCTTTTTGCCTCCACATGACGAATGCGATCGCTCAGCGGTAAACCGGCACCGGCGCGCACCAGCAGCGGTAATTTTTCCAGCGGTGCATCCAGCGTCACCCACTGACCCGGCGCGTACCACGCCCCGGTATAAAAATCGTACCAGCCACTCTCATTGGCGGGCAGCCAGAGAGAACGCTCGCGCTGGCCCGGCTCAACGACGCTGGCGACCAGCAGATCGCGCCCGAGCAGGAAGTCGTCGCACTCCTCAAAGGTCTGCGCATCGTGTTCATGATCGAGGAAGGTTGGGCGCAGCATCGGCTCATCATCGGCGTGCGCCTGCCACAGCAGAGTGTAGAGATAGGGCAGCAGGCGGTAGCGCAGCTCAATCGCGCTGCGGATCGCAGGCGTTACCGCCGGGTACATCCACGGTTCGTTTACCGTCTGGTCATCATTCCACGAGTGGATAGTAAAACGCGGATGCATCACGCCGTTCTGCACCCAGCGC
Source organism: Kosakonia sp. 1610 (assembly GCF_050435845.1). Classification (NCBI taxonomy): domain Bacteria; kingdom Pseudomonadati; phylum Pseudomonadota; class Gammaproteobacteria; order Enterobacterales; family Enterobacteriaceae; genus Kosakonia; species Kosakonia sp. 1610. Next base: position 321,243 of record NZ_JBNDKZ010000002.1, on the reverse strand, counting down.
ACAAACAGCTCGGCATCGGGTTTATCACCGGAGAAGCCGCCAACATCGTGCCCGACGTTATACAGCCCGGACAAACTCATCCCCAGCCCCATGCGGGTGTTGTAGCGCAGCGTCTGCCAGTTGGTGCGGTTATCGCCGCTCCAGGTCTGCACATAGCGCTGCATCCCGGCGCAGCCGGAGCGGGAGATGAGATAAGGGCGTTTGTCCGGCGCGAAACGCTGCTGTGCTTCCATCGAGGCGCGCATCATCAGGAGCGGCATCACCGGGCGAATATGCTTGATGGCGATCTCCTGACCGAAGCCCGCGCAGCGCGCTTCGCCATCCCACACTTCAAACTCATTATTGTCGTTCCAGGTGGAATCGATCCCCATCTCCAGCAGTTGCGTAGTCACGCCCTCCTGCCACCAGGCAATGGTCTGCGGGTTGGTGAAATCGAGATGCGAACCCTCGTCATCCCAGAAGCTGGAGCGCTCCGGCCCGGGGTTTTCCGAATCGCGAATAAACAGGCCTCTCTCTGCCACTTCGTGATAGCGCGGATGATCCTGCAACAGGCAGGGTTTGATATTGGCCGCCAGCTTCAGCCCGGCATCGTGAAACGCCTGGCTCATCACCTTCGGCTGCGGCACTTTGTCGTAGTTCCAGTTAAAGACGTAGCGTTTGCCGTTGATCGAGGTGTAACCCGATGAGAGCTGGAACGAGTCGCAGGGGATCGCATGCTCTTCACACAGGCGAATAAAGTTCATCAGCTGGTTTTGCGCATCCGGCGCATCGGTGTAGTGCATGGTCGAGCCGCTGTAGCCGAGGCTCCACTTCGGCCCGAAGAGGGTTTTGCCCGTCAGGCGCACAAAGGCTTTAGTGACCTCCAGCGCACGCGCGCCGGTAAAAATGTAGTAATCGATATCGCCCGCTTCCGCCTGCCAGCGGCGATAGGCGGTGTGGTAGTTATCGATCTCATTCCCGAGATCCAGCCAGCAGCTGCTGAGGTTGTCGTAAAACAGCCCGTAGCTGACATCATCCCGGCGGGTGAGGGTGAAAGGGACATGTTTATAGAGCGGGTCGGTGCTTGCCGCGTTGTAGCCCATTGCATCGAGGTTGCGCATCTCATAGCGCTGGCCGGTGCGTTGCAGGTTGCCCGCTTTCTCGCCGAGGCCGTAAAAACGCTCCTCCTTTTTACGGCTGAGATAGTGCGCCACGCCGTCACCGTGAGCATTGATCTGATAAGCGCTGGTGGGGCGATCGCCTGCCAGCCACTGCCACTCGCCCGCTTCATTGCGGTAGTGCCACTCGAGCCATAACGGCTGGTGCACCGTTACGCGCAGAGTCTCGCTCTCAACGGTCAGCCTCTCCTGCTGCTGTTCAAGCTTCCACGCGGGCAGGCTAAAACCACTCAGATCCTCACGGCTGCGCCCCTCCCACGGCACATCCTCCTCTGGCGCGATGCTCCAGGTGCGCGCCAGCGCCAGCTCGCCCTTGCGCTTAATCAGCACGCGAAACAGGTTCGCTTCCAGCACATAGAGGCAGAGCGTATGTTGCCCATCAACCAATAGCTCAACGTGATGAGCGCTCTGTTTTTGTAACGTCCAGTTCTTCAGCGTTTTCATAGCAGACTTCCACAATCAGGCGCGTTTTGCGCGACGTTCAGCAATAAATGCCACCAGGAAAATAGCGCCAATCAGGTCAAAGAAACCCATGGCAATAAACAGCGGGTTGAAGCCAATCTTGTCGGCGGTAACGCCAATCAGCAGTGAGAAGAGGAAACTGGCGATCCACGCCGCCGAGCCGCGCATGCCGTTGACGGTTGCCATCTGGCCTTTGTCGAAGGACTCGACCACTAGCGCGCTCAACATGCAGGAGATGATCTGGTGGCCGAAGCCGCCAATCGAGATCAGCACAATGGTGATATAGGGATCGCGGGTGATCGCCACAATGGCCAGCGAGATCATCAGGAACGCGCCGGTCAGGGAACTGGCAACCACCGAGTTGACGCGCGAGCAGCCGAACCAGCGGGTATAGAGTTTGGTGAGATAGCCGCTGGCGACGCTGCCGAGATCGGCGGCGAGGAAGGGGAGCCAGGCGAACATCGCAATCTGTTTCAGATCCATGCCGTGCTCTTTCGCCAGATAGAGCGGCACCCAGAAGCTCAGCACCGCCCACGCTGGTTCCGCCATAAAGGCCGGAATAGCGATGCCGTAGAAGCGTTTGTTTTTCGAAACGTTTTTCAACGCGGTAAGGAAGGGCAGTTTCACCGCCGGCGGCTCATTATCCTGCTGAATAAAGGCCAGCTCTTCGCGGCTGAGGTTCGGGTGCTTGTCTGGGTTGTGATAAAACGCCCACCACAAAATCACCCACAGCAGCGCCAGCACGCCGGTAAACATAAACGCCCCCTGCCAGCCAAACGAGGCGTGGGCGAAGTAGATAATTGGCGGTGCCAGCATCGCGCCGATGGAGAAGCCGACGCCCGCCCAGCCAGCAGCGACCGGACGCTCCGATTTCGGGAACCACTCGCCGATGGTTTTGGCGTTAGCGGGCGTTGCCGCCGCTTCCGACGCGCCCATGGTAAAGCGCAAAATCGCCAGATGGATCCAGCTGCCTGCGCCAGCGTGGAACATACAGGCCAGCGCCCAGATGATCGCGCAGACCATAAAGCCCACTTTCAGGCCAATCACATCGATTAACCAGCCACAGAGCGGCTGGAACAGGGTATACGCCAGCTGAAATGCGCCGACGATCCATGAATATTGTTCGGTGGTAATACCGAGGCTGGTTTTCAGTTCCGGTGCGAGGATGCCCAGCGAGTTACGGGTGATGTAGTTCACCGTCACGCCAAACAGAAAGAGTATCAGCATCCACCAGCGTAATTTTTTGAAGATCCGGCGACTGCTTGTGGCCGCCACGTCGTTGTTAATCCCCTGGCTCATGGTGTTCTCCGCTCATCGTTTTGTAGGGACGTTGCGTTATCGCGGCCGGGTGAAAAGTTGTTATACCGCCAGGCGCGCGTGATGATTTTTTTCTTGGTTTTTGTCTTAAGAACACACACAACTAGTATGGAAGTTGTATGACACATTTACCGTAGGGGAGAAAAAAGCGCGGCTAAAGTCGATTTTGTGCAAGGATTCTCATCAATCGACCAAATATTGCGGCAAACTGCAATCAAAGCCATAAATAACAGGCTTTGCGCTTTATGAAAATTTTCCCATTTCACAAACGGAGCAAGATCACAGAATGGATAAAAAGCTCAAAATCAGCGAAATTGCCCGGCGCACAAATCTGTCGACCAGCACCGTTTCGCGGGTGCTGGCGGGAAAAGCCAACACCAGCGAAAAAGCGCGCGCGGCGGTGCTGGCCTGCGCCCGTGAACTGGGGGTGATGGAGGGGATTGCCGCCGGACGGCTGCTGCTCAATAACCTGATTGTCTTTGCGCCGCAGCGCGCCTTTGATGAGCGCTCCGACATCTTTTACTACCGTGTCATTCAGAGCATCAATAAAGCACTGGAGCCTCATGACGTGCGGCTGCGCTACTGCGCGCTGGAGGAGCTGGACAGCGACGCTAATGAATTTCTGGCGCGTATGAATGCGCCAGAGACCCAGGCGGCGATCCTGCTCGGCATTGACGATACCCATATTCACGAGCTTGCGGCGGATATCGGCAAACCCTGCGTGCTGATCAACTGCCGCGATGGGCGTATGCGCCTGCCTTCCATTGCGCCGGATCACCGCACCATCGGCGAGTTTGCTGCCCGCTATCTCTTTGATATGGGCCACCGCGATGTGGTGAATGTGATGTGCCTGCGCCGTTACACCATGGATCTGCGCCTCGCAGGCATTAAAGCGGCGTGGCAACAGCAGAACCTGCGTTTTAACAGCAAACGGGATCTCATCACCGTACCCAGCTTTAGCGCCAAAGAGGCAGCGCTGCGGGTGGCGGAGTGGCTGGACGAGCCGTCGAACAAAACGCCGCCGACCGCGTTTCTGGTCAGCGGCGATTTTATGGCGCAGGGGACGGTGCAGGCGCTGTTGCAGCGCGGCCTGCGCGTGCCGCAGGATGTGTCGGTGATGAGCATCGACGCCTTTAACCTTGCGGCAATTCAGGATGTGCCGCTCACCGCGGTGCATGTTCCGCGCGATGAACTGGGTGCGGAAGCGGTGCAGCTATTGCAGCAGCGCCTGATCCGCCCACAGGCACCGACCGGCTCGCTGCTGTTAAACGGCACGCTGGCAGTGCGCGAGTCGGTGCGGCGGATACGTCCAGGGCAGCGACGCACCGCCGTGGCCGGCGACGGGCTGTATGATGCTTAACTCTCCATCCCCAGCGCGCGCTTACCGTGTCCATTCAGATCGGCGAGCGTAAAGCGGCCTGACCAGTCGCGCTCATAATCCTCGCGCGGGAAATCACCGGGCGAAGCGCCTTGTTCCAGCGCAATCTTCACGGTGCGGGCATAAGCCAGGTTCTTCTCACACAGCGGGGCAGCGGGGATATACATCACATTGCCCCAGCCCTGCTGGTTTTCCACCGGGGCGACTGAGTGGATCACATCGCAATGCCACCAGACGGAATCGCCCGCTTCCAGCGCAGGAATGCTGCTCAGCGCTTCCATCAGCAGCGGGTGCCACTTCTCTGAAACCGGCAGCACGCGGCCGGGTGCCACGCCGCACAGCTCATCTTCCGGCACGTCATCCAGCAGCGGGCGCAGCAGAATGTAGGCCATCGCCTCGGGGATCGGCACCACGTGCAGCAACCCCTGACCAGCGATCATATCGGACAGCGCCGTCCAGCCCTGGAAGGTGCGAAACACCGAACATTTGGTGGTGTTCTCAACCGTGTACTCCTCCACCTCGGTGCGGTGCGCCGCATCCCATGGATCATATTGATCCAGATTGCCGTTAAAGACATTGGTAAACACGCGCTGATAGGCGGGCAGCAGCCAGCGCTCCAGCGCGCCGGAATCCGTATGCGCCCCCAGCCCTTTCGAGGTGGTGCCCGGCGGGCGGCGACGAATGCGATCCGGGTAGATGACGCTGATATCGGGGTTAAACCACGTGCGGCCCTCGCTCTCAAACCGCCACAGACGGTTGAGGAAAGATTGCGCGGCCGCCATCTCATCGCTCTGGCGCGCCTGCATCTGCGCCTGCGACCAGTAGATCGGGTAGATCTCCGGGCGCGAAGCCTCCAGCGTGCCGAAGAAGCTGTCGCCCGGGCCTTTATAGACTTCATCAAAACGGTTTTTCGCCAGGTAGTCGAGCATCGCGCGATCCCAACCCAGCGCCTGCTCGCGCGGGAAATGGCCTTTGATTACCACACAGCCGCGATGCTTGATCAGCGCGCGCTGCGCTTCTGTTACACGCCCGGCAGCGATATCGGCATAGTTCAACTGCGGCCAGACGGATTCGCCGCGTGCTTTTATCACCTTAATCTCCTCCACGCGCTCACTAATCCGCGCGCTGAGTTGATCAAACAGCTGTTGTACATCGCCAATCTGCGCACGCAGCGCCTGTTTCATCTGGCGGATGGCGGCTTTGTGGTCGGCAGGAAGGGTTTCATGGGTAAACGTCATAGGCACCTCTTTCTTTCATTCGAAAGTAATTAAGATTACAAATGACAATCTAAGTTAAAAATAAGTTAATGCAAGTTTAAAAACTTGATGGATTGCACAAAGCGGGAAAAGGCAGAGGGAGAGTGCCGACGGCGGGGCGTCGGCAGTGAGATCAGCGGTCGAACGGGGCAGTGTTATCCAGCACGGCCTGAATCACATTCAGCACGCCGTGGTGGTTGTTGTCATCGGTCTGGTAACGAGCAATGGCTTTAATCGCGTCGGTGGCGTTGCCCATGGCGAAAGAGTAGTCGGTCATGCGCAGCATCTCGGCGTCGTTTCCGCTATCGCCCAGCGTCACACATGCTTGCGGGGAGAGGTTCCAGCGCTTGAGCAGACGCGAAATACCGTTGGCTTTATGCAGGCCGGGGATAATCAGATCGACAAAGCCGAAGCCGCTGGTCACCGGTTTCATAATCCCGTCGAGGGAGGTGTGCAGCTCATCAACCAGCGCCGGGATCTCGCTGTCCGGTAAATTCAGGGAGAATTTAAACAGCGTATCGTCAATCTGCGTGAAGTCGCGCACTGGCTTTAAGCGGTGATAGTGCTCCGCCATCAGATCGACAAACTCTTGCGGCGCGGCTTCGTTGATATAGGCGCTTTCAAGCCCGCAGGCGACAAAGTTCAGGCCGCCGCCTTTTAACAGCTCGCCCATCACCACCTGGGATTCGTGGCGGGTCAGTTCGCCGTGGAACAGCTGTTGGCCGTGTTCGTAGACCAGCGCGCCGTTTTCGGCGACGAAGGAGATGCGGTCTTTAAGCTCCGGGAAGAAGGAGATGAGCTGGTAGTACTGGTTGCCGCTGGCAACCACGAATTCGATATTGCGCTGCTGGAGTTGCTCGAATTGCGCCATAAACCGCGTGCGATCGTACTTTTTGGCGTCATCAAGAAAAGTTCCGTCCATATCAGTGACGATAACTTTGACGGTCATATATAGCGCTCCTGAATGTCATAACGAGGAGCAACATTCTAGAGAGAATGTGATGAGTTACACAAATTTTATTTCATTCGAAAGTTAACCGTCGTCTTTCGAGCCGCAGGTGTGTTGGCTGCGGTGGCTTACCCCGGTCATTTACTTTTTGTAAACTCCCGGGGATGCGCCACCTTGCCGCCTTCCTGCGATTCGAAATACTTGGTTAAAGCGGAATGGTTTCAAACCTTAACATCACAACGTATGTTCGGTGCGGGCAATAATATCGTCCTGCGCATCCGGCGACAGGGCGGTGAAAAACGCCGAGTAACCGGCAACGCGCACCACCAAATCACGATACTGATTCGGGTGCTGCTTCGCGGCCAGCAGCGTTTCGCGCGAGACAATGTTGTACTGAATATGCCACCCCTTATGTACCTCAAAAAAGGTACGCAGCAGCGCCATCAGCTTCTGTCGGTCGCCGTCATTTTCCAGCGTCGAGGGGTTAAGTTTCTGGTTAAGCAGCACGCCGCCGAGGATGGCGCCAACCGGCAGTTTGCCGACGGAGTTGATCACCGCCGTCGGCCCAAGATGGTCGGTACCGGAGGCCGGGCTTGCCCCCTCTGCCAGCGGCGTATGGGCTTTGCGCCCGTCCGGCGTGGCCATGGTTGCCGCGCCAAACGGCACGTTGGCGGAGATCGACGAGGTACCAGCGTAATATTTGCCGCCAATCGGCCCACGCCCGTAACGCGGGTTATGATACTGCTTCAGCTCGTCGATATAGGTCTGATACGCGCGCACCAGCAGGGCATCAACGCTCTCATCATCATTGCCATACTTCGGCGCGCTGTTGATAAGCCGCTGGCGAAGCTGCTCATGGCTCAGGCCGTCGAAATCTGCCGCCAGCGCTGCGGCTAGCTGCTGTTGACCGATAAGGCCTTGCTCAAACACTAACTTTTTCACCGCCGCGAGACTGTTACCAAGATTGGCGATGCCCACCTGCAGGCCGGAGACCCAGTCATACTTCGCACCGCCCTGTTTGATGCTCTTCGCCCGCTCAATGCAGTCGTCGACCAGCGCCGAGCAGAGGATATCCGGCACGTTCTCCTCCAGCATGGTGTCGACCACATACTCAATCTCAATCGATTTGCGCGTGTAGTAGCGGATCTGCCGGTCCCATGCCGCTGTCACGTCATCAAAATGGCGGAAGTTGCCTGCCGACAGCGCCTCGTTTTGCGCCAGGAAAACTTCGCCACTGGTGGCGTCGCGCCCGCCCTCCAGCGCCGCCAGCATCACGCGGGCGAAGTTGATAAAACTCATGCCGGTGCAGCGGTAGCCCCATTTGCCGCCGACGGCGGTTTCGATACAGCCAATCGCCGCGTAGTCGTACGCATCGGCAGGCTCCACGCCCAGCGCGATAAAGGCCGGAATGACAATCTCATCGTTATTAAATGCTGGCATGCCAAACCCGCAGCGGATCACCTGTACGCAGGCCTCAAGAAAATCGTCACTCATCCCGGCGTGATAGCGCACGCTGAGGTTGGGCTGCGTGGAGCGCAACCGCCCGCAGGATTCGAGGATGGCGTAAGAGAGCGGGTTAACCGCGTCATGGATCTGGCCGTTGTGCCACACCTGCCCGCCGATGGTGACATTCTGGTAGAGCGGGCTGCCCGCCGAGGCTTTCGAGTGGCTGCCGGAGCGGATTTTGTTCACCTCCAGCAGCTTCAGCCAGCAGCTCTGCAACAGCTCAATGCCCTGCTCGCGGTGCAGCGTCTGTTGCAGCTCGACATCGCGACGCCAAAAAGGGTAGAGGTACTGATCCATTCGGCCAAACGACACGGAATGGCCGTTGGATTCAATCTGCAACAGTAGCTGGATAAAGTAGCAGAGTTGCAGTGCCTGCCAGAAGGTGCGCGGCGGCTGGTGGGCAATAAGCTCACAGTTCTCGGCGATAGCCAGCAGTTCGTAGCGGCGGCTTTCGCGCGGCTCGTCGGCCGCCATCGTGTGCGCAAGGTCAGCAAAACGCACAATATGCAGGCTGACGGCCTCAAGCACGATATCAATCGCTTTCAGGAACTGCTCGCCGTGCAGATCCGCAAGCTGCGTCAAATCAATCCGCGTGCGGCGCTCGCGCACCTGCTCACGCAGGCCATCCAGCCCTTTTGCCAGCAGCAGCGGGAAATTCACCGCCAGGTGCGCATCGCCGGAGGTCATATTGCCTTCGGCTTTGATAATGCCGCTCGCCAGCAATGCTTTTTGTTCGTCGGTAAACATGCCGTAGCAGCGATCCTGCACCGTCTGGCCGCGCCACCACGGGCAGACTTCATGCAGAACGCGCTTATTCGCTTCGCTGACCGCAAAGCCCGCGCCGGGGCGATCCGCCAGCTCATCAATCTCTTTCTCGATCCACGAAACGGTGTACTCGGGGAAGATCGGCGCGGCGCGTACTTCGCTTGCCTGGTTGCCGATAATCAGCTCGTCATGTTTGATCCAGATAGTGCGCTGCGCCAGGTGATGGGCTAACGCCAGCGCGCGGCGCACCGGCAGTGGCTTATCCATATGCTGCTGGTAAATTTGCGTGTAGTGCAGCGCGCGTTCGGTGCAGATCGGCGGTTTTACAATCGAGATCAGCGCCTGTTTATGCGCGCGGATGCGCTCAGGCAGCGTGTTGAGTTGCATCAGAGTCATAATCTTATCCTCGCAGTGTCGTCGCCAGCCCTTTCTGGCGGGCAAATGCCGCGGCGAATGCCAGCAGTTCAGGGTCGTCGAGCGGTTTTTCAGGGGCGGTATAGGGTTCGCCGAGCAGCTCAAACTTCTGCATGCCCAGCGTGTGATAGGGCAGAAAGTGGATCTCGCCGACGCGCAACTGGTCGGCCGCAAAATTAGTAATGGCTTCAATGGAGGCTTTATCGGCGTTAAAGCCAGGGATCAGCGGCACGCGAATAATCATCTTTTTCCCGGCGCGGGCGAGGCGTTGCAGATTATCGAGCACGCGCGCGGCAGAGCCGTTCGTCCAGGCACGAAAGGCATTCTCATCGACATGTTTAAGATCGGCGAGAAAGAGATCCACCCACGGCAGTGAGGGTTCGATATAACGCCACGGCACGTGCAGGCAGGTCTCAACGGCGGTATGGATGCCGTGCAGATGGCTTTCGCGCAGCAGCGCTTCTGAAAGTTCGGGGTGCATAAAGGGCTCGCCGCCGGAGAGGGTCACGCCACCGCCGCTGCGATCGTAAAAGGGTTTGTCGCGCAGCACCGTCGCCATCATCTCCGCCACGGATTTCTCCTCGCCACAGACACTCAGCGCTTCGGTCGGGCAGCAGCCGGTGAGGGCATCCAGCGCTGCGTCGGTGATCTTTTCACGCTGGATCAAGAGATGATTTTGCGCGCGTTCGATTACCGCAGGCGCGGCGCGCTGGCACAAATCGCAGCCTGCAAGGCAGAGGCGCGGGTCAAACAGCAGGTCGCGCGAGCGGCTACGGCTTTCCGGGTTCTGGCACCAGCGGCAGCGCAGCGGGCACCCTTTCAGAAACACCACCGTGCGGATGCCGGGGCCGTCATGGGTTGAGTAGCGCTGAATATTGAAAATCATCGACCATCTCCACATATTTCATATGGAGATTAAATAACTTTCGAATGAAAGTTGCTGTGATGAGGTTCGCGGTTTATGCCTTGTGCCCGACAGAGAAATTGCCGGGTGGCGCTGCGCTTACCCGGCCTACAAAACCGCCACCATCCGGCAAAAAGACGCCCGCAGACCCGTAGGCCGGATAAGGCGTTTACGCCGCCATCCGGCAATTAAGCCGCGGGCGGTGCGCCATCGCCGCACACTTCACACTGCGGGTTACGCATAAGCTTCATCTCGCGGAACTGGCACTGCATCGCATCGTACATCACGATCTTGCCCGCGGCGGGCGTGCCGTAATGGGTCAACACCTTAATCGCTTCCATCGCCTGCATCGATCCGATAACGCCGACCAGCGGCGCCATCACGCCTGCTTCCACGCAGGTCAGCGCATTCTCGCCAAACAGGCGGCTCAGACAGCGATAGCAGGGCGCGCCGTCCGCCCAGGTAAAGACGCTGATCTGCCCCTCCATGCGGATCGCCGCGCCGGAGACCAGCGGCACTTTATGCTGAAAACAGCCGGCGTTGAGCTGGTTGCGGATCGCCACATTGTCAGTGCAATCCAGCACCAGATCGTGCGCGGCAATCTGCGCGAACAGCGCCGCTTCATCAAGCAGCGCATTAATGGTGACATACTCGACATGCGGGTTGATACGCAGCAGCGACTCGCGGGCAGAGTCCACTTTAGCGCGACCGATATCCGCATCGCCGTGCAGCGTCTGGCGCTGCAGGTTTGACAGCGCCACCGTATCGAAATCGAGCAGCGTCATGGTGCCTGCGCCCGCCGCCGCCAGATATTGCGCTGCCGCGCAGCCAAGGCCGCCAAGCCCGACCACCAGTACGCGCGCGGCTTTTAACCGCTCCTGGCCGTCAAAATCGAACCCACGCAGAGTAATCTGCCGGTTGTAGCGCATCATCTCGCTGTCGCTGAGCTCTTCTGCCATCGTCAGCCTCCGAAGAGATGGTTAAACATCTCCACATCCACCCATTCGCCCGCCGCCACGTTGCCGCGCTCGCGCTCGAGCACCACAAAGCAGTTGCCCTGGCTGAAGGAGCTGAAAATATGCGAGCCCTGATGACCAGTAGTGCGCACTTCAAGCGTGCCATCTTCGCCGCGGCTGACAATCCCGCGCTGGAAATCGAGACGCCCCGGCGACTTTTTCAGCCCGCCGATAACGCGCGCGCGAAAACGCAGCGGCGTGACATCCGCGCCATTGCCGCTCAGTTTCGCCAGCAGCGGCAGCACCAGTTGGTAGAAGGTTAATGTGGCAGAGACCGGGTTGCCCGGCAGGCCGCAGAACCAGCTCTTTGTTAGCTTGCCGAACGCAAAGGGCTTGCCCGGTTTGATCGCCAGCTTCCAGAAGGCGATTTCCCCCAGCTCATCAAGAATGGTTTTGGTGTAGTCCGCTTCGCCCACCGACACGCCGCCGGTGCTGATCACCACGTCCGCCTGGCTGTCGGCGGCAATAAAGGTGTCGCGCAGTTTCTGCGGATCGTCCGGCACAATCCCGAGGTTAATCACCTCATAACCAAGCTGTTCCAGCATCAGGTGGACTGAAAGGCGGTTAGTGTCATAAATCTGCCCGTCAGCCAGCGGCTGGCCCGGCAGTTGCAGTTCATCACCGGTGGAGAAGAGCGCCACGCGCACTTTGCGCACCACGCTCACTTCAGCAATGCCGAGCGAAGCGAGCACCGGCAGCTCGGCGGCGGTCAGTTTTGTGCCCGCCGTAAAGACGCTGGCGCCTTTGGCGATATCTTCGCCCGCGCGGCGAATGTTCTGGTTGGCGCGCACCTCAGCGGTAAAACGGATGCCGTCGTCGGTCTGCTCCGTCTGCTCCTGCATCACCACCGCCTCGCAGCCCGCGGGGATCGGTGCGCCGGTCATAATGCGTATGCAGGTGCCTTGCGGCCACTCGCCGCTAAAGGGCTGCCCGGCAAAAGCTTTGCCTGCTACCGGCAGCGCGTTGCCGCTGTTGAGATCCGCCAGCCGCACGGCGTAGCCGTCCATCGCCGAGTTATCAAAACCGGGGACATTCAGTGGGGAGATAACATCTTGCGCGACTACGCGGCCAAAACAGGCGAGCAGCGGCAGGGTTTCTTGCTCAGTGAGCGGTGAAATGCGTGACAGCATTTTCGACAGCGCCGTCTCCAGCGAGATCAGGCCATTTGCAGATTCCATAATTTCTATCCAGTCAACGCGAGAAGCGGCCATTATGGCAGAAAAGGGGAGGGGTCAATATGACTTGCGTCTACCTCATTGTTATCACATTGCTTTACATCGTTGTAACGACTTCCTATATTCAGAAATCGTCTTTCCCAAAGGCAGCAATCGTAAAAAAGGAGAGTGGGGTGTCGCAAGGCTTTGAACCAGAGGCAGACGTGGTTCTTGACGTCAGCAATCTGAATATCGCATTTAGCCATGAGAAGCAGCTTACCCCGGTGGTACGTAACCTCTCTTTTAATCTGAAACGGGGCGAAACGCTGGCGATTGTCGGCGAATCTGGCTCCGGGAAGTCGGTTACCGCGCTCTCGCTGCTCAAGTTGATTGAGCAGGCGGGCGGCGAAGTGAACTGCGATCATATCTGCCTGACGCGGCGCAACCGCCAGAAGGTCGATATCAACACGCTCTCCTCCTCGCAGATGCGCAGCGTGCGCGGGGCGGATATCGCGATGATTTTCCAGGAGCCGATGACCTCGCTCAACCCGGTTTTCCCGGTTGGTGAGCAGATTGCCGAGTCGATTCGCCTCCATCAGAAACTGGGCCGTGAGCAGGCGATGCGCGAAGCGCGGCGTATGCTCGACCTGGTGCGTATTCCCGAAGCGCAATCCGTTCTCTCCAGTTTTCCCCATCAGCTCTCCGGCGGCATGCGCCAGCGGGTGATGATCGCCATGGCGCTCTCCTGTCGCCCGGCGGTGCTGATTGCCGATGAGCCAACCACCGCGCTGGATGTCACGATTCAGGCGCAGATTTTGCAGCTTATCGCCGTGCTGCAAAAAGAGATGTCGATGGGGGTGATCTTTATTACCCACGATATGGGCGTGGTCGCGGATATCGCCGATCGTGTGCTGGTGATGAACCAGGGCGAAGCGGTGGAGACTGGCAGCGTCGAGTGCGTCTTCCGCGACCCGCAGCACCCCTATACCAAAGCGCTGTTGGCGGCAGTGCCGAAGCTTGGCGCGATGAACGGCAGCGATCTGCCGCGCCGCTTCCCGCTCATCTCGGCGAAAAACCCGCAGGTGCAGGAGCCGGAAACGGAGCAGGATACCGTGGTGCCCGGCGAGCCGATTTTGCAGGTTCGCGATCTGGTGGCGCGCTTCCCCCTGCGCGGCGGCTTGCTTAATCGCATCACCAAAGAGGTGCATGCGGTGGAGGGCATCAGCTTCGATCTCTGGCCCGGCGAAACGCTGGCAATTGTCGGCGAATCAGGCAGCGGAAAATCGACCACCGGACGCGCGCTACTGCGGCTGGTGGAGAGCCAGGGCGGCTCGATTACCTTTAACGGCGAGCGCATCGACACCCTGCCGGATCACAAGATGAAGCTGGTGCGCCGCGATATTCAGTTTATTTTTCAGGATCCGTATGCCTCGCTCGATCCGCGCCAGACGGTGGGCGATTCGATTATTGAGCCGCTGCGCGTGCACAATCTTCTCGGCAAAGTGGAAGCCCACCAGCGCGTGGAGTGGCTGCTGGAGCGCGTCGGGCTGAAGCCGGAGCATGCCTGGCGCTATCCGCACGAGTTTTCCGGCGGCCAGCGCCAGCGTATTTGCATCGCCCGCGCGCTGGCGCTGAACCCGCGCGTGGTGGTGGCCGATGAGTCCGTTTCGGCGCTGGATGTCTCGATTCGCGCGCAGATCATCAATTTGCTGCTCGATCTGCAGCGCGAGTTGGGGATCGCGTTTCTCTTTATCTCCCATGATATGGCGGTCGTGGAGCGGATCAGCCACCGTGTGGCGGTGATGTATCTCGGGCAGATCGTTGAGATTGGCCCGCGCCGCGCGGTGTTTGAAAACCCGCAGCACCCCTATACCCGCAAGCTGATGTCGGCGGTGCCGGTGGCCGATCCTGCCCACCAGCCGCCGCAGCGGGTGCTCTTATCCGATGATATGCCGAGTAACATTCGTAAACGCGGGGAAACAATGCAGCGCGTACAGCTGCAAAACGTGGGGCCGGGTCACTTCGTCGCCAGAACGACGCCCGGCAGCACGCAGTCGCGTTTTTAATTGATGACAGACAGGGTTTTTCAGGAGAGCAGCATGACAGAGATCATTTCCCGACACTGGCGGGCCGTTGCAGGCGTGGTTGTCGCGCTGACCGCCCTCCCGGCATTTGCCGCGAAAGATGTGGTGGTAGCGGTCGGTTCCAACTTCACCACCCTCGATCCCTATGACGCCAACGATACGCTCTCGCAGGCAGTCGCTAAGTCTTTCTATCAGGGACTGTTTGGCCTCGATAAAGAGATGAAGCTGGTCAATGTGCTGGCAGAGGGTTACACCGTCTCCGACGACGGGCTGGTCTACACCATCAAGCTGCGCAAAGGGGTGAAGTTCCAGGACGGGACCGATTTTAACGCCGAAGCGGTAAAAGCAAACCTCGACCGCGCCAGCAACCCGGCGAACAGCCTTAAGCGCTACAACCTTTATAAAAACATCGCCAGCACCGAGGCGGTCGATGAGAGCACGGTGAAGATCACCCTCAAGCAGCCCTTCTCGGCGTTTATCAATATCCTCGCCCACCCGGCGTCGGCGATGATTTCACCGGCGGCGCTGAAAAAATATGGCAAAGAGATCGGCTTCCACCCGGTCGGCACCGGCCCCTATACGCTGGACGCATGGAACCAGACCGATTTTGTGAAGGTGAAAAAGTTTGCTGGCTACTGGCAGCAAGGCCTGCCGAAGCTGGACTCCATCACCTGGCGCCCGGTGGTGGATAACAACACCCGCGCGGCGATGTTGCAGACCGGCGAGGCGCAGTTCGCCTTCCCCATCCCCTACGAGCAGGCGGCGGTGCTGAAACGAAACAGTAAGCTGGAGCTGGTCACCAGCCCGTCGATTATGCAGCGCTACATCAGCATGAACGTGACGCAAAAGCCGTTCGACAACCCGAAAGTGCGCGAGGCGATCAACTACGCCATTAACCGCCAGGCGCTGGTGAAAGTGGCGTTTGCCGGTTTTGCCACGCCAGCGACCGGTGTATTGCCGCCGACTATCGCCTATTCACAGAGCTATCAACCCTGGCCGTACGATCCGGCTAAAGCGCGCGAGCTGCTGAAAGAGGCGGGCTATCCGCAGGGCTTCACCACCACGCTCTGGTCTTCCCATAATCACAGCACCGCGCAGAAGGTGCTGCAATTTACCCAGCAGCAGCTGGCGCAGGTGGGGATCAAAGTGCAGGTGACGGCGATGGATGCCGGGCAGCGCGCGGCGGAAGTGGAGGCGAAAGGGCAGAAGCAGAGCGGGGTGCGTATGTTCTATACCGGCTGGACCTCTTCGACCGGAGAAGCGGACTGGGCGCTCTCGCCGCTGTTTGCCTCATGGAACTGGCCGCCAACCCAGTTCAATACCGCCTTCTACAGCAACCCGCAGGTGGATAAGGATCTGGCCGACGCATTGAAAACCACCAGCACAGATGAAAAAGCGCGGCTCTATAAAGAGGCGCAGGATATCCTCTGGAAAGAGTCGCCGTGGGTGCCGCTGGTGGTTGAGAAGCTGGTTTCCGCTCATAACAAAAAGCTGACCGGTTTTTACATCATGCCGGATACCGGCTTTAGTTTTGATAACGCCGATTTGCAATAGATAACTCACGCCGCCTTGCTGAGCTGGGGGCGGAGTGAGGGAAGATGAGATGCTGAATTATATTATTAAACGCTTGCTGGGCCTGATTCCGACGCTGCTGATTGTGGCCGTGCTGGTGTTTCTGTTTGTCCACCTGCTGCCGGGCGATCCGGCGCGCCTGATTGCCGGGCCGGAAGCGGATGCCGAGGTAATTGAGCTGGTGCGTCGACAGCTCGGGCTGGATCAGCCGCTGTGGTTGCAGTTCTGGCACTACGTCACCAGCGTGTTGCAGGGGGATTTCGGCGTGTCGATGGCGTCGCGCCGCCCGGTGGTGGAAGAGATTGCCAGCCGCTTTATGCCGACCTTCCTGCTCACCCTTACCAGCATGCTGTGGGCGATGCTGTTTGGGCTGGGCGCGGGTATCGCCGCCGCCGTGTGGCGCAACCGCTGGCCCGATCATCTGGGGATGGCGGTGGCGGTGACGGGGCTTTCGTTCCCGGCCTTTGCGCTCGGCATGCTGCTGATGCAGGTCTTCTCCGTTGAGCTGGGCTGGCTGCCAACCGTTGGCGCGGAGAGCTGGCAACACTATATTCTGCCGTCGCTGACCCTTGGCGCGGCGGTGGCGGCGGTGATGGCGCGCTTTACCCGCGCCTCCTTCGTCGAGGTGCTCAATGAGGACTATATGCGCACCGCGCGGGCAAAAGGGGTCAGCGAAAAGTGGGTGATCCTCAAGCACGGCCTGCGCAATGCCATGATCCCGGTGGTGACGATGATGGGGCTGCAGTTTGGCTTCCTGCTCGGCGGGTCGATCGTGGTGGAGAAGGTCTTCAACTGGCCGGGGCTCGGGCGTTTGCTGGTCGATTCGGTGGAGATGCGCGACTACCCGGTGATTCAGGCGGAAGTGCTGCTCTTCTCGCTGGAGTTTATTCTTATCAACTTAGTGGTGGATGTTCTCTACGCCGCCCTTAATCCCGCTATCAGGTACAAGTAAGGATGCGATTGTTAAACTGGCGTCGACAGGCGATTTTAAATGCCATGCCCACGGTAAAACCGGGTCATGTGCGCACTCCGTGGCATGAGTTCTGGCGGCGCTTCTGCCGTCAGCCCGTGGCCATGACCGCCGGGCTGTTTGTCCTGCTGCTGATCCTGCTGGCGGTGATTGCGCCGTGGATCGCCCCCTTTGATGCGGAGAACTACTTCGATTATGACCGGCTGAACGAGGGGCCATCTCTGGTGCACTGGTTCGGCGTAGACTCGCTCGGGCGCGATATCTTTAGCCGCGTGCTGGTGGGCGCGCAGATCTCGCTGGCGGCGGGTGTTTTCGCGGTGCTGATTGGCGCGGCGATCGGCACGGTGCTGGGGCTGCTGGCGGGTTACTACGAAGGGTGGTGGGATCGCATCATTATGCGCATCTGCGATGTGCTGTTCGCCTTTCCCGGTATTCTGCTGGCGATTGCTGTCGTTGCGGTTATGGGCAGCGGTATGGCGAATGTGATTATCGCCGTAGCGGTCTTCTCGGTGCCAGCGTTTGCCCGGCTGGTGCGCGGCAATACGCTGGTGCTGAAACAGCAAACCTTTATTGAGTCGGCGCGCAGTATCGGTGCCAGCGATGCGGTGATCCTCTTCCACCATATTTTGCCGGGCACGGTCTCCTCCATCGTGGTCTATTTCACCATGCGCATTGGCACCTCGATTATCTCAGCGGCCAGCCTCTCGTTCCTTGGCCTCGGTGCTCAGCCACCGACGCCGGAGTGGGGCGCAATGCTTAACGAAGCCCGCGCGGATATGGTGATTGCTCCGCATGTGGCGCTCTTCCCGTCGCTGGCGATTTTCGTCACGGTGCTGGCTTTTAATTTGCTGGGAGACGGGCTGCGCGACGCGCTGGACCCGAAAATTAAGGGGTGATCAGGGGGAGTTAATAAAACTAACGCGGGCACCAAATAATTGAGATGAGATTTAATGAAGGTCCGCTCTGAGCGAGGAGCGGAAGTTAACGTTTAAAGCAGCGAGCGGCAAAGCAGTCCGATTTACTTATTTTGTTATGTGCCGAACTCATTGTGCGTTCTGGGTATCCGGTGTGCCCGTCTAATTGTTCGCTAACTATTGTAACTCATTAAGACTTATGCAATTGATAAATAGCCATAATTTATGGGCCTTGGCTGTGTGGCACTGTAGGCCCAAGGCCATTTGTGGGCGATATCAATAGTTTCTTGTATACAGATTACAATGAAAGGACATATGCACAGACGACAAGTCCCTCTCCCAGACTAACAAGAAAAATGCTCATCAGGAGTTAAATGCCGACCGAGAAACATATTTCCCCCAGCCCCGCGACAGTATCGTATCGAGAGATACCAATGAGCACAGCGCGTCTTGAACAACCACAGAATCCTCAATGTATACTGGCTAGCTGACATCATGAAAGCGATAAATCCGCCCATTCTCGTTCATCTCTGCCACCTTTCTCAAAGCCTCCGCTGGCGACAAGCCGAACTTTCGGGTTAACACAACGAACAGATGATAGAACTCGGATTTCAAATCCGCGGCGAAGATCCCCGGATCATCAGATCCAAGACAAATAGACATAGGAACATCACCTTCAATCGCCTCACCCGGCAAGCCCATCCAGCGAAAGATATGATGCTCGCTGACATCTCGATACTGACTGATACGGGTATTGCTGGTCGGAGGGCATTCTATCGCAATGTTTCGGTCTGCCATTTTTGCCATAACGGCTTGTTGTAAAGCAACAACCGCTTCATCTGGCAAATATTCTAGGGTAACTTCAACATATTCAGCACGCTGCTTTCGTATATTGTCAGATGTAAGCCATAGCTTATACAACTTCAGCGGCCTTTTCATACCCGCAGTTTTAGCCAACTCTCTGGCGCGCTCGTACTCTTCCAACCAGAGGGATTTGGGTTTTAATGGTCCATTTAGCTCACCCAGCAGGCCTTCCGATTCCGCCAACATCCCCCGCATTTCAAATACTTGATCAAGGGTGGTAATCGAGACTTCTTCTTCCAGCGAAAACACCTTATGCGCCAAACGAACAGCTTCAATCGCTGCATCACTGGCGTAACGCAGTAGTTCCGGATGACTTCGAAGTTCCCGCCAGATAAATACCAAATCGAGCAATCGCGTCTCTTTGGTCATGGATAAAGACAATGGCAAAGAGCGTTTCCAGATGTCAGGTGTGATGCCAATCGCCGTGCAGTGACCAAGACGGTCGCCATTACGCAATGGCAAAAACCTCAAGGCATCATCAATGGATCGAATACCACTGATCAGATGCGGGAAGTCCTCGCCAACATGATAGGTAAAATGAGCAATACCTGATTTTGCTAGCACCCGGAACAAGGGGGCAAACAACTCCGGTGGCGCATGCATCTCATTAGCTGCGGCATCCACTCCTCGAATCCATCCAGTCAGGCGCGGTTCATACTTCAGCATGTCCATCAGATTAGCTGCCTGATTCTTCAGGTCCTTGAATAGCAATGCGTAAGGATAGACCTCACCATTTTTTGGCTTTCTTTTGATAAAATGCGGGACTAGCGCCAGCTCTACACACTTGCCATGAGGTTCAATTAGTTCGAGATTATCGAGCACTTGCGACATAGTCAGCGGCTTTTCATGCACCCATTCCAGAGACATATGAGCACTCAGGTATTCCCAATACCCCCTTAACATACTGAAGAGCAGATTTTGCATTTTGCTGGGGTCGCTCTTTGGGGCAAAACGTCCTTCCAGATAACGCACCTGAGAGTACACACCAGAACCATGGGCATGTTTAAAACGAGACAAATAAGATTTCTCGGTTTCCTCCCTCAGCTCTGTCATGGTGTAATTCTGGAACTGATCAAAACCGAAAAAATCGTCTCGCTGAACCAGTAAGGTCAGGTACTGATTCTGAATTAGAAGGTAAATCCAAAGCAGTCGTTCCAATCCTTCGGGCGCACCATACCGCCATTTTTCGAACAACCCGATTAGCCAGCGAAATTCAGACTCCTGACTGTATTTGTCGTCTGTTGGCCAAACTGTCGCAAATCCATACTCCTGGCCATGATGCAGAATCGTGCTATCCGCCAACTGCTGCGGGTTCTGAATTGATACAATCCACTCTGGCAACTCCACGCCCTGAGCGACCCGACAAAGAATTTCGCGAATATTGCTGGCGATCTGCAAACGATCCTTAAAGATTTTAGGTGTCAGAGAGGAGTCAATCTGGGCGCAAAGTTGTTTCATCTCTTGAGATACCCAGCCCTTCTCGAAATCTCTGACGCTCAATTCTGGGTGCTTGAGTGCATCCAGCCAACACTCTTCCGCACTGGTACTGCCATTCAGATGTTGGTGAGTTTCGTGTAGGTGTTCACGGGTAATGTAGTCCTCAACCGTTGGATGATATGGATATAAAGGCCAGCGAAAGCTATATTCCTGACTGGCAGGCCCAGAGTTAAATACCTGATGACACGCCATAATTGGCAGGCACGAAACTCGGCTCATCAGCGTTTGCCATTCCGAGAACAAAGGTAGGTCGATTTTGGGGCCTCCTTTTTCGTTTTTAATAAACTTTTCAGCTATCTGGCGTAAGGTTGCTACTGGGCCGAGATTCATATTCCGCTGTTTGATTTGCTGCACTAAAGATGACCAAGCCGATTTGCCGACATGATCAGGCAAACTACGCACTCGTTCGTATTGAGCAAGGAACACCGATGACTCCACCCGCTCATCAAGTGATACCTCATCCAAAGAGACGGTGCTCAGCCTATGCAACAGCACTGTTGAGTTAAGAAGAAACCTTTCCATACCCAATCCTTATACGAAGGCCATTATTATTTTTCTACGCCATCACTTAATGAAGGCAACTTGGATTTCCGGGCTGGCGTAGCCTTATCGTATAATGCTCCGACGATTGTGGAGGTATTAAGTGATGTTATAGTGTTTTGAGACGTATGTTGTTTTATGTTTATTTTACGATTATCATTTTTAGATAAATACTCCCATTCTCCTTCAGAAAGTAATTTGTCGCCAACAATTTCACCAATCAGTTCAAGGAAACTTGCTTCCTTGCTCAGTGCTTTGGCTGAACAATTAATCCCTCCTGCAGGAAAAATGAACGGATGTAGAATTGGACAGCTAATTAATAAGAAAAACAATGGATGGGTATCTTTCCATGTTTTCTTATCCGCTTTCAATTCTTCATTCATTACATTTATCTTTTTCTCAAACTCATCAACCGAAGTAACTGGGTTTAGTCTTAACCCTTCACCGATATATTCCCTGTCACTAAACGAATGATATAAGCTCTCTTCAACCAATACCGCATGAAGAAAAGCCAAAACATTAAAACGCATAATTTTCGCAGCATTTGATTGACTGGCCATTTGTCCATGCTCTGCATCATTATAGAGCCTAGTTTTATGCTGATCAGCCACATTATTAAGGTTGAAATAGAACCGAGTCCATACTTTACCGATCAAAAGCGCCGATGGACGAATTTCAATCTCAATTTCGTTTACTTTTTTAAGCCATTGCTCAACTTTATTAATGGCATAAGAAAATTCCGTTGTGTCATCCTGCTGACTGTCATCAGTTACGCCATCATCCTTGGGATCAAGATCAACATCCAAAACAGCAGCATCGTTATCCGCACTTTTACTTGCGCCTTTCATTTCTGCACGAGCAGCAGCCTCGCTCCATGGGGGAACAATACATGTTGTCTGAGCTATAACTTTATTAAAAGCATTAGTAATGGCAGGCTTTTCACGACGGCAAGCAGAGATATCTGCAATAGCACCAATCAGATTAAAAACACTACTGAAATCCATAAGGTTATTTGAAGCCACCGTACTTAAGGAAGCCGCCATTGCGGCTTTTGCCAAGCCATTCTCAGTATCAATGTTAAATTTCTTGTAACCGTCAGGCATCTTTTGGCGTGATTTACGATTTAACTGCACCATGCCAAGAAAAACGCCAACCTTTTCATCATTAGGGTTGTTTGCAACCACAGCACAACATCGATTAGCCCAATGTGAGGCGCTTTCAATTCTGCCAACAGACATATAAGCTACATATTCACTAACAAGCTGTTCGAATTTTTCTCTATCATTTTCAGCCTGTGCTAACTCGGTCACAAATTGGTTGAATATGCTGACAGAACCACAACCAACCAAAAGCATCTGTAGGAACTTTGACAGACTGCCCTGACAGTTTTCACTTACCTGAGACGCCAAGTAAATAGAGCAGTTTCTTAATGCTTCACTTTCAGACTGAGGTCGCAAATAAAATCCGGTATTAAAATCACGATCCTGTTTTACATAGGTGAATATATCCTTACAGAGCGAATCCATACCAAACCGATGTTGTTCATAATTTAACCCTGCGCGATAAATGCTGCTTAGCATCGAACCATATAAGGCATTTCTAAGTAAGTTCGGAACTGATAATTCATCAGGTCTTTCATTGCTGCCTTGTTTACCATCATGTTTTACCGATGTAGCATGATATTTTTTGGTATAGAAATCTTGAAGCACCTGCATCAACAACCGCACTGGCTGCTTCAGCAGTTCATTCACATACATGTCTGCATCAGATCCCTCTCTCAAATTAAGGCCTTCCCTAACAGCATCGCCAATTGCTTGCCGGATATCAATGGCAGCAATATCCTGCATGCCAAGCTCGGTTTTAACCTTGATCTTCTCTTTACCGACTTTTCCCTTTTCGCCGACCAGTTGCAACATGGTTTTCAGTTGAATACGCTTTTGTACCGGGAACAGTTTTAATAAATATTGCTGTTCAAGGTGTTCAACCATATAGCCCCGCTCTGCTAAGCGGGCGCTCTCTTTTTCCTGATCGAGCAAAGTTTTGCTATAATTTTCGTATTGCTTACCGCGAATCAATTGGGAATATAGGCGCAAGTCACCTGTCGCCACCACCACCAATTTCTGGCTGTTAAAGAATTTACGAATAGATTCAAGTACATCCCAACCCGTTTCAAACTGAGTATCAATATCATCAAATGAGATCAAAATGGCCTTGCAGCCGAGAATTTCACACGCACGCTCAACTAGCTTCTCAAAGATTTCTGACAAATCCTGGCCACCAATTGAGTAATCAAGCTGGGCATCCAGCTTCAAAGCATCACTGAAATATTCCGGCTTATATTCCTTGTCTGTGAGCAGATGTAAACCACGCTGGAGCTGCGCAAGGTAATTCTGCCATTGTTCCTTTTGTTTTGTATGGTCATTCGACGACCAGCATCCTTTTAACTTGTCGGACACCATTTTATTCAGACGGGCAGTCACAGTGACCAAAATGGGTTCATGACGCGGCAACTTGGTAGGGTCGATGGTCGGCAAACACTTGATGCTGACTATGACATCACCTTTGTCACCGTTCAGAGATTTGACCACGCTATTGATAAAAGTGGTTTTACCTGCACCGCGAGTACCATCCACAAAAAATACATTACGACCGGATTCATCAATAAACCGTGTTAGCCCAGCAGACTTATCAGCGTCAGGGGGGGTAACCGAGTTTCGGATACTCTCGACCAACTGATCACGCAGAGATTTCTGAATGAGATCATCTTCTTTGGTACTGCCCGGAAGATTGGGCGCAAACAAGTTGATGATGATTTTTCCCTCTGTCGTTTTAGTTTGTACGCTGTCTGTCATGTCCGTAGCTATCCCGTTATTTTGATTTTATGCCAGCCTGAGTATCAGAACTGGTGCTTTAAATTTCCACTGCATTGATTTATGCAATACTCAATGCCCTTAGCTTCAATAAGACCGTTGGCGGGCTTCGCCACGATCGAACCTACAAAGCTACCTGGAGCGCTGTTAAAACTGACCACCTCATTCACTGCCACCATCCTCGCGACTGAGCGGTTCGTTTTGTCGAGCAGACATTGCTGAGCGAAGTATGAGACCGAGGATAACGCATAATATGCTGATATTGTGTCGTCACACCTTCACTAGTTCTAACAGATGATATACTAGCGTTAAATTATTGATAAATATTAACTACAATTAATTACTGCTCCTGTGACCAAAAGCGTGTTGGTACATTATTACTTTTTTTATAGCCATTTATTTTTAGGTTAGTCTACGCTAAGTGCCTAAATTATCGCGCTTTAACTTCCTCAGCAACAAACAAGTGTTGCCTGTTTATTTACTCATCCGAGCCTGTTTTGTGGCGAAAATAAACAACTCTTAGTATTTATCCGCATGAACAACCAACGTCCGCTTCTGCCACAAAGCGGACTGAGTCAGAAAGCGGAAATCATCTTTTAGTAAGAAACAGCTTTACCGTCCTGACACTGCTTATGTCAGTTTTAGGACGTTATTAAGTGTCAGCAATATGCACTGCAAGCCCTTGTTGTCCCGGGGCAAGGTGATCGGATAGCACATGACGATCGGGGTAATCTCCCGCATTTTGCGCGCGGAAGGGAATCGGAATGTCGTCAAACAGCCCTTCCAGCCGGCTGCGCCAGTTGGCTTCCGCCTCAAATAAGGCGTCAGTGCCGATTCGTCCGCTACCGTAAACAGCAAACGTGGGTAATACCTCCATTCCCGTGTAAAAAAGGGTTCCATGCGTGATGGGAAAGAGTAATTGCTCCAGCGGACCATTAATGCCCCTTTTAGAATAATCACCTTCTGGACCACCAACCGAAACTGCCAGTAGCGCACGCTTACCTCTAAAAGCACCTTCTCCATAACGATGCGCGTTGCCTTTATCCTTATACCCATATGCCAGGCCATACGCCCACACCCGCTCTATCCAGCCTTTCATAATTGCGGGCATGCTGAACCACCAGAGCGGAAAAAGAAAGATAACCGCATCGGCGGCCTGGACCTTGCGTTGTTCTTGTTCGACATCTGCTGCCTGTCGGCTGTGTGTAAAGGCGTGTTTCGACTCTTCAATAAAAGACAGGCGTTCAGTATTGATCCGATCAGGAAAGTCATCGCCGTCAAATACTGCTTTCCACCCCATGGCATAAAGATCCGATTGAGTAACGGTATGCCCCTGGGCCGTTAATAACTCCTGGGCCATATTGACAAGATGATGTGTTAATGACGTCTTTTCAGGCTGGGCATGGACAAGAAGAATATTCATATAAATAGTCCTTTTAAGTAAGTCCCGACACACTAGCCCCTCATCTGATATAGTTGAAATTAATTTATAAAATACCCGGTATTGAAATGATTAATACCCTGAGAAATATTGATTTAAATCTTCTGGTTACGCTTGATGCACTTTTGTCAGAACATAGTGTTACGCGCGCCGCTGAACGCTTACACCTGTCGCAGCCTACAGTCAGCGTGCAACTCGCCAGACTCAGGGAGATATTTGACGATCCTTTGCTCCTGCCAGGCCCGCGTGGTATGCGGCCCACGTCGCGCGCCGACGAGCTTCGGGAACCTCTGCAGCATGCATTAGCCGCTATCCAAAAAGTGATTGCTCCTTCAAGTACCTTCAACCCAGCGCTGGCAAATCAGCACTGGAATATCGCTGCCTTTGATTATGGTGCAATGACTATCCTGGAGCCCGCCCTGGCAATGTTACGCACTGCTGCGCCAGCTACACGTATCGCAGTTGTTCACACTCTTCCTTCACAAGTAGCAAGGAAAGCGGAACAAGGAGAGATCGATCTGGCTTTCATGACAGGTGATGAAGCACCAGTAAATTTACATCGCCGCACGTTGTTCACTGAACGTTATGTGCTTGCTGGACGCGCAGGACATCCTCATTTGCATAGCCCACTTTCGCTCGAGGAGTTCTGTCAGCTTGAGCATGCCATTGTTTCACCGGAGGGGGGCGGATTTCATGGTGTGACAGATAGCGCCCTGGCCGAAAGAGGGATGACGCGCCGCGTATCACTCTCTGTGCCAAATTTCCTGCTGCTTAGTGCGGTCCTGAAGAGTACCGATCTGGTGGCTATGGTGCCGTGGCGGTTGGTGTGTGAAAACGATGCGCTGCAGATCACTGAGTCACCTGTTGAGGTTCCGGGATTTGAGATGGTTATGCTCTGGCCCGAACGTGTTCACCGTGACCCCGCTCATCAGTGGCTACGTGAGCGCATCGCCTGTTCAATATAAATAGTGAGTCATTCTTAAGCACAAAAAACCCGGCGGGTGCCGGGTTTTTTTATCGCTTAAACGCGTGTGCCCCACAGGTCATACTCGTCGGCGTTCTCGACTTTCACGCGAACTATATCGCCCGGTTTGACGTTAGTTTCACCGTTCAGATAGACCGCGCCGTCGATTTCCGGGGCATCGGCCATGCTGCGGCCAATCGCGCCTTCCTCATCCACTTCGTCGATCATCACCAGGATTTCGCGACCAATCTTCTCTTGCAGACGCTCAGCGGAGATACGCTGTTGCAGCTGCATAAAGCGGTTCCAGCGCTCCTCTTTCACCTCTTCCGGCACCTGATCCGCCAGCTCGTTGGCGGTGGCACCCTCAACCGGGCTGTATTTGAAGCAGCCGACGCGATCGAGGCGCGCTTCGGTCAGGAAGTCGAGCAGCATCTGGAAATCTTCTTCGGTCTCGCCAGGGAAGCCGACGATAAAGGTAGAGCGCAGCGTCAGCTCCGGGCAGATTTCGCGCCAGCGCTTGATGCGTGCCAGCTGGCGATCGACGGCACCAGGGCGTTTCATCAGCTTCAGAATGCGCGGGCTGGCGTGCTGCAACGGGATGTCGAGGTAGGGCAGAATTTTGCCTTCCGCCATCAGCGGGATCACGTCATCCACGTGCGGGTAGGGGTAAACGTAGTGCAGACGCGTCCAGACACCAAGTTTCGCCAGCTGCTCGCAGAGGCCAACCATGCTGGTTTTCACCGGCTCGCCGTTATGGAAGCCCATGCGGTGTTTCACATCAACGCCATAAGCGGAAGTGTCCTGCGAAATCACCAGCAGCTCTTTAACGCCAGCATCGACCAGGCGTTTCGCCTCAGACAGCACGTCGCCAATCGGGCGGCTCACCAGATCGCCACGCATCGACGGAATGATGCAGAAAGTGCAGCGGTGGTTACAGCCTTCGGAAATTTTCAGGTAAGCGTAGTGGCGCGGCGTCAGTTTCACGCCCTGTTCCGGCACCAGGCTTAAGAAGGGGTTGTGCTGCGGTTTCGGCACATAGTGATGAACATGGGCGAGAACCTGCTCATAGCTGTGCGGGCCAGTGATCTCCAGCACTTTCGGGTGCACTTCGCGGATTTGATCCTCTTTCGCGCCCAGACAGCCAGTGACAATCACTTTACCGTTTTCATTCAGCGCTTCGCCGATCGCTTCCAGCGACTCCTGCACGGCGCTGTCGATAAAACCACAGGTATTTACGATCACCATATCGGCATCATCGTAACTCGGGACAACATCGTAACCTTCGGTACGCAACTCCGTAAGGATGCGTTCTGAGTCGACGAGATTTTTTGGGCAGCCAAGAGAGACAAAGCCGATTTTCGGCTGCAGGTTCACATTGCTCATAGTTCAAAAAGTAATCAGTTATAGGATCTTAGGCGAGGGATTGTACAGAGTTCCGGGCGGGATTTATAGCGGATTATCAGCGCAGCGGCATCGCGTGCGGTAAGTTATTTTGCTTCTTTATAGATTGCTGGCTGCGTGTGTGCAGTATGGCTTTAGTCAGGATCAAGAATCTCCTGCACCCAGTCATCCCAGCATGCACAGCCAAGGTCTGCGACCACTGCGTTTTCATTGGTCTCCAGCCACCAATTTGTAACGATGGCATACTCCTCAGACGTGAGCGCAAAGGGGCGCCAGGTGCCCATGCGGCAATCCTGGTCGCAGGGATCGCTGCCCCGTAACAAGAAGTCGTTCAGAAAGGCCAGCGGGGGAAAGTAACCGCTGCCGTCAATAATGCTGAAAATGCCATACGGCACGTGGATGTTTGCGGTAAGAATACGTATCGCTTCCGTGCTCTGGTTCATTTTACTGCTCCGCGACATCGGTGCGATCACCGCGCGGGGTCGGGTGAGAGAAGACGATAAATTCAACCGCCGCATCAGAATCATTGCGCGCCTGATGTTTTGCTAATGGCGGGATCTCAATTCCTTGCTGTGCAGCAATTTTCTGCTTTTCACCTTCCAGTTCCATCGTCAGCACGCCACTCAGCACAAAGAAAAATTGCCGCGAGACGGAGTGATAATGGCGCTGCTCCTGTGTCCCGGCGGGCATTTTCTCATGGATGATCATCATCTCTGGCCGCTTCACCAGGTACCAGCCGTCGCACCCCTCGCCCCAGTGATAATGCTCGGCATTCTCTTTTGAAATCATTTGCTTCTCCTGACGTACACCTCTTTCCCTACCGTTATACCCATCATCGACGCGCGGCATAACCTGCCTGAATTAGCGGGCGCACTTCCGCGAGCCAATCACGCAGAGGATAACGCCCAGCGTCACCAGTAGCATCAGCGGGCTGACACGCTCGTTGAGCAGCAGGGCGGAGAGAGCAAGACCGAAAAAGGGCTGCAACAGCTGTAGCTGGCCGACGGCGGCAATCCCGCCGCGGGCCAGGCCGTTATACCAGAAGATGAAGCCTATCAGCATGCTGAAGAGCGAGACGTAGCCTAGTGCGCCCCAGGCTTGCGCGCTGATATCAACAAGCGTTGCGGGTTGCGTCAGCCAGGCGGCGGGCAGCATCACCGGAAGTGACAGGATCAACGCCCAGCAGATCACCTGCCAGCCGCCGAGCGTGCGGGTTAAGGCTGCTCCTTCGGCATAGCCCAGCCCGCACACTATCACTGCCGCCAGCATCAGCAGATCGCCAGTCAGCGAAACGGCATGACTCTGCGCCAGCGCGAAGGCCACCACCAGCAGGCTGCCAAGCAGTGAGAAGAGCCAGAAGGCGCGCTTTGGCCGCTCGCCGCCGCGCAGCACCGCAAAAATCGCCGTGCAGAGCGGCAGAAGGCCGAGAAAAACAATCGAGTGGGCGGAGGTGACATGCTGTAGCGCCAGGGCTGTGAGAAGCGGAAAACCAATCACCACGCCGCCGGAGACGATCAGCAGCGGGAACAGCTGCGCGCGCTGCGGGCGCGGTTCGCGCAAGGCGTAAACAAGAACAATCGCCAGCAACCCGGCGAGCGAGGCGCGCAGAAAGGTGAGGAAAAAGGGCGACATCTCCAGCACGGCAATGCGCGTGGCGGGTAACGAGCCGCTGAAAATCACTACCCCCAGCAGGCCGTTGAGCCAGCCTGACAGCGCGGAATGTGCCGGTTTGTTTAGCGCGGAATTTGCCATCTTGACCTCGTTATCACTGATTAGTGGGAGCTTGAGCATTGATGGGCTGAATGGTAGGTTGAGCTACTTACGACAATCAAATTATTGTCATGGATACATTTGATGAAAGCGCGCTACAAACAGCTGGTTGATCGCTTCGCTGTGCAGATCCGTTCCGGTGAGTTGCCGCCCGGCACGCGTTTACCGACTCACCGCTGCCTGGCCGGGCAGGAACATATTTCGCTGGCGACCGCCACCCGCGTCTATCGTGAGCTGGAGGCGATGGGGCTGGTCAGTGGTGAAACCGGCCGCGGCACCTTTGTCAGAGAGATTGCCCTTCCTCCCGGTCACGGCATCGATCAGCTTGCCGTCGCCAGCGACGTGCTGGATCTCAACTTCAACTACCCGGCGGTGAGCGGGCAGGGCGAGTTGCTGCGCGAGGCCCTCAAACGCACGGCAGTGGAGGGCAATATTGAGGCGCATCTGCGTTATCAGCCTCATGGCGGGCGGATCACCGAGCGAGAGGTCTTCGCCACGCACTTCACGCAGGGGACGTTTCGCCCGGCGGCTGAAAATCTGCTGCTGGTGAATGGCGCGCAGCACGGCTTGACCATTACGGTCATGGGGCTGCTGAAACCGGGCGATGTGGTGGCGGTGGACGCGCTGACCTATCCCGGTTTTAAGGCGCTGGCCGCGCTTTATCATCTGGAGCTGGTGGCAATTCCGGCAGCGCAGGATGGCCCGGATCTGGCCGCACTGCGCCAGCTCTGCCAGCAGCGGCGTATTCGCGCGGTGTATACCATGCCGACAATGCATAACCCGCTGGGCTGGGTGATGAACAGCCCGTCGCGTAAAACGCTGGCCGCTATCGCCCGTGCTCACGATCTGTTGATCATTGAAGATGCTGCCTACGCCTGGCTGGTTCGCCGCGCACCGCCGCCGCTCGCCTGTTTTGCGCCGGAAAGAACGGTTTATGTCAGCGGATTTTCAAAAAATGTAGCGACCGGCCTGAGGGTTGGCGCAGTGATCTGCCCGCCTGAACTGCGGCCTGCGCTGGAACGGGCCATCCGCGCCACGACGTGGAATGCGCCGTCGCTCATGACCTCGCTGGTCAGTCACTGGATAGAGGAGGGGATGGTGGCCGAGCTCGAAAAGCGCAAGCGGGAAGATGCCCGGCTGCGCCAGCGAATTCTGCAAGAAACACTGGCCGGTCTGCCGTGCGTGACCCACCCCGACTCTTATTTTGCCTGGCTGCCGCTCTCTGAAGAGTCGCGCGCCGATCGGGTAGTCAAGCAGTTGATGGATAGCAATATCTCCCTCTCAACCGCTGAGCCCTTCTGCACCGCGCAATCGACGCCGCAGGCGCTGCGCGTAGCCCTCGGATCGGTCGCTGTCGACACCCTGCGCGGAGCGCTGCTGACCATCCGCGAAGCGATAGAGTATGAAGCGAGCCGCTAGCAGCGACTCTCCTCCAGCCAGCGCATCAGCGCGTTAAGCCGGGCGGTGAAGTGCGCCCTGTCATCCTCTGGCGTATGGCACTGTTGCAGCAGCCAGCCGATGGCCTGCTGCTGCTGCGGAAAGCGCTGTACAACCCGGCTGGCATACTCCTCCAGCGTCTCGGGCCAGTCGTTATCCTCTGCGCGGCGTAACAGGTTGGTTGCGCGCAGCAGTTTACGCGCCGCAGCCCGCTGAAGCAGCCGTGCATCGCTCGCCTCTGCCAGTTGCTGAAGGTAGCCTTGCAGGACGGGAATGAAATCACCGTTTACCGCTACAGCAATCTCGCGCGAGGGGGTAAAAGGCGAAAAACGGCTCGCGAGATCTTCGCCCGCCACGCAGCGGCAGTGGTGCTTAAGCCAGTAACCCCAGCTGAACCGGTTTTCGTCGGCCAGCGCCTCTGCCAGCGTGCCGCAATCAAAATCGACTTTGCTGATAACCGGATGCTGCGTCTGCACATGCTCCGCAATCACTCGCAGAAGATCGCGTTCCGCCGCGTTCAGCGCGCCTTGGGTAATCAGGCAGACGTCGAGATCAGATCCACCCGCCACTGCTGTACCTTTCGCCACGCTGCCGTAGAGGTAAATACTGTGCACCTGCGCGCCGAGCCTTGCGTGGAGCAGCTCGATCACCTCATCGACCACCGGGCGAAACGCCGGTTGCTGCGGGGTGTCGGGTAAACAGGCGATAAAGCCGTCAGCATCAACCATCGAAAGCGCCTCCGCTACAGCACGCTGATTTGCAATTGTTTGAACAGCGCGCTCATCTTCTCATTGAGCGGCTCATCGACCAGCAGCGTGCTGGCGAGCGTCAGATCGCCAATGCCAAAGGCCGAGGCGGAGTTGATCTTCTCCGGCGACGCCAGCACCACGGTTTCCGCCGCGCGCTCCGAAAGTGCGCGCTTCACGCAGGCCTCTTCATAGTTGCCGGTGGTAAAGCCTGCCTGCTCATGCACGCCGGTGACGCCCATAAAAAAGAGGTCAGCATTGATGCGGCGAATGGACTCAATCATTGATGCGCCCACGGTGACCATCGAGTGTTTATATAACTGCCCGCCGATAACGATCACGTCCACATTTGGCAGGTTAATCAATCCGGCGGCGATGGTCGGGCTGTGGGTGACTACGGTAAAGGCCAGATCCGGCGGCAGCAGGGTGATCATCTCTTCCGAGGTGGTGCCGCCGTCGATGATAACGATATTGCCGGGCTGAATAAGATTGACTGCTTTCTGCGCGATGACGCGTTTTGCATGAATGTTCACGTTTTTGCGTACTTCAAATGGCGCAATCGCCGCCGACACCGCCAGCGCGCCGCCGTGCACCCGTTGCAGCAGGCCATCTGCCGCTAACTCCCGTAAATCCCGGCGAATAGAGTCTTCAGAGATAGCAAAGTGCTGGCTTAATTCACGTGACAAGACCTGCTTATCACGCGCCAGCATCTCAAGTATCTTCTGCTTACGTTGACTGGATAACACGTTTTCCCCTTACACGATTGGTCTTGATCTTGCACGATTATGCATGTTAGCGTGCCGATTGTCAGCCTGACGATCCTAATTTTACGCAGTTTACAGGGGAAACCATGCACGCCATGCTTATTTTAATTGCCGGACCCGTACGCAGCGGCACCAACGGTGATGATGCGTTAATCAAACAGAATCTCGATGCCATGACGCGGGTTGCCGCAGAGGTGTTCGAAAAGGGCCATACGCCGGTGATTGGCGAGTGGCTGGCGATGCCGCTGGCGGAATCGGCCGGGTCGAAGAAGATTGGCGATGAGATTAGCCAGGTCTTTTTGTACCCCGTCGCCCACCGCCTGATTCAACACTGCGATGCCATTTTACGCCTGCCCGGCGACTCGGCGGGGGCCGATAACGATGTGCGCATCGGGCGCGAGCGGGGCCTTACCATTTACAGCACCGTTGATGAGATCCCCAATGGCGACGCGCGGGAGTCATCTCCGGCTTAACGAAACGGGATGTAATGGAAATCAACATCATGGGGTTTATCCCCGTGCTTTTACCCGTCGCGCTCTCTCCGGGCGCGAGTTTTACCCTTGCGATGAACAGCGCGCTGGCCGGCGGGCGGGGCGGGTTGCTGCGCACACTGGCGGGCACCGCGCTCGGCATCTACACCCACGCGCTGCTGATTGGCCTCGGCGTAACGGCGATGCTCGTCTCCTCTCCCGCGCTGTTTAACGTGCTGAAATATGCGGGGGCGGCGTATCTGATGTGGCTTGGTGTGCAGCTGATTCGCAGCGGGTTAACGACGAGTGAGATGACGCTACGCGCGGATGGACCGACGGTGACGCTAAAAGAGGCGTGGCTGGCGAACGTGCTCAACCCGAAAGCGATCGTTTTTTATCTCACCGTGGTGTCACAATTTGCCGGTAGCCGCGGCGATGTCAGCCACTATCTGCTGCTGGCCACGGTGCATGTGCTGGTGATGGGCGCATGGCTGATTGCCCTGAGCAACGTGCTGGTCTTCTCGGCGAAAAAAGCCAATCCGGCACGGCTCAAAAAAGGGGTGAATGTGGTGGGCGGCGCGCTGTTACTCATCTTCTCCGCCCTTTCACTGCTGCACTAAACGGGCGGCGTCAGTAGAGCTTCTGTTCAAAATGCTCCCCGGCGTCAACTACCCGCCAGATCTTCCACTCGCCCGCCTCTTTGCGCGTCCAGACCTGAAGATGAGCATGCTTGTTATCTTCAATACCCAGCCAGACATCCAGCAGCATGTTGTCGCCATCGGGCCGCGCTGGTGAAACTTTGAGGTGCGGGATCCACGCGGGGTCGTAATCCTGGGTGTAGGTGAAGTAGTCCGCTGCGAGGATCTCCTGCTCCGGCATCTCATAAATTTCAGCTATACGCCTCAGCAACTTAGCGGAGACATAGTGCCGCATTTCCGCTGTTTTAATCACTTCGTCCGGCGACGTGTTCTCGAAGGCATGCAGATAGAAGTTATAGAACCCGGTCACGTTTTTCTGTACGTCGGTAGCGGTATTAGCGCTGGCGAAGGGCAGATAACAGGCGAGCAGCAGAGAGATAACCAGACGCATGGCGATTCCTGCGAAAGAGAGGTGGGATAGAAAAAGTGCGCTGATCCTGACATTGACCCAGGGCGGAAGAAAGCCTTTTATGCGCTCCGGCAGGGCAGATTTTGGTAGGGTGCAAAGCGGCTTCGCAGCCTTATGAGCTTGCCGCTTTCCGGTATGATGGCAGAGATTTTTACCTCGCCTGCAGGAGAGCGGATGAAGACCTTAACTGAACTTATCGATGTGCACGATCCCGGCTGGGCGGTGGTGCAGGAGTGGCTTAACGCGGCCAGCAACCCTTACGAAGTGTTGGCGAAAGAGGAGCCCCGCGCCGAACAGGCGCTGCTGCAACTGCAGGTCACCACCCGCTCGCCGCTGGGGGCGCTGGTATATGAAACCGGCGGGCTGCTGATTGATGATGGCTGGCTGCGTATTCTCGGCTCCGGCAGCGCGCGGCTGGCGCGCGACCCGATGAGCTGGACGCAAGCGGCGACAGACGCGGGATCTTTCGGTGCCCTGCTGATTGCCGATGATGCCTCGGGCGGCTTTTTTGCCCTCAACGGCGGCGGTCTCGGAGAGGATATCGGCAATGTTTACTACTTCGCGCCGGATGCGCTGGCCTGGGAAGGGCTGGAAGTGGGCTACTCCGCGTTTGTTGAGTGGGCGCTGTGTGGCGATCTGGCGCTCTTCTACCAGACGGTGCGCTGGCCTAACTGGCGGGAAGAGGTGCGAACGCTCGGCGGCGAGCAGGTTTACGCCTTCTTTCCTTTCCTCTGGACCGAGCCAAAGCTGTCGGTTAATGAACGCAAGCGCACGGTAACGCCGATTGAGGAGCAGTGGCGGCTCGCACAGGAGCTGGCAGGTAGCCACCCGGCGTCGTAAAAGTGCAAAGGCAGCGACACCCGCTGCCGCATCTCTGTTGCAATCAATAATGATTCCCATTAACGTCTTCACCCTGATGTTATCTTCAGCCCGCGCGGCTGATGTACAGGGAGAAGGGGTTTATGCTTTATTGTTTTCACGCCGTGCGCCTCGCGGCGCTGTTTATGCTGCTCGCATGGCAAACAAGTTATGCAAGGCCGGATATGGCACCGCTCGGGCCGAACATCGCCGATCGCGGCTCTGCTTACTATCACTTCACGCAAAAGCAGTTCGATTCCCGGGATGGCAAACGCCACTACAACGTCTGGACAGGCGTACCTAATAAAAGCGCACCGCCCGGCGGTTTTCCGGTGATCTACATGCTGGATGGCAACGCGGCGATGGATAAGCTTTCGGAGGCGTTTTTACAAAAACTCTTCGCCGCTAACCCGCCGGTGCTGGTGGCGGTCGGGTATCAAACCGATCTGCCATTCGATCTCGATAGCCGGGCGTATGATTACACGCCGCCGGGCACCGACACGCAGCAACTGCGCGGCAGAGCGGGCGGTGGCAGTGACGCGTTTCGCCAGTTGCTTGAGGAGACTATCGCGCCAGAGGTCGAAAAGGGAATTACTGTTAATCCGGCGCAGCGCGGGTTGTGGGGGCACTCCTACGGGGGGTTATTCGTGCTGGAGAGCTGGCTCACTTCCTCCTTTTTCACCACCACTTTTTCCGCCGTGCCTTCGCTGGCGCGCAATGATTTTCAGTTGCTGAAAACGATGGAAGCGGTCTCGCCGCAGCAGGCAGCGGGTAAGCACCTTTATCTGATGGAGGGGGACGGGGATCGCCGCGCTCAGGATGAGAACAGCGAGTCTGGCGTGCTGCCGCGCGTTCGCAGCACCTTTGCGCAGCTTGATCAGCATGGCGTCCCGGCTACTTACCGCTTATTCCCCGGCCTGACGCACGGGGCGATGTTCGCCACCTCGCTACAGGCGGCGTTACTTCAGCTCTCGCAGGCGGAGAAACAGCCGCTCTGATTATGCCGCCGGGTTATCACATCCGGCGGCAGTGAACGTTACCGATGACCAGTAGCCGTTTCCGGTATGCGCGCTTTTTACCCAGCCCGCCTTTTCCAGCTCGCGCGCAATCAGGCGGTTAATCACCCCGTGACCCATGCTGAGCACGCGCTCATTCTGCTGCGCATGGGAGATCAGCGTAAGCGCCATTTTCTCTGCCCGCTGCATCGTCTGCTTTTTGGATTCCGGCCCTGCCAGCGCGCCGCTGAGCCAGCAGAGGCGAAACAGCACCAGCCACGTCTGTGGCGAGAGGCGAAGCCAGGGGAGGTTGAATACCGGCAAGGGCGCTTCGCGCAGATCGTTGGCAATCAGATTGGGGATGAGGTTCATCGCCTGTAGCGACGCACGGGCGCGCGGCAGCGGGCTGCTGATAACAAAAGCGTGGCGTTTATCCGCCAGAACGGCGTGGCAATCGGGTTCGCCAGTGACGCCTGAGGCATCATAGCCTGCAATCCAGCCGTGCATGTCTGTGGCTTTTACCCGTGCGGAACTCTGCTGAGCGCTGAATTCAGGCTCGCCATGGCGCATTAAAACTATCT
This sequence comes from Kosakonia sp. 1610, assembly GCF_050435845.1. Lineage (NCBI taxonomy): Bacteria > Pseudomonadati > Pseudomonadota > Gammaproteobacteria > Enterobacterales > Enterobacteriaceae > Kosakonia > Kosakonia sp. 1610. The sequence goes on along the minus strand of NZ_JBNDKZ010000002.1, from coordinate 285,120 downwards.
CCATTTCACACTCCTGTGTGTGTTAGCCCTGTGCTTTACGGTAATGGGCTTCCATCTCATCCAGCGCGGCCTGGTTCTCCAGCCCCCACTGGTACATCTGCTCAATCGGCCCGGCGAAGGTTTTGCCAAGCGGCGTGAGGCGGTAATCGACTTTCGGCGGGACAACGTCATAAACGTGGCGGGCGATCAGGCCGCGCTGCTCCAGCTCTTTTAGCGTCTGAAAAAGCATTTTTTTGGAGATCCCTTGTAAGCTGCGCTGCAACTCGCCGGTGCGGGCGCGCTCATCAGGCCAGTGGTAGAGCGCGTGCAGCACCATGGTGCTCCACTTGACGGAGAAGAGATCCATCAGGCGGCGCGGCGGCGAGTCCGCGTAGAAAAAGAGTTTGCCGTCAACCCAGGCTGGCATAAGAAGCCCTCATCTGTGGTCACCAAATGGTAACTACTATCAATTGTGAACCTTGCGGACTATAGTCTGCCGCCTTCACGTTATTAACGCCAGCCCAACCTGGAGGCCTTATGAAAATCAATGCACTGGTCGCGGTCGATGCCGCCAAACCGCTGACATCCGGCGACATTACCCTTCGCCCGCTGCAAAACCAGGATGTGAAAATCGACATTCTTTACTGCGGCGTCTGCCACTCGGATCTGCATATGGCGCGCAACGAGTGGGCGGTAAGCCGCTATCCGCTGGTGCCGGGACATGAGATTGTCGGCCGCGTCAGCGCCACTGGCGCAGGCGTGTCGGCCTTTCAGGTCGGCGATATTGTGGGTGTCGGGGTGATGGTGGATTCCTGCCGTGAATGCCACTTCTGCAAACAGCATGAAGAGCAGTATTGCGAAGCGGGCTTTACCGCCACCTATAACGGGATTGATAAATACACCGGCGAGAGCACCTGGGGTGGTTACGCCGAGAGCGTGATTGTCGATCAGGATTTTGTCGTCTCGGTGCCGCAAAACCTGCCGCTGGCGGGCGTTGCACCGCTGCTCTGCGCAGGCGTTACCGTCTGGTCGCCGCTGCGCCACTTCAACGTTAAAGCGGGTGATGCGGTGGGCGTTGTCGGTCTTGGCGGGTTAGGGCATATGGCGGTTAAGCTGGCGAGCGCGATGGGCGCCGAGGTAACGCTGTTTACCACCTCGCCGGAGAAGGGCGAAGATGCCCGCCGCCTTGGTGCAAAACGCGTGGTTGTTTCGCGCGATGCCGCGCAAATGGCCGCCTGCCACACCTCGCTGGATTTCATTATCGACTGCGTCGCGGCACCGCACGATCTCGACCCCTACCTGGCGACGCTGAAAACCAACGGTCGCCTGGTGCTGGTGGGTATTCCGGATCAACCGCATGCGTCACCCAACATCACGCCGATGGTCTTTCGCCGCTTAAGCATCAGCGGCTCGTCGATTGGCAGTATCCGCGAGACGCAGGAGATGCTCGATTTCTGCGGCCAGCACGGCATCACGGCGGATGTGGAGATGATTGGCGGTGAAGCAATTGAAAGCGCTTTCGCCCGCATGCTGAAAGGCGATGTGAAATACCGCTTTGTTATCGATATGCAGGCTACGCGCTGGTAATACTTTTCGTAATATCGATTTAACTGAAGGCCTGCTGTGATATTCACGCAGGTCTTTTTTATTCCTGCTATCTGCTACTTAAGGTCATCAGGCTTAGCAATAATGGGGCATGATCACACCGAGGCAGAGCTGAAACAGTTAACGTGAGGTGAGGGCAATTTTCTGATAGCACTGGAAAGTATTTTTAAATACGTGAGGGAATACGATGAATATTTCAACCATGAATATGGAAGAGAAGTTGCAATCTGTTGTTGTTCGGGCTGCTGCATTATTACCACATGAAATTGGTCAACAGCTACTTGCATTTATTACACCTGAAGCCTTGGCAGCAATGGCAGGGATCACCGTGGTATGGATTGGCGCGCATTTTTTTGGTGTCGGCGAGGCTGCAGATATTATCCTGTTACTCGTTGGTTGGGCTGCTGTTGGTGGCGTAGCGATAGAGGCAGCAAAAAAGCTTTTTGATTTTATTAATAAAACCTATCAAGCCCGGAGTGATAATGATCTGGAGAACGCTGCACATGATCTGGCTCAGGCCATAACGTTGATCGGCGTTAATACAGTCATGGCTCTGCTTCTTAGGAAGAAACCCTCTGATACTTTTCAAACGACGAAAGGCGGTGTAAAAGTTCCTCGTTACGGTAATACGATTGCCAGCAAAATGAATCTTCCCAGGAATGGATCCCCGGCGTGGCGATATAAACCCAAAATTACATTTACTAAACGACTAAATGTCAGTGAAGGCAGCACTAACATAGCGGGTGATATTAAGGTTGGTAGAGACGTATTCAGAAACGCAATGAGTGGTCAGGAAGCACGCGAAAGAATGCTGATGACTTTGTATCATGAACAGGTGCACCAATTTATCGCTCCAAAATTTTACCTCTTTCGTGAGTTCAGATCGTTCATGCGACAAAGCGGTTATCTGAAATCGTACCTTTTACGTTATCTTGAAGAGGCACTGGCTGAAACGGTAGCCTTGATGCGTGCAAGAGGACTGAGTAGCGAAACGATTATCAGCGGGCTCAAATATCCCATTGCCTACACTAATAATCAAATCACCTACACATTGATGAGGCATGAGGCGGCGGGCATTTTATTGGGGCCAGTGGTGGTCGGTGGCCTGGTTTATAACGTTTATTATGGATTGATCAATGATTAAGAAAGAGGCTGCGGTCGAAAAGGCAAAACGCTTTGCCTATTCGCGCGGCAGTACATGGGATGACAATAACTACGTCTGCGTGAAAGTTAACCTTCACCAACAGCCTTGCTGGAAGGTCAGCCATGAAAGTGGAAATGAAACGGATACGCCCTGGAATGAAAGGGTTTCGGGTACGCCGGTTGAGTATTACGTCAGCATGGTGACCGGGGAGGTTATTGGGATAATGATCGGTCGCGGGGATGTGATGTTGTTACCTCAAAAAGAGATCCCGCATTAATCCCTTACGGTTCTGCCATCACTACGCTCAACCCCCCTCGCGCAACTTCACGCAAGCGCGACGTGCTCCTGCGGTACCCAGCCGAGGTCGCCGTCCGCTTTTTCTGCCAGATACCAGCCGTTAAGGCGCTGATGAACCGTAAGTCGCTCACCGGTTTGCACGGTCAGTTCGTGTGCGCAGTAGGCCTGCTGGCAGATCCCCTCATGGGTGTTGACTGGCGTAAAGAGCTGCTGCGGTGCCCAGCCCGCTTTTCCCGACTCTAATGTCACCCAAATCCAGCCGCGCCATTGCAAATCGCAGTGGCCAATTTGTGCTCTTTCCCCCTTGCGGATAGTCAGCGGATCGGGATAGGCCGAGCAATAGTCACGGATCACTTTTACGGTAGTTTGCTGCGGGTAAGCGACTGCTTTCATTCTCCTTATCTCCTGGCGTCGCGAAGCGCTTTTTTAACAAGCGAAACGGCAGCCCAGCCCAGAGCTGGCGCGGCCTGTGTAAAAGATCGTCAAAAGGAGAATATTATTGACCAAACCCATGCCTTTGGTCAAAAAGCGGCCATACTATTAGTCTGCCCAATGGCTGACAAGGGAGGTAAAAGTATGACTGCTGATGAACTCGCTCGTCGTTTAGTTATGAAGTTGATGGCTGCCAGAACAGACCTTGCGGCCTATATCCAGATGCGCAAAGCGAAAGGGTATATGTCAGTCAACGAAAACGATCGTCTGCGAGAGATGTTTTTTGCCCTGGCGCTGGAGATCCGCGATAAAAGCGAAAGACTGCAAGAGATACAGGATCGCGATACGCGCAGCGCCATGTACAGTGCCGAAGAGGCGCTCTCTTCCGCCGCCGTTTCACTGATGAGCGGGCGAAGAGATTGCGCCAACTTTATCTCGGTGAATGTCGATAAGCTGGAGCGTTCGCTCAATATCCTTGATTACAGCATTCAATATCTGAATGAGCACTCTCCGCTTGCTGAAGCCTGAAGCGCTTCCATACCCTGACCATAAAGGGGAGCTCGCTCCCCTTTATGCTTAAGCTTTTGTAAAAGCAAACCCAGCCGCGAAATCGATGGCTAACCTTTATCCAGGCTTACCGCTTAATAAAGGAGTGCCGTATGCGCCATCTTCCCCTGTCATTACTTTTTCTCTCAACCTCTGTGCTCGCGGCCCCGGCTGCGGTCAACGTCGATGTCCTGCAAACAAAACTCGATCACCCCTGGGCGCTGGCCTTTTTACCCGATGATGGCGGAATGCTAATCACCCTGCGCGGCGGCGAACTGCGCCACTGGCAGGCGGGTAAAGGGCTTTCCGATCCGATAAGCGGCGTGCCGAAAGTGTGGGCGCAGGGTCAGGGGGGCTTGCTTGATGTGGCGCTGGCACCTGATTTTGCCTCATCAAGGCGCGTGTGGCTGAGCTATGCCGAAGCGGGGCAGGATGGTAAAGCGGGTACCGCCGTCGGCTTCGGTCGCCTGAGTGATGATGGTAAACAGCTTGAGCAGTTCCAGACCGTTTTCCGTCAGCAGCCAAAACTTTCGACCGGTAACCACTTTGGCGGCCGCATGGTGTTTGATGGCAAAGGTTATCTGTGGGTAGCGCTGGGTGAGAACAATCAGCGGCCGACGGCGCAGGAGCTCGATAAGCTACAGGGCAAGCTGGTGCGGCTGACGGATCAGGGCAAAGTGCCGGACGATAACCCATTTGCAGGCAAGCAGGGCGCGCGGCCGGAGATCTGGTCTTACGGCATCCGCAACCCGCAGGGTATGGCGATCAACCCGTGGAGCCAGGCGCTGTGGCTGAATGAGCACGGCCCGCGCGGCGGGGATGAGATTAACGTGCCTGAAAAGGGTAAAAATTATGGCTGGCCGATTGCCACCTGGGGGATTAACTACAGCGGGCTGAAGATCCCGGAAGCGAAAGGCGGCATTGTCGAGGGAACCGAACAGCCGATCTTCTACTGGAAGGAGTCGCCGGCGGTCAGCGGCATGGCTTTTTATAATGCGGACACCTTCAAGCAGTGGCAGAACAAGCTCTTTATCGGCGCGCTGAAGGATAAGGATGTCATTGTGATGAGCGTCGATGGCAACAAAGTGAGCGAAGATGGCCGCATTCTTGGCGATCGTAATCACCGTATTCGCGATGTGCGCGTCGGGCCGGATGGGTATTTGTACGTCTTAACCGACGAGAGCAACGGCGAATTGTGGAAGGTCAGCCCGGCATCGTAATCGCGGCGTGTTATTGCCGGATGGCGCGCAGTTATCCGGTGTAGGCCAGGTGCGATTTGTCTTGCCGGATGGCGCTGGCGCTTATCCGGCCTACGCGAGCGCAAGCATCGTATTCGCGACGTGCGCGTCGGCCCGGATGGGTATTTGTACGTCTTAACCGACGAGAGCAATGGCGAATTGTGGAAGGTGAGTCCGGCATCGTAATTGCGCCGGGTGAGTGCCGGATGGCGCGCAGTTATCCGGTACAGGCAGGTGCGGTTTGTCTTGCCGGATGGCGCTAACGCTTATCCGGCCTACAAAAGCATGGTGCATGCGTAGGCCGGATAAGGCGGAGCCGCCATCCGGCAATCAAGCCATCACGTTACCGGGATCATCACGTTATGGCGAAACGCCGGGCGCTCGCAGAGCTGCGCGTACCAGCGCTGCAAATGCGGGTGCGTGACCCAGCTCAGGCCAGGAATATTAAACAGGTTATAGATAAACGGTGCGACGGCGATATCGCCACAGCCAAACGCTTCGCCCGAAAGCCACGACGTATTGGCCAGCTCATTATCAAGCAGCTGTAACGCGCTATCGAGCGCCTCTTTTGACGACGCAATCACCGCCTGATCGCGCTTTTCTGGTGCCGTTCGTACCAGGTTCATCAGCAGTGGGCTATGTTTGGGGGCCAGCATACTCAGCGACCAGTCCATCCACTTATCACCCTGCGCCCGTGCGGCAGGCGACTCCAGCCACAGGCGGCTCTGACCATACTGCGCGACCAGGTAGCGAACAATGGTGTTCGATTCCCACAGCACGGCACCGGTTTCGTCGTCACGCAGCAGCGGTACCAGCCCGTTAGGGTTCATCGCCAGATATTCAGGATCGTGATTAACGCCAAACTCCCGGCCCGCCAGAATATGCTCATAGGGCAGCTCAAGTTCATCCAGCAGCCAGCGCACTTTTTTGACATTCGTCGAATTATTCCGTCCCCACAGCGTGATCATTTTTACCCCCGTGCAAAAGTGTGTTTCAGTGAATCTATCGTGGGCGAAACTTAACGTTCTGGCAACGACTTAGAAAAATAATGCACAACAGGCGCGCAACAGGCTGTTATTGCGTAAACTTTAAAAACTTTACCCAGTAGCGGTTTTTTTCGTTTCGTTTGTGCGTTATTACTCACCGTTTGTTACGGCACGGTGATGTGACGTTTTATTGAAAGGATACTCGGGTGGCTTATATGACGCAGTTCTCTCTATCCCTTCGCGGCCTGGCAGCAGGCTCCGCGTTGTTGTTTCTCTTCTCCCCGTCGTTATATGCAGTGGAACAGACGCCTGCCGCGCCACCGGTCGATGCCCGTGCGTGGATCCTGATGGATTACGCCAGCGGCAAAGTGCTGGCCGAGGGCAACGCCGATGAAAAACTCGACCCTGCCAGCCTGACCAAACTGATGACCAGCTATGTGGTCGGCCAGGCGCTGAAAGCGGGAAAAATTCACCTGACCGATACCGTCACCGTCGGCAAAGATGCCTGGGCGACGGGCAACCCGGCGCTGCGTGGCTCATCGCTGATGTTCCTGAAGCCGGGCGACCATGTATCGGTAGAGGACCTGAATAAAGGGGTCATTATTCAGTCCGGCAATGACGCCAGCATCGCCATTGCCGATTATGTTGCTGGCAGCCAGGACTCCTTCGTCAGCCTGATGAACAGCTATGCGCAAAAGCTCGGGCTGACCAATACCACGTTTAAAACCGTCCACGGGCTTGATGCGCCGGGGCAGTTCAGCACCGCGCGGGATATGGCGCTGCTCGGCAAAGCGCTGATCCACGACGTGCCAGACGAGTACGCGATCCATAAAGAGAAAGAGTTCACCTTCAATAAGATCCGCCAGCCAAACCGCAACCGGCTGCTGTGGAGCACCAGTATGAACGTGGACGGCATGAAAACCGGCACTACCGAAGGGGCTGGCTACAACCTCGTCGCCTCAGCAACGCAGGGCGACATGCGCCTAATCTCCGTGGTGCTGGGGGCAAAAACCGACCGCATCCGCTTTAACGAGTCAGAAAAATTGCTCACGTGGGGTTTCCGCTTTTTCGAAACGGTGACGCCGGTGAAACCTGACGCCACCTTTGTCAGCCAGCGCGTCTGGTTTGGCGACAGCAGCGAAGTGAAGCTCGGCGCGGGCGAGGCGGGATCGATCACCATTCCCAAAGGGCAGTTTAAAAACCTGAAAGCGAGCTTCACCCTCAACCAGCCGGAGCTTGAAGCGCCGCTGAAAAAGGGGCAGGTGGTGGGCACCATCAACTTCCAGCTCAATGATAAAACCATTGAGCAGCGCCCGCTGGTGGTGATGGAAGCGGTGAATGAAGCGGGCTTCGTTGGCCGGATATGGGATTTTGTCCTGCTGAAGTTCCACCAGTGGTTTGGTAGCTGGTTCTCGTAGCCGTGGTGACCGTGCCCGGCGGGCGCGGTCAGTAGAGAAGGGTGATCTGCTCTTTTTTCGCCGCGCTGACCAGACCATCATCCGGCCGGCGGTCGCTGACAATCACGTCGAAACGGTTTAACGCGCCCATGCAGGCCGGGCGCACTTTGCCAAATTTACTGTGATCGACCACCAGCACATGACGCTGCGCGCTGTTCATCGCCCAGTGTTTTACCGGCAGCTCTTCAAGGTTAAAGCAGGTCGCGCCCTGTTCCGTGTGCACGCCCGCCGCCGAGTAGAAAGCGATGTCCGGGCGCAGGTTGCTCAGGGTTTCATTGAAGTTCAGCGGCTTGAAAATGGCGTTGCTGGCGTGAAATTCGCCACCGCTGAGAATGGCGCGGCACAACGGTTTCTCCTGCAGCGCCAGAAAGGTGTTCAGCGAGTAGCAGACGGCGGTGAAGGGCAGATCCTGAGGCAGCGCATCAATAATCCACGGCGTGGTGGTGCCGCAGTCAAAAAAGGCCATCTGGTGCGGTTGCAGCAGGGCAGCGGCGAGCTTTGCGGCACGGCGCTTCTCCTCGACGAGGCGGTTTTTCTGATCGCTCAACAGATAGTGGCTGGCGGAGCGCGGTTCGAGCACAATATAGCCCCCGAGCAGCACTACCGGAGCGCTGTTGGCACTGAGATCGCGACGAATGGTCATTTCAGAAACGCCCAGCAGGCTGGCTGCCTCTTTCAGATGCAGCTTATCGCTGCGCTTGAGCGCTGCCAGCAGCTGGTTGATCCGCTCGTCACGTCTTGTTTCCATAATTCACCCGAATAAAAGAAAGCCCCGCATAAGCGGGGCCTTTATCTTACCTGCGCCCTGGCGCTTAGTCACGCACCCAGCCGCGACGGATCGGCAAGGCAAAACAGAGGCGATAGATCTGCTGCGCGGTGTGATAAATTTTCTCGCCGAAGGCCTGCCACAGAATTTGTGCGCTCAGGCAGCCGCAGATGCCGACCAGCAAGCCGCCGAGCATATCCAGCGGCCAGTGGACGCCAAGATAAACGCGTGACCAGGCGATGGCGAACGCCGTCACCATCAGGGCTGCGCCGGACCAGAAACGGTGCCAGGCAAGAAACGCGACGGCAAAGGTGAAGATCACCGTTCCGTGATCGCTCGGGAAGGAGTCATCCGCCGCGTGTGGCAGGAAGTTATAACCAACATGATCGACAAAAGGCCTGTCGTGGGGAAAGGTATGGCCTAAAATCCATGAGAGCGAGAGGCTGACCACGATCGCCAGCGCCACTTTGATCACCAGCTGACGCTGGGCGCTGACCTGGCTGCGCGGCCCCCATAGCCAGAGACCAACCGCCAGCAGCGGCACGATATTGATCAGATCTTTGGCAATAAAGTGGGCGACGGTCAGGAGCCAGGCTGGCGAGTCGGGCGTGGCGTTAATCCAGTAGAACAGGGTGTGATTCAGGCTCTCTAACATAGACAGATTACTCTTTGATGACAGTCCGGATTGATCAAAGCGCTCACCATAAAAGTGGTGCGGCACAGGGTAAAGGGGTTTTGTCTTACTCCGCAGAGAGTTAGACGATTCCTGGTCTCAGAGTACGCCCTGTCACTTAAGCAAACCTTAAACGAGTGAATAAGTGCTTTATCTGTTTTTACGGGAGAATTCACTACCGTCGCGCGGTGGCATTGATTACACTCTGCGCGATTTTTCAAAGGAAGAGATTGCATGCAAAACCATACCCTTTCCGGCCAACGTCTGGGACGACGGGCGCTGTTATTCCCCCTCTGTCTGGTGCTTTACGAATTCTCCACCTATATCGGCAACGATATGATTCAGCCCGGTATGTTAACGGTGGTCGAGCAATATAACGCGGGCATTGAGTGGGTTCCGACCTCGATGACCGCCTACCTGGCGGGCGGCATGTTCTTACAGTGGCTGTTAGGGCCGCTCTCCGACCGCATCGGCCGTCGCCCGGTGATGCTTACCGGCGTGGTGTGGTTTATTGTCACCTGCCTTGCGACGCTGCTGGCGCAGAATATTGAGCAGTTCACGCTGCTGCGCTTTTTACAGGGTATTAGCCTCTGCTTTATTGGCGCCGTGGGGTACGCGGCGATTCAGGAGTCGTTTGAGGAGGCGGTCTGTATCAAGATCACCGCCCTGATGGCGAACGTCGCGCTGATTGCGCCATTGCTTGGCCCGCTGGTAGGTGCGGCCTGGGTGCATGCCGCGCCGTGGGAGGGGATGTTCGTCCTCTTTGCGCTGCTGGCGGCCTTCTCTTTCTTCGGGCTTCAGCGAGCGATGCCGGAGACTGCCACACGACTTGGCGAGAAGCTCTCGTTTAAATCCCTGTGGCGTGATTACGCCGAGGTGCTGAAAAACGTGCGCTTTGTCGCGGGCGCGCTGGCTATCGGCTTTGTCAGCCTGCCGCTGCTGGCGTGGATTGCCCAGTCGCCGATTATTATCATCAGCGGCGAGCAGCTCAGCAGCTATGAGTACGGCCTGTTGCAGGTGCCGATTTTCGGCGCGCTGATTGTGGGCAACCTGGTGCTGGCGCGGCTGACTTCGCGGCGCACCGTGCGCGCGCTGATCATTCTTGGCGGCTGGCCGATCGTTGCTGGCCTGCTGCTGGCAGCGGTTGCCACATTTGCCTCTTCCCACGCCTATTTGTGGATGACGGCCGGGTTAAGCGTTTACGCCTTCGGGATTGGCCTTGCCAACGCCGGGCTGGTGCGCCTGACGCTGTTCGCCAGCGAGATGAGCAAGGGCACGGTGTCAGCGGCGATGGGCATGTTGCAGATGTTTATCTTCACCGTCGGTATTGAGGTGAGTAAACATGCCTGGCTGATCGGCGGTAACGGGTTGTTCAGCCTGTTCAACCTGCTGAACGGTATTATCTGGCTGGGGCTGATGGTGGTGTTTTTGCGCGATAAGCGCATGGGGAATTCGCTGGAAGGATAAGGCGGCAGCCCGCAGGCCGCCGCCGCATTATTAACCGAGTTCCGCCTGGGCTTGTGGTTCCGGTTTTGCCACCGCGCGCGCCACCAGCGCGGCAATTAGCACCAGGCCAAGCACCACCAGCATCGCGCTGCGCAATCCGTAGTGCTCGCCGAGGAAGCCGAGCAGCGGCGGGCCAACGAGGAAAGCAAGGTAACCCGTTGTTGCCACCACGCTGACGCGCGTCGCGGCATCCGGCCCGGTATCGCTGGCCGCCGAGATGGTCAGCGGGAAGCCGAGCGATGCGCCTAATCCCCACAAAATGACCGAGAAGCCCGCCACCCAGGCGCTGTCGACAAAAATAATCAGGCCGATGCCCAGTGCGCCCATTATCGCGCTGGCGCGCACCACGGCGACGCGGCTGTAGCGGTCGATAAACCAGCCGCCGCAGAAGCGCCCGGTGGTCATGCCGAGCGTAAAACCGGTGTAGATCAGCGAGCCGGAAGTAGGGCTGAAGCCGTGACCATCCACCATCAGCAGCGGTAGCCAGTCGTTAGCCGAGCCTTCAGCGAACGCCATCGCCAGCACCACTACGCCAATTAACAGCAGTTGCGTATCGCGCCAGAAGGGCATCCCTTTTTGACGGTTCGCGTGCTCTTCGGCGCTGTTTTGCCCGGTCCCCTCCGGCACGGCGGAGATCGCCAGAATAATCGGCACAATCGCCACCAGCGCCGCCAGCAGAATGTGCAGATTCGCGCTGATGCCAAGGGCAGTTAACGACATCCCGACGCCTGCGCCAACCAGCGTGCCAAGGCTGTAAAAGCCGTGCATCATCGGCAGCACGGTTTTGTTCATCTCCTGCTCAACCACCGCGCCTTCAATATTCATCGCCACTTCGCCCGCGCCCAGGCTGCCGCCGAAGCAAGCCAGACCAACGGCAAAGAGCAGCGGCGAGGCGAACCACAGGGCGATACTTAAAATCACCATCCCGAGCACCGAGAAGGACATGCTGGCGCGGATCACTTTGCGCGCCCCGAAGCGCTTCACCAGCCATGCCGATGAGAGAATGCCGCTCATCGACCCGACCGACAGACCAAACAGCACCGCGCCCATTTCAGCCGTCGAGACCGAGAGCACATCGCGGATCGCCGGCGTGCGTGACGCCCATGAGGCCATTAATAATCCGGGGAGAAAGAAGAAGGTGAACAGCGCCCATAAGCGATGGCGCAGGGCTTTTCGGGTGGCGTTTTCAGTCATAGATTCACATCAAAAAAAGTAAGGTGAAGTAACACTAGCATTTTTTGCGTGGTTACGGTGGCAGGAGGTGAATAACAGCCATGAGGTTACTCAATATAATTAAGAAAATGCATACGGTTACGTTAATGATACATTGGTGTAATAGCTTATTGAGGGAGCATTAGACGTGAAATTTATCATGCAGACCGCAGCGGCATTGTTGCTGGCCAGCAATGTGAGTTATGCGCAATCCACTACCACCGACAGTTTTACCTATGAAGCGCACGCCCTGGCGTTGCAGAACGAGGGTGAAAAGTGCCAGTTAAGCGTCACCTCACCCGATGGGGCGATAAAGCGTTACGGGCTTGACCTCCATTCGCCATGCTACTTCCTGTACGGCGCGGGAACGCAACCTAAACATTTCGCCTATCCGCGAGACGGTATTAAGGCGCTGTTTATCATTCTCGGCAATCCGCTTACGGCGGATGAGCAGAAGATCTGGCGAGTTAAAGACCCATCAACCTGCGGCACAAAAGGCTTCGGGCTCTACTTTGATGGTCAACGCTTCAGTCTAAGCCGAACCTCACACGAGGGAATGTTGCTATGCCGTGACAGAGGGGTAGACGAAAAAGTTTTTAACACGCTGCGCGATTGATGGCAGGATACCCGCTTCCCGGGCCGCTACGGCCCTTTTTTATGACTTAAGCAACGTGATGCAGGCAGGGAAGGGATGATTATCAACACAATCATGTGGTTAGCGTCGACGGCAGCGCTTTTTGCGTGGGTATTCAACGTTACCCTCAAAAACACCTTTAAAACGAATGCGAAATACTTCGGGATATTCATAGTGGTGCATCTGGCGCTGAATATCGGCGCGATGGTGCTGAGCAAACAGGGGGTTGTGCTGGTTAAACACCACTCCAGCGCGATGACGGTCACAGCCATGACGATCCTGCTAAAAAGCTATATGGTGCTGATGGCGATTATGGCCCTGAGCTTTTTTATCGCACTCGCGGGCAAAGGTGCAGAGAAAATGACGCAGTTTCACACCACCCATAATGCAGCCAATCTGCACCGTAACCCGCTTAAGTTTTACCTGCGCAACCAGTCAGGGATTGTTAACGTCTACCGAGGCTTCTTCCTGATCGCTGGGGTTTATATGCTGTGGGCGATGTGGTTTAGGATGGATTTTTAAAGTTTAGGCGGCAATTAAGGGTTAGCGCCGACTTTTGCCGCCATTGAGTATTGTTAGCAGATACCTTTATTGCTGGCTTCCATCTCTACAATTCGACGCCTGCTAAATCCTGCTTCGTCTGCGATCTCCATGATTTTGGCCTCTGCCATGGCTTTGCTACGCATTGCCGACAGTATTGGCTTAAAAGCATGGTTGTTATCCTGAATATTTAACGGTAGAGGAATGTTGGCAATTAAAATTCCTTCCAGTAGCCATGGTTCCTCGTCTGCTATCCAGGAAACTTTTGCATTGTGTTCCATCCACCGATCGAGCCATTGCTCACCTGAATGGGTAAATGTCGTTCTGGTTCCGGAGCCAACCCGGCGAAGGGGATAATTGCTTTCCGTCGCAAGTAATACACCGAGCGTTCGTCTGAGCGTAGAGCCCTCGGCATTACCACTGTAATGAGTTCTGATGCGTGTTTTAAGATTGGCCCGGCTGTTCGGTTTGCCCTTTTTATCAGGCGAAATACCAACATAGAGCAGGGTATAACCATCCTGAGTGATGCAACCTTCAGTCGGAACGCCGGGTGGGATTTCTTTGAACCACCAGAAATAGACACCGTTGATGGCTGGGACTGGTGTAGGTCGGCTCATGACCTCTGCTCTGCTAAATGTCTTCTCAGGATAAAAATCAAACACTGATATTCTCCACGCTGATTGATTCCGGTCATTCTATGGGATCATCATATGGAAATGCTTGATTTACTGAGGGGGAGGTATGAGTTTAAAAGTGACGACCCAGCACGTAGATACATGGAAGAAACGCATTCAGCGGGACGGTTTGAGAGGCTCAACATACTTTTGCCAACAGGGTGGAGCCGTATGGGTTTCCGCTTCAGCCGATCATCAGGCTATCTGTCAGAAAGTTTTAGGAAGGGAGTCCGGAACAAGTTCTTTGCCATATTATTGGCGCTGGGATGATGTTAGCGCAGTTGATTTGGTTGAAGTGCTATACGCGATCGAAATCGCATAGCGCAATGACTTACGGCGTTATAGCAAAACCTCAGCCGCCACTTTGTCGCTGTGCATATATGAGTAGTCATGTAAGCGTTTGATTTAATGTGGCAGTAAAGTTCAGGCAACAAAAAACCCATCAACCTTGAACCTAAGCGGCGGGGTTGATGGGCTCCACAATCGGGGGACATCAAAGAAAAGCAGTGGCACTAGTTATGACTGACACCCCACAAAAAAGTTCTGCGTATAAGCGAAATATTTCTTAGCTTCGGAGTTATCCGAGTCCTGGCCAGATAATGATGATCAATGTCCCGGCGAGGGTAAGCAGCACGTTGGCGATGGCGTAGGTGCCAGCATAGCCCAGCGCGGGGATGTTGCTGCGCGCGGTATCGCTGATGATCTCCATTGCCGGTGCGCAGGTGCGTGCGCCCATCATCGCGCCGAAGAGCAGGGCGCGGTTCATTTTCAGCACGTAGGCACCAAACAGGAAGCAGATCAGCACTGGTACGAGGCTGACAAGCAAGCCGGCGATCAGCATCTGTCCGCCGACAACGCCAAGGCCGTTGCCGATGCCGCTCCCGGCGCTTAAACCGACCCCGGCCATAAACACCATCAGGCCGAACTCTTTTACCATCATCAGCGCGCCCTGCGGAATATAACCAAACGTCGGGTGGTTCGCGCGCAGGAAGCCGAGCATGATGCCAGCGAAGAGCAGACCGGCGGCGTTACCGACGCCGAAGCTGAAGGAGCTGAACTGGAAGGTGATCATGCCGATCATCAGGCCGACGATAAAGAAGGCGCAGAAGGCGAGCAGGTCGGTCACCTGGCTGTGAATGGAGATAAAGCCGATGCGGTCAGCGATGGTTTTCACGCGCCGCGCATCGCCGCTCACCTGCAACACGTCCCCTTTGTTGAGCACGATATTGTCGTCGATCGGCATCTCAATCTGGCTGCGGATCACGCGGTTAAGGAAGCAGCCGTGATCGGTCAGCTTCAGCTGCGCCAGGCGGCGGCCGACCACATTGTGGTTTTTCACCACCACCTCTTCGGTGACGATGCGCATATCCAGCAGGTCGCGGTCGAACACCTCTTTACCGTTACGGAAACTTGGGTCGAGGCGCGCATGGGCGTCCGGGTAGCCGACCAGCGAGATCTCATCGCCCATCTGCAATACCGCGTCCCCGTCCGGGTTGGCGAGAATACCGTTGCGGCGAATACGCTCGATATAGCAGCCGGTCTGGCGATAGATCCCCAGCTCGCGCAGATTTTTGCCATCTGCCCAGGCCACCAGCTCCGGCCCGACGCGATAGGCGCGGATCACCGGCAGGTAGACTTTGCGGTGAGCATCGGTATCCAGCCCGCGCTCGCGGGCGATCTGCTGGGCGCTGGTCTGTAAATCCTGGTGCTGTAACTTCGGCAAGTAGCGCGCGCCAAAGATCAGGCTCACCAGACCAATCAGATACGTTAAGGCGTAGCCGAGGCTGAGGTTGTCCAGCGCGCTGGCAAGCTGGCTGCTCTCCATGCCCGAGTGGCGCAGCGTATCGCCCGCGCCAACCAGAACCGGCGTCGAGGTCATCGAGCCGGCGAGCATCCCGGCGGTTAAGCCGATATCCCAGCCGAAGAGTTTGCCGAGACCGAGCGCAATCAACAGCGCGCTACCGACTAATACCAGCGCCAGCATCAGGTAATTCTTACCGTCGCGGAAAAAAATTGAGAAAAAGTTAGGTCCGGCTTCGACGCCAACGCAGAAAATAAACAGCATAAAGCCGAGGTTCAGGGCATCGGTGTTAATGCTGAAATGTTGCTGGCCTAATAATAAAGAAACGACTAAAACGCCAATAGAATTACCCAGTTGGATAGATCCAAGTCGTAATTTTCCAAGGCAAAGCCCAAGCGCCAGAACCACAAACAATAACAGTATGTAATTCCCATTTAACAAATCTGCGACGTTTATATTCACGGAGTCTAACTTCTTGTTTACTTGTAAGCTGTTGATAGAAATGGTGATTTGAGCTAGTGTTTTGCCTATGCGCTGGCGGATAAATTAAAGCCGTGCAACACCAGACACCCCGCACAAAACATAAACTGGCCGTTAGTTTAATCTCATTGCATAACAACGGCTAGTGACAATCGTCTGTTTGCACGGGTGCCATTCAGGCAATAATTGCCGCAACGCTTTATCCGTCCGACATTCTTTAAAACGGTGTAAACGTCGATAGAGAAAAAGTCAGGAGGCGTGTTTGAAGAACAGGCGTAGTTGGTTCGGCGTTATCTGCTGTGGTCTCCTTTTTATCGCAATTTGTCTCTCTCTGGTGATGAATATGCAGGGCAAACTGCCCGCGCCTGGCGATCCGGCGACCGGTTTGCTGCTCTTTACCCTGCCAGGCATCCTGGGCGGTCTGGTCTCCCGCCGACGCCGTGCCATCGTGCCGCTGGTGGGCGCGCTGCTCGCCGCACCCCTTTGTTATATTTTGATTCATATTTTATTCACCCCGGTACGCACCTTCTGGCAGGAGGTGGCCTGGCTCTTTAGCGCCATGTTCTGGTGCGCTCTCGGCGGCCTTGGCTGCGACTTCGTTTACCGGATTGCGCGCGCGCGGCGGCGCGTCTGACAGGTTGTTCGCAACTTCCGCTTACAACGAGCGCAGCGGCTTAGCCTATACTGAACGACTTGTTTAACTGGGGGATTATTCAACATGACACCTACTATTGAATTGCTGTGCGCCCATCGTTCCATTCGCCACTTTACCGATGAGCCTATTACGGACGCACAGCGCGAGGCGATTATCGCCAGCGCTCAGGCGGCATCGACCTCCAGCTTTTTGCAGTGCAGCTCCATTATCCGCATCACCGATCCGGCCATGCGCGAGCAACTGGTGACGTTAGCAGGCGGACAACCGCATATCGCACAGGCGGCCGAGTTCTGGATCTTCTGCGCCGATTTCCACCGCAACTTTGAGATCTGCCCGGAAGCAAAACCGGGTCTCGCGGAGCAACTACTGCTCGGCGTGGTCGATACGGCAATCATGGGGCAAAACGCCTTTACCGCCGCGGAGTCGCTGGGGCTGGGCGGCGTCTACATCGGCGGCATCCGTAACAATATCGAAGCGGTCGGCGAACTGCTGCGTATTCCGAAGCAGGTGCTGCCGCTGTTTGGTCTCTGCCTCGGCTGGCCTGCCGATAACCCGGATATCAAACCGCGTATGCCGGCTGCCATGCTGGTACATGAAAACCACTACCAGCCGCTCGATGAAAAGAAACTGGCGGAGTATGACGCGGAGCTGGAGCACTACTATATGACGCGCGACAGCAATAAGCGCCGCGATAACTGGAGCGATCATATCCGTCGCACCATCATTAAAGAGAGCCGTCCGTTTATTCTCGACTATTTGCATAAACAGGGCTGGGCAACGCGCTAATACCCGTTCATCCTGCCCCGTGCTGCGTGTATCATACGCAGGCTTTTAACTGGTCTTCTGCGCGAGGTGCAGGGTGAAAATAGCCGTATTATCCCGGGATGGAACGCTTTACTCCTGTAAACGCCTGCGTGAAGCCGCTGTGCAGCGCGGGCACCAGATTGAGATCCTCGATCCGCTCTCCTGTTATATGAACATCACCCCGGCTGCCTCCTCGATTCACTACAAAGGCCGCCAGCTTCCCCATTATGATGCGGTGATCCCGCGCATCGGCTCGGCCATCACCTTTTATGGCACCGCCGCGCTGCGCCAGTTTGAGATCCTCGGCAGCTATCCGCTCAACGAATCGGTCGCCATCACCCGCGCCCGCGACAAGTTGCGCTCCCTGCAACTACTGGCGCGCCAGGGGATCGATCTGCCGGTTACCGGCATTGCCCATTCGCCCGACGACACCAGCGATCTGATCGATATGGTCGGCGGCGCGCCGCTGGTGGTGAAGCTGGTGGAAGGGACGCAGGGGATCGGCGTGGTGCTGGCGGAGACCCGCCAGGCGGCAGAGAGCGTGATTGACGCCTTTCGCGGCCTCAACGCCCATATTCTGGTGCAGGAGTTTATTGAGGAAGCAAAAGGGTGCGACATTCGCTGCCTGGTGATCGGCAACGAAGTGGTGGCAGCAATTGAGCGGCGGGCGAAAGCGGGGGATTTCCGCTCCAATTTGCACCGCGGCGGGCAGGCGACCGTGGTCGAGATCACGCCGCGCGAGCGGGAGATCGCGCTGGCCGCGGCGCACACGCTCGGGCTGGATGTCGCAGGGGTCGATATTTTGCGCGCCAACCGCGGCCCGCTGGTAATGGAAGTCAACGCCTCGCCGGGGCTTGAAGGGATCGAAAAAGCCACCGGGCTGGATATTGCCGGGCGAATGATCCACTGGATCGAGCGCCAGGCGATGCCGGGATTCTGCCTGAAAACCGGCGGCTAAGAGGATTTTCCTGCCTGAGCATGGTGCGCCCACGGCTTTTTGCGTAAGCTATGGGCAATTTTTTTCCCAACAGAGCACGTTTTCTATGGATTCACTGGTCGTCCCCGGTCTGGACACGCTTCGCCAATGGCTTGATCAACTCAGCATTAACTTCTTTGAGTGCGACACCTGCCAGGCGCTGCACCTGCCACATATGCAGAATTTTGACGGCGTGTTCGATGCGAAAGTCGACCTGGTCAATGATGTTCTGCTTTTTACCGCCATGGCGGAAGTAAAACCCTCTGCGTTGCTGGCGCTGGCGGCGGATCTTTCGGCGATCAACGCCAGCTCGCTGACGGTCAAAGCTTTCCTCGATATGCAGGATGATAATCTGCCGAAGCTGGTGGTGTGTCAGACGCTCAGCATCGGCCCCGGCGTCGCCTTTGAGCAGTTCGCATGGTTTATGCGCCAGAGCGAAGAGCAGGTCTCGATGGTGATTATGGAAGCCAATGCGCACCAGCTGCTTTTCACGCCGGGCGAGGAAGATTCGCTTTCCGGCGACGAAGAGCCGAACAATTTTCTCCACTGATTCCCGCATCAATTAGCGCAGCCACTACCACAGCGGTTGCGCTGCCACATTTTTTATTCTGCATTTAACCTTTCTTTAAAGAATGATTCACCATCATTCCTCCGCTTCTGGCTTATCCCATAGAGACTTATTGCATAAAAAATTGATAAAAGGCGGTTTTTTATCTGCCCTATAGCCTCAAACCCTGGCTACAGTTATTCTTGCGCTGCTTTAAAAAGCGTGCGGCGTCTGCCGGAGCGATTTTGTTCTCTGGCGCAGAGCAGAGTGACAAACTATGCATGAATCTTGCATATCCCAGAAAGCGTAGATGTAGTTCGTAGCTTAACGAGCTTTCCAGAAGGAATGAGATATGAGTGCCTCAAGAAAAAAATGGGTATCGGGTGTTGTTGCGGGTGCGTTAATGGCTCTCTCTGCCGGCACGCTCGCCGCCGGGCAAAAGACGCTGCATGTGTACAACTGGTCTGACTATATTGCGCCGGACACCGTCGCAAATTTTGAGAAAGAGACCGGCATTAAAGTGGTTTACGACGTCTTCGACTCCAACGAAGTGCTGGAAGGCAAATTAATGGCCGGCAGCACCGGGTTCGATCTCGTCGTGCCGTCCGCCAGTTTCCTTGAGCGCCAGCTCTCGGCGGGGGTCTTCCAGCCGCTCGATAAGAGCAAGCTGCCGAACTGGAAAAACCTCGATCCGGAAGTGTTGAAGATGGTCGCGAAACACGACCCGGATAACAAATACGCTTTCCCTTATCTGTGGGCGACCACCGGTATTGGCTACAACGTTGATAAAGTCAAAGCGGTGCTCGGCAAAGATGTGCCGATCGATAGCTGGGATGTCGTGCTGAAGCCGGAAAACCTTGAGAAGCTGAAGAGCTGCGGCGTCTCCTTCCTCGATGCGCCGGAAGAGATTTTCGCCACCGTGCTGAACTACCTCGGCAAAGATCCTAACAGCACCAAAGCGGATGATTACACCGGCCCGGCGACAGATCTGCTGCTGAAGCTGCGTCCGAATATCCGCTACTTCCACTCTTCGCAATACATTAACGATCTCGCTAACGGCGATATCTGCGTAGCCATTGGCTGGGCGGGCGACGTCTGGCAGGCGGCTAACCGTGCGAAAGAGGCGAAGAACGGCGTTAACATCAACTACATCATTCCGAAGGAAGGGGCGCTGGCCTTCTTTGACGTCTTCGCCATGCCGAAAGATGCCAAAAACACCGATGAAGCCTACCAGTTCCTTAACTACCTGATGCGTCCCGACGTGATGGCGCACATCAGTGACCACGTCTACTACGCGAACGGCAACAAAGCTTCTGTACCGCTGATCAGCGAAGAGGTGCGTAACAACCCGGCGATCTTCCCGCCGCCGGATGTATTCGCCAAGCTCTTCACGCTGAAAGTGCAGGAGCCGAAAATCGACCGCGTACGTACCCGCGCCTGGACGAAAGTCAAAAGCGGCAAATAAATCAATCACCTGACTGGTGAAAGCGCTGCACCGCGCCGGTGCAGCCGCCCCAAAACGGGACAGCGGGCGCACCTGCTGTCCCGTCATCTGTATGACAACCTGTTGAAGCAGGGTGATGCTTATGCCGGAGAGCACCGTAGTGAATGACGCTATTCCCCGCCCGCAGGCGAAGAGCCGCAAGGTTCTGACGCCGCTGCTGGAGATCCGTAACCTGACCAAATCCTTCGACGGCCAGCACGCCGTGGATGATGTCAGCCTGACTATCTATAAAGGCGAAATCTTTGCCCTGCTCGGCGCATCGGGCTGCGGTAAATCAACGCTGCTGCGCATGCTGGCAGGCTTCGAGCAGCCGACCCACGGGCAGATTATGCTCGACGGCGTCGACCTCGCCCACGTGCCGCCTTACCTGCGCCCGATCAATATGATGTTCCAGTCCTACGCGCTCTTCCCGCACATGACCGTTGAGCAGAATATCGCTTTTGGCCTCAAGCAGGACAAGCTGCCAAAAGCGGAGATCGCCAGCCGCGTCGCCGAAATGCTGCACCTGGTGCATATGAGTGAGTTTGCCAAACGTAAGCCGCACCAGCTCTCTGGCGGCCAGCGTCAGCGCGTGGCGCTGGCGCGCAGCCTCGCCAAGCGGCCAAAACTGCTGCTGCTTGATGAACCGATGGGCGCGCTGGATAAAAAGCTGCGCGACCGCATGCAGCTGGAAGTGGTCGATATCCTTGAGCGCGTCGGCGTTACCTGCGTGATGGTGACCCACGATCAGGAAGAGGCGATGACCATGGCCGGGCGTATCGCCATCATGAACCGCGGTAAGTTTGTGCAGATTGGCGAGCCGGAAGAGATTTACGAGCATCCGACCACCCGTTACAGCGCCGAGTTTATCGGCTCGGTCAATGTCTTCGAAGGGTTGCTGAAGGATCGTCAGGAAGATGGTCTGGTAATTGAGTCGCCGGGGCTGGTGCATCCGCTGAAAGTCGACCCCGATGCCTCGGTGGTGGATAACGTGCCGGTCTACGTGGCGCTGCGCCCGGAGAAGATCATGCTGTGCGACGATCCGCCGGCCGATGGCTACAACTTTGCCGTCGGCGAAGTGGTGCATATCGCCTACCTTGGCGATCTCTCTATTTATCACGTGCGGTTGCAGAGCGGGCAGATGATCAGTGCCCAGCTGCAAAACGCGCATCGCTACCGCAAAGGCGCGCCAACATGGGGCGATGAAGTGCGTCTCTGCTGGGATGCCGACAGTTGTGTGGTTCTGACGGTTTAAGGAGCGGCGATGAGTACACTCGAGCCACCGGCCCGCGTAACAAAACCGGGCGGTGTAAAGCTGTGGCTGGCGCGCCTGCAAATGCGCCACGGGCGCAAGCTGGTGATTGCGCTGCCCTATATCTGGCTGACGCTGCTGTTTCTGCTGCCGTTTTTGATCGTCTTCAAAATCAGCCTCGCGGAGATGGCGCGTCAAATCCCACCCTATACCGATCTGCTGGAGTGGGCCGACGGGCAACTGACGATTACGCTTAATCTCGGCAATTTCCTGCAACTGACCGACGATCCGCTCTATATCGAAGCCTATTTGCAGTCGTTGCAGGTGGCGGGCATCTCGACCATCTGCTGCTTGCTTCTCGGCTATCCGCTGGCGTGGGCGGTGGCGCACAGTAAGCCGTCGACGCGCAATATCCTGCTGCTGCTGGTGATTTTGCCGTCGTGGACCTCGTTTCTGATCCGCGTTTACGCCTGGATGGGGATCCTGAAAAACAACGGCGTGCTGAATAACTTTCTGCTCTGGCTGGGGGTTATCGATCAGCCGCTGACCATTCTGCACACCAATCTCGCGGTCTACATCGGCATTGTCTATGCCTATCTGCCCTTTATGGTGCTGCCGATCTACACCGCGCTGACGCGTATTGACTACTCGCTGGTGGAAGCCTCCCTCGATCTTGGCGCGCGTCCGCTGAAAACCTTCTTCAGCGTGATTGTGCCGCTGACCAAAGGTGGAATTATCGCCGGTTCTATGCTGGTGTTTATTCCGGCGGTCGGTGAGTTCGTGATCCCGGAGCTGCTCGGCGGGCCGGACAGCATTATGATTGGCCGCGTGCTGTGGCAGGAGTTCTTTAATAACCGCGACTGGCCGGTGGCCTCGGCGGTGGCGGTGATCATGCTGCTGCTGTTGATTGTGCCGATCATGTGGTTCCACAAGCATCAGCAGAAACAGACGGGGGAGAAGGCATGAGCAATTTACCGGTAGTGCGTTCACCCTGGCGCATCCTGATCCTGGTGATAGGTTTCACCTTCCTTTATGCCCCCATGTTGATGCTGGTGGTCTACTCTTTTAACAGCTCAAAACTGGTGACGGTGTGGGCAGGGTGGTCAACGCGCTGGTATAGCGAGCTGTTCCACGATGACGCGATGATGAGCGCGGTGGGCTTAAGCCTGACGATTGCTGCCTGCGCGGCGACGATGGCGGTGATTTTAGGCACCATTGCGGCGGTAGTGATGGTGCGCTTTGGGCGCTTTCGCGGCGCGAACGGTTTCGCCTTTATGATCACCGCGCCACTGGTAATGCCGGATGTGATCACCGGCCTGTCGCTGCTGCTGCTGTTTGTCGCGCTGGCACACGCTATCGGCTGGCCAGCGGATCGCGGCATGCTCACCATCTGGCTGGCGCACGTTACTTTCTGTACCGCCTATGTCGCGGTGGTGATCTCCTCGCGGCTGCGCGAGCTGGATCGCTCAATTGAAGAGGCGGCGATGGATCTTGGCGCAACGCCGCTGAAGGTCTTCTTTGTGATTACGCTGCCGATGATCATGCCGGCGATTGTCTCCGGCTGGCTGCTGGCCTTTACCCTGTCACTGGATGACCTGGTGATCGCCAGTTTTGTCTCCGGTCCTGGTGCCACTACGCTGCCGATGCTGGTCTTCTCCAGCGTGAGAATGGGGGTCAACCCGGAGATCAACGCGCTGGCATCGATTATTCTCGGCGTGGTGGGGATTGTCGGTCTTATTGCCTGGTTCCTGATGGCGAGAACGGAAAAACAGCGCCAGCGTGATATCCAGCGTGCAAGACAGGGCTGAACTCATTAGAATCTGGAAATTGTGTCGTTGATGCCGCGCTTGCGCGGCATTTTTCACAGGGAAATCATGGAATTGGGGTTCTTCAACAAAACCACGCACCACGCGACGCCAAATATACCGGCGCTGGTTCAGGTGGCGGCTATCGCCATCATTACCATTCGCTGTGTCGACGTGCTGATGATCATGAACCTGCTCGGCTGGCGCGGGCTGCTCGACTTCGTGCACCGCAGCGCCCAGACCTGGAGCCTGACGCTGATCTTCCTTGGCAGCCTGATGCTGGTCTTTGTCGAGATCCTCTGCGCCTTCTCGGTGATAAAAGGGCGGCGCTGGGCGCGCTGGCTCTATCTGGTAACGCAACTCACCTCGACCGCCTACCTGTGGGCCGCGTCACTGGGCTATGGCTACCCGGAACTCTTCAGCATCGCCGGCAGTTCGCGCCGTGAGATCTTCCACTCCCTGATAATGCAAAAGCTCCCCGATCTGCTGGTGCTGTTCCTGCTCTTTGTGCCGACGCCGAGCCGACGCTTTTTCCGCCTGCAATAACGGTGGTACAATCCCGCCCCCGCAAATTGAAAGGCTTTATCTATGCAGTGCGCTCTCTTCGACGCCGGTCGCTGCCGCTCCTGTGAGTGGATCGACCAGCCGCTCCCGTTGCAACTCTCCGCCAAGATGGATCATCTGCGCGCATTGCTCGCCCCCTTTGCGGTGGAGTCATGGTGCGAGCCGGTGCGCGGCCCGGAGCAGGGCTTTCGTAATAAAGCCAAAATGGTAGTCAGCGGCAGCGTTGAAAAACCGTTGCTCGGCATGCTGCACCGCGACGGGACGCCGGAAGACCTCACCGCGTGCCCGCTCTACCCGGAGACCTTCGCCCCGGTATTTGCCGCTCTGAAACCCTTTATCGCCCGCGCCGGGTTAACGCCCTATAACGTGGCGCGCAAACGTGGTGAACTGAAATACCTCTTATTGACCGAGAGCCAGCTCGACGGCGGCATGATGCTGCGTTTTGTACTGCGCTCAGAGGCGAAAATTGAGCAACTGTGCGCCGCGCTGCCAGCGTTACAGGCGCAGCTGCCGCAGCTAAAGGTGATCTCGGTAAATATCCAGCCGGTGCATATGGCGATCATGGAAGGGGAGAGGGAGATCTTTCTTACCGACCAGCAGGCGCTGGCGGAGAACTTCAACGGTGTGCCGCTCGCTATTCGCCCGCAGAGTTTTTTCCAGACCAACCCGGCGGTCGCCAGCCAGCTCTACGCCACGGCGCGCGACTGGGTGCGCCAGCTTCCGGTTAACCATATGTGGGATCTCTTCTGCGGCGTTGGCGGCTTTGGCCTGCACTGCGCCACGCCGGAGATGAAGCTGACCGGGATTGAGATCGCGCCGGAAGCGATCGCCTGTGCAACGCAATCCGCCGAGGCGCTGGGTCTGCACAATCTTCACTTTCAGGCACTCGATTCAACCCGTTTCGCCACCGCGCAGGAGTCGGTGCCGGATCTGGTGCTGGTCAACCCGCCGCGCCGCGGCATTGGCGCAGAGCTGTGTGACTACCTGAGCCGCATGGCGCCGCCGTGGATCATCTACTCCAGCTGTAATGCGCAGACGATGGCGAAGGATTTCGCCGCGCTGGCGGATTACCGCGTTGCGCGCGTGCAACTGTTTGATATGTTTCCCCATACTGCCCATTACGAAGTGCTTACCCTGCTTATCAGGCGTTAATTCTCCCGCTTAAACGCCATTTGGCGCGACGAAATACTGACTTTTTTGCCCCACAGGCGCGTTTTTTGTACCAGGCTTAAGCCAAAAGAGACGCGAACAGTGTGGGGCAATATGAAAGAGCAGAAACAATCAACGGTAGGGATCGCGCCATACGGCGGCTCGGCAGGCGGCTGGGGCGCGTTAAAAGCGGTGGCCGATGCGCTGCGTGGGCAGATGTCCGTCAAGCAGGATGTGATTGCACTATTTAAAGTAAACCAGCCGCAGGGCTTTGACTGCCCCGGCTGCGCGTGGCCAGATCCGCAGCACACCTCCTCATTCGAATTTTGTGAAAACGGCGCCAAAGCAGTCTCGTGGGAGGCGACCAGCAAGCGCGCGACGCCGGAATTTTTCGCCGCGCACACCGTCAGCGAACTGTGGCAGCGCAACGCCTTTGAACTGGAAGGCGAGGGGCGCTTAACCCACCCGATGAAATATGACGCTGAGAGCGACACCTATCAGGCGATTGAGTGGGAGACCGCGTTTCAGGAGATTGGCGCGCTGCTGCAAAGCTATGACGACCCAAATAGCGTTGAGTTTTACACCTCTGGGCGTGCCTCTAACGAAGCAGCGTTCCTCTGGCAACTCTTTGCGCGCGAATATGGCACTAACAACTTCCCCGACTGCTCAAATATGTGTCATGAGCCGACCAGCGTCGGGCTGCCGGAGTCGATTGGCGTCGGTAAAGGCACCGTCGAACTGGAGGATTTTGACCACTGCGACCTGGTGCTTTGCATCGGTCATAACCCTGGCACTAACCATCCACGCATGCTCGGGACGCTGCGGGAAGTCTCAAAACGCGGCGCGACCATCGTCGCCATCAACCCGCTGCGCGAGCGCGGCCTTGAGCGTTTTACCTCACCGCAAAGCCCGATAGAGATGCTGGCCCTTAGCTCGACCAAACTCGCCTCGACCTACTACAAAGTGCGCGTCGGCGGTGATGCGGCGATGCTGAAAGGCGTCATGAAGATCCTGCTGTCGATGCACGAGCAGGCGCTGGCGAACGGCGAACCGGGCGTAATCGACGAGGTGTTTATTCGCCAGCACACGCAGGGTTTTGCGGAGCTGAAAGCCGATCTCGACGCCACCGACTGGGACCATATCCTGAAAGTCTCCGGTATGGAGCGCGAGGAGATCCAGAATATCGCCCGGCTTTACGCCAAGTCTGAACGCACCATTATCTGCTACGGCATGGGCATCACCCAGCATCAGTACGGCACGCAAAACGTGCAGCAGATTGCCAACCTGCTGCTGCTACGCGGCAATATTGGCAAAAAAGGGGCGGGCATCTGCCCACTGCGCGGCCACTCCAATGTGCAGGGCGACCGCACCGTTGGCATCACTGAAATTCCCTCTGCCGAGTTTCTCGATAACCTCGAACGGGTGTTTGGTTTTAAACCGCCGCGTGAGCATGGGCACGGCGCGGTGGCTGCCATTCAGGCGATGCGCGACGGCAAAGTGAATGCGCTGCTCTGCCTGGGCGGTAATCTGGCTGAAGCGATCTCCGATCCGCAGGTCACCTTCCCGGCGATGCGCAAGCTCGATCTGGTAGTGCATATGGCGACCAAACTGAACCGCTCCCATCTGCTGCTCGGCAAACACAACTACCTCTTCCCGGTGATTGGGCGGACCGAAACCGATGAGCAGTTATCCGGGGCGCAGAGCGTGACGGTGGAGGATTCAATGTCGATGGTGCACGCCTCACGCGGATCGTTAAACCCGGCCTCTCCACATCTGAAGTCGGAACCGGCGCTGGTGGCGGCCCTTGCGAAAGCGACGCTGCCGCAGACGGTGGTGAACTGGGATCGGATGATTAACGACTACAGCAATATTCGCGATGCCATCGAAGCGGTCTTCCCGGCGTTTGCTAATTTCAATGAACGGGTGAAACAACCGGGCGGCTTCCGCCTGCGTAATGCCGCCTCGGAGCGGGAGTGGAATACGCCGTCGGGCTTTGCCGAGTTTAAAGTGATGCAGGGGATTAATGAGGATCCGCGCTCGCTCAAGTGCCACGACCTTGTGCTTACTACCTTACGCAGCCACGATCAGTACAACACCACGCTTTACGGGCTGAATGACCGTTATCGCGGCGTGACCGGGCGGCGGGACGTGCTGTTTATCAATGCCGATGAGGCGGAGCGACGCGAGTTGCGCGTCGGCGATCAGGTGAATGTGGTGGCGCTCGATCCCGAGGGGAACCCCACCTCGCGGCGCATGGATAACCTGACGGTTGTGGTGATCGATATGGCGCTCGGCTCGGTAGGGGCCTATTACCCGGAGGCCAATATTCTGGTGCCGCTGGACAGCCACGACACTAAAAGCGGCATCCCGGCGTATAAAAGCATCCCGATAGCGATGGAGCGCGTCGAAACGCCGATCGCCACCTCGGGCGCACGGCGTTAAACGTAAAACCCGTAGGCCCGATAAGCCAAACCCGTAGGCCTGATAAGCGCAGCGCCATCAGGCATTTGTGCCGAGTTAATTGCCGGATGGCGGCTCCGCCTTATCCGGCCTACAAAAGCGCGCCATCTGGCATGGGGATGGGATGTAATTGCCGGATGGCGGCTGCGCCTTATCCGGCCTACAAAAGCGCGCCATCTGGTATTGGTGTGGGATGTAATTGCCGGATGGCGGCTACGCCTTATCCGGCCTACAACGAATGGCTTACTGCGGGAACCACTGGTCGCTGATTTTCTGGTAAGTGCCGTCGGCTTTAATCGCTTTCAGCGCAGCGTTCAGCTTCTCCAGCAGCGCTTTGTTATCCGGGCGCACGGCAATGCCAAGACCGGTGCCGAAATATTGCGGATCGGTCACTTTCGGCGTGGCCACACCCAGTTGCGGGTTGGTTTTCAGCCACTCATTCACCACCGCGGTATCACCAAACACCCCGTCGATACGGCCATTTTTCAGGTCGATAATCGCATTCTGGTAGCTGTCATACGCCACGGTGGTCACTTCCGGGTGCTTATCCTGCAAATATTTTTGATGGGTGGTGCCATTTTCCATACCGATGCGTTTGCCCTTCAGATCGTCGAAGGATTTAAAGGCATCTTTTTTGGCGATCACCAGCGCGGAGTTGGCGTAGTAGGGGTCGGTAAACGCCACCTGTTTGCTACGCTCCGGAGTAATGTCCATCCCGGAGATCACCGCGTCATACTTCT
Source organism: Kosakonia sp. 1610 (assembly GCF_050435845.1). Classification (NCBI taxonomy): domain Bacteria; kingdom Pseudomonadati; phylum Pseudomonadota; class Gammaproteobacteria; order Enterobacterales; family Enterobacteriaceae; genus Kosakonia; species Kosakonia sp. 1610. The sequence continues at coordinate 256,715 of NZ_JBNDKZ010000002.1, read as the reverse complement.
TAAATTTCAGCGCCGGGATCAGGCTGTCGAAGGCGTGATTGGTAAAGGTGCAGTTGGCCTGCATCTGTTTGCAGAGCGCATTCGCCAGATCGATATCGAAGCCGACAATCTTATTGCCCGCATCCAGGGATTCAAACGGTGGATAGGTCGCCGACACGCCGAAGCTGATCTTATCGGCCGCAAAGCTCCCTGCGGAAACGGTAGCGAGAAGGGCGGCCAGTATCATTTTTTTCATCAGTAAACTCCTGTCTGTCTATCTTATTGTTGTTACCCGGAGGCATGGGATTAACAATGCCAGTGTATGAATTTATATGCAACTATAATGCTTATTTATTTTATTGAAGATAAAAATAAAGGCGAGTAATGGGGTCATTAGCTCGCCTCTACAGATTACCTATGCAGTTTAGTTACGCCGCTCAAAGGCCAGCGCTTTGCGCTCAATCAGGCGCATCATCAGCGTCAGCAGGCCATTAACCACCAGATAAATTAAACCGGCCGCGCCAAACACCGTCACATCGTAGGTGCGTCCATACAGTAGTTGCCCGTGACCCATCACTTCCATCAAGGTAATGGTGTAGGCCAGCGAGGTACTTTTAAATACCAGCACCACTTCGTTGGAGTAGGAGGAGAGCGCACGTTTAAACGCGTAGGGCAGCAGGATCGCCAGCGTATCTTTCTTGCTCATCCCCAGCGCGCCGCAGGATTGCCACTGCCCATCCGGGATGGCGCGAATAGCACCGTAGAAGAGCTGCGTGGTGTAAGCCGCGCTGTTAAGCGACAGCGCAATAAGCGCGCAGAGCCACGGCTCAGAGAGCAGGCGCCAGATCGCCGGATAGTTCTGCAATGACGGGAACTGCCCCGGCCCGTAGTAAATCAGGAAGATCTGCACCAGCAGCGGCGTGCCGGTAAAGAGCGTGATATAGGCGCGGACAATCTGCGTCAGCACCGGCGTTTTCAGCGTCAGCACGATAGTGAAGAGCAGTGAAAGCACCAGCGCCACAATCAGCGAGGCTACCGTCAGCGTCAGGCTGGTGTGCAGCCCCTTGAACAGCTCGGGCATAAACTCAAGCATTATCCCGGCCTCCGTTCAAAGCGCGTCGCACGCAGATCGATGCGTTTCAGCACCCACTGGCTGAGCAGGGTGATCACAAGGTAGATCGCCGCCGCCACGATATACCAGGTAAACGGCTCCTGGGTGCGGGTAGCGATACTTTTGGTTTGCAGCATCAGATCGTTAACGCTTATCAGCGACACCAGCGCGGTATCTTTCAGAAGCACCAGCCACTGATTACCCAGCCCCGGCAGCGCGTGACGCCACATCTGCGGCATCACCAGGCGAAAGAAGATCGCCCCTTTCGATAAGCCCAGCGCCTGGCCCGACTCTCGCTGACCCTCCGGTACCGCTTTTAACGCACCGCGCAGGGTTTGCGAGGCATAAGCCGCGTAGAGCAGGGATAGGGCGATCACGCCGCAGAGGAACGGGCTGACGTCGAAATTCTCAATCTGCATCTGTACCGGAATCTGCACAATGCCGAGGTTGAGGGTAAAGCCGTCCGACAGCAACAGCAGCAGCTGTGAGGAGCCGAAATAGATAAACAGCACCACCAGAATCTCTGGCAGGCCGCGTAAAATGGTCACCAGCGCGGTGCCGATCCAGGCAATCGGTCGCCATTTGACCGACTCCCAGACGGCAAAGATCATCGCCAGCACCAGGCCGATGATCAGCGCGCAGACGGCAAGGCCGACGGTCATCCCGGCGGCGCTTGCTAATGGAAACATTTCATTCATTCAGTATTACTTCTGGAACCATTTGCTATAGATGGTCTGGTAAGTCCCATCTTTCTTCACTTTTTCCAGCGCGGCGTTAAATTTCTGCTGCAGCTCGGTGTTACCCTGGCGTACCGCGATACCGAGGCCGGTGCCGAAGTAATCTTTGTCGGTCACTTTATCGCCAACGGCGGCCAGTTTAGCGTCAGATTTCAGCCACTCTGTCACTACCGCCGTGTCGCCAAACACGGCATCAATACGGCCATTTTGCAGATCCAGACGCGCGTTCTGGTAGCTGTCGTAAGGCACGGTGGTGATTTCCGGGTGCTTATCGGTGATGAATTTCTGGTGCGTGGTGCCATTCTGCACGCCGACACGCTTGCCTTTCAGCTGGTCGATGCCGGTGAATTTACCCTTTTGCCCGACGAAGATCGCAGAGTTGTCGTAATACGGGGTGGTGAACAGCACCTGTTTTTCACGCTCCGGCGTGATATCCATCCCGGCCATTACCGCGTCGAAGCGGCGGAATTTCAGGCTTGGGATCAGGCTGTCAAAAGCCTGGTTGGTGAAAGTACAGGTGGCGTCGATCTCTTTACACAGGGCGTTCGCCAGATCGACATCGAAACCGACGATTTTATTATTGGCGTCGGTCGATTCAAACGGAGGGTAGCTCGCTTCGGTGGCGAAACGGATGGTCTGGGCTGCTGTAGCGCTAAGGCTGATGCTGGCAACAAGTGCGGCGATCAGTAATTTTTTCATTGTCATTATTCCCGAGTCTTCAGTGAGATAGGTAGTATTTAAACGCGTCGGTCTGCGGCGCGGCAAAGCAGCCCGCATCCCCTTGCTCAACAATGTGACCATTTTCCATATACACCACGCGACTGGCCGTCTTGCGCGCCACTTCCACTTCGTGGGTCACGATAACTTGCGTAATACCGGTTTGCGACAGCTCGCGGATGATGCTGACGATCTGTGCGGTGATCTCTGGATCGAGCGCGGCGGTTGGCTCATCAAACAGCAGCACCTGCGGCTCCATCATCAGCGCGCGGGCAATCGCCACGCGCTGCTGCTGGCCGCCGGAAAGGTGCAGCGGATAGCGATCGCTGTAGGGCTTCAGGCGTAAACGCTCGAGCAGCTTCTCGGCGCGGGCCAGCGCCTCATCTTTGCGTAATCCGAGCACGCGGCACGGCGCTTCAATCAGGTTCTGCTGCACGGTGAGATGCGGCCAAAGATTATATTGCTGAAACACCATGCCCACATTCTGGCGCAATTCGCGAATTGCTTTATCAGAAGGGGTTTTGGCGAAATCGAAATGATTGCCTGCGATGGTCAGCTGGCCAGAGCGCGGCATTTCGAGCAGGTTCAGCACGCGCAGCAGCGAACTTTTCCCCGCGCCGCTTGGGCCGAGCAGCACCAGCGTTTCACCCTGCGGGCACTCCAGTGTGATATCGAACAGCGCCTGGTGTGCGCCGTAGAAGCAATTGATGCTGTTTAATTTAATACTCATCGAAGCAGTCTGATAGCAATTGAGGCCGCAAATAGTAACGTTGACAGAATAGTTATGCAATATTTGTGCGTTAAAACTTAAAAATAAACCAGGTTTCTACATAAAGTTAGCACATAACACTGGTCGACGTGGGAACCAGGCATAAATGTCGGCATTCCTCACAGAATGCCAGACATTTTACGGGGGTTATTGATGGGTTTAGTCAATACTTACCGGTGCTCGACCGACTGGCGCAGCGTGCCGGCCGGGGCATGCACCGTACCGCCGAGGTAGCGCACATCATCAACCGCCCAGCACTGGCCTTCGCGGATCATCAGCACCTCGTCCTGCCAGCGCTGATCGCCTTTGGTTAAGGTCACGCGCAGCGGGATATTGCGCGCGTCGCTGTTAGGGATGGTAGAAGCGCTGGCGACATCGGCTTTCTCCGGTGCCAGATTACGGCTGGAGAAGGGGTCGCCTTTCAGCAGCACGTTATTGCGCGCGTCGCGGCTGGCGGCAGTGAGCATTTTGCTCAGATCGTCACTCAGATAAGGACGCAGCGAAGACCAGTTAGCGCCCGGATGTTCAATGCGGTAGTCATAGAATTGCTGTGCCACACTGTCGGGGCCGCCTTCGACGCAGGCATTGACGCGTGCGCCGGTATCTTTGAAAGCGGGCTCAACGGTGGTACAAGCGCTTAACAGCAGCGCGCACGGCATAACAAGAGTCAAAACTGAATAGCGCATAATGATTTCCTTATTTCTGTTCAGAAGTCGCAACCTTTCAAGAATAGTGTATTGCTCTCATAATGTGTCTGGTAACGCATTGATGGTTAAAAGGAGAAGCATGAAAACGTGGGGAATAGTGCTACTGGCGCTGATACTGGCAGGCTGTGCCAGCGATAAAAAAGATGACAACAAAGGCGTTATTGAGAAACCTGGCTATCAACTGGTGACCCGTTATCAGGCGCAAGCGGCTTATCCCCGCATCAAGGTGCTGGTGATCCATTATACGGCAGATGATTTTGATGTCTCGTTGACCACACTACTCGGTAAAGATGTCAGTTCGCACTACTTAATCCCGGCCAATCCGCCGCGCGATAAGGGTAAACCGCGCATCTGGCAGCTGGTACCGGAGCAGAAACTGGCGTGGCATGCGGGGGCCAGCTTCTGGCGCGGATCGACGCGCATTAACGACACCTCCATCGGCATTGAGCTGGAAAACCGCGGCTGGGAGAAGGCGTCGGGCGGTAAAACCTTCGTTCCTTTTGCGCAGGCACAAATTAATGCGTTGATTCCGCTGGTAAAAGATATCGTCGCGCGTTACAACATCCCGCCGCAGAATGTGGTGGCGCATGCGGACATCGCCCCGCAGCGCAAAGACGATCCCGGCCCGCAGTTTCCCTGGCAGGTGCTAGCCGCGCAGGGGATTGGCGCCTGGCCCGATCCGGCGCGGGTGGCTTTTTACCTCAATGGCCGCGCGGAGTACACGCGGGTCAGCAACGCGGCACTGCTCGACCTGCTGGCGCGTTACGGGTATGACGTCAAATCGTATATGACACCGCTGCAACAAAAGCGGGTCATCATGGCATTTCAAATGCATTTTCGCCCGGCGAAGTGGGACGGCGTAGCTGACGCCGAAAGCTTAGCGATCGCCGAGGCTTTACTGGAAAAATATGGTCAGGCAGAGTGATCTCTGCCGACCGGCTTATGACGAGGTCAATGGAGATGGGTTTACGCATCCTTACCGGCGCGCTGCTGATGACGGCTTTTGCCGCTCACAGTGCGCCGACACCGCCCTTTAGCTGTGCTTACTGGGATAAAAAAACCGACAACGTCGAGACCCTCGCCAACTGCGCCACTCTGCAGGAGGGCAAGCTGCTGTTCCTGCCGGAGCTGTTCGAAAAGAGCCAGGCTGTGGATGGCATGTCGTGGGTTGGGTTGTATGACTACACCCGCCAGGCCGGGCTGCCGGATGCCGATTACTATGTCCGCGCGCCGGATCGCTACCTGCCGGTAGTGCATTTCGATAACGGGCCGGACTGGTTTGTCGAAGGGCTGGTGCGCGCCCGGCAGAATGGCAAAGTGGGTTACTGGGACGATTCGTTCCGCAATCATATTGCGCCGCAGTTTGATTACGCCTGGCAGTTTCAGGAGGGTAAAGCGCTGGTCTGTAACGGCTGCAAGCCGCAGCGCGAAGGCGAACATACGGCGCTGGGCGGCGGTGAGTGGTTTTACATCAATAAAAACGGCCAGCGGGTTTCCGAAATCAGGTCCGGGCCGTTTTGAGTCCCTTAGCGGTGCAGCTTGCCGTGATCTTTTAGCCAGAACGCCGTGCGTCTGATGCCCTCATCGAGCGTCACAATCGGCGTGTAGCCCAGCTCCTGCTGCGCGCGTTTGATATCCAGCGTGAAATCAAAATTGAGCTTCGAGACGCCGTAGTGCGTAAAGGCGGGCTCTTTCGCGCGCTTGTCGCCGAAGCGCTCCATACTGCGGGCCACCATATCCAGCATGGTGTAAGGCACGGAGCGAATACGGCAGTCGATACCCAGCTCATCGATCAGTGTCTGCACAATGGTGCGCAGCGAGCGCGGTTCGCCGTTGGTGATATTAAAGGCGCGCCCGGAGGGAAGGGCGTCGCATTCCGGCTGGCTCGCCAGCCACATCGCATGCACCGCATTTTCGTAGTAGGTCATATCGACCAGCGCATCGCCGCCGCGCGGCAGTAAAACGCTGCGGTAGTGCTGCATCATCTGCGCCAGCCGCGGGATAAAGACTTTATCGTGCGGGCCAAACAGGCTCTGCGGGCGCAAAATGGTAAAGCGGGTTTGCGGGTTCGCCTGCGCCAGCAGATCGATAACCTGCTCCCCGGCGGCTTTACTGCGGGCAAACTCGTTGGCGAAGCGCCGTGGACGGAAGGCTTCGTCAATGTCGCGGTGGTGGTGATAGTCGAAATAGAGGGACGGGGAGGAGATATGAATAAAGTTACGTACGCCCCAGGCAACCGCCCATTCGCCGAGACGGCGCGTGGCGCGCACGTTGGCGAGATCAAACGCTTCCTGAGTACCCCATGGCGAGGTAAAACTCGAGCAGTGCCACAATGTGTCGATACCCGCGAGCATCACTTTCGCCTGCGAAGAGACCAGCTGGGTTAAATCCGCCGGTACAAACTCAGCGCCCATCTTGCAGAGCAGCTTGCCCATCGCTTCGTTGCGGCCCGTCGCCCGGACTGCAATGCCTTTTTGCCGCAGATATTCGACCGCGTTTCGGCCTAAACCGCTGGTTGCGCCCGTGACCAGAACCTTCATAGCAATCCACTGTGTTAAGCGTTTATCGCGCGCATTCTTTCGTGAATCACGTCGTGATGCAATGGGATTGTTAAAAGAAAGGCGATGGGCTCAGACTTTTTCACTGCCTTTTTCCGCAAGCCTGGCGATACGTTGTGCCATACCGCGAAAAATAAACAGATGCGCCGGAAACATCAGCAGCCAGTAAAAGAGCCCCGGCATACCGTGCGGATGCCACCAGGCGCGCACATCCAGCACCCGGCAATCGCCCTTATCTGTCACGGTAAAAACTAACCGCCCAAGCCCCGGCGCTTTCATGCCAAACAGCAGGGCAAGCTGCTGCTCCGGCTCAACGATAATCACCTTCCAGCTGTCTACCGCATCGCCAACCTGCAAATAAGGGCGTTGCGGCCGCCCGTGTGCCAGCTTATGGCCAATAAGCCTGTCGAGCGCGGCGCGGGTTTGCCACAGAGGATTGCCAAAAAAGTAGCGCTCTTTGCCGCCGATACCGTTGATCACCCGCCATAACGCCTGCGCGCTGGCCTGGGTGGTAACGCTGAAACCGGCCTGCTTCGGGTAGTAGCCATATTGCGGCCGCCAGCGGGAGAAAGCCTGCGGATCGTAGCCCCAGTCGCTGGAGTTCACCAGCTTCTCCTCCTCCCTGAGCGTCCGGCGCACCGCTTCATCAAAGGAGATTAGGGTTTGCGGAATTAAGGCGCGGAGAGTGCGGTCATCCGCCAGCAGGTCATGTTTCAGCCCCTGGATTAACGCTTTGGCAATAGAGGGCGGCACGGAGGTGATGAGGTGTAAAAACCACACCGAGATAAGCCGCGTCGGCAGCGGTAGCGGGATCAGGGGGCGCTTGACGCCGCTCACCGCCATAAAGCGGATAAACTGCTGCTGATAGGTGAGCACCTCCGGCCCCGCGGCTTCAAACACCCGGTGCGTATCGGTCGGATGGTTGAGCAACTCAAGCAGGTAGTGCAGCAGATTCTCCAGCGCGATAGGGGTAGTGCGCGAACGCACCCAGCGCGGTGGGGTCAGCACCGGCAGGTTGAAGACCATGTCGCGCATCACTTCAAACGCCGCCGAACCGGCACCAACAATGATCCCGGCGCGCAGCTCGGTCACCGGCACGCCTGCGGCGCGCAGCAGATCGCCGGTGTGCTGTCGCGCCAGCAGATGATCGGAGTCGCTTCCCTCGTGGGCTTGCAGGGAGCTGAGGTAGATCACCTGTTTCACGCCGGAGCCCTGTAGCGCATCGCGCACATTCAGGGCGATCTGCCGTTCATGAGCGACAAAGTCGCCGCTCTCGCCCATGCTGTGCACCAGATAGTAGAGGGTATCGACATCCTCCAGCAGTGCGGGCAGCGCCTGCGGCCAGAAGAGGTCAATCTCATGCAGCGAGACATTCGCCACCGCCAGCTTTTGCAGCCGCCCTAAGCGCCGCGCCACGGCTTTCACCTGATGCTCCTGCTCACTGAGGGCTGTTACCAGCCGCTGCCCGATATAGCCACTGGCACCGAGCACTGCTATCCGCTGCGCCACATTTGCTCCTTAGCGCTGCAAAAAGGCCTGCCAGTGGCGAACCACCTCGCCAAGCTGCTGGCGGCTGACATCCAGATGCGTCACCAGCCGCACTGCGCTGCCTGCGGTGATCGTCACCCCGCGCTCGCGCATAAACGCGCCCAGCGCCTGGGCGTTATCCCCGACGCGAACAAACACCATATTGGTATCGTGGCGCATCACGTCGACGCCGAGTTCGCGCAGCTGTGTCGCCAGCCAGGCGGCGTTCTCATGATCCTCTTTCAGCCGCTCAACGTTGTTTTTCAGCGCATAGAGCCCGGCTGCGGCTAAAAAGCCCGCCTGGCGCATGCCGCCGCCGGTCATCTTGCGCCAGCGGTTAGCGCGGGCGATATAGGCTTTATCACCGACCAGCAGCGAGCCAACCGGGGTGCCGAGACCTTTGGAGAGGCAGATGGTAAAGGAGTCGCAATATTGCGCGATCGCTTGCAAATCGCAGCCATACTCCACCAGCGCGTTAAAGATGCGCGCGCCGTCAACGTGCAGCGCCAGCCCGCGCTCGCGAGTGAAATTCCAGGCCTGTTGCAGGTAGTCGCGCGGCAGCACTTTGCCGTTATGGGTGTTTTCAAGGCTCAGCAGTTTAGTGCGGGCAAAGTGGATATCGTCAGCTTTGATTTTTGCCGCGACCTTATCCAGCGGCAGCGTGCCGTCGGCGGCAGCATCAATCGGCTGGGGCTGAATACTGCCCAGCACCGCCGCACCGCCCGCTTCGTAGAGATAGTTATGCGCGCCCTGACCGACGATGTACTCTTCGCCGCGTTCGCAGTGGCTGAGCAGGGCGACCAGGTTAGCTTGTGTGCCGGTGGGTAAAAAGAGGGCGGCCTCTTTGCCGCTCAGTTCAGCGGCGTAGGCCTGAAGTTCGTTAACCGTTGGGTCATCGCCATACACATCATCCCCGACCGGGGCGGCCATCATTGCCTCCAGCATGGCGCGTCCAGGTCGGGTCACGGTGTCACTGCGTAAATCAATCACGGCATTTCCTTATCTTGCGATGGGTAATGCCCTCTGTTTTACCTGAGCCAGTTGGTTTTCGCCAGTTCAACCACCTCGTCGCCGCGCCCGTTAATGATCGCGCGCAGCATATAGAGGCTAAAGCCTTTCGCCTGCTCAAGCTTGATTTGCGGCGGCATGGCCAGCTCCTCTTTGGCGACGGTGACGTCAATCAGCACCGGGCCATCAATGGCGAAGGCGCGCTGCAACGCTTCGTCAACGTCGGAGGATTTCTCCACGCGAATACCGGTGATGCCGCACGCTTCGGCGATGCGGGCAAAGTTTGTGGCCTGCAATTCGGTGCCATCGGTCAGATAGCCGCCCGCTTTCATCTCCATCGCCACAAAGCCGAGCACGCTGTTGTTAAAGACGACGATCTTCAGCGGCAGCTTCATCTGCGCCACCGAGAGGAAATCGCCCATCAACATGCTAAAACCGCCATCCCCGCACATCGCCACCACCTGGCGCTGTGGGTAGGTGGCCTGAGCGCCAATCGCCTGCGGCATGGCGTTAGCCATTGAGCCGTGGTTAAAGGAGCCAACCAACCGGCGTTTGCCGTTCATCTTCAGGTAGCGCGCGGCCCACACGGTCGGGGTGCCGACATCGCAGGTGAAAATGGCGTCATCATCGGCGAAATCACTGATGCGCTGGGCCAGATATTGCGGGTGGATCGCCTTGTCGCTCGGCTTCGCCAGATCGTCCAGCCCTTTGCGGGCATCGCGGTAGTTCTCCAGCGCTTTATCGAGGAAGGCGCGATCCGTTTTCTGCTCCAGCAGCGGCACCAGCGCCGCCAGCGTCGCTTTGATATCGCCGACCAGCGCCATATCCACTTTGCTGTGTGCGCCAAGGCTCGCCGGGTTGATATCGATCTGGATGATCTTCGCATCACTCGGGTAGAAGGCGCGGTAGGGGAACTGGGTGCCGAGCAGCACCAGCGTGTCGGCGTTCATCATGGCGTGGAAGCCGGATGAGAAGCCAATCAGCCCGGTCATGCCAACATCAAAGGGGTTGTCATACTCAACGTGCTCTTTGCCGCGCAGGGCGTGAACAATCGGCGCGTTGAGCTTACCGGCGAAGGCCAGCAGCTCTTTATGCGCACCGGCACAGCCGCTGCCGCACATCAGCGCCACATTGCTGGAGTAACGCAGCAACTGCGCCAGCTTTTGCAGCTCCTCCTCGGCGGGAACCACCACCGGCTGCGGGGCGCGATACCAGTGGCTGCTGGCGCTTTCCGGTGCCGCCTGCAGGGCGACATCGCCGGGCAGCACTACGACGGAAACACCACGGTTGAGGATCGCTTTACGCATGGCAATCGCCAGCACTTGCGGGATCTGCTCCGGGTTGGAGACCAGCTCGCAGTAGTGGCTGCATTCGCGGAAAAGCTCCTGCGGATGCGTCTCCTGAAAATAGCCGCTGCCGATTTCGCTCGACGGAATATGCGCGGCGATGGCCAGCACCGGGACGCGGTTGCGGTGGCAGTCAAACAGGCCGTTGATCAGGTGCAGGTTGCCCGGCCCGCAGGAGCCTGCGCACACCGCAAGTTCGCCCGACACCTGCGCTTCGGCGCCTGCGGCGAAGGCAGCCACCTCTTCATGGCGGGTGGGCATCCAGTCGATGGTGCCCATGCGGTTCAGGCTGTCGCTCAGCCCGTTGAGGGAGTCGCCGGTGACGCCCCAAATCCGTTTTACGCCCGCCTGTTCGAGGGTTTTGGCGATATACGCGGCCACTGTCTGTTTCATATTGAGGCTCCTTTTTGTGATCACGCTTACAAGCTTAGACAATCAACCGCTGACGAGACGGGAATATTATATCCATAAGTGAAACAGGGGTTTATTTTGACGGTGAAGAGGCATAGGTTGGTGTCAGTCAACGAAAACAGGAATACTTTCAGATGGTTAAATCATTGTTAAACTCAGTTAATAAGATGTTTTCGCATGAGGATTTGGGGCGCTTGCTGCTGCGTCTGGCCGTCGGCGGGCTGATGCTGTTTCACGGCGTGCATAAGCTGATTGGCGGGATTGATGGCATTGCCGGAATGCTTGCGGCAAAAGGGCTGCCGGGGTTTATTGCTTACGGCGTGCTGGTGGGGGAAGTGCTCTGCCCGGTGCTGATTATTCTCGGTATTTTTACCCGCCCGGCGGCGCTGGTGCTGGCGTTTACCATGGTTGTCGCCTGGCTGATGGTGGGCATTGGCGAAACCGGTTCGCTGGAGGTGACCGGCGCGTGGGCGATTGAGAGTATTGTCTACTTCTTCTTAGGCGCGCTGGCGGTGGCGTTTATGGGGGCAGGGCGATATTCCGTCGCGCCCGCGTGGAAGTAGTTGTGATGTAAAAATGCCGGATGGCGGCTAGCGCCTTATCCGGCCTACAAAGGCATATCACCTTTGTTGTAGGCCGGATAAGCGCAGCGCCATCCGGCATGTTGACTTGCACCTTACGCTAAAACCAAATCCCCTTGCGGGTGGCAGGAGCAGGCGAGCACAAACCCCTCGGCAATCTCCTTCTCAGTCAGCGTCATGGTACTGCTGACTGAGTACTCCCCGGAAATCACCTGCGTTTTGCAACAGCCACACACGCCTGCGCGACAGGCGGCGTTGACCGGCATTTTGTTGCTCTCCAGCGCCTCCAGCAGCGTGCTGCCCACCGGCGCATAGAAAGTTTTCATCGGTGACAGCTTGCTGAACTTCAGCCCGCTGGTGGCGGCTTCGGCAACCGGCGTAAAGAACTGCTCTTTAAAGAAGCGGGTGACGCCAAGTGCTTTCACCTCCTGCTCAACCCATGCCATATAGGGCGCCGGACCGCAGGTCATCACCGTACGCGCACTCAGATCCGGCACAGCGATCAGCAGCTCGCGGCTTAAACGCCCCGCCACAAAGCTCTCGGTGGCGTTATGCTCCGCCACCAGCGTCACCGGATAGGTTTGCCACTCATCGGCAAAGATCACATCCTGTGGCGAGCGCACGCTGAAAATCACCTGCACATCCGCCTGCGGACGGTGCTTCGCCAGCCAGCGGCGCATCGACATAATCGGTGTCACGCCGCAGCCTGCCGCCAGCAGCAACAGCCTATCGTTCGGTTCGTTATCGCAGGTAAATTCCCCCTGCGCGTCGGAGAGCCAGAGATAATCGCCGCGCTTAACCTCACGCGTCAGCCACTGCGAGCCTGTGCCCTCATCAATACGGCGAATGGTCAGCGTAATGTATTCACTGACGCCCGGCGTCGAGGAGAGCGTATAGGCACGCAGCGTGTTGACGCTGTTGCCAATACTCACCAGCGCATACTGCCCGGCGCGGTAGGGGTAGTAATCATGGCACAGCAGCGAAAGCGTCCAGACATCCGGCGTCTCCTGGTGGATATGGTGCACCTGCATCCGCCACGGGCATTGAGGGGTTGGCATGCTCATTTTTCGCTCCTTATGCGCTCAGTAACTGCTGCATATCCTGCTCGACGGTGGTCACCTGGCGCAGGCCGAACTTCTCGTTCAGCACCGCCAGCAGATCCGGCGTCAGGAAGCCCGGCGCGGTGGGGCCGGTAACGATATTTTTCACACCCAGCGAGAGCAGGGTCAGCAAAATGACAATCGCTTTCTGTTCAAACCAGGAGAGCACCAGCGAGAGCGGCAGATCGTTAACGCCGCAGCCGAGCTTATCGGCCAGCGTCACCGCCAGAATTATCGCCGAGTAGGCGTCGTTACACTGCCCGGCATCGACCAGACGCGGCAGGCCTTCAATATTGCCAAAGTCGAGTTTGTTAAAGCGGTATTTACCGCAGGCCAGCGTCAGGATCAGGCAGTCATCCGGCACCTGGGTGGCAAAATCGGTAAAGTAGCTGCGCTCCCCGCGCGCGCCGTCACAGCCGCCGACCAGGAAGAGGTGGCGCAGTTTTTCCCGGCTCACCAGATCGATCAGCGTATCGACCGCGCCGAGCAGCGTCTGGCGACCAAAACCAACGGTGATCAGATGCTCGATCTCGCTAAACGGGAAGCCGGACATCTGCTGCGCCTGGCGGATCACCGGGGCAAAGTCGTCGCCTTCAAGATGGTTAACGCCCGGCCAGCCGACGATGCTGCGCGTCCAGATGCGGTCATCATAGGAACCGACGGTTGGGTCGATAATGCAGTTGGAGGTCATCACAATCGGGCCGGGGAAACGTGCGAACTCAACCTGCTGGTTCTGCCAGCCGCTGCCGTAGTTACCGACCAGATGTTTGAATTTACGCAGCTCCGGGTAACCGTGCGCCGGCAGCATTTCGCCGTGGGTATAGACGTTGACGCCGCTGCCTTCGGTCTGTTGCAGCAGGTTATAGAGATCTTTCAGATCGTGACCGGAAATAAGAATGCATTTGCCCGCCACCGCTTTGACGTTGACCTGGGTTGGCGTCGGGTGACCATAGAGGCTGGTCTCACCCGCGTCGAGAATGCTCATCACGCTGAAGTTCATCTTGCCGATCTCCATCGCGCACTCCAGCAGGGCGTTCATATCCGCCGGCCAGGTGCCGAGCCACGCCATGATGCTGTGGTAGCGCGCATAGAGATCGTTATCGTACTGACCGAGCACGTGGGCATGTTCCATATAGGCCGCCGCGCCTTTCAGGCCATACAGGCAGAGCAGGCGCAGGCCAAGAATGTTTTCGCCAATCGCCGCTTTATCTTTGTTAGGGGTAAATTCCGCTGCCTGGCGCTGCAACGCGCCGAGATCGTCGCTCACCAGCTGTAAATCTGCCATCGGGTTATCTACCTGCGCCTGCGGATCGATCGCCAGGCAGAGGGCTTTCAGTGCTTCACGTTTGGCAATCGCTTCGCGGGCGTAACCGATAATGCGCACGGAATCGAAGTTAACGTTGGTCAGGGTGGAGAAGAAGGCGCGCGGCGCAAAGTTATCAATCTCATGGTCAATCAGATCGTAGTCGCGCGCTTTGCAGGCCCAGGCGGAAAGCCCCTGCAGGGCGGCAATCAGCAGATCCTGGAGATCGGAGGTTTCAGCGGTTTTCCCGCACATCCCCTGCGCGTAAGAACAGCCATTTCCTGCCGGGGTACGGATGGTTTGTTCACATTGCACACAAAACATGGTCACACCTTCTTTAAAGTTATATTTAAAATACATGTTTAAGATTAATAGTGCGGGCGAAGGCGTGAAAGGTCTTTTAGCGGCTATTTACGCAGAGATTGATTTAGCGCAAGTTTGGCGGCAGAAACCCACCGCCGAAGGCGATCAGGCAGAGAAGAGGGCCATTAACAGCGGCACCAGCAGGCTGAGTACGAATCCATGGACAATGGCGGCGGGCACCATCTCCAGCCCGCCAGAGCGCTGCAACACCGGCAGGGTAAAATCCATCGACGTCGCGCCGCATAACCCCAGCGCCGTGGAGCGGCTGCGGCCAATCAGGCCAGGAATTAGCATAATGGCGATCAGTTCGCGCGCCAGATCGTTAAAGAACGCCGCACTGCCAATCACCGGGCCAAAGGATTCAGTAAGCAGAATCCCGGAAAGGGAGTACCAGCCAAAGCCGGAGGCCATCGCCATCCCCGTTTTCAGCGGCAAATCGAGGAGTAGCGCGTTGATCACACCGCCCACCAGCGAACTGGCAGCAACGACCACCGCGATAATCATTCCCCGGCGGTTAAGCACAATCTGTTTCAGGGTCATGCCGCTGTTACGCAGCTGAATACCGACCAGCAGCAGCAGGAAGATCAGTGTGTATTCGCTGGCTTCGGTGGCGTGCTGCAAAAACGCAAGCCCGCTCAGGCCAATCACAAAGCCGAGCAGCACCACGCCGCACAGGCGCAACGACTCCAGTGCCATCGCCAGCCGAGACGGCAGCACTTCCTGCTGATGGTGATGGTGCCACGGCAGGGATCGCTCCAGCCACAGCAGCGCACAGGCGTTGCAGAGTAAAATAATCACCACGCTGACCGCGGAATAATGCAATATCGACAGCAGGTTAGCGCTAAGGTTATCAAGGAAGGCGAGGCTGATACCCATAAAAAAGAGGATCACGTAGACAATCCAGCTGAGCAGTTTATTGATCAGTTTGAGCGCGGGCTCGTGGCGCAGCGGAATGAGGTAGCCCGCGACCAGCGGCAGAAGAATAATTAACAATCCTGAAAACATGAACAGCCCGAATCCTTACGTAAATTTATATTCACTGCAACACACTACAGAAAGGCTGAAAGTGAGTAAAGCTGCGAAAAGTGAGCGATTTTATGCAAATGCAGATTTCATTGGCGCTTCCCGCATGCCGTTATGCTGTTGGCGCAGGGAGAGGGCAACACACCAGGAGGATGAGAGATGATTCTGGAGCGAGTTGAGGTTGTTGGATTTCGGGGTATTAATCGCCTCTCATTGCAGCTTGAACAGAACAACGTGTTGATTGGTGAGAACGCATGGGGCAAATCAAGCCTGCTGGATGCGCTCACCCTGCTACTGTCGCCGCAAAACGATCTCTACCACTTTGTGCGCGATGACTTCTGGTTCCCGCCGGGGGACATCAACGGCCGCGAGCACCACCTGCACATTATTCTCACCTTTCGCGAATCGGAGCCGGGGCGGCACAAAACGCGGCGCTACCGACCGCTGGCGGAGTGCTGGGTGCCCAGTGACGATGGTTATCACCGCCTCTTTTATCGCCATGAAGGGGAGCTTTCTGCCGGGGGCGAAGTAAGGACGCTGCGCGGTTTCCTCGACACCAAAGGCGAATTGCTGCCGCTGCGTGACAGTGATGAGATGGCGCGCCACCTGATTCGCCTCTCGCCGGTGCTGCGCCTGCGCGATGCGCGTTTTATGCGCCGGCTGCGCAGCGGCGGCACGCCGGAAACACCGCTGCTGGAGAGCACCGCGCGCCAGCTCGATTTTCTCTCCCGCGAGCTGGTATCAAGACCGCAAAACCTGACCGATGCGCAGATCCGCCACGGCTTATCGGCGATGGTGCAACTGCTGGAGCACTACTTTGCCGAGCAGGGCAGCGGTACGTCGCTGCCGCGCTTGATGCGCCGCCGCTCCCATGATGAGCAGCGCAGCTGGCGCTATCTCGACACCATCAACCGCATGATTGATAAGCCCGGTGGGCGCATGTACCGGGTGATCTTGCTGGGCTTTTTTTCCACGCTATTGCAGGCCAAAGGCTCTGTGCGCCTCGACCGCGATGCGCGTCCGCTGTTGCTGGTGGAAGATCCCGAAACGCGGCTGCATCCGATTATGCTCTCCGTCGCCTGGCAGTTGTTAAACCTGCTGCCGTTGCAGCGTATTACCACCACTAACTCCGGCGAACTGCTGTCGCTGACGCCCGTCGAGCATGTCTGCCGTCTGGTGCGCGAATCGTCACGCGTCGCGGCCTGGCGCCTCGGGCCGGGTGGGCTGAGCGCAGAGGATGGGCGACGCATCGCGTTTCATATTCGCGTCAACCGTCCTTCGGCGCTCTTTGCCCGCTGCTGGCTACTGGTCGAGGGGGAGACGGAAACCTGGGTGATTAACGATCTTGCGCGCCAGTGTGGGCACCACTTTGATGCTGAAGGGATAAAGGTGATTGAGTTCGCGCAGTCCGGCCTGAAGCCACTGATCAAATTTGCCCGCCGGATGGGCATTGAGTGGCATGTGCTGGTGGATGGCGACGAAGCGGGGAAAAAATATGCCGCCACCGTGCGCGGCGTGCTTGATAACCATCCCGATCAGGTGCGGGTTCATTTAACCGAACTACCGGCGCGCGACATGGAGCATTTTATGTATCGCGAAGGGTTTGATGATGTCTATCACCGCGTGGCACAGCTGCCGGCGAACGTGCCGATGAACGCGCACCGGGTGATCACCAAAGCGATTCACCGCGCGTCAAAACCGGATCTGGCGATTGAGGTGGCGATGGAAGCGGGCAGGCGCGGCGTGGAGGCGATCCCGCCGCTGCTGCGTAAAATGTTCTCCCGCGTGCTGTGGCTGGCGCGCGGGAGAGCCGATTAACACTGGCAACGTGCGGCAGTCTGGCTTTGCAGGCTGTCGAGCAGCTCATAACGGCGGCGATACTCTGCGCGTTTTTTGCTGGCGATTTCCTCGATCGGTTTACGCGGCATCATCAGTGGCAGCACAAAGTCTCTCTGGCCATCGACAACGCCACCGAGCGATTCCCAGAAGCTGTTGTAGTCCGCGTGCAGCTGGCGCAGTTTTTTCTTGCGATAGCGCAGGCTCTGGTAGATGTGGGTTTCGTTGCTTACCGCACGGATCGTTTCTACTTCGAGGAACTGCGCCAGCATCATTGCCGCTTCGACCAGTAGCCGCTTCGGGAACAGCCCGTGACAGGCTTTGGTCGCGCCCTGGATCGCTTCGTGGGGCACATGGGATTTTGGCCCTTGCAGCCCGCCAATGTAGAGCGTGGTCAAGCCGTTAAAGGGGCAGATGGTGAAGGTGAGGCGCGCCAGCGGCGTCTCCAGCGCGTCATAGAAGGTGAGCGTCGCTTCGCCCTCTTTATCCAGCGCGGCGTCTGACCAGAGACGGATGGAGTAACTCTGCTCATCTTTTCCGGTCAGCCGGGCCAGCGTGCAGCCCGACGTCGTGAGATAGCTGTTCACCATCCCTTCGGGCAGCAGACGATGGAACGTGTCGTAATGCCAGCAAATCGCTTCGCTGGCCTGCTGACGCGTCAGGTTGACGGAGAGCCAGGGGCGGTGTAACCGGCACGGCAGACCCGGCTGCATATGCAGCTTGCGGGCGAGGTGCGGCTGGTCAACGAGACGTGACAAAAAGTGCGCGGTGGCAAAAGGCATCGCCAGCGAGCGCAGCAGGAATTTACGCCGGTGGGAGCCTTTCTCCCAGGCGGGTCCCGGCACAAGATCGCCGGTAAGCAGAGAAGCGAATAGCTGCCAGGCCGTTTTCGGGAGCGGCCGTTGAGGTTCAAAAACAGTAGCGATAACGGACATGGTGCAACTCACATTTCATTAAGAGATCTCAATTTCATCAGGTGCTGACTCAACGCCTCTTCAATGGATAAGGGAGAAAATGCGAAGATGAGGTTTCGTTGAGCCGCTGTTTAGTTAAAATTGCTCTCTCCATCGCATGTCCGATTATCTGGAAATTTTATGAAACTGAAGGGAAAACGCAGGACAGGGTTGTTTGTGCTGATCGTCATCATAGTGCTGGCGGCTTTCTGGCTCTGGAGCAAGTTAAATGCGCCGGTGGTGCAGTATCAGACGCTGATTGTTAAGCCGGGCGAGCTGCAACAAATGGTGCTGGCGACTGGCAAGCTCGACGCGCTTCGCAAAGTTGACGTCGGCGCGCAGGTCAACGGTGAGTTACAAAGCCTGACGGTCAACATCGGCGATAAGGTGAAGAAAGATCAGCTGCTGGGCATCATTGACCCGGCGCAGGCGGAAAACCAGATTAAAGAAGTGGAAGCGACGCTGATGGAGCTGCGTGCGCAGCGCCGCCAGGCGCAGGCCGAGCTGAAACTGGCGCAGGTGACTTACGGACGTCAGCAGCAGCTGGTGCAGAGCCACCTGGTGTCGCGCCAGGATCTTGACACCTCAGCAACCGATGTTGCCGTGAAGCAGGCGCAGATTGGCACCATCGATGCGCAGATTAAACGCAACCAGGCGACGCTCGATACGGCAAAAACCAATCTTGATTACACCCGCATCCTCGCGCCGATGGACGGGGAGGTGACGCAAATCACCACTCTGCAGGGGCAGACAGTGATTGCCATGCAGCAGGCGCCGAACATTCTGACGGTCGCCGACATGAGCGCCATGCTGGTGAAAGCGCAGGTCTCCGAAGCGGATGTCATTCATCTCAAACCGGGGCAAAAAGCGTGGTTCACCGTGCTGGGCGATCCGGGTACTCGCTATGAAGGGGTACTGAAAGATATTCTGCCGACGCCGGAGAAGGTCAACGACGCCATCTTCTACTACGCGCGTTTTGAAGTGCCCAACCCGCAGGGCGTGCTGCGTCTGGAGATGACCGCGCAGGTGCAGATCCAGCTTACCGGGCAGAAAAACGTGCTGACCATCCCACTGGCGGCGCTCGGCGAGCCAGTCGGCGATAACCGCTATAAGGTTAAAGTGCTGCGCAATGGCGAGACCCGCGAGCGGGAGGTGATCCTCGGCGCGCGTAACGATACCGATGTGGTGGTGGTCAAAGGGCTGGACGCGGGCGATGAAGTGGTAATCGGCGAGCGGAAAGAGGGCGCGGCGCAATGACCGCCCTGCTTGAACTGAAGGAGATTCGCCGCAGCTACCCCTCCGGCGACGGCATGGTCGAAGTGCTGAAAGGCATTACGCTCACCATAAACGCTGGCGAGATGGTGGCGATTGTGGGCGCTTCCGGCTCCGGTAAATCGACGCTGATGAACATTCTCGGCTGTCTCGATAAGCCGACCCGCGGCACCTATCGCGTGGCGGGAACGGATGTTTCGACCCTTAGCGGCGACGCACTGGCGCAGCTGCGCCGCGAGCACTTTGGTTTTATCTTTCAGCGCTACCATCTGCTCTCCCATCTGACCGCCGCACAGAATGTTGAAGTGCCAGCGGTCTATGCCGGGACGGAGCGCAAAGCGCGGCTGGCGCGCGCTAAAGAGTTGCTGACGCGCCTCGGGCTTGGCGATCGCAGCGAGTATCAACCTTCGCAACTCTCCGGCGGCCAGCAGCAGCGCGTCAGTATTGCCCGTGCGTTGATGAACGGCGGGCAGGTGATCCTCGCCGATGAGCCAACCGGCGCGCTGGATAGCCACTCCGGCGAAGAGGTGATGGCGATCCTCCATCAACTGCGCGATCGCGGCCACACGGTGATTATCGTCACCCACGATCCGCAGGTTGCCGCGCAGGCCGAGCGGATCATTGAGATCCGCGATGGTGAAATTATTGCTAATCCGCCGGCAAAAACTACCGCTGCCTCTGCGGCAAAACATGAAGGCGTTGTTACGTCCGTCGGCGGCTGGCGGCAGTTCACCAGCCGTTTCCAGGAGGCGCTGACCATGGCCTGGCGGGCGATGGCGGCCAACAAAATGCGCACTCTACTTACCATGCTTGGCATTATTATTGGCATCGCCTCGGTGGTGTCGATTGTGGTGGTGGGCGATGCGGCCAAGCAACTGGTGCTGGCAGATATCCGCTCCATTGGCACCAACACCATTGATGTCTACCCCGGTAAAGATTTTGGTGATGATGAGCCGCAAAACCAGCAGGCGCTGAAGTATGACGATCTGCTTGCCATTCAAAAGCAGCCGTGGGTGCGCTCAGCCACGCCATCGGTATCGCAAAACCTGCGTCTGCGTTACGGCAATATCGACGTGGCGGCCAGCGCGAACGGCGTCAGCGGGCAATATTTTAACGTTTACGGTATGACCTTTAGCGAAGGCACCGCGTTTAATGCCGAGCAGCAGGGCAGGCGCGCGCAGGTGGTGGTGCTCGACAGCAATACCCGGCGGCAGCTCTTCCCGGATAAAGCCAGCGTAGTGGGTGAAGTGATTCTGGTGGGTAATATGCCGGCGACGGTGATTGGTGTGGCGGAGGAGAAGCAGTCGATGTTCGGCAGCAGCAAGATCCTGCGCGTCTGGCTGCCTTACAGCACCATTGCCGGGCGGATTATGGGCCAGTCATGGCTCAACTCCATTACCGTGCGCGTAAATGAGGGCTACAGCAGTGAACAAGCCGAGCAGCAACTGACGCAGCTGCTTAATCTTCGCCACGGTAAAAAGGATTTCTTTGTCTGGAACATGGACGGGGTGCTGAAAACGGCAGAGAAAACCACTCGTACGCTGCAACTCTTTTTAACGCTGGTGGCGGTGATCTCGCTGCTGGTGGGCGGGATTGGCGTGATGAATATCATGCTGGTGTCGGTCACCGAGCGTACCCGGGAGATTGGCATCCGAATGGCAGTGGGCGCACGTGCGGGCGACGTGCTGTCACAGTTTCTGATTGAAGCAGTGTTTGTCTGCCTGGTGGGCGGTGCGCTGGGCGTGATGCTGTCGATGCTGATCGCTTTCACTCTGCAGCTCTTTCTGCCGGGCTGGGAGATTGGCTTTTCGCCGGTTGCGCTGTTAACGGCGTTTTTGTGCTCCACCTTTACCGGCGTGCTGTTTGGCTGGCTTCCTGCCCGCAATGCCGCCCGGCTCGATCCGGTGGATGCGCTGGCACGCGAGTAATAAAAATGCCAGCCCACCGGGCTGGCATTTAACTGCACTTTGTACACAACGAGGTCACAGGCGTCAGGCTATCGCTTCCAGTTCTACTGGCACGATAAGACTGGCATGATTGCCTTTAGGGCCCTGGTGTACATCAAACCGGACCGTCTGCCCGGCTTTTAACGTTCTGTAACCATCCATCTGGATGGTGGAGTAATGGGCGAAGATATCTTCACCACCGCCTTCCGGGCAGATGAAGCCAAACCCTTTGGCATTGTTGAACCACTTTACAGTACCCATTTCCATGCTTCGACATCCTTCGTAAAACTTATTTAAGTAAGATGGAATGAACCGGTGGCGGAGCGGCGGGTTGTTCAAAACCTCGCCAACTCACGACTCTACAATTTAGATAATTCGTATAATGCGTCAAGTATTTGGCAAGCATTCTGGGAGACAGCGCATCAATTTTTTGAAGCAGTTAACGCTATGGTAAAAAAATGTGATGCATGTCTCGAATATGGCTATTCCACAGCTATCTGTTGCACAATACAAACCTTAATTACCAGTGATTTAAAATGTAATTTAATAAGTTATTAATTCACGTGAATTATCCTAATTCAAATAAATTAATTACCCTTTCGCCTTAATACGACAATTCAAAAATTATCCGAGAGCATTCTTGTATATTAATCCACTTTAAGGGCTGAAAAGAAAAGCACCGTGAAAGGTACTATTAGCGTCGCAACGTTGGTGTAAATAAAAAGGATGAAGTTACATTGAAAACTTTAAAGAAATTATCTTTAGCGCTATTGGTATCAGCTTCGCTTATTAATTCCTCTTTCGTCGCGGCAGAGACAGTCGACGCGGCTCCACAAAACATGGCCCAAAAAGGAAACCACTATCCCCTTATTTTTGTTCATGGTGTTGTCGGCTGGGGCCCCGATGAAATGCTGGGTTTCAAATATTGGGGCGGGTTTGATGACACCATTGCCTATTTAAATAGCAATGGGGTGGAGTCTTACGCCGCCGTTGTTGGGCCGGTTTCCAGCAACTGGGATCGCGCGGTTGAGCTCTATTACTATATTAAAGGTGGCACCGTTGATTATGGCGCCGCCCATTCCCTGAAAGCGAACCATGCCCGCTACGGTAAAACCTACCCCGGCATCTATCCGCACTGGGATGAGCACCATAAGATCCACCTCGTTGGGCACAGTATGGGCGGGTTAACCAGCCGCCAGCTGGTGGATATGCTGCAGGACGGCAGCGAAGAGGAGCGCGCGTTCCATGAATCGCACCCCGGAACAGAGCTCTCTCCGCTTTTTGCAGGCGGGAAAGATTATGTTTTCAGCGTCTCTACCGTCGCAACGCCAAATAATGGCAGTTCGTTTGCACAAGATAAAAACCTGATCGTTGGCCTGATTGAAGATATGGTCCGCAAAGCGGCGACTATTGCCGGCGTGTCGTCGCTCTCTTCATTTGTTTATGATTTCAAACTCGACCAGTTTGGCCTGAGTCGCGACCCGGATGAGAGCCTGGCTGAATATATTCGCGATGTTTTTACCAGCAGCATCTGGGATTCGAAGGATATTGCCTCTTACGATCTCTCGGTAGTTGGCGTCAGTGCGAATAAGCAGTACCTGGAGACGAAGCCCAACGTCTATTATTTCTCACATACCGGTAAAACGACCGTTGGCGTGCCGTTTACCTCTTTCCAGATCCCCGGCGTCTATACCAATCCACTGCTGGTGCCGTCAGCAACCTATATGGGTAAAACCATTACCGATCCGCAAACATCGTTAATTAATGCCACCTGGACGACGAATGACGGGCTGGTGAATTCAGTCTCCAGCTATTACCCCTTTGGTGCCGATGCGAAACCCTATGATGGCCAGCCGAAAAAAGGGCAGTGGAGCTATTACCCGGTAATGTACGATTGGGATCATCTCGACTTTATGGGATTTGATGTTATCCCGCAGGCTTACGTTAATGCTTTCTATGCCGATGTTGCGAGGTCATTACTGGAGCTGGATAAATAGTCCTGAAATAAATAAAAAGACGAACCCTCAGCGGTTCGTTTTTTTATTTAGCATAATGTTTAAAATTTAAAAAAAAGAAAAATAAGATACATTGAAATCTTTTTACACAGGTGAAATGGCAAGGATCGCCAAAAAAACCTATAATCGAGCCATATAATGTGCACTAAGCAGGACATCTTCACATAACCATCCACTTAATGTTGTTATTCAAATGCAGGGCGATCCATTATAGTTGCCTGACATCTGATGCTGATTGAAAATGCATCTAAACTCATGTAATCGGCCGATTAGACGTGCGCCGGAACCTGTAACCTAAGATGAAGCGCTAACGATGGGTAAGAGCAATAGCTGGCTGGATTTTGAGCAATTGGCGGAAGATAAACTGCGCGACGCGCTCAAACCGCCATCGATGTACAAAGTGATGATAATGAACGATGACTACACGCCAATGGAATTTGTTATTGACGTGCTACAAAAGTTCTTTTCTTATGATGTTGAACGTGCAACGCAACTGATGCTAACGGTTCACTATCACGGTAAGGCTATCTGCGGTGTTTTCACCGCCGAGGTCGCGGAGACGAAAGTTGCCATGGTGAACAAGTATGCAAGGGAGAACGAGCATCCGTTGCTGTGTACGCTGGAAAAAGCCTGACGTCAGGCAATAAAACTTGGGGGAGGTGCCTATGCTCAATCAAGAACTGGAACTCAGTTTAAACATGGCTTTCGCCAGAGCGCGCGAGCACCGACATGAGTTTATGACCGTCGAGCACTTGTTACTGGCTCTGCTCAGTAACCCATCTGCCCGTGATGCGCTGGAAGCGTGTTCCGTGGATCTGGTGGCGCTGCGGCAGGAACTCGAGGCCTTCATCGAACAAACCACACCCGTCCTGCCGATGAGCGAAGAGGAGCGTGACACGCAGCCGACGCTCAGCTTCCAGCGCGTTCTGCAGCGCGCGGTGTTTCACGTTCAATCTTCCGGACGCAGCGAAGTCTCCGGTGCGAACGTGCTGGTTGCCATCTTCAGCGAGCAGGAGTCGCAGGCGGCTTACCTGCTGCGCAAACATGAAGTCAGCCGCCTTGACGTGGTGAACTTTATCTCTCACGGCACGCGCAAAGACGAGCCGGGTCCATCCTCTGACGCGGGCAGCAGCAGTAGCAGCCAGGCGAGCAGCGAAGAGCAAGCAGGCGGGGAGGAACGTATGGAAAACTTCACCACCAATCTTAATCAGCTTGCTCGCGTGGGCGGAATCGATCCGCTGATTGGACGTGGCAAAGAGCTTGAGCGCGCCGTCCAGGTGTTGTGCCGCCGCCGTAAAAACAACCCGCTGCTGGTGGGGGAATCGGGCGTTGGTAAAACCGCGATTGCCGAAGGGCTGGCCTGGCGAATTGTGCAGGGCGACGTGCCGGAAATTATGGCCGACTGCACCATCTACTCGCTGGATATCGGCTCACTGCTGGCGGGTACTAAATACCGCGGCGATTTCGAAAAACGCTTTAAGGCGCTGCTGAAACAGCTCGAGCAGGACAGCAACAGCATTCTGTTTATCGATGAGATCCACACCATCATCGGTGCAGGCGCTGCGTCCGGTGGGCAGGTTGACGCAGCGAACCTGATTAAGCCGCTGCTCTCCAGCGGTAAGATCCGCGTAATGGGCTCCACGACATATCAGGAGTTCAGCAACATCTTTGAAAAAGATCGCGCCCTTGCGCGCCGCTTCCAGAAAATTGATATCACTGAACCTTCCGTTGAGGAAACGGTGCAGATTATCAACGGCCTGAAGCCGAAATATGAAGCGCACCACGATGTGCGTTACACGGCGAAAGCGGTACGCGCCGCGGTTGAGCTGGCGGTGAAATACATTAACGACCGCCATCTGCCGGACAAAGCGATTGACGTGATTGATGAGGCTGGCGCGCGAGCACGGCTGATGCCGGTCAGCAAACGCAAGAAAACGGTTAACGTGGCGGATATTGAATCCGTGGTTGCCCGCATTGCGCGTATTCCTGAGAAGAGCGTCTCTCAGAGCGATCGCGATACGCTGAAAAGCCTCGGCGACCGTCTGAAAATGCTGGTGTTTGGTCAGGATAAAGCCATTGAGGCCTTAACCGAAGCGATCAAAATGAGCCGCGCAGGGCTGGGTCAGGACCATAAACCGGTCGGCTCCTTCCTGTTTGCTGGCCCGACCGGCGTCGGTAAAACCGAGGTGACGGTACAGCTGTCGAAAGCGCTGGGCATTGAGCTGCTGCGTTTTGATATGTCCGAGTATATGGAGCGCCACACCGTGAGCCGTTTGATCGGTGCGCCTCCGGGCTATGTCGGTTTCGATCAGGGTGGCCTGCTGACCGACGCGGTGATCAAACATCCGCATGCGGTTCTGCTGCTTGATGAGATCGAAAAAGCGCATCCTGATGTCTTTAACATCCTGCTGCAGGTGATGGATAACGGGACGCTGACCGATAACAACGGGCGCAAGGCCGATTTCCGCAACGTCGTGCTGGTGATGACCACCAACGCCGGCGTGCGTGAAACCGAGCGTAAATCCATCGGCCTTATCCACCAGGATAACAGCACCGATGCGATGGAGGAGATCAAAAAGATCTTTACGCCGGAGTTCCGCAACCGTCTGGACAACATCATCTGGTTCGATCATTTGTCTACCGAGGTGATTCACCAGGTGGTCGACAAATTTATTGTCGAACTTCAGGTGCAGCTGGATCAGAAGGGCGTCTCGCTGGAGGTCAGCCAGGAAGCGCGCGACTGGCTGGCAGAGAAAGGCTACGACCGTGCGATGGGTGCCCGACCAATGGCGCGTGTGATTCAGGACAACCTGAAAAAACCGCTCGCCAACGAACTGCTGTTCGGATCGCTGGTTGATGGCGGCCAGGTCACCGTCACGCTGAATAAAGAGAAGAATGAGCTGGAGTATGGTTTCCACAGTGCGCAGAAGCACAAACCGGAAGCCGCACATTAATCTCTGCATTAACCTCATCAAACCGGGCCCTGCGCCCGGTTTTTTTATGCCTGTCGATAAACGTGCGTGAAAAAGCGGCGCACCTTCTACTTTGTCAACGCAAGACCCTTCCCGTCACCGCATTAAAACCGTGAGATAAACTGTTTTACAGAGCTAACTGCGGTACTTTTTGCAAACATTCCTAATGTAAGTTATTGATATTAATAAAAATATTGCCGTGTAAGTCGTTTTTTTGTAGGTTGTTTTTATGCGCAATAGCGCTGAAGTGGGTTATTGCCATGAAACGGAATCAGAAGTTGGTCAAAAAGGAGGAGATACCATGAGGCATATTTTTATACCTGTAATACTCAGTTTTTTACTGCTTGCTCCGCTTGCCGGAAAAGCCGCTCCCTGTAACTTCTACAGCAAATGGTGGCCAATCTGTCGCGATCCGGCGTCAGGCCCGGATATCGGTACCGCTGAATGGAGAGCCTGTCGCGAGCGGGGCGGCTGCCACTATCCCTGATCGTTAAACCATCTTTTAAATAGCGGCTGGAGCAGAAACAGAAAAGGCCGGGATTACCCGGCCTTTAAATTAGGTGCGCAGTTGCGCTAACGGAAGATCTTAGCGGCTACGGAAGACAATGCGGCCTTTGCTCAGGTCGTACGGGGTCAGTTCCACAGTCACTTTATCGCCCGTCAGGATACGGATGTAGTTTTTACGCATCTTACCAGAGATATGCGCAGTGACCACGTGACCGTTTTCCAGTTCTACGCGGAACATCGTATTAGGTAACGTTTCAAGAACGGTACCCTGCATCTCAATATTGTCTTCTTTGGCCATCTAATCCTCGGGGGTATCACTACCATAATTTTTTGAATCGGCAAGATAATGCCGAAGTTCGTGTGTTAAGTAAAGATTTGTGCTGATAAAAGGCAGCAAAACAGCTTTTGCCGATTCCCCGCACGCCGCAGCCAGAGCGCCAGTAAAGCGCAACCGTAAAGGGGAGCGGTAGAAGTAAACGAAGGGCATCCCTGATACGAACGACTCCCGGATGGGGCGGGGCAACAGGCAAAAGCTGCTACGAGCGACCATTATAACACTCTGAATACAAATGTGCCGAAAACATTCTTCAACGAGCCGGAAAGAGCCGACGGGGCACCCAAAAGTGTGAAGGCAGCGGGGCCAGACGTAGTTCCGCGAGATATTGCAGATAGTCGCGGCGGGGGATCTCCACCGCGCCAAGGGAAGCGGTATGGCTGTTAAGCACCTGGCAATCAATCAGTTTACCGCCAAGTCTCGCGAACTCCTCGCTAAAGACCAGCAGGGCGGTTTTCGAGGCATTTACGCGTCGGCTGAACATCGACTCACCGCAGAAAAGCGAGCCCTGCGCGACGCCATACATCCCACCAATCAGCTCGTCGCCTTCCCACACTTCAATCGAGTGCGCATGACCCAGTTCATGCAAACGGTGGTAAGCCATGACGATATCGGGCGTAATCCACGTGCCTTCATCGCGATCGTCTGAACAGCCATCAATGACCTGGCCAAAAGCGTGGTTAAGCGTGACGCGATAAGGTGAGGTCTTATGAAAGCGCTTCATGCTGCGGCTGACGTGAAAATTTTCCGGCCATAATACGGCGCGCGGATCGGGCGACCACCAGAGGATAGGGTCACCCGGTGAAAACCACGGGAAAATCCCGCGCTGATAGGCCATCAGCAAACGCGCCGGACTTAAGTCGCCACCGAGCGCCAGCAGCCCGTTGGGTTCACGCAGCGCCGCTTCCGGCGAAGGGAATGCAATAGAGTGACGAGAAAGCTGAACCAGGCGCATGACTGCAACGCTCCACAATGCGACAAGTGACCTCTGTTAATATCGTCATCTTTCGCTCTCGCTTCAGTGTTGGCGACGCGAGAGCGAAAATGAGTCAAACCACTACAGACGCTGCTTAAACTGGTAGTACCGCCCCTGTTTCGCCATTAACGCTGCGTGATTACCTTGCTCAATTATTTGCGCGTTGTCCATTACAATTATCCGATCGTAATTTGCCAGCCCGCGCAGACGATGGGTGACCATTAACAGGGTTTTACCTCTCATCACTTCATCAAGGAGATCAAGGATTTGGCTCTCAGTGGAGGCATCAAGTCCTTCGGTCGGTTCATCCAGTAACACCAGCGGAGCATCATGCAGCAGCGCGCGCGCAATCGCCAGGCGACGCAGTTCACCGCCGGAGAGCTGACGCCCGCCTTCACCGAGCCAGGCGTTAAGGCCATTCTCATCCAGCAGCTTCTCCAGACCGACGCGTTCCAGCGTCGCGCTCAGCATCTCATCGCTTGCCTGCGGTGAAGCCAGCAGCAAGTTATCGCGCAGCGTGGCGCTAAACAGGTGGACGCGCTGCGGCACCATACTGATAAGCGAGCGCAGATCGGCCTCGGCATATGAGCGTAATGGGCGATCCTGTAAATGAATCTCGCCCTGCTGCGGATCCCAGGCGCGCGTCAGCAGTTGCAGCAGCGTCGATTTACCACAGCCCGTGCGGCCTAAAATGGCAACATGCTCGCCTGCGGCAATCGATACGTTGAGGCTATCCAGCGCCCGCTGCGGCTGTCCCGGATAGCTAAACGACACGTCGGTCAGCGCCACGCTAACTTGCCGGGGCACGGCGGTGCGCGTGGCAGGAAACGTGACTTCTGGCTGACAGTCAGTAAGCTGCGTCACCCGCGTGGCGGAGGCAATAACTTGCCCAAGGTGCTGGAAAGCGCCGGTAACCGGGGCGAGCGCTTCAAACGCCGCCAGCGCGCAGAAGACAAAGAGGGCGATCAGCGCGCCAGGCTCGGTATTACCGCCGACATCACCGGAGGCGAACCACAGCATAATAATTACCGCCGCGCCGCTAATCGTCAGCATTACTGCCTGCGACACGGCGCTCAGATCGGACTGACGGCGCTGCGCCTCGTGCCAGCTTAATTCGGTGTTTTCCAGCTGCTCGCGATAACGCTGGCTGGCACCAAAAATGGTGAGCTCTGCCTGACCCTGTAACCAGCTGGTCAATTGCTGGCGATACTGCCCGCGCAGTGCGGTGAGATTTTCCCCCGTCGCTTTGCCGGCGCGATAAAAGAGGGGCGGCAGAATAAGCAGCGTCGCCAGCATAATGCCGCTTAACATCAGAGCCAGCGAGAGATCGAGCATGCTTAGGCCGACCAGCACGACGATAATCACCACCAGCGCCCCCACCAGCGGCGAAATTACACGCAGGTAGAGGTGATCGAGCGTATCGACATCAGCAACCACGCGGTTAAGCACATCGCCCTGACGAAAACGCGCCAGCCCGGCCGGGGAGAGGGGTAACAGTTTACTAAAGGTAGTCACGCGCAGATGTTCCAGCACGCGGAACGTGGCATCGTGGCTGACCAGCCGCTCGAAATAGCGCCCGGCGGTACGGGTGATCGCCGCCCCGCGCACACCGGCGGCGGGCAGCATATAGTTGAAACTATATAGCCCGGCGACACCGACCACTGCCGAGGCGGAAAGGAACCAGCCTGAAAGCGTTAACAGCCCAATACTGGCCAGCAGCGTGACGACCGCCAGCACCACGCCCAGCGTCAGCATCCATTTATGGCGTTTATATAATGCGAGATAAGGCAGCAAGGCGCGCATTTAAATCTCCTCCTGACGATGTGCCAGCAGCGCGGCAAACACGCCCCCGGCGGCGGCAAGCTCGGCATAGCTGCCCTGTTCAACAATGCGTCCCTCCTGCATCACCCAAACGGCATCCCACTCTGCGAGGTTTTCCAACTGGTGGGTCACCATCAGCGTCGTTTGCTGGCGCGAAGCGCTGGTCAGCGCCTGCATCACGCGCTGCTCGCTGTGCGCATCAAGGCTGGCGGAGGGTTCATCCAGCAGAAGCAACTGGCATGAAGAGAGCAGGGCGCGGGCGACGGCGACACGCTGCGCCTGACCGACGGAGAGGCGAACGGCCTGATCGCCAGGCTGTGTCTCCAGTCCTTCCGGTAACAGGGGCAAAAATTCGCTTACCCACGCCTTATCCAGCGCAGCGTGTAAGGCCGCTTCGCTGGCATCCGGGCGTGATAACAGCACATTCTCGCGCAGCGTGGCGGCAGGTAACTGTGGGTTCTGGCCGACCCAGCTTATCGCGTTGCGCCAGCTGTCGGGATCGAGCGCGCTCAGTTCAATACCGTTAACGCGCAGCGACCCTTCATAAGGCAGGAACCCCAACAGCGCATTAATTAGCGAGCTTTTCCCCGATCCGCTGCGCCCGACCACCACAACCCGCTGTTGGGAGGAGAGGGTAAAGGTGAGCGGGCCGGCCAGCACCGCGCCTTCGGGCGATTTAACAATTAAATTCTCTGCCGTCAGGGTGACAGGTTCACCCGCGTTAAGCGTGATATCGCCGCGTTGCGGATGGGCGAGCGGCGCTTCCATAAAGGTTTTCAGGCTATCCGCTGCGCCTACTGCCTGCGCCTTCGCGTGGTAAAAGGTACCGAGATCGCGCAGCGGCTGGAAAAATTCCGGGGCCAGCACCAGCGCAAGAAAACCGGCAAACAGCGTCACGCCGGTACCGTAATGGCCGAAATTGAGTTCGCCCAGGTAGGAGAAGCCAAAGTAAACGGCGACCAGCGCAATGGAGAGCGACGCGAAAAATTCCAGCACCCCGGAGGAGAGAAACGCCAGACGCAGCACTTCCATGGTGCGGCTGCGAAAATCCTGCGACGCGCGGCGGATGCTTTCCGTTTCCGCTTCGCCACGGCCAAAAATACGCAGCGTCTCCATGCCGCGCAGGCGGTCAAGGAAGTGACCGCTCAGACGCGCCAGGGCTTTAAAGTTACGGCGGTTGGCATCGGCTGCGCCCATACCGACCATCGCCATAAACAGCGGGATCAGCGGTGCGGTGCCAAGCAGGATCAGCGCTGCCGCCCAGTTAATCGGGAAAAGGGTGATCACAATCAGCAGCGGTACGCTTGCCGCCAGCGCCATTTGCGGCAAATAGCGGGCGTAGAAGTCATGCATGTCGTCGATTTGCTCCAGGATCAGCGTCGCCCAACTGCCGGCGGGTTTGCCCTGAATCCAGGCCGGCCCCGCCTGTTGCAGGCGGTCCAGCACGCGGCGGCGTATCGCAAAGCGGATCTGGGCCCCCGCATGAAATCCTACCCGCTCGCGCAGCCAGACCACCCAACTGCGCAGAATAAAGACCAGCACCAGCAGCGCAAAGGGCAGCAGCAGTGCCTCGCGCGGAATGTGCTCGATAATCATATGGTTGAGAATGCTGGCGAGCAGCCACGCTTGCGCGACGATCAGGACGCCGCTTACCACGCCAAGCAGGCGGGAGAGCGTCAACCAACGACGAGAGATAATGCTTTGCTGTTTTAACCAGCGAGTGAGTTCTTGCTGACGGGTTTTATTCATTGCGCGCTTTGCAGGTGAAGTTATCGGATTTTTAGCCTGCGCAATGTTACAACGGTGCAAAAATAAAGGCGACTTAATGTCGCCTTATTTACCTTTGTTACTGACTTGTAAAGATTATTTCTGAACAGCCAGCCCATCGAGGTAGCGCTCAGCATCCAGCGCCGCCATACAGCCAGTGCCAGCGGAGGTGATCGCCTGACGATAGATGTGATCCATCACGTCACCTGCGGCAAACACGCCGGGAATGCTGGTTTGCGTCGCATTACCATGAATACCGGACTGCACCTTGATGTAGCCGTTTTCCAGCTCAAGCTGGCCGTCAAAGATCGCAGTGTTCGGGCTGTGGCCGATAGCGACAAACAGACCGGCAACGTCCAGCGACTCGATATTATCCGGGTTTTGCGTATCGCGCAGGCGCAGGCCGCTAACGCCCATCTGATCGCCCGTCACCTCTTCCAGCGTACGGTGCGTATGCAGCACGATATTGCCGCTCTCAACTTTATCCATCAGACGCTTGATCAGGATCTTCTCCGCGCGGAAGGTATCGCGGCGGTGGATCAGATGCACCTCTGAGGCGATATTCGCCAGGTAGAGCGCTTCTTCAACTGCGGTGTTGCCGCCGCCGATGACCGCGACTTTCTGGTTGCGGTAGAAGAAACCGTCACAGGTGGCGCAGGCAGAAACGCCGCGGCCTTTATAGGCTTCTTCAGAGGCTAGGCCTAAATAGCGCGCGGAGGCACCGGTGGCGATAATCAGCGCGTCGCAGGTGTACTCAGCGCTATCGCCAATCAGGCGGAACGGGCGGTTCTGTAAATCGACGCTGTTGATATGGTCAAAAATGATTTCAGTATCAAATTTGGTCGCATGTTCATGCATGCGCTCCATCAGACCCGGGCCGGTCAGATCGTGCGGGTCGCCCGGCCAGTTTTCCACTTCAGTGGTGGTGGTGAGCTGACCGCCTTTTTCCATACCGGTGATTAGCACCGGCTGCAGGTTTGCACGCGCAGCATAGACCGCTGCGGTATAACCGGCAGGGCCTGAACCAAGGATAAGCAGCTTACTGTGTTTGGCCGTCCCCATGAGATCCTCATTATTGTTTGGCAGACATTGGGCTGGATTGTAGGGAATTTGCGGGCGTAAAAAAAGGGCGTAGCGATTTTGTTAACGATGTGTGTGATAGAAAAGACCGATGGCGGGGCAATGATTTATGCCAAAAACATAACAACTTCTACTGAGAAAAAGGCAGTTATAAGATGAATAAATGAGGATAAGGAATCGACCTTGATGAATATCTGGCATGTTGTACTAAAAAAAGATGTTTTGCTTTGACAATCCCCTGCGCTTTTGCGAAAACATCAAAGGAAGAAAAAAAGCAGTATTTCGCGCGTAACGCACGTTTACGCATGTAAATGCCATTTTACCGGGCTAGCGAAATCTACGCATGGCGTGGACAGACGCCATCCGTGATATCGATAGCTGCCGCAGGCACCGGTCTTCTCAACACAGCCCCTGGGATTATGCAACGGTCAGCTTGCTGGCGCGCGGCACAATACGACGGGCAAAGATCCTGAACAGTGAAGTGCACAGGGTCAAGACAGGAGTAGGGAAGGAATACAGAGAGACAATAATAATGGTAGATAGCAAGAAGCGCCCTGGCAAAGATCTCGACCGCATTGACCGCAATATTTTAAATGAACTGCAAAAAGATGGGCGTATTTCCAACGTCGAGCTTTCTAAACGAGTAGGGCTTTCGCCAACGCCGTGCCTTGAGCGCGTGCGCAGGCTGGAAAGGCAGGGGTTTATTCAGGGCTATACGGCACTGCTTAACCCGCATTATCTGGATGCATCACTGCTGGTCTTCGTTGAGATTACTCTGAATCGTGGCGCGCCGGATGTGTTTGAACAATTCAACGCTGCAGTGCAAAAACTTGAAGAAATTCAGGAGTGTCATCTGGTTTCTGGTGATTTTGACTACCTGTTGAAAACGCGCGTACCGGATATGTCGGCCTACCGCAAACTGCTGGGCGAAACGCTGTTACGCCTGCCAGGCGTAAACGACACCCGCACCTATGTGGTGATGGAAGAGGTCAAACAGAGTAATCGTCTGGTTATTAAGACGCGCTAATACGGAACAGGTGCACAATCGCTGTTTTTTGATTACACTCCTGTTAATCCATACAGCAACAGTGCCGGGGAGACCCGGCGCTGTTGTCCGTTTTAGCATCAAGGACCTGGAGAGCCTGTCTTGAGCCAGGAATACACCGAAGACAAAGAAGTCACTTTTAACAAGCTAAGCAGCGGACGCCGACTCCTCGAAGCGTTGCTGATCCTCGTTTCCCTTTCTGCCATCTGGCTGATGGCGGCGCTTCTCAGCTTTAACCCATCCGATCCAAGCTGGTCGCAGACCGCATGGCATGAGCCGATCCATAACCTTGGCGGCGTGCCCGGCGCATGGCTGGCGGATACCCTGTTTTTCATCTTCGGCATTATGGCCTACACCATTCCGGTCATTATTATCGGCGGCTGTTGGTTTGCCTGGCGCCATCGCGCCACTGAGGATTACATCGACTATTTCGCCGTCTCGCTACGCCTGATTGGCGCGCTGGCGCTGATCCTGACCTCCTGTGGTCTGGCGGCGATCAACGCGGATGATATCTGGTATTTCGCCTCGGGCGGCGTGATTGGCAGCCTGCTCAGCACCACGCTGCAGCCGCTGCTGCGCAGCAGCGGCGGAACGCTCGCACTGCTCTGCATCTGGGCAGCCGGGCTGACGCTCTTTACCGGCTGGTCATGGGTCACCATCGCTGAAAAAATCGGCAGCGTTATTCTCAATATTCTCACTTTCGCCACCAACCGCACCCGTCGCGATGACACATGGGTTGATGATGAAGAGTATGAAGATGAGGATGAGTATGATGAGGACGAGGCAAGCGACGCGCCTCGCGAATCTCGTCGCGCCCGCATTCTGCGTGGTGCGCTGGCGCGCCGTAAACGCATTGCAGAGAAGTTCGCCAACCCGATGGGGCGCAAAACCGACGAAGCGCTCTTCTCCGGCAAGCGGATGGATGATGAAGAGGAGATCGCCTACAGCGCGCGCGGTGTGCCAGCGCAGCCAGACGACGTGCTCTTCTCGGGACATCGCGCGACGGAAGTGGAGCAGGAGTACGATCCGCTGCTCAATGGTCGCAGCGTAACGGAACCCGTTGCGGCGGCTGCCGTCGCAACAACCGTTGCCGCGCAAAGCTTCGCTGCGCCGACGGAGCCGGTTATGCAAACGCCGCAGCCCGCTGAATGGCAGCATGCGCAGCAGGCGCCTGGCTATCCTAATCAACAGCCTGCTTATCAGCCGCCGATGCATAGCGATCCACAGGCCGCTTATCAGGCGCCAATGCATGGCGATCCCCAGGCCGCTTATCAGCAGCCAACGCATTATGACGAAACGGCTGCTTATCAGCACCCTGCCGCGCAGTCCGTGCCAGAGTGGCAGCAGCCGATCGCGGAAGAGCCGTGGACGCCAGATGCGCCGGTAACGCCGCAGCCGCAGCAAGAAGAGGTCTACTGGCAGCCGCAGCCTGCAGCCCAGCAGTGGCAGCCTGAACCGCAAATCGCCCCTGCGCCGGAGCCGGTCATCGAACCTGAACCCGTTGTGGAAGAGGCGAAACATACCCGTCCGCCGCTCTACTACTTTGAAGAAGTCGAAGAGAAGCGCGCGCGCGAGCGTGAGCAGCTGGCCGCCTGGTATCAGCCGATTCCGGAGCCCGCTGAGCCAGAACCGGTAGCCCGACCAGCCGCGCCGTCGATGCCTGTTCCACCTGCTGTGGATCCAACGGTTGTGGCAGAGAGCGTTCTGCCCGCTGCCGCTCAGGCCGCTTCAACGGCTGGCACTGCCGCCGCCGCGGCAGCCAGCGCGCCGGTGTTTGGTCTTGCCGGCGGCGCGCCACGTCCGCAGGTAAAAGAGGGGATTGGCCCGCAGCTTCCGCGACCTAACCGTGTGCGCGTGCCGACGCGTCGCGAGCTTGCGTCCTATGGCATTAAACTGCCTTCACAGCGCATGGCTGAAGAGCGTGCGCGTGAAGATGAGGTGCGTGAGCCAGATCAACATCTCTCCGATGATGATGCCGCTATGTTCCAGCAAAACGAGCTGGCACGTCAGTTCGCCGCGACGCAGCACGATCGCTACGGTGAAGAGTATCAACATGAAACGCCACAGTTTGCTGCCTCTGAAGCTGAATTGAATGAAGCCGAAGCGGAAGAGGCTGAGCTGGCTCGTCAGTTTGCTGCATCTCAGCAGCAGCGCTACGGCGCTGAGCCGCAGGCCTTTATGCCGGAAGATGCCGACGTCTCGCCGATGAACACAGCACCGGTTGAGCGTGCGAACGCACCGCTCTTTACGCCGCAGCCACAAGCTTCTGCACAGCCTCATTATCAGCAGCCGCAGCAGCCACCTGCCGCGCAGCCGGCGCAGCCGTCTGCCTATGGTCAACCTGCCCAGCAGCCGCAGCCGCACTATCAGCAGCCAGCCGCGCAGCCGATTCAGCCGCCTGCCTATGGTCAGCCTGCCCAGCAGCCGCAGCCGCACTATCAGCAGCCAGCCGCGCAACCGGTTCAGCCGCCTGCCTATGGTCAATCTGCCCAGCAGCCGCAGCAGCACTATCAGCAGCCAGCCGCGCAGCCGGTTCAGCCGCCTGCCTATGGTCAGCCTGCCCAGCAGCCGCAACAGCACTATCAGCAGCCAGCCGCGCAGCCGGTTCAGCCGCCTGCTTATGGTCAACCTGTTCAGCAGCCGCAACAACAATCTGCTCCGCAGCAGCAGGAGAGCCTGATCCATCCATTGCTGATGCGTAATGGTGACAGCCGCCCGGTGCAGAAGCCGACTACGCCGCTGCCGTCGCTCGATCTGTTAACGCAGCCGCCGGCAGAAGTGGAGCCGGTAGACACCTTTGCACTTGAGCAGATGGCTCGCCTGGTTGAAGCTCGCCTGGCCGATTTCCGTATTAAAGCGGACGTGGTGAACTACTCGCCGGGTCCGGTGATCACCCGCTTTGAGTTGAACCTCGCGCCTGGCGTGAAAGCGGCGCGAATCTCTAACCTGTCACGTGACCTGGCGCGTTCGCTCTCCACCGTTGCCGTGCGCGTGGTGGAAGTGATCCCGGGTAAACCTTACGTCGGCCTTGAGTTGCCGAACAAGAAGCGCCAGACCGTCTATCTGCGAGAAGTGCTGGACTGCGTGAAATTCCGCGAAAGTCCGTCACCGCTCACCGTGGTGCTGGGTAAAGATATCGCCGGGGATCCGGTGATTGCTGACCTGGCGAAGATGCCACATCTGCTGGTCGCCGGTACCACCGGTTCCGGTAAGTCGGTCGGCGTCAACGCCATGATCCTCAGCATGCTCTATAAAGCAACGCCGGAAGATGTGCGTTTCATCATGATCGACCCGAAAATGCTCGAGCTGTCGGTCTATGAAGGCATTCCGCATCTATTGACCGAAGTGGTTACCGACATGAAAGACGCCGCTAATGCGCTGCGCTGGAGTGTCAATGAGATGGAGCGCCGCTACAAGCTGATGTCTGCGCTGGGCGTGCGTAACCTCGCAGGTTACAACGAGAAGATCGCCGAAGCCGCGCGCATGGGTCGCCCGATCCCGGATCCGTACTGGAAGCCGGGCGACAGCATGGCAACCGAACATCCGGTGCTGGAAAAACTGCCGTACATTGTGGTGATGGTCGATGAGTTTGCCGATCTGATGATGACGGTTGGTAAAAAGGTGGAAGAGCTGATTGCCCGCCTGGCGCAGAAAGCGCGCGCCGCCGGTATTCACCTGGTGCTGGCCACCCAGCGCCCCTCTGTGGATGTGATCACTGGCCTGATTAAAGCCAACATCCCGACGCGTATCGCCTTTACCGTATCGAGCAAGATCGACTCCCGTACCATCCTCGATCAGGGCGGTGCGGAATCGCTGCTCGGCATGGGGGATATGCTTTATTCCGGCCCGAACTCAACCTCTGCCCCGGTGCGTGTCCACGGCGCGTTTGTTCGCGATCAGGAAGTCCACGCCGTGGTGCAGGACTGGAAAGCGCGCGGGCGTCCGCAATACGTTGACGGCATCACCTCCGACACCGAAAGCGAAGGCGGCGGCGGTGGTTTTGACGGCGGTGAAGAGCTGGATCCGCTGTTCGACCAGGCCGTTAACTTTGTCACCGAAAAACGCAAAGCCTCGATCTCCGGCGTGCAGCGCCAGTTCCGTATCGGCTACAACCGTGCGGCGCGCATAATCGAACAGATGGAAGCGCAGGGGATTGTCAGCGAGCAGGGGCACAACGGTAACCGTGAAGTGCTGGCTCCACCGCCGTTTGAGTGATGCAAAGTTAGGTAAATAGTACAAATTCAGTTTTTTCTTCTGTCACTCTGGCGTTTCGCTTTCTAGAGTGACAGAAGGATTCTCCCACGTCGGGAGTGACGTATCAGAGGAATGACAATGAAAAAAATCGCCATGGTTTGTGCACTGATGGGCTTCTTAGTGGTCAGCAATGTCTGGGCAGACGCGGCAAGCGATCTGAAAAGCCGCCTCGATAAAGTCAGCAGCTTCCACGCCAGCTTTACCCAGAAAGTGACCGACGGCAGCGGCGCTGCGGTACAGGAAGGCCAGGGTGATTTGTGGGTTAAACGCCCGAACCTGTTTAACTGGCATATGACCCAGCCGGACGAGAGCGTACTGGTTTCCGACGGCAAAACGCTGTGGTTCTACAACCCGTTTGTTGAACAGGCGACGGCAACCTGGCTGAAAGATGCTACCAGCAACACGCCGTTTATGCTGATTGCCCGTAACCAGACCAGCGACTGGCAGCAGTACAATATTGCGCAGAAGGGCGATGATTTTGAACTGACGCCAAAAAGCAGCAACGGTAACCTGAAACAGTTCACCATTAATGTCGGCCGCGACGGCACCATCCATCAGTTCAGCGCCATCGAACAGGATGACCAGCGCAGCAGCTATCAGCTGAAAGCGCAGCAGAACGGCGCTGTCGATGCATCGAAATTCACCTTTACCCCGCCGCAGGGCGTAACGGTTGACGATCAACGCAAGTAAGAGGCGTGCATGAGTAACATGTCGCTCGATTTTTCCGAGAACACGTTTCAACCTCTGGCCGCGCGTATGCGGCCAGAAAATTTAGCGCAGTACATTGGTCAGCAGCACCTGCTGGCACCGGGCAAACCCCTGCCGCGCGCCATTGAAGCCGGTCATCTGCACTCGATGATTCTGTGGGGACCGCCGGGCACCGGCAAAACCACGCTGGCAGAGGTCATTGCGCGCTATGCCGATGCTGATGTTGAGCGCATCTCTGCGGTCACCTCAGGCGTAAAAGAGATCCGCGAAGCCATAGAGCGCGCCCGCCAGAACCGTAACGCCGGACGCCGCACCATTCTGTTTGTCGATGAAGTCCACCGTTTTAACAAAAGCCAGCAGGACGCCTTTCTGCCGCATATCGAAGATGGCACTATCACCTTTATCGGCGCGACCACCGAAAACCCTTCGTTTGAACTCAACTCCGCACTGCTCTCCCGTGCGCGCGTTTACCTGCTCAAATCCCTCACCACAGAGGATATTGAACTGGTATTAACGCAGGCGATGGAAGATAAAGCGCGCGGTTACGGCGGCCAGGATATCGTTCTGCCGGACGAAACCCGGCTGGCGATTGCCGAACTGGTGGGTGGTGATGCGCGCCGGGCGCTCAACACGCTTGAGATGATGGCGGATATGGCGGAGCTCGATAAGAGCGGCAAGCGCGTACTCAACCCTGAGTTGCTGACTGAGATTGCTGGTGAGCGCAGCGCGCGCTTTGATAATAAAGGCGACCGTTTTTACGACCTGATCTCCGCGCTGCACAAATCGGTGCGCGGAAGTGCGCCAGATGCCGCGCTCTACTGGTATGCGCGCATTATCTCTGCGGGTGGCGACCCGCTCTATGTTGCGCGCCGTTGCCTGGCAATCGCCTCCGAAGATGTCGGCAATGCCGATCCGCGCGCCATGCAGGTTGCTATCTCCGCGTGGGACTGCTTTACCCGCGTTGGCCCGGCCGAAGGCGAACGCGCCATTGCGCAGGCGATTGTCTACCTGGCTTGCGCGCCGAAAAGTAACGCCGTCTATAAAGCTTTCAAAGCTGCGATGGCCGATGCGCGACAGCGCCCCGATTATGATGTGCCGCCGCATCTGCGCAACGCGCCGACCAAGCTGATGAAGGAGATGGGTTATGGGCAGGAGTATCGCTATGCCCACGATGAGCCCAATGCTTTTGCCGCCGGGGAGGAGTATTTCCCGCAGGAAATGGCAGAAACGCGCTACTATCAGCCGACGAACAGAGGTCTTGAAGGCAAGATTGGCGAAAAGCTCGCCTGGCTCGCTGAACAGGATCATAAAAGCCCTATAAAACGCTACCGCTAGTGCGGGCGTTGCGGTAAGGTTACGGCTCATACCCTCGATCGCACTCTGCGGTCGGGTTCCTTTTATTTCAATTCGATAAGCACAGGAAAAGCATGCTCGATCCCAATCTGCTGCGTACCGAGCCAGACGCAGTCGCTGAAAAACTGGCACGCCGGGGCTTTAAGCTGGACGTAGAGAAATTACGCGCGCTCGAAGAGCGTCGTAAAGTCCTGCAGGTCAACACTGAAAATCTGCAGGCAGAGCGTAACTCACGATCGAAATCCATCGGCCAGGCGAAAGCACGCGGGGAAGATATCGAGCCATTACGCCTGGAAGTGAACAAGCTGGGTGAAGAGCTGGACGCGGCGAAAGCCGAGCTGGAAACGCTGCTGGCTGAGATCCGCGATATCGCGCTGACCATTCCGAACCTGCCTGATGATAGCGTACCGGTTGGCCGTGACGAGAACGATAACGTTGAAATCAGCCGCTGGGGCACGCCGCGCCAGTTTGATTTCGAGATCCGCGATCACGTCACCCTCGGTGAGATGCACAGCGGCCTGGATTTTGCCGCTGCGGTGAAGCTGACCGGCTCCCGTTTCGTGGTGATGAAAGGGCAGATCGCCCGTATGCACCGCGCGCTGGCGCAGTTCATGCTGGATCTGCACACTGAGCAGCACGGCTACGCGGAAAACTATGTGCCGTACCTGGTCAACCATGACACCCTGTACGGGACCGGCCAGCTGCCGAAGTTCGCCGGCGATCTGTTCCATACCCGTCCGCTGGAAGAGGAGTCCGACAGCAGCAACTACGCGCTGATCCCGACTGCGGAAGTGCCGCTGACCAATCTCGTGCGCGATGAAATTATCGATGAAGAGAGTCTGCCGATCAAAATGACCGCGCATACGCCGTGCTTCCGTTCTGAAGCAGGGTCTTACGGTCGTGACACGCGCGGTCTGATCCGTATGCACCAGTTCGATAAAGTCGAACTGGTTCAGGTGGTTCGCCCGGAAGACTCCATGGCGGCGCTGGAAGAGATTACCGGGCATGCAGAGAAAGTGTTGCAGCTGCTCGGTCTGCCTTACCGCAAAGTGCTGCTCTGCATCGGCGATATGGGCTTTGGTGCCTGCAAAACCTACGATCTCGAAGTGTGGGTTCCGGCGCAGGGCACCTACCGCGAAATCTCCTCCTGCTCCAACGTCTGGGATTTCCAGGCGCGCCGCATGCAGACACGCTGCCGCAGCAAGTCCGACAAGAAAACCCGTCTGGTGCATACCCTGAACGGCTCTGGTCTGGCAGTGGGGCGTACGCTGGTTGCGGTGCTGGAAAACTACCAGCAGGCCGATGGCCGCATTGAGGTGCCGGAAGTACTGCGCCCTTATATGAACGGGCTGGAGTACATCGGTTAATCCTGCCGATACAGCATGTTTTTAAAAGCGCCTGCGGGCGCTTTTTTATTGCCTTTTTCGTGCGTC
This sequence comes from Kosakonia sp. 1610, assembly GCF_050435845.1. Taxonomy (NCBI): domain Bacteria; kingdom Pseudomonadati; phylum Pseudomonadota; class Gammaproteobacteria; order Enterobacterales; family Enterobacteriaceae; genus Kosakonia; species Kosakonia sp. 1610. The sequence goes on along the minus strand of NZ_JBNDKZ010000002.1, from coordinate 215,203 downwards.
TCAACCATTAATCTTCATGAATTTTTTCAACTGAAAAATTGTCGTGGTTTATAGATTACTGGCTTCTTTTCAAAGAGATATAACGCGACGGTGCACGCTAAGTGGCAAAGAGGATAAGTTTTACAAATCGTCGTCGATAAAAAGCTCACTCTGGCGAAAAACAGTGGATTGACAATGTTTTTGCCGGTGGCATGATGCGCACGCAATCTGAACTTCCTCACGGTTTTAACCCATGACCACCTATACCCGGCCAGTGCTTTTATTGCTCTGTGGCCTGATGCTGTTGACCCTGGCTATCGCGACGCTGAACACGCTCGTGCCCCTTTGGCTCGCCCATGAAAATCTGCCAACCTGGCAGGTCGGCATGGTTGGTTCCTCCTATTTCACCGGCAATCTGCTGGGCACGCTACTGACCGGTCGACTGATCCGCCAGATGGGCTTTAACCGCAGCTACTACATTGCGTCGCTGATTTTCGCCGCAGGTTGCGTCGGCTTAGGGCTGATGGTGGGTTTCTGGAGCTGGATGATTTGGCGTTTTATCGCCGGCGTCGGCTGCGCCATGATTTGGGTGGTGGTGGAGAGCGCGCTGATGTCCAGCGGCACCGCTCACAACCGCGGTCGCCTGCTGGCGGCCTATATGATGGTTTACTATATCGGCACCGTGCTTGGTCAATTGATGGTCAGCAAACTGCCAACTGAATTGATGAGCGTGCTGCCGTGGGTTACTGGTATGGTGCTGGCGGCAATGCTGCCGCTGCTCTTTACGCGCATTGTTAATCAGCACAGCGAAGAGCAGGTAGCTTCTTCGATCTGGCCAATGCTGCGCCTGCGTCAGGCCCGTCTTGGCGTTAATGGCTGCATCATCTCCGGGATTATTCTTGGCTCACTCTATGGCCTGATGCCGCTCTATCTGTCGCATCAGGGCGTCAGCGACTCCGGCATTGGTTTCTGGATGGCGCTGATGGTCAGTGCGGGGATTATTGGTCAGTGGCCGATTGGCCGCATCGCTGACCGCTTTGGTCGCTTACTGGTGCTGCGCGTACAAGTTTTTGTGGTTATCATCGGCTGCTTCGGCATGCTGAGCAACGCGGCGATGGCACCGGCGCTGTTTGTGCTGGGCACGGCAGGTTTTACGCTCTACCCGGTGGCGATGGCCTGGGCCTGTGAAAAAGTTGAACACCATCAGCTGGTGGCAATGAACCAGGCGCTGTTGCTGAGCTATACCATCGGCAGCCTGCTCGGACCAACGCTCACCTCCATGCTGATGCAGAGCTACTCTGACAGCCTGCTGTTTGTGATGATTGCTGGCGTATCGCTGGTCTACCTGGTGATGCTGATGCGCAAAGCGGGCCAGCATCCGACGCCGGTCGCACACGCCTGATTATTTCGGCTCATCCGGCAGACAAAAAAGCCACAACGCTATGTTGTGGCTTTTTTTTATACGTTTCGCGGCTCAGTACATCACTTTATGGCCGTACTGCTCAAGGATCCCTTTCACGCGCTCCATGGTCTCTTTCTTCGGCGGGTGAATGCCATCCAGCTTGTACTCTTCGCCCATCGCCACCCATTTATGTTTGCCCAGTTCATGGTAGGGCAGCAGTTCGATTTTTTCGACGTTGCCCATATCACGGGTAAACTCGCCGAGGCGGTGTGCGGAGTCGTCGTCATCTGACCAGCCCGGCACGACAACGTAGCGGATCCAGACCTTAATCCCTTTCTTCGCCAGATACTGGGCGAACTCCAGCGTGCGATGGTTGGAGACGCCGACCAGATTCTGGTGGATCTCATCATTCATCTGTTTCAAATCGAGCATCACCAGATCGGTGACCTCCAGCAGCTCATCGATCACCGGATCGTAGCGGCGAACAAAGCCATTGGTATCAAGACAGGTATGAATACCCTCTTTTTTGCAGGCGCGGAACCAGTCACGGACGAACTCCGCCTGCAAAATCGCTTCGCCGCCCGAGGCGGTCACGCCGCCGCCGGAGGCATTCATAAAGTGGCGATAGGCCACCACGTCTTTCATCAGCTCTTCAACGGTGATCTCTTTACCGCCATGGGTATCCCAGGTATCACGGTTATGGCAGTAGAGGCAGCGCATCAGGCAGCCCTGAAAGAAGGTGATAAAGCGGATGCCCGGGCCGTCGACCGTACCGCAGGATTCGAAGGAGTGTATGCGACCAATAACTGACATTGCGGTGTTTTCTCCAGATGTGGCCCATCCGGGGCCTGTGTCTGTGCAGTTTCATTCCTTCTGCACTAAGTCTGTTTTGGCAGGCATCCGGTTAATAGATGGCTGACGAAGCAGGCTCTGGTTGTGAAAAAGGCCCCACAGACGTGGAGCCTTTAGTGTACGCTTTTTACAAGCTTCTTTCAGCCAATACCATTACATGGTCTGGGTGAAAGTACGGGTAATCACGTCCTGCTGCTGCTCTTTAGTCAGGGAGTTAAAGCGCACAGCGTAACCGGAAACGCGGATGGTCAGCTGCGGATATTTCTCCGGATTTTCCATCGCGTCGAGCAGCATTTCGCGGTTCATAACGTTGACGTTGAGGTGCTGACCACCTTCGATTGAGGCTTCATGGTGGAAGTAACCATCCATCAGGCCTGCGAGGTTGGTTTTACGCACTTCATCATCTTTACCCAGCGCGTTCGGCACGATAGAGAAGGTGTAAGAGATACCATCTTTCGCGTAGGCAAACGGCAGTTTTGCAACGGAGGTCAGAGAGGCAACAGCACCTTTCTGGTCACGGCCGTGCATCGGGTTAGCACCCGGTCCAAACGGTGCACCAGCGCGACGACCATCCGGGGTGTTACCGGTTTTCTTACCATACACAACGTTAGAGGTGATGGTCAGAACCGACTGAGTCGGGATCGCGTTGCGGTAGGTGGTCAGTTTCTGAATTTTCTTCATGAAACGTTCTACCAGGTCAACCGCCATGTCATCGACGCGGGCGTCGTTGTTACCAAACTGCGGGTATTCGCCTTCGATTTCGAAGTCGATAGCCAGACCGTCTTCGTCACGAATCGGTTTAACTTTCGCATATTTGATAGCAGACAGGGAGTCAGCGGCAACCGACAGGCCAGCGATACCGCAAGCCATGGTGCGAACTACGTCACGATCGTGCAGCGCCATCAGAGAGGCTTCGTAGCTGTACTTGTCGTGCATGTAGTGGATAACGTTCAGGGCGGTGACATACTGTTTAGCCAGCCAGTCCATAAAGTGATCCATACGTTCCATCACTTCGTCGAACTTCAGCAGGTCGCCTTTGATAGGTTCAGATTTCGGACCTACCTGCATTTTCAGTTTTTCATCCACGCCGCCGTTGATAGCGTACAGCATGGTTTTCGCCAGGTTTGCACGGGCACCGAAGAACTGCATCTGTTTGCCGACAACCATCGGGCTTACGCAGCAGGCAATCGCGTAGTCATCGTTGTTGAAGTCCGGGCGCATCAGGTCATCGTTCTCATACTGCAGAGAAGAGGTGTCGATGGAGACTTTAGCAGCGAATTTTTTGAAGTTCAGCGGCAGTTTTTCAGACCACAGAACGGTGATGTTCGGCTCCGGAGACGGCCCCATGGTGTAGAGGGTGTTCAGGAAGCGGAAGCTGTTTTTGGAAACCAGCGTACGGCCGTCAACGCCCATACCACCGATAGATTCAGTTGCCCAAATCGGGTCGCCAGAGAAGAGTTCATCATACTCAGGTGTACGCAGGAAGCGGACCATACGCAGTTTCATGACCAGGTGGTCAATCATTTCCTGTGCGTCCTGCTCGGTGATTTTGCCTGCTTTCAGGTCACGTTCAATGTAAACGTCCAGAAATGTGGAGACGCGACCGAAGGACATTGCAGCGCCGTTCTGAGACTTAACCGCGGCCAGGTAGCCGAAGTAGGTCCACTGAATTGCTTCCTGAGCGGTGGTTGCCGGACCGGAGATATCGCAGCCATATTTTGCTGCCATCTCTTTGATCTGACCCAGCGCGCGGTGCTGTTCAGCAATCTCTTCGCGCAGACGGATAGTTGCTTCCAGGTTTACGCCGTTTTCCAGGTCAGACTGCAGAGACTGGAACTGGGCATATTTGTCTTTCATCAGGAAGTCGATACCGTACAGCGCAACGCGACGGTAGTCACCGATGATACGGCCACGGCCGTAGGCGTCCGGCAGACCGGTCAGCACGCCAGATTTACGGCAGTTCAGGATATCTTTGGTGTAAACATCGAATACGCCCTGGTTGTGGGTTTTACGGTATTCGGTGAAGATTTTTTTCAGCTGCGGATCCAGTTCGCGGTTGTACGCTTTGCAGGAACCTTCAACCATTTTGATGCCGCCAAACGGGATGATCGCGCGTTTCAGCGGTGCTTCGGTCTGCAGACCAACGATCTTCTCAAGCTGCTTGTTGATGTAGCCCGCATCGTGAGAGGTGATAGTGGAAGCAACGGAGGTGTCGAAATCAACTGGCGCATGCGTGCGGTTTTCCAGTTTCACGCCTTCCATGACTTTGTCCCACAGCTTGGTGGTCGCGTCAGTCGCGCCCGCCAGGAAGGACTCGTCACCTTCGTACGGAGTGTAGTTTTTCTGGATAAAATCACGTACGTTTACAGCGTTTTGCCATTCACCTTGAGTAAAACCTTCCCAGGCTGCGGCTAATTTTTCGTTAAGTTCGGACATGTAACACCTACCTTCTTAAGTGGATTTTTTATTTACTGCCTGAAACGATCTTTAGTGGTGATCGTTGCCACGCAGGTAAATGACCCAGTATGTCAACCCGACCAGTAAGCCTCCACCGATGATGTTCCCGATTGTTACCGGGATCAGGTTATCGGTAATAAAGTTCATGACTGTCAGGTGAGAAAAACTTTCCGGGCTGGAACCAACGGCGGTCCAGAACTCCGGGCTTGCAAAGTTGCGAATCACGATGCCCATCGGGATCATAAACATGTTCGCGATACTGTGCTCAAAACCGCTGGCGACAAACATCGCGACCGGCAGCACCATAATCATTGCTTTATCCATCAGGCTGCGGCCGGAGTAACTCATCCATACCGCCATGCAGACCATCAGGTTCGCGAGGATACCTAACGCCACCGCTTCGACGAAGGTGTGGTGCACCTTGTGGTCGGCGGTCTGCAATACGTTTAAGCCCCAGCCACCGTTGGCGACCATATATTCGCCGGAGAGCCACATTAATAAGACGAAGAGCAGCGCACCTACCAGGTTGCCAACGTAAACGTTGATCCAGTTTCGAGCCAGTTGCCCCCACGTGATGCGCCCGCTGGCTTTCGCCACAACAATCAGCACCGTGGAGGTAAAGAGGTCAGCGCCGCAGATAATGCAGAGAATCAACCCAAGTGAGAAACAGATGCCGCCGATAAGTTTAGCAATGCCGTAAGGCATCGTTGCTGTACCGGTGGTAGCCGTTATATAGAAAACGAACGCAATGGAGATAAACACACCGGCGGTGATCGCCAGGTAGAAGGTCTTAAGCGGATGTTTAGTCGCTTTATAGACACCAGCTTCTTCGGCCACTTTGGCCATCTCTGCTGGAAGTATAAGATCAAAAGGGTTGTCAGCTTTCACACTAACTCTCTCTTTATTAAGTCGGCGACGAGATACTAACAAAGCATTATAGAAGACAATTTGATATGGATCATATCTCGCCTGGCTTATAGGACCGCAAAGCGTATGGTTTTTCTGCTAAAGCGGGGTAACGTGTTGATTATCAAAATAAAAATAAATTTTAAAATTTATAAGAAGCGTTGAATTTTTTTGTGTGATCCTCCGTTAACGGTTAATTAATATGGAGTAATTGCCATTAGAAGTAACAATACTAGCGCTGCGAATTTAATTATATTTACTCGCAATTAACTTAAATATTACATTTAAGATTCATCACCAGAATATAATAAAAAAGGGGCAATAAGATTGCCCCGTAATATAGCGTAGACTTGCGAATAAGCCTACCTGTTGTAGTGTTATTTATCGTTACTTAGACCAGTAAGCGACTTTCGCACGTTGTAATTTTTCGTAAGCGGCTAACAGTGCCTGATGAGCCGGGAACGCCTGCAGCGTGCCGTCGGCAGGCTGCAGATCGTAAAACGGTGCTTCACCGCTGAGGGCGGCGCTGGCGGCTTCAACGGCCTGCGCGCCATACATGCGCACAAAAGCGTTCAGGTATTGCAGCGGTTGGCGCTCCTCTTCCTGCGCCAGCAGAAGCAGGGTCTGCAGGCAGCGGTAGTAGTTGGCACGCTCTGGGCTGAAGATCGAGGCGTTAAACTCAATCGTCCACTCGGTCCAGGCCAGCGCCTGATCGAGATCGCCGCCCGCCAGCGCCAGCATCGCTTTCAGCTCGCCGATGCGCAGGGTATACCAGCCGTTATCTTTGCCCGTTGCCAGGCCCAGCAGTTCGCGCACGCGCGTAAAGTCATCGTGACCTTCATCATCCAGTTGGGCGATAAGATCGAGATAAGCCTCTTTATCCCACTCGCTGCCAGGCAGGGAGAGGATGGTTTCGCGCAGGTGGGTACCCATGGTGTTATTCGCCAGCCACAGATCTTCCGCCGGATAGATATCAGACATGCCCGGCACCAGAATACGGCAGGCGTAGACGCCCAGATGCTCATAATCCGCGATGTAAACCTCTTTATCTTCCTTCTGGAAGATACTCATCAGCGTCGCGAACTCCTCTTCCGTAGTGCCGGCAAAGCTCCAGTCGACAAACGGATAATCGGCATCCTGTTTGAACAGATCCCAGGAGATAAGACCACTGGAGTCGATAAAGTGCGTTTCGAGGTTAGCGTGTTCCGCCACTTCTTCATCATCAAAGGTCGGCGGGGTAAAGACATCCAGATCCTTCAGGCCGCGGCCCTGCAGCAGTTCCGTCACCGTACGCTCCAGCGCCACGCCGAAGTCCGGGTGCGCGCCAAACGAGGCGAAGCAGGTGCCATTCGCCGGGTTGAACAGCACCACGCAGATCACCGGGTAGTTACCGCCCAGCGAGCCGTCATAGGCAAAGATCGGAAAACCTTCCGCTTCCAGTTTGGCAATCGCTTCGACCACGCCTGGATAGCGCGCCAGCACCTCCTGCGGGATCTCTGGCAGGCTGATGCTCTCGGCGATAATGCGGTTTTTAATGTGACGTTCGAAAACTTCAGACAGCCCCTGCACGCGCGCTTCGTTACGGGTGTTGCCCGCCGACATGCCGTTGGAGACATAGAGGTTGCCGACGATATTCATCGGGATATAGACCGTCTGCTCATCCGACTGGCGGGTAAAGGGCAGGGCGCAGATGCCGCGCTCTTCATTACCGGATTGCAGATCGATCAGCATACCGGCAGCCAGCTCATTTTCCGGATCGTAGTAGGCGCGCAGACGCGCATCGAGAATGCCTTCCGGCAGCGAGTCATCTTCCGGGAGCGGGAACCACTTCTCATTCGGATAGTGGACAAACGGCCCCTGGGCAATGGCGTCGCCAAGCCAGAAGTCAGCAAAGAAGTAGTTGGTGGAGAGACGTTCGAAATATTCGCCGAGCGCGGAGGCCAGCGCCGCTTTCTTCGTGGCGCCTTTACCATTGGTAAAGCAGAGCGCGCACTCTTTATCGCGGATATGCACCGACCAGACGTTTGGCACAGGGTTTAGCCAGGAGGCCTCTTCAATATTGAAACCGAGATCGGTCAGTTTCTGCTGAAAGCGGGCGATGGAGTCTTCCAGCGCGGCGTCTTTACCGGGGATAAATGTTTGAGTCATGGCGGTCACTTTTTTCGTACGTAAAGCGCGCAATGATACGGGTTTTACGTGGCAGGCGCTATCGTCCTTAGTGGTGCGGCGAAAATAAAAGTTCTGGCTATGCTTATCAGGAGTAACTCACTGTTAAGGCATTAAAAATGAAAGCGTTTGACCTGCATCGCATGGCACTCGACAAGGTTCCCCTCGAATTTCTGGGTGAAGTGGCCCTGCGCAGTCTCTACACCTTTGTGCTGGTTTTTCTGTTCCTCAAAATCACTGGCCGACGCGGCGTACGGCAGATGTCGCTGTTTGAAGTATTGATTATTTTGACCCTTGGTTCGGCGGCGGGTGACGTCGCTTTCTATGATGATGTCCCCATGCTGCCGGTGCTGGTGGTCTTTATTACCCTCGCGCTGCTCTACCGCCTGGTGATGTGGCTGATGTCACACAGTGAAAAGCTGGAGGATCTGCTCGAGGGCAAGCCGATCGTCATTATTAAAGAGGGAGAACTGGAGTGGGAGAGGCTGCATAAAGAGAATATGACAGAGTTCGAGTTCTTTATGGAGCTGCGCAACAACGGCGTCGAGCAGCTCGGGCAGGTGCGGCTGGCGATTATGGAGACCAACGGCCAGCTCAGCGTCTATTACTATATTGATGAAGAGGTCAAACCCGGGCTCTGTATTCTGCCAGAGGGGTGCAGCGAACGATTTATCACTGTCCCGGAGGCGGGTGATTATGTTTGCGTCCGTTGTAGTAAAATTTCTGCGTTGCAGGCAGGTGAAAAAAAAGCCTGCCCGCGCTGCGCAAATCCGGAATGGTCGAAGGCCAGCAGGGCGATTCGCGTCACATAACAGGGTTTTTATCGGATCTGCTTTCGACTGACAAAACATTCTGCTATGTGATGGGGCGCACAACTTTCCCCTGCCTCTGATTACTCGTTGCGGCCTGTGGCGGTGAATGATAAAACCGATGTCACAGGAAAAACGTTTTGCTTTATAGGGTGGTAAGGGGAAATGACGCAGGTTTTCAATTTTAGTTCTGGCCCGGCCGTATTACCGGCGGATGTGCTTAAGCAGGCTCAGCAGGAGTTGTGCGACTGGCAAGGTCTCGGCACGTCGGTGATGGAAATCAGCCACCGTGGCAAAGAGTTTATCCAGGTGGCGGAAGAGGCAGAAAAGGATTTTCGCGATCTGCTCAATATCCCCTCCAACTATAAAGTGCTGTTTTGTCACGGCGGCGGGCGCGGCCAGTTCGCTGGCGTTCCGCTCAATCTGCTGGGTGATAAAACCACCGCGGATTATGTGGATGCCGGTTACTGGGCGGCCAGCGCGGTCAAAGAGGCGAAGAAGTACTGCACGCCAAACGTCATTGATGCCAAAACCACTCTCGACGGCCTGCGCGCGGTTAAACCGATGCGCGACTGGCAGCTGAGCGACAACGCAGCCTATCTGCACTACTGCCCAAACGAAACGATCGACGGCATTGCCATTAACGAAACGCCGGACTTTGGCGATGTAGTAGTGGCAGCGGATTTCTCCTCTACCATTCTTTCTTCTCCGCTGGATGTCAGCCGCTTTGGTGTGATCTACGCCGGTGCGCAGAAAAACATTGGCCCGGCAGGATTAACGCTGGTGATTGTGCGTGAAGATCTGCTCGGTAAAGCGCACCAGTCCTGCCCGTCGATTCTTGATTACAGCGTGCTTAACGATAACGACTCGATGTTCAACACCCCGCCGACCTTTGCCTGGTACCTCTCCGGCCTGGTATTCAAATGGCTGAAGCAGCAGGGTGGCGTGGCAGCGATGGACCGTATCAACCAGCAAAAAGCCGATCTGCTGTATGGGGTGATCGACGGTAGTGATTTCTACCGAAACGATGTGGCGAAGGCCAACCGCTCACGCATGAACGTCCCTTTCCAGCTGGCTGACAGCGCGCTCGATAAACTCTTCCTCGAAGAGTCCTTCGCCGCCGGCCTGCACGCGCTGAAAGGCCACCGTGTGGTGGGCGGCATGCGTGCTTCTATCTATAACGCCATGCCGCTGGCGGGCGTGCAGGCGCTGACGGACTTTATGGTTGAGTTCGAACGCCGTCACGGTTAATGCAGTAATGACCATCCCCGCAGCCGGGCTGCGGGGTTTTATTTTGTCCGTAGAGAGTGAAGTTTCATGGAATCCCTGACGTTACAACCCATCGCGCGCGTGGATGGCACCATCAATCTGCCTGGCTCCAAGAGTGTTTCAAACCGCGCCTTGCTGCTTGCCGCATTTGCCCGTGGCACCACCGTGCTGACCAACCTGCTGGACAGTGACGATGTTCGCCATATGCTGAATGCCCTGACTGCGCTGGGGGTTCACTACACGCTGTCAGCCGATCGCACCCGCTGTGAAGTGACCGGCATGGGCGGCCCGCTGAACGCGGCAGAAAAAGTTGAGTTATTCCTCGGTAATGCTGGTACGGCGATGCGCCCGCTGGCTGCCGCGCTCTGTTTGGGTAACGGCGACGTGGTGTTGACCGGCGAGCCGCGCATGAAAGAGCGCCCGATTGGCCATCTCGTTGACGCACTGCGTCAGGGCGGGGCGAAGATTGACTACCTTGAGCAGGAACACTATCCGCCTCTGCGCCTGCGCGGCGGGTTTAGCGGCGGCGAAGTGAGCGTTGATGGCAGCGTCTCCAGCCAGTTCTTAACCGCGCTGCTGATGACCGCGCCGCTGGCACCGCAGGATACAGTGATTACCATCAAAGGCGATCTGGTGTCGAAACCCTATATCGACATCACCCTGCATCTGATGAAAACCTTTGGCGTTGACGTTGATAACCAGCAGTACCAACGCTTCATCGTGCGTGGCGGGCAGCACTATCAGTCGCCGGGCCACTACCTGGTTGAAGGCGATGCCTCTTCGGCCTCCTACTTCCTTGCGGCTGCGGCCATTAAAGGCGGGACGGTTAAGGTGACCGGTATTGGTCGTAATAGCGTGCAGGGCGATATTCGTTTCGCCGACGTGCTGGAAAAAATGGGTGCGACCGTGGTCTGGGGCGAAGATTATATTGCCTGTTCGCGCGGCGAGCTGAACGCCATTGATATGGATATGAACCATATCCCCGATGCAGCGATGACCATTGCTACCACGGCGCTCTTCGCGAAGGGTACTACCACGTTGCGTAACATCTACAACTGGCGCGTGAAGGAGACCGATCGCCTCTTCGCCATGGCGACGGAGCTGCGCAAAGTGGGCGCAACGGTGGAAGAGGGCGAAGACTTTATTCGCGTCACCCCGCCAGCCGCGCTGCAGGTTGCAGAGATTGGCACCTATAACGATCACCGCATGGCGATGTGTTTCTCGCTGGTGGCGCTGTCGGATACGCCGGTCACCATTCTCGATCCAAAATGCACGGCGAAAACTTTCCCGGATTACTTCGAGCAGTTAGCGCGTATCAGTACGCTTGCCTGATGTTCTTACCGCCCCGCATCCTCTGCGGGGCGCAATCACCTGCCATTGTTAAGAGGGTGAAAAGCCGCTGCGCTGTGCTACCATTTGCGCGGGACTCTTTCCCTCAATTCAGTTAGTTAATACATGGACTGTCAATGAAAAAAACAATGATTTTTAGCTGCCTCGTCGCAGCAACGCTTGTCTCTGGTTGTAAGAACATGGGTGGTATTGATACGGATGCGCTGACCAAATCCGGTATGTCTGCTTATAAAGCGGCGACGCTGAGCGACGCGGATGTGAAAACGCTTTCTGAGCAGTCATGTGCTGAGATGGACAAGCAAAACACCATCGCGCCTGCATCGAGCACCTACGCGAAGCGTCTGAACAAGATTGCTAAAGCGCTGGGCAACAACATCGATGGCACGCCGGTCACTTACAAAGTCTATATGACCAAAGAAGTGAACGCGTGGGCGATGGCGAACGGCTGTATTCGTGTCTATAGCGGTCTGATGGACATGATGACCAACAACGAAGTTGAAGCGGTTCTGGGCCATGAAATGGGTCACGTTGCGCTGGGTCATAGCCGTAAAGCGATGCAAACCGCGTATGCCACACTGGCCGCGCGTGATGCAATCTCCGCCAGCAGCGCGGCAGGTGCACAGCTCTCCCAGTCTCAGCTGGGCGATCTGGGTGAGAACCTGATCAACTCTGCCTTCTCCCGTAGCCAGGAGTCCGCAGCAGATGATTTCTCCTACGATCTGCTGAAAAAACGCAACATCAGCCGTCAGGGTCTGGTTACCAGCTTTGACAAGCTGGCGAAGCTGGATGCCGGTTCTGAGAAATCGATGTTTGATTCTCACCCGCCGTCAGCTGAGCGTGCGAAGCATATCCGCGACCGTATCGCCGCAGATAGCAAGAAGTAAGTTTTATTCCGGGCTGGTGCAAATCAGCCCGTACTCCCGCGCAATTAATCTACACTCAGCCTCATACTCTTTTGTTATTCGCACGCAGCAGTAACTTTCGTGCGCGTTGGCGCGTATAATGCGCGGCGTTATATAACGATATGCCTTAATTAAGGAGAAAAAGATGACGGCAATTGCCCCGGTAATCACCATTGATGGGCCAAGCGGTGCGGGAAAAGGCACGCTTTGCAAGGCAATGGCGGAAGCGTTGCAATGGCATCTGTTAGATTCAGGCGCAATTTATCGTGTGCTGGCGCTGGCCGCACTGCATCATCACGTGGATGTCTCTTCGGAAGATGTACTGGTGCCGCTCGCCGTGCACCTTGATGTGCGTTTTGTCTCAACCGACGGTCATCTGGAAGTGATCCTCGAAGGCGAAGATGTCAGCGGCGAAATTCGTACCCAGGAAGTGGCTAATGCCGCGTCGCAGATTGCTGCGTTCCCGCGCGTGCGTGAGGCGCTGTTGCGTCGCCAGCGCGCCTTCCGCGAAGCGCCCGGTCTTATTGCCGATGGCCGCGATATGGGCACGGTGGTTTTCCCCGATGCGCCAGTAAAAATTTTCCTCGACGCCTCGGCGGACGAGCGTGCGCATCGCCGCATGCTACAGTTGCAGGAGAAGGGCTTTAGTGTTAACTTTGAACGCCTTTTGGCTGAGATAAAGGAACGAGACGACCGCGATCGTAATCGTCCTGTTGCACCGCTGGTTCCCGCTGCTGATGCTTTAGTGCTGGATTCTACCCGCTTAAGCATTGAGCAAGTGATTGAAAAAGCGCTACAATACGCCCGCCAAAAGTTGGCTCTCGCATAACCTATGCGACCGAATTCGTAGTACCCCCTGCTGCAACGGAGTGTGAGCAGGCATGTGAAACAACCCCATCCGGCATGAAGCCAGGTGGACGTTAAATTGAAGAATCCTGAAGATTATCAATATGACTGAATCTTTTGCTCAACTCTTTGAAGAGTCCCTGAAAGAAATCGAAACCCGCCCGGGTTCCATTGTCCGCGGTGTTGTTGTTGCTATCGACAAAGATATCGTACTGGTTGACGCCGGTCTGAAATCTGAGTCCGCCATTCCGGCTGAGCAGTTCAAAAACGCCCAGGGCGAGCTGGAAATCCAGGTTGGTGACGAAGTTGACGTTGCTCTGGATGCAGTAGAAGACGGCTTCGGTGAAACCCTGCTGTCCCGTGAGAAAGCGAAACGTCACGAAGCTTGGATCACGCTGGAAAAAGCTTACGAAGACGCTGAAACTGTTACCGGTGTTATCAACGGCAAAGTCAAGGGCGGCTTCACTGTTGAGCTCAACGGTATTCGCGCGTTCCTGCCGGGTTCCCTGGTAGACGTTCGTCCGGTCCGTGACACTCTGCACCTGGAAGGCAAAGAGCTTGAATTCAAAGTAATCAAGCTTGACCAGAAGCGTAACAACGTTGTTGTTTCCCGTCGTGCGGTTATCGAATCCGAAAACAGCGCAGAGCGCGATCAGCTGCTGGAAAACCTGCAGGAAGGCATGGAAGTTAAAGGTATCGTTAAGAACCTCACTGACTACGGTGCATTCGTTGATCTGGGCGGCGTTGACGGCCTGCTGCATATCACTGATATGGCATGGAAACGCGTTAAGCATCCGAGCGAAATCGTAAACGTTGGCGACGAAATCACTGTTAAAGTGCTGAAGTTCGATCGCGAGCGTACCCGTGTATCTCTGGGCCTGAAACAGCTGGGCGAAGATCCGTGGGTTGCTATCGCTAAACGCTACCCGGAAGGCACCAAGCTGACTGGCCGCGTGACCAACCTGACCGACTACGGCTGCTTCGTTGAAATCGAAGAAGGCGTTGAAGGCCTGGTTCACGTTTCCGAAATGGATTGGACCAACAAAAACATCCACCCGTCCAAAGTTGTTAACGTTGGCGACGTAGTGGAAGTTATGGTTCTGGATATCGACGAAGAACGTCGTCGTATCTCCCTGGGCCTGAAGCAGTGCAAATCCAACCCGTGGCAGCAGTTCGCTGAAACCCACAACAAGGGCGACCGCGTTGAAGGTAAAATCAAGTCTATCACTGACTTTGGTATCTTCATCGGCCTGGACGGCGGTATCGATGGCCTGGTTCACCTGTCTGACATCTCCTGGAACGTTGCAGGCGAAGAAGCAGTTCGTGAATACAAAAAAGGCGACGAAATCGCAGCCGTTGTTCTGCAGGTTGACGCAGAGCGTGAGCGTATCTCCCTGGGCGTTAAACAGCTCGCAGAAGATCCGTTCAACAACTACGTTGCACTGAACAAGAAAGGCGCAATCGTAAACGGTAAAGTCACTGCAGTTGACGCTAAAGGCGCAACCGTAGAACTGGCTGACGGCGTTGAAGGTTACCTGCGCGCTTCTGAAGCTTCCCGTGACCGCGTTGAAGACGCAACTCTGGTTCTGAATGTTGGCGACGATGTTGAAGCTAAATTCACCGGCGTTGACCGTAAAAACCGCGTAGTTAGCCTGTCTGTTCGTGCGAAAGACGAAGCTGACGAGAAAGATGCAATCGCTTCTGTTAACAACAAACAGGAAGAAGGCAACTTCTCTAACGCTATGGCTGAAGCTTTCAAAGCAGCTAAAGGCGAGTAATTCAAGCACGCTGTCTCATTTGCGCTGTAGCGCGACGTAAGTCGACCGTTATAGCGCAATTGATGATGAGCAACTTGACAGATTACAAGATTCGTCCTGTAATCAATGACAAAGGGCGGCTACGGCCGCCCTTGTTCAAGCTACTAAGCTAACCTTGCGTTGAAGGAGACCGGAGGAATCATGACCAAGTCAGAATTGATCGAAAGACTTGCAAGCCAGCAATCGCATATTCCGGCTAAAGCTGTTGAAGATGCAGTGAAAGAGATGCTGGAGCATATGGCCTCTACTCTTGCCCAGGGTGAGCGCATTGAGATCCGCGGTTTCGGCAGTTTCTCCCTGCACTATCGTGCACCACGCACCGGGCGTAACCCAAAAACAGGCGACAAAGTGGATCTGGAAGGTAAATACGTTCCGCACTTTAAGCCGGGTAAAGAATTACGTGACCGCGCCAATATTTATGAATAAGCCTTAGCCAACGCTAACGTTTACTCGTCGAAAGGGCACCCTCAGGGGTGCTTTTTTCGTTTTTAGCATCGCTAACTTTTCCGGCCTGCCTCGCAAAAATATGTCGCTGTAGCGTAACCCTGTTAAAACCCCCCGACATGCGCCGCAAACCGCGGAAAACGCTCCTGACATCACTATCTCTGCATCTCATACTGCGCCTCATAACACGGAGGTGGAGATGAGACTGACCGCGCTGGCTGCCTGTATCACGCTCGGGATTATGCCGCTTGCATGGCTGCCGGCATTGCCGGGCATCAGGACAATCTGGTGCGTCATCATTGCCGGATTTCTGCTGGGTTGCCAACGCTACCTCGTATTGCGCTACGCTGGCATGACCCTGCTTGTTTTTGCGTGGGGGATCCTTGCCGCAATGCAGGCCATCTGGCCGGCCCAGCACCTGCCAGCAGCGCATCGCCAGATCGAGTTTGAAATTACTCACAGCGATAATGCGACCCGTCATCAGGGAAAAATCCGTCGTCTTGATGGCAAGCGGCTTCTCGCCGCACCGGGCATTACGCTCTACGGGCAATATCTGCCCGCTCCGGCCTGCGCCGGGCAACGCTGGGCAATGACTATCCGCGCGCGGGCCATTCACGGGCAGCTGAACGAAGGGGGATTTGATGTACAGCGCTACGCGCTGGCCTCGCATCAGCCGCTCACCGGTCGCTTTATCGACGCCAGCTTACTGGAAGCACGCTGCAGCTGGCGTGCAGACTACCTTCACTCGCTGAGCGAAGTGCTGGCTGAACGGCAGTGGAAAGGGGTTATTCTTGCGCTCGGTATGGGTGAGCGCGCAGCGCTTAGCCCGGAGATAAAGGAGACCTTTCGCCAGACGGGAACCGCGCATTTAATGGCGATATCCGGTTTACACATCGCGCTGGCCGCGATGCTTGGCTGGCTGTGTGCCAGAGCGGCACAGCTTCTCTTACCTGCGCACTGCATTAACTGGCGTTTTCCACTCTTAACCGGACTAGTTTGCGCGGTCTGCTACGCCTGGCTTACGGGGTTACAACCGCCAGCGCTGCGCACGGCAATATCGCTTTGCGTCTGGGCGCTGCTGCGTCTTTCCGGCAGGCAGTGGTCGCCCTGGCAGGTGTGGATATGTTGCGTGGCCGCGATTCTGTTTATCGATCCACTGGCGGTGCTCTCCGATAGCCTCTGGCTCTCCGCTTTTGCCGTTGCAGCTTTGCTGTTCTGGTTTCAGTGGTTTCCTGCGCCGCTGAAGGTGCGCACGGGGCTCGGGCGAGGCGCGCTGAACCTGCTGCATTTGCAGGTCGGGATGCTGTTTCTTTTGCTGCCGATGCAGCTCGCTATCTTTCATGGTCTGAGCCTGAGCGCGCTGGTGGCGAATCTGATTGCCGTCCCGCTGGTGACGTTTGTTACGGTGCCGCTCATTCTTTCCGGGATGCTGCTGCATCTGTCCGGCTCCACGGTTTTGCAGTCGCTCTGCTGGGCGCTGGCGGATATGAGCCTGGAGGCGCTGTTTACGTTTTTGCGCGGGTTGCCGCCCGGCTGGATCAATATAGACACGCGTTGGCAATGGCTCTCCTTTGCGCCCTGGCTGTTACTGGTTGCGCTACGCTTTCGCCTGTGGCGCACGCTCCCTGCCATCTGTCTGGGTTGCCTGACGCTACTCGCTTATCCCGTCTGGCGCAGCGCGCGGCCTGATAACTGGTCAGTGCATATGCTGGATGTCGGGCAGGGCCTGGCGATGGTGATAGAGCGTCGGGGAAGAGCGCTGCTGTATGATACCGGCACCGCGTGGCCCGGCGGAGACAGTGGCGCGCAGTTGATCGCGCCCTGGCTGCGCTGGCACGGGCTGCGGCCGGAAGGGATAATTCTCAGTCACGATCACCTCGATCATCGCGGCGGCCTGGATTCGTTGCTGAAGTTCTGGCCGCAGTTGTGGATCAGAAGTCCGATGGGTTGGGCAGGGCATGCGCCCTGTTTTCGCGGCGAGCGCTGGCAATGGCAGGGCTTAACCTTTACCGCGCACTGGCCACTAAAAGAGACACGCTCGCAGGGCAATAACCGCTCCTGCGTGGTGAAGATAGAGGATGGACGCTACAGCGTGCTGCTCACCGGTGATATTGAAGGGCAGGGGGAGATGGCGATGCTCAGCCATTACTGGGCGCATTTGCAAGCTACACTGATGCAGGTGCCTCACCACGGAAGCCAGAGCTCTTCGACATTGCCCTTTATACAGCGTGTCGGTGGTAGGGCAGCACTGGCGTCAGCTTCGCGTTATAACGCCTGGCGCTTGCCCTCGGCGAAGGTTAAAACACGCTACCAGCAGCAGGGATATGAGTGGTACGACACGCCTCACCAGGGGCAGATCACCGTTTCATTTTCGCCTCAGGGCTGGGAAATCCACAGCTTACGCGATCAACTTTTACCACGTTGGTATCATCAGTGGTTTGGCGTCCCCCAAGATAACGGGTAGAATATGCGGCTATTTCAACAAGTGCTGGTTTTTTGAATGCATAACGACAAAGATCTCTCTACATGGCAGACATTCCGCCGTCTATGGCCGACTATTGCGCCTTTTAAAGCGGGGCTGATCGTGTCGGCGATCGCGTTAATCCTCAACGCAGCCAGCGATACCTTCATGTTATCGCTCCTCAAACCGTTACTGGACGATGGTTTTGGTAAAACGGATCGCTCAGTGCTGCTATGGATGCCGCTGGTGGTAATTGGCCTGATGATCCTGCGCGGCATCACCAGCTACATTTCGAGTTACTGCATCTCCTGGGTTTCCGGCAAAGTGGTGATGACCATTCGCCGTCGCCTGTTCAGTCATATGATGGGCATGCCGGTCTCCTTCTTTGATAAACAGTCCACCGGCACCTTGCTGTCACGTATCACTTACGACTCAGAGCAGGTGGCGTCATCGTCGTCCGGCGCGTTGATCACCGTGGTGCGCGAAGGTGCCTCAATCATCGGGCTGTTTATCATGATGTTCTGGTACAGCTGGCAGCTGTCGCTGATTCTGATCGTGCTGGCACCGATCGTGTCGATCGCCATTCGCGTTGTCTCCAAACGTTTTCGCAGCATCAGTAAGAATATGCAAAACACCATGGGGCAGGTGACCACCAGCGCAGAGCAGATGCTGAAAGGGCACAAAGAGGTGCTGATGTTTGGCGGTCAGGAAGTGGAAACAAGCCGCTTTGACAAAGTCAGCAACAAAATGCGCCTGCAGGGGATGAAAATGGTTTCGGCCTCCTCCATCTCCGACCCGATTATTCAGCTTATCGCTTCTCTGGCACTGGCCTTTGTGCTCTATGCCGCGAGCTTCCCGAGCGTCATGGCGACGCTGACAGCCGGTACTATCACCGTGGTCTTCTCGTCGATGATTGCACTGATGCGGCCGCTAAAATCGCTGACCAACGTCAACGCGCAGTTCCAGCGCGGAATGGCGGCCTGCCAGACGCTGTTTGCCATCCTCGATAGCGAGCAAGAGAAAGATGAAGGCAGCCGCAATATTGAACGTGCGCGTGGCGATCTTGAGTTCCGCAATGTGACCTTTACCTATCCCGGGCGTGAAACCCCAGCGCTGCGTAATATCAATCTCACCATTCCGGCCGGTAAAACCGTCGCGCTGGTAGGGCGCTCTGGCTCAGGTAAAACTACCATGGCCAGCCTGATCACGCGCTTCTACGATATCGATGAGGGTGAAATTCTGCTGGATGGTCACGACCTGCGCGAGTACACGCTCTCATCACTGCGTAATCAGGTCGCGCTGGTTTCGCAAAACGTCCACCTCTTCAACGATACCGTGGCGAACAACATCGCCTATGCGCGTACGGAAGAGTACAGCCGTGAAGAGATTGAGCGTGCCGCTGAGATGGCCTATGCCCTCGACTTTATCAATAAGATGGATAACGGTCTCGATACCATTATTGGCGAAAATGGTGTCCTGCTCTCTGGTGGTCAGCGTCAGCGTATCGCCATCGCGCGCGCGCTGCTGCGCGACAGCCCGATCCTGATCCTTGATGAGGCGACCTCTGCACTCGATACCGAGTCCGAGCGCGCTATTCAGGCGGCGCTTAACGAGCTGCAGAAAAACCGCACCTCGATGGTCATCGCGCACCGTTTGTCGACCATCGAACAGGCCGACGAAATTGTGGTGGTGGAAGATGGCCGCATCGTCGAGCGCGGCAGCCACACTGAGCTGCTGGCGCAGCGTGGGGCGTATGCGCAGCTTCATAAGATGCAGTTTGGCGAATGATCGCGCGCATCTGGTCCGGTGAATCCCCGTTGTGGCTTTTGCTGCTGCCGCTCTCCTGGCTCTATGGCCTGGTGAGCGGCGCAATCCGGTTTGCTTATCGTATCGGATTAAAAAAAGCCTGGCGTGCGCCGGTCCCGGTGGTCGTTGTCGGTAACCTGACGGCGGGTGGCAACGGTAAAACGCCGGTGGTCATCTGGCTGGTCGAGCAGCTCCAACAGCGCGGAATCCGCGTGGGAGTGGTCTCGCGCGGCTACGGCGGTAAAGCCGAACGTTATCCGCTGCTGTTGACGCCTGAAACGTCAACAGCGCAGGCGGGAGATGAGCCGGTGCTGATTTATCAGCGTACCGGCGCGCCGGTGGCGGTTTCGCCTGACAGATGCGAGGCGGTTAACGCGTTATTGTCGCAGCATCCGCTGCAGCTGATCGTTACCGACGATGGTTTACAGCACTACCGGCTGGCACGTGATAAAGAGATTGTGGTGGTAGACGGTGTGCGGCGCTTCGGCAACGGCTGGTGGCTACCGGCGGGGCCAATGCGTGAACGCGCGTCGCGCCTGAAAACCGTCGATGCGGTGATTGCCAATGGCGGTACGCCGCAGGCGGGTGAAATCGCCATGCGCCTGCGCCCGGGTCTGGCGGTCAACTTGTTGACGGGCGAGCGCCGTGCGGTAAACGAGCTTGGCCAGATTGTCGCGATGGCGGGAATTGGCCATCCTCCGCGCTTTTTCGCCACCCTTGCCGAGTGTGGCGCAACGCTTAAGCGCAGCGTGGCGCTGGCGGATCACCAGGCGCTGGCACAGAAGGATGTCGACGCGCTGCTCCAGCCCGGTG
The DNA here is from genome assembly GCF_050435845.1 of Kosakonia sp. 1610. Classification (NCBI taxonomy): domain Bacteria; kingdom Pseudomonadati; phylum Pseudomonadota; class Gammaproteobacteria; order Enterobacterales; family Enterobacteriaceae; genus Kosakonia; species Kosakonia sp. 1610. The sequence goes on along the minus strand of NZ_JBNDKZ010000002.1, from coordinate 194,924 downwards.
AAACGCTGGTGATGACGGAAAAAGATGCCGTTAAGTGTCGTCCTTTTGCGCAGGCTAACTGGTGGTATCTGCCGGTTGATGCCGAGCTTGCGGGCGATGCGGCCGAAAAATTATTGCTGGATCTGCTCACACTGGTGCGCTGAGGATAGCCGCCTCGGCTGCGCCCTGTTTCATTAACAGGAACGCCTATGTCTGTGCCGCAACTTTCGATTACCGCCGCTCGCCATCTCCATCTCGCCGCGCAGGGTCTGCTGCGAAAACCCTCCCGACGTGCAAAACCGGACGATATTCTCTCGACTATCCGGCGCATGTCGCTGTTGCAGATCGATACCATTAATATCGTCGCCCGCAGCCCTTACCTGGTGTTGTTCAGCCGCCTCGGCGCCTTTGAGCCGCACTGGCTGGATGATGCCCTGCGCAACGGCGAGCTGATGGAGTACTGGGCGCATGAAGCCTGCTTTCTGCCGCGCGAGGATTTTGCCCTCGTCCGTCACCGCATGCTGGCGCCCGACAAAATGGGGTGGAAGTACCGCCAGGCGTGGATGCAGGAGCACGCGGCTGAGATTGAGCAGCTTATCGCGCACATTGAGGAGCATGGTCCGGTGCGATCCGCTGATTTTGAACATCCGCGCAAAGGCACCAGCGGCTGGTGGGAGTGGAAACCCCATAAGCGTCATCTGGAGGGGCTGTTCACCGCCGGAAAAGTAATGGTCATTGAGCGGCGTAATTTCCAGCGCGTCTACGATCTGACGCAGCGCGTGATGCCGCAGTGGGACGACGTGCGCGATCTGCTCTCGCAGGAGCGGGCCGAAGCCATCATGCTGGAAAAGAGCGCCCGCAGCCTTGGCCTGTTCCGTGCGCAGTGGCTGGCGGATTACTATCGCCTGCGTCGCCCGGCGCTTGCTCAGGCATTGGCGCAGATGCAAGAGGCGCAAACTATATTACCGGTTAATGTCGAGGGGCTAGGACCTGCGTGGTTACACGCCTCTTTGCTGCCGCTGCTGGAACAGGCGCAGGCGGACAAACTCACCGCCACCCACAGCGCGGTGCTCTCGCCGTTCGATCCGGTGGTCTGGGATCGCAAACGTGCAGAACAACTATTTGGCTTCAGCTACCGGCTGGAGTGTTATACCCCGGCACCGAAGCGGCAATATGGCTATTTTGTCCTGCCTTTGCTGCACCGGGGGCGGCTGGTCGGGCGGATGGATGCAAAAATGCACCGCAAAACCGGCGTGCTTGAAGTGATTGCGCTGTTTCTGGAAGAGGGTGTTTCCCCGTCGCTTCAGCTGGAGAAGGGGCTGCAGCGTGCGATTACCGACTTCGCGCGCTGGCAAGGCGCGCAGCGCATTACCTTTTCACGCCTGCCCGATGGACTGTTTTCATCATCGCGTGCCGGTCTGGAGATAGACGCGGCGTCATAATTGCCTATGATAAGTTCAATCTGCTCATCATCGGTTTCTCAGGAGGAAAGATGGATCACCGTTTACTCGAAATAATTGCCTGCCCGGTCTGCAACGGCAAACTCAATTACACCCAGGATAAGCAGGAGCTGATCTGCAAAGTCGACAGCCTGGCTTTCCCGGTACGCGAAGGCATTCCTGTGCTGCTGGAAACCGAAGCCCGCGCTTTAACCCCAGAAGAGAGCCGTCCATGAGCTTTGTGGTAATTATTCCCGCGCGCTACGCCTCGACGCGCCTCCCGGGTAAGCCGCTGGTCGACATCAACGGTAAACCGATGGTGGTGCATGTGCTGGAGCGCGCTCGCGAATCTGGCGCAGAGCGCATTATCGTTGCCACCGATAACGAAGAGGTGAGGGAGGCGGTGCAGGCGGTGGGCGGCGAAGTGTGCATGACCCGCGCGGATCATCAATCCGGCACCGAGCGTCTTGCTGAAGTCGTTGAAAAATGCGGTTTCAGCGATGAGACAGTGATTGTTAACGTGCAGGGCGATGAGCCGATGATCCCGCCGGCGATCATTCGCCAGGTCGCTGACAATCTTGCTGCGCGCCGCGATGTCGGTATGGCAACGCTGGCTGTGCCGATTGAGAGTGCAGAAGAGGCCTTCAACCCCAATGCGGTGAAAGTGGTGATGGATGCGCAGGGCTACGCGCTCTACTTCTCGCGCGCCACCATTCCGTGGGACCGCGACCGTTTTGCCGCCTCGCGTGAGACCATCGGCGACAGCTTCCTGCGTCATATCGGCATCTATGGCTATCGCGCCGGCTTCATTCGCCGTTATGTCAGCTGGCAAACCAGCCCGCTGGAGCAGATCGAGATGCTCGAGCAGCTGCGCGTTCTGTGGTACGGCGAAAAAATCCACGTCGATGTTGCAAGCGTAGTGCCCGGTACCGGCGTTGATACGCCAGACGATCTTGAGCGCGTCCGCCAGGCTATGCGTTAATCCTCTCATCCCCTCCGCCCGGAGGGGATTTGCTCTGGCTCGTCAAATAATCACCCTGTTTTGATCTCATTGGGGTGACATCTCCCGGTATGGCGCTCATTATAAAAGCAGTCGTTTTTGTAGGGGCATTGCTATGGAACAACTTCGCGCCGAACTCAGTCATCTGCTGGGAGAGAAATTAAGCCGCATGGAGTGCGTCAGTGAAAAACCTGATTCGGCGCTCTGGACGCTGTATGACAGCCGGGGAAACCCGATGCCGCTGATGGCAAGAAGCTTTACCACCCCGGGGCTGGCACAACAGCTGGCGTGGAAAATCTCAATGCTCGCCCGCAGCGGCACGGTGCGCATGCCGGTGGTATATGGCGTAATGACTCACGAAGAGCACCCCGGGCCTGACGTGTTGCTGATTGAGCGCTTGCGCGGCGTGCCGGTTGAAGCGCCCGCACGCACGCCGGAGCGCTGGGAGCAGCTCAAAGATCAAATTGTTGAGGGGTTGCTCTCCTGGCATCGGCAGGATAGCCACGGCTGCGTGGGTACCGTCGACAGCACTCAGGAGAATATCTGGCCCTCCTGGTATCGTCAGCGCGTCGAAGTGCTCTGGACCACCCTCAATCAATATCAAAACACCGGCCTGACGATGCAGGATAAGCGCCTGCTGTTTCGCACCCGCGAATGCTTGCCCGCGCTATTTGAAGGATTTAACGATAATTGCGTGCTGGTGCACGGCAGTTTTAACCTGCGCAGCATGCTGAAAGATGCCCGCAGCGATCAGCTACTGGCGATGGTTGGCCCTGGTATTATGCTGTGGGCACCGCGAGAGTATGAACTCTTCCGCCTGGTGGATGGCCCGCAGGCGGAAGGGTTGCTGTGGCACTATTTACAGCGCGCGCCGGTTGCCGAGTCGTTTATCTGGCGGCGCTGGCTCTATCTGCTGTGGGACGAAGTGGCGCAGCTGGTGAATACCGGTCGATTCAACCGTGCCAATGTCGATCTGGCCTCGAAATCACTGCTCCCCTGGCTGGCCTGAACTGCCTTTTAGCCACTGCCAGATGCGCCCCAGCGTCTCGTATCCCACCCGGTCGCTGTGCATCAGCCAGACCGGTGAAGGGATCACACGTTCCCACGGGTTAAGCGGTGAGTCGATGGCCAGCTGATTCGCTGGCGCAGGCAGCGGTTTTAACCCGACGTGCTGGAAGAAGATCATTGCTCTCGGCAGATGCGACGCGGAGGTCACCAGCAGGAAAGGCGCATCGCCGATAGCCTGCTTCACCGCAGCCGCTTCCTCTTCGGTATCCTTAGGTTGATCAAGGGTGATGATATCGCTGCGCGGTACGCCGAGGCTCTCGGCAACCCTGGCGCCCGCTTCTGCGGTGCTTACCGGGTTGGTTTTGGCCGCCGCGCCGGTAAAGATCATTTTGGCACCGGGATTAGCCCGCCATAAGCGGATACCTTCATTAAGCCGCGGCAAGCTGTTACTAATCAGATTCGAACTTGGCGCCCAGGCGTCATTCCACGTATAACCACCCCCCAGCACAACGATGTATTGCACCCGCTCGCTACCGTGCCAGGTCGGGTAGCTCTCCTCAATCGGTTTCAGCAGGCGATCCGCCACCGGCTGGATGCTTAAAAGCAGCAGTAAAAGCCAGCCGACGCTGATAAAGACCTTGCCGGTTTTCTGCCAGCGGCTAAACCAGACCAGCGCAATTCCTGCCCCGATAACCAAAAGTAAAAGAGGTAACGGCAGCATCAGGCCGCCAACAATTTTTTTCAGTGTGAAAAGCACTGTATCCGTCTCCTTTTTGAGCATACAGCAGGCGATTTCCGCGGATCTTACACCAGATAGGTTCATTATCGGCACGGCTGTGACAAAATAGCGCTTTTGCCAGGAGCGTAGGGCGGCTATGCAGGATCGCAATTTCGACGATATCGCCGAGAAATTCTCGCGCAACATTTACGGCACGACAAAAGGTCTGCTGCGTCAGGCGATCCTGTGGCAGGATCTTGATATATTACTGGCAGAAATGAATGACGGTCCGCTGCACGTGCTTGACGCGGGCGGCGGCGAGGGGCAAACGGCGATCCGCATGGCGCAGCTTGGCCATCATGTGACCCTCTGCGATGTGTCGCAGGAGATGCTTAAACGCGCGCAGGTCGCGGCGGAAGAGAAAGGCGTCAGCGGTAACATGCATTTTGTACACTGCCCGGTTCAGGATATTGCTCAACATTTGGCATCGCCGGTTGATCTGATATTGTTCCATGCGGTTCTTGAATGGGTCGCCGATCCCGTCGCCGTGCTGCAAAAATTGTGGTCGGTATTAAGGTCGGGCGGTGCGCTGTCGCTGATGTTTTACAATGCTGACGGCCTGCTGATGCATAACATGGTGGCAGGAAACTTTGACTATGTGCAGGTGGGGATGCCGAAGCGGAAGAAGCGTACGCTCTCCCCGGATTACCCGCGTGCGCCCGCCGAGGTTTATCGCTGGCTTGAGCAGATTGGCTGGCATATCACCGGCAAAACCGGCGTGCGTGTTTTCCATGACTATCTGCGCGACAAAACTCAGCAGCAGCGCAGTTTCGAGATGCTGCTGGAGCTGGAGACCCGCTACTGCCGGCAGGAACCCTATATTAGCCTCGGCCGTTATATCCACGTGACAGCCCGTAAGCCGCAAATCGATGGAAGGACAAACGATGAGTGAATTTTCCCAGACAGTCCCCGAACTGGTTGCCTGGGCCAGGAAAAATGATTTCTCCATCTCGCTGCCGGTCGACAGGCTCTCCTTTTTGCTGGCTGTCGCCACCCTTAACGGCGAGCGTCTTGATGGCGAAATGAGTGAAGGCGAGCTGGTTGACGCCTTTCGTCATGTGAGTGAAGCGTTTGAGCAAACCAGCGAAACCGTTAATCAGCGCGCGAACAACGCGATTAACGATATGGTGCGCCAGCGTTTGTTGAACCGCTTTACCAGCGAGCAGGCAGAGGGCAACGCCATCTACCGCCTGACGCCGCTGGGCATCGGTATTACCGATTACTATATTCGCCAGCGCGAATTCTCCACGCTGCGCCTCTCGATGCAGCTCTCTATTGTGGCGGCCGAGTTGAAGCGGGCTGCCGATGCAGCAGAAGAGGGCGGAGATGAGTTTCACTGGCACCGGAACGTGTTTGCGCCGCTGAAATACTCTGTTGCAGAGATTTTCGACAGTATCGATCTCACCCAGCGCATCATGGATGAGCAGCAGCAGCAGGTGAAAGATGATATCGCCCAGTTGCTGAATAAGGACTGGCGCGCCGCCATCTCCAGCTGTGAGCTACTGCTCTCTGAAACCTCCGGTACGCTGCGCGAACTGCAGGATACGCTCGAAGCGGCAGGCGATAAGTTGCAAACCAACTTGTTGAGCATCCAGGAAGCGACGATGGGGCGCGACGATCTCGAGTTCCTCGATCAACTGGTCTTTAACCTGCAAAGCAAGCTCGACCGTATTGTCAGCTGGGGGCAGCAGTCCATCGACCTGTGGATCGGTTATGACCGCCACGTGCATAAATTTATCCGTACCGCCATCGATATGGATAAAAACCGCGTCTTCGCCCAGCGTTTGCGCCAGTCGGTGCAGAGCTATTTCGACGCGCCGTGGGCGTTAACCCACGCCAGCGCCGACCGCTTGCTGGATATGCGCGATGAAGAGATGGCGCTGCGCGACGAAGAGGTGACCGGTGAGCTGCCGACGGAGATGGAGTTCGAAGAATTTAACGAAATTCGCGAACAGCTCGCGGCGCTGATCGAACAGCAGCTGGCTATCTATAAAACCAAAGGTGTGCCGCTCGATCTCGGCCTTGTGGCCCGCGAGTATCTGGCGCAATACCCGCGCGCGCGTCATTTTGACATCGCGCGCATCGTAGTTGATCAGGCGGTACGCCTCGGCGTAGCGCAAGCAGATTTCACCGGCCTGCCGCCGAAATGGCAGCCGATTAATGATTACGGAGCCAAGGTACAGGCGCATGTCATCGACAAATATTGAACAAGTGATGCCGGTTAAACTGGCACAAGCGTTGGCAAACCCGCTGTTTCCGGCGCTGGATAGCGCACTGCGCTCAGGGCGGCATATTGGCCTCGACGAGCTGGATAATCACGCCTTTTTGATGGATTTCCAGGAGTATCTCGAGGAGTTCTACGCCCGTTATAACGTAGAGCTGATTCGCGCGCCGGAAGGTTTCTTCTATCTGCGCCCGCGCTCCACCACCCTGATCCCGCGCTCGGTGCTCTCTGAGCTGGATATGATGGTTGGCAAAATTCTGTGCTACCTCTATCTCAGCCCGGAGCGTCTGGCTAACGAGGGGATTTTTACCCAGCAGGAGCTCTATGACGAGCTGCTGTCGCTGGCGGATGAAAACAAGCTGTTGAAGCTGGTGAACAACCGTTCAACCGGCTCCGATCTCGACCGTCAGAAGCTGCAGGAAAAGGTGCGCTCTTCCCTCAACCGTCTGCGCCGTCTCGGCATGATCTGGTTTATGGGCAATGACAGCAGCAAGTTCCGCATCACCGAATCGGTGTTCCGCTTCGGGGCCGATGTGCGTTCGGGTGACGATGCGCGTGAAGCGCAGCTGCGCATGATCCGCGACGGTGAAGCGATGCCTGTGGAAAATCACCTGCAGCTCAATGATGAGCCTGAAGAGAACCAGCCGGACAGCTCGGAGGATGAGTAATGATTGATCGCGGTAAATTTCGTTCGCTTACGCTGATTAACTGGAACGGCTTTTTTGCCCGCACCTTTGATCTCGACGAGCTGGTTACCACCCTGTCAGGCGGTAACGGAGCCGGGAAATCGACCACCATGGCGGCGTTTGTCACGGCGCTGATCCCGGATCTGACGCTGCTGCACTTCCGTAACACCACCGAAGCGGGCGCGACGTCCGGCTCACGCGACAAGGGTCTGCACGGCAAACTGAAAGCCGGCGTCTGTTATTCGGTGCTGGATGTGATCAACTCCCGCAACCAGCGCGTGCTGGTTGGCGTGCGTTTGCAGCAGGTCGCCGGTCGCGATCGCAAAGTGGATATCAAACCTTTTGCCATTCAGGGCTTACCGACCGCTGTGCTGCCAACGCAACTGCTGACGGAAACCCTCAATGAGCGCCAGGCGCGTGTTTTGACGCTGCAGGAAGTAAAAGATAAGCTCGACGCGATGGAAGGGGTGCAGTTTAAGCAGTTCAACTCCATCACTGATTACCACTCGCTGATGTTTGATCTGGGGATCGTGGCGCGTCGCCTGCGCTCCGCCTCCGATCGCAGCAAGTTCTACCGCCTGATTGAAGCCTCGCTCTACGGCGGGATCTCCAGCGCCATTACGCGCTCCCTGCGCGACTACCTGCTGCCGGAAAACAGCGGCGTGCGTAAAGCGTTTCAGGATATGGAAGCGGCGCTGCGCGAAAACCGCATGACGCTGGAGGCGATCCGCGTTACCCAGTCCGATCGCGATCTGTTTAAACACCTGATCAGCGAAGCCACCGATTACGTGGCGGCAGACTATATGCGCCACGCCAACGAGCGCCGGGTGCATCTGGATAAAGCGCTGGAGTATCGCCGCGATCTCTTTACCTCGCGCAAGCAGCTGGCCGCCGAGCAGTATAAGCATGTAGATATGGCGCGCGAGCTGGCGGAACATAGCGGTGCGGAAGGGGATCTGGAGGCTGATTACCAGGCCGCCAGCGATCACCTGAACCTCGTGCAGACCGCGCTGCGTCAGCAGGAGAAAATTGAGCGCTACGAAGCCGATCTGGAAGAGTTGCAGATCCGCCTCGAAGAGCAGCAGGAAGTGGTGGCGGAAGCCGCCGAACGCCAGGAAGATAACGAAGCCCGTGCCGAAGCGGCTGAGCTGGAAGTGGATGAGCTGAAAAACCAGCTTGCGGACTACCAGCAGGCGCTGGACGTTCAGCAAACCCGCGCGATCCAGTACAACCAGGCTCTGCAGGCGCTGGAGCGGGCAAAAACGCTCTGCCATCTGCCGGATCTGACCATTGAGAGCGCCGATGAGTGGCTCGAGACCTTCCAGGCGAAAGAGCAGGAAGCAACCGAGAAACTGCTGTCACTGGACCAAAAAATCAGCGTCGCGCAAACGGCGCACAGCCAGTTTGAGCAGGCCTATCAGCTGGTGGCCGCCATTAATGGCCCGCTGGCGCGTAATGAAGCCTGGAGCGTGGCGCGTGAATTACTGCGCGATGCGGTTAACCAGCGCCATCTGGCGGAGCAGGTTCAGCCGCTGCGCATGCGCCTGACGGAGCTGGAGCAGCGCCTGCGCGAGCAGCAGGACGCCGAGCGCCTGTTGGCGGAGTTCTGCAAACGCCAGGGCAAACAGATTGATGCCGATGAGCTGGAAGCGCTGCATCAGCAGCTGGAAGCGCAGATTGCCGCGCTCTCAGATAACGTTTCTGCCGCCGGTGAGCAGCGTATGGCGCTGCGTCAGGAGCTGGAGCAGTTACAGTCGCGCATTCAGACCCTCACCAAACGCGCGCCGGTCTGGCTGGCGGCGCAGAACAGCCTGTCGCAGCTGTGTGAACAGAGCGGCGAGCAGTTTGAGTCGGGCCAGGACGTTACCGAGTATCTGCAACAGCTGCTGGAGCGCGAGCGCGAAGCTATCGTTGAGCGCGATGAGATCGGCGCGCGTAAACGTGCGGTCGATGATGAGATTGAGCGTTTAAGCCAGCCGGGCGGTGCGGAAGATCAGCGCCTCAATGCGCTGGCCGAACGCTTTGGCGGCGTTCTGCTCTCGGAAATCTATGATGACGTTAGCCTCGAAGATGCCCCTTACTACTCGGCGCTGTATGGCCCGTCACGCCACGCTATCGTGGTGCCGGATCTCTCGCTGGTCGCCGGAATGCTCGAAGGGCTGGAGGATTGCCCGGAAGATCTCTATCTGATCGAAGGGGATCCGCAATCCTTCGATGACAGCGTCTTCAGCGTGGATGAGCTGGAAAAAGCGGTAGTGGTGAAAATCGCCGACCGCCAGTGGCGCTACTCCCGCTTCCCGACGCTGCCGATCTTTGGCCGTGCCGCGCGTGAAAGCCGGATTGAAAGCCTGCATGCCGAGCGGGAAACGCTGGCGGAACGTTTCGCCACTCTGTCGTTTGACGTGCAGAAAACCCAGCGCCTGCATCAGGCCTTCAGCCGCTTTATCGGCAGCCATATTGGCGTGGCGTTTGACGACGATCCGGAAGCGGAGATCCGCAGCCTCAACAGCCGCCGTGGCGAGCTTGAGCGTGCGATCAGCAATCATGAAAATGATAACCAGCAGAATCGCGTTCAGTTCGAGCAGGCGAAAGAGGGCGTAGCCCAGCTTAACCGCCTGCTACCGCGCCTGAGCCTGCTGGCGGATGAGACCCTCGCCGATCGCGTCGATGAGATCCAGGAGCGGCTGGATGAAGCGCAGGAAGCCGCGCGCTTTATTCAGCAGTTCGGCAATCAGCTGGCGAAGCTCGAGCCAATGGTCTCCGTGTTGCAGAGCGATCCGGAGCAGTTTGAACAGCTTAAAGCTGACTACGCCGCGTCGCAGCAGGTGCAGCGTGATGCGCGCCAGCAGGCCTTCGCGCTGGCGGAAGTGGTTCAGCGCCGGGCGCACTTCAGCTACTCCGACTCCGCCGAGATGTTTAACGGCAATAACGATCTCAACGAGAAGCTGCGCCAGCGCCTGGAGCAGGCTGAAGCGGAGCGTACCCGTGCGCGCGAAGCGATGCGCAGCCATGCCGCGCAGTACGGCCAGTACAACCAGGTGCTCGCCTCGCTGAAGAGTTCGTTTGATACCAAAAAAGAGCTGCTTAATGACCTGCAAAAAGAGCTGCAGGATATCGGAGTGCGTGCCGACAGCGGGGCAGAGGAGCGCGCGCGTCAGCGTCGTGACGAACTGCATGCCCAGCTCTCCGGCAACCGCTCGCGCCGTAATCAGCTGGAAAAAGCGCTCACCTTCTGTGAAGCCGAGATGGATAACCTGACACGCAAGTTACGCCGTCTGGAGCGCGATTATCACGAAATGCGTGAGCAGGTGGTGAGTGCGAAAGCGGGCTGGTGCGCGGTGATGCGTATGGTGAAAGATAACGGCGTTGAGCGTCGTCTCCACCGTCGCGAGCTGGCCTACCTCTCTGCGGACGAACTGCGATCCATGTCGGATAAGGCCCTTGGTGCGCTGCGCCTGGCGGTGTCGGATAATGAACACCTGCGCGATGTGCTGCGCATGTCGGAAGATCCAAAACGTCCGGAGCGTAAAATCCAGTTCTTTGTCGCGGTCTACCAGCATCTGCGCGAACGTATCCGTCAGGATATTATTCGCACCGACGATCCGGTCGAAGCGATTGAGCAGATGGAGATTGAGCTGAGCCGCCTGACGGAAGAGCTCACCTCCCGCGAGCAGAAGCTGGCGATCAGCTCCCGCAGCGTGGCGAATATTATTCGCAAAACCATTCAGCGTGAGCAGAACCGTATCCGCATGCTCAACCAGGGCTTGCAGAGCGTCTCGTTCGGCCAGGTCAACAGCGTGCGCTTAAATGTGAACGTGCGGGAGACCCACGCCACGCTGCTGAATGTGCTTTCAGAGCAGCACGAGCAGCATCAGGATCTGTTTAACAGCAGCCGCCTGACCTTCTCGGAAGCGCTGGCGAAGCTCTATCAGCGCCTCAACCCGCAAATCGATATGGGCCAGCGTACGCCGCAGACCATTGGCGAAGAGCTGCTCGACTACCGCAACTATCTGGAGATGGAAGTGGAAGTTAACCGTGGCTCCGACGGCTGGCTGCGCGCCGAGTCGGGCGCGCTGTCGACCGGGGAAGCGATCGGTACCGGGATGTCCATTCTGGTGATGGTGGTACAGAGCTGGGAAGATGAGGCCCGCCGCCTGCGCGGCAAGGATATCTCGCCGTGTCGCCTGCTGTTCCTTGATGAAGCGGCACGTCTTGATGCCCGCTCTATCGCCACTCTGTTCGAGCTGTGTGAGCGTCTGGAGATGCAGCTGATTATCGCCGCGCCGGAGAACATCAGCCCGGAGAAAGGCACCACCTACAAGCTGGTGCGTAAAGTGGTGCAGAATCAGGAACATGTGCATGTTGTCGGCCTGCGTGGCTTTGCTCCGCAGTTGCCGGAAACGCTCCCGGGGACGGCGGACGTTTCCTAATCGCAGCACAATATAAAAAGAGCGGCCTCAGTGCCGCTCTTTTTGTTTTCTGAAAAAGATTGCCAGTCGGCGTTTAATCTTTAAACTTCTTTACAGTAGGGCAGACAAATGTTTTTTTGTCTTTATATACTGAGAAAAAGGTGACATTTAGTCACATGCAAGGTGAGAACAGGGGGCAGGGATGTTGCTTTTGAAGTCGTATGGTCGTCGAATGTCGGCGTTGAGTTTGTGCCTGGCATTCGCATTTGCTCCGCTGTTTAATGCGCAGGCCGATGAGCCTGAAGTTGTACCGGTTGATACCTCGGCGACGCCGGGCGATCAACCCACCCTATTACCGCAGCCGCTGGAGCAATCTCCGGCGACGGCGATGATGATCGGTGTGAAACCCTATCCGAACGGTGTCTCGGTTGCCGATGTGCGGTCACAGCTGCAATCTCAGCTGCCGGCAAACTGGACGCCGGTCTATATGGATCAGCTCGCGGCGCTCTATGCCGCACGCGGCCAGAAGCCGATGTGGGAGAACCGCGAAGCGGTTCAGGCTTTCCAGCAGCAGCTGGCAGAAGTGGCGATTGGCGGCTTTCAGCCGCAATTTACCACCTGGGTCGAACTGCTGACCAACCCCGATGTGACCGGCATGGCGCGGGATGTTGTACTCTCCGATGCGATGATGGGCTACCTGCAGTTTGTGGCCGGTATCCAGGCGAAGGGCCAGCGCTGGCTCTATAGCGATAAACCTTATACGCTCGCGACGCCCGCTATTTCGGTGATCAACCAGTGGCAATCTGCGCTTGATAACGGCTCCCTGCCTGCTTTTATTGCCACGCTGGCACCGCATCACCCGCAATATGCGGCGATGCATCAATCCTTGCTGACGCTGGTGGCAGATTCGCGCCCGTGGCCGGAGATGACCGGTACAGCGTCATTGCGCCCGGGACAGTGGAGTAATGACGTTCCGGCGCTGCGTGAGATCCTGCAGCGCAACGGCATGCTGGAGAGCGGCGCGGAGATTGCGCTGCCGGATGGCAATAGCGCGGTCAGCACGTCAGCAGAGCCGGCCCCTAAGAAAAAGCCCGCCGCGCGAGAGGCTTATGACCGCACGCTGGTTGAGGCGGTAAAACGTTTTCAGGCCTGGCAGGGTTTGCATGCTGATGGCGTGATCGGTAAAAGCACGCGCGACTGGCTGAACGTCACGCCTGCGCAGCGCGCCGGTCTGCTGGCGCTTAATATTCAGCGTCTGCGCTTGCTGCCCTCGACGCTTTCGACCGGCATTATGGTTAACATTCCGGAGTATTCGCTGGTCTACTACCTCAACGGCAATGAAGTGCTGTCGTCGAGAGTGATTGTCGGTCGCCCGGATCGCAAAACGCCGATGATGAGCAGCGCGCTTAACAACGTTGTGGTTAACCCACCGTGGAACGTGCCGCCGACGCTGGCGCGCAAAGATATCCTGCCGAAGCTGTGGAACGATCCCACCTACCTTGAGCGCCACGGTTACACCGTGCTGCGCGGCTGGAACAGCAAAGAGCCGATCGATCCCACAATGGTCGACTGGGCGACGATTACACCATCCAACTTGCCTTTCCGTTTCCAGCAGGCGCCAGGCGTGACCAACTCGCTTGGGCGTTATAAGTTCAATATGCCGAGTTCTGACGCGATTTACCTGCATGACACGCCGAACCACGCTCTGTTCCAGAAACAGGCCCGTGCGCTCAGCTCCGGCTGCGTGAGGGTGAATAAATCCTCTGAGCTTGCCAATATGCTATTGCAGGATGCGGGCTGGAGCGATACGCGTATTTCGGATGCGTTAAAGCAGGGCGATACGCGCTACGTGAATATTCGCCACGATATTCCGGTCAATCTTTATTATTTGACCGCGTTTGTTGGCGCGGATGGACGCACGCAATACCGCACAGATATTTACAATTATGATCTGACGGCACGCACCGGTGCGCTTGTTCTGGCGAAAGCTGAAAAATTAATCAGGTAAATGAAGCAGTTTGCGATTTTCCGTTGTCATAGTGACAGGCAATTCCCGGGTAGTTCAGGCTACAGAGCCCGGGATTGCTGGGGAGAGGCCGCCTTGACGCGGCGTTTGATGCCCGGTAAGGTGCCTCTCGTGCGCTAAAGCAGTGCATAAAAATCGTTCAATGCACTTTTTCTGTAGATCTGATTATCATGGATAAATTTGACGCTAATCGCCGCAAATTGCTGGCGTTGGGTGGTGCTACACTCGGTGTTGCTCTGCTGCCCACCTCCGCTTTTGCGACGCTCTCCACGCCGCGCCCGCGTATTTTGAGATTGAATAATCTTAATACCGGGGAGTCTATTAAAGCTGAGTTCTTTGATGGTAGAGGCTATATTCAGGATGAATTAGCAAAACTCAACCATTTCTTCCGTGATTACCGCGCAAATAAAATTACGCACATGGATCCTCAGCTATTTGATCACCTGTTCCGCCTGCAAGGCCTGTTAGGCACGAATAAACCTGTTCAACTCATCTCCGGTTATCGCTCTGTTGATACCAATAATGAGCTGCGTGCTCATAGCCGCGGTGTGGCGAAAAAAAGCTATCACACCAAAGGCCAGGCGATGGATTTCCATATTGAAGGGATTTCCCTGAGTAATATTCGCAAAGCTGCGTTATCTCTGCGCGCGGGTGGTGTAGGATACTACCCCAAAAGCAATTTTGTGCATATTGACACCGGGCCGGTAAGGCACTGGTAAAACTCAGTCTGAGCTACAGGAGCAGTATGAACTATCGTATTATTCCGGTTACCGCGTTCTCCCAGAATTGTTCGCTAATCTGGTGTGAACAGACGCAAGTCGCTGCCGTGGTTGATCCCGGTGGCGACGCAGAGCGCATTATTCAGGAAGTGGATGCGTGTGGTGTGACGGTGACGCAAATCCTGCTGACGCATGGTCATCTCGATCATGTTGGCGCGGCGGCGGAACTGGCGCAGCATTATGGTGTGCCGATTATCGGCCCGGAAAAAGAAGATGAGTTCTGGCTACAGGGATTACCGGCGCAGAGCCGCATGTTTGGCCTCGAAGATTGCCAGCCGCTGACGCCCGATCGTTGGTTAAATGAAGGCGACAGCGTAGCCGTAGGCAATATCAGCCTGCAGGTGCTGCACTGTCCGGGACATACACCGGGGCATATCGTCTTTTTTGACGCGCAGTCACGTTTGCTGATCTCGGGCGACGTGGTCTTTAAAGGCGGCGTAGGACGCAGCGATTTCCCGAAAGGGGATCATGCGCAACTGATTCACTCCATCAAGCATAAGCTGTTGCCGCTTGGTGATGACGTGACCTTTATTCCGGGTCACGGGCCACTCTCGACATTGGGGAATGAGCGGTTGCACAACCCGTTCCTGCAGGATGAACAACCGGTGTGGTAAACAAAAAAGGGTCGCGTAAGCGACCCTTTTTACTTCCTGCGTCTTGCTTACAGGACGGCGACAATCGCCTCGCACAGCGGTGCCATATTATCTGGCGTCATGCCGGCGACGTTGATACGCCCGGAAGCCACGGCATAGATGCCGAACTCTTCACGAAGGCGCAGCACCTGCTCTTTGGTCAGTCCGCTGAATGAGAACATGCCATTCTGGCGAGTGATAAAGCTAAAGTCGCGGTTCGCGCCTTTCTCCTGCAGCGTATTCACAAACAGCAGACGCATACGCTGAATGCGCTGGCGCATGTCGGTCAGCTCCTGCTCCCAGATCGCACGCAGGGCAGTGTTGCTGAGGATGGTTGCAACCACTGACGCGCCGTGGGCTGGCGGGTTGGAGTAGTTCGCGCGGATCACTGATTTCATCTGGCTGAATGCGCGATCGGCAGTATCTGCATCGGCGCAGACCAGCGTACAGGCACCTACACGCTCGTTGTAGAGGCCGAAGTTTTTCGAGTAGGAACTGGCGACCAGCAGCTCTTTATGCAGCGCAGCGAAGGCTCGCAGCCCCTCAGCATCCTCTTCCAGACCGCGAGCGAAACCCTGATAGGCGAAGTCGAACAGCGGCAGCCATCCTTTCTCTACAGAGCGCTTCGCCAGCGTCTCCCACTGCTCCAGCGTCGGATCAATACCGGTCGGGTTGTGGCAGCAGCCGTGGAACAGCACCACGTCACCCGCCTGCGCCTGCTCGAGGCTGGCCAGCAGGCCTTCAAAATCGAGGGTATGGTTCTGTGCATCGTAGTAAGCGTATTCACACACTTCCAGGCCAGCAGAGTTGAACACGCCTTTATGGTTCGGCCAGCTCGGGTTGCTGACCCAGACGCGTTTTACGCTGGTGTTTTTAGCGAGGAAATCTGCGGCAACGCGCAGACCGCCGGTGCCGCCTGGGGTTTGTGCCGTCCGTGCGCGTTTGTCATTGATAATGGCGCTGCCTTTGCCGAAGAGTAACTCCTGGGTGCAGCGGCCAAATTCTGGAATGCCGTCGATGCCGAGGTAGTTTTTGGTGGCTTCGTTTTCCAGCAGATAGAGCTCTGCTTTCTTCACGCTGGTCAGCACCGGCGTCTTACCGGTTTCATCTTTATAGACACCGATGCCTAAGTTAATTTTGTGCGGGCGTTCATCGGCGCGAAACAGATCGGCCAGGCCCAGAATAGGGTCGGCAGGGGCAGCGGTAATATTCTCAAACATGACGAGGTTCCATTTTGATGACAGAAGGGAATTCCGTTATCAGGTTAACGGCTGGCAGGGGAATTGCCAACCGTTTGCAATAAAAAGCGCGACGCTTTTCAAAAGTCGTCGCGCTTTTTGCCGCAGGCATAAAAAAACAGGGCCGAAGCCCTGTTTTAAATGCCTATAACAGTCGAGGGTGACTGATTAGAACTGGTAAACGATACCAACAGCTACGGTGTCGTCAGAACCTACGCCCAGTTTGTTGTCTTTATCAATCTGGTTGATAGCGTAGTCAACATAGGTGGACATGTTTTTGTTGAAGTAGTATGTCGCGCCAACTTCGATGTAGTTGAGGTAATCTTCGCTACCTACGCCTGCAACGTCTTTCGCTTTAGATTTGTAGTAAGCGATGGACGGACGCAGACCGAAATCGAACTGGTACTGTGCAACAATAGAGAAGTCCTGAGTTTTGTTCAGCAGACCAGTAACTTCATTAGTAGTGCCCGGAAGAGTAGTAGTCAGGCGCTGTGCGTTGCGGGTTTCGCCATAGAGTGCAGCCAGGTAGATGTTGTTCGCGTCATATTTCAGACCAGTCGCCCACTGCTCAGCTTTATCCCCGGATGTACCGTAGATGGTAGAAGTTTGCTGAGCATTAGTGCGGTCTGCTGCGCCGTACGCACCGACAATGCCGAAGCCGTCGAAGTCGTAGCTCAGAGAGGTTGCCCAACCGTCGCCATTAGCAAATCCGATATCAGAACGTTCGTTTTTGCCCAGGTACTGTACGCCGAAGTTCAGGCCATCAACCAGGCCGAAGAAGTTGCTGTTACGGTAAGTTGCCAGACCGCCAGTACGACCCGTGAAGAAGTTGTCGCTGTTGCTGGTGTCGCCACCGAATTCCGGCAGCATATCGGTTACGCCGATTGCGTCATAAACCAGGCCGTAGTTACGACCATAGTCGAAAGAACCTGCATCGCCGAATTTCAGACCTGCAAACGCCAGACGGGTTTTGTTACCCTTCTGAACATCGCTACCGCCTTCAGAGTTGTTACCCTGGAAGTTATATTCCCACTGGCCGTAACCGGTCAGTTGGTCGTTAATTTTGGTTTCGCCTTTGAAGCCCAGACGAGCGTAAGTTTTGTCACCGTTAGGGCCATAGCCCTTAGCGCCATTGTCTTTGGTGAAGTAGTGCAGACCAACTGCTTTACCGTAGATATCAACTTTGTTGCCATCTTTGTTATAGATCTCAGCAGCGTTAGCTGCACCCGCTACGAGCAGGGCAGGGATAACCACTGCCAGGATATTGCGCTTCATCATTATTTATTACCCTCATTGGTTTTTTTTGGACACCTGCCACTGCCGCCGTGTAAATCCGTCAAAAAAAATTTACGGAACTACAGATGAGAGTTTGGTGTCTTTCTGTGTCTGAGAGGCATCTTTCCAAACAAGTAAGCGTTTCGCTAGCCTGAAAGTGCTACAAATGTCTTAAAGAAGTAACAAGAAGAAATATTGTGTAATAATTTGTGAATTTGACGGAACTTTGTGAACCATCTCTAAATTCCGCAGTTGCCGCGTAAAAAAACAGCTTCACCATTCCTATTTATATGAATTACTTATGTTTAATTAAATAAAGGCATACCTTATGCACAAAAGTGGCAGATAAGGGTTTTTCTTATATTTGTGTTTGGACGTCCAGATAGCTGTGCTGATTTTAACCAAATGTGCTAATCATTCGAATGAAACACTTTGAGATATTCACGTCCGTGATTTTTGTTGCGAAGCAATTCAGGCGTAAAAAAACGCAAAGAAACGTATAAAGGGCGATTTATCAGGCGGGGTAAAGTGTGACCGCGTTAACAAAAGTTGACAGCAGATAATAAAAAGGCCAGCAAATATGCTGGCCTTGTTTGACATTGACGCAATCAGAAGGTTGCGTTGCGCGGCGTACGCGGGAACGGGATAACATCGCGGACGTTCTGCACGCCGGTAACATAGGCGATCAAACGCTCAAAGCCGAGACCAAAACCGGCATGCGGTACGGTGCCGTAGCGGCGCAGATCGCGATACCACCAGTAGTCCTCTTTATTGAGCCCCATTTCAGCCATACGCGCGTCCAGCACGTCGAGACGCTCTTCACG
Organism: Kosakonia sp. 1610; assembly: GCF_050435845.1. Taxonomy (NCBI): domain Bacteria; kingdom Pseudomonadati; phylum Pseudomonadota; class Gammaproteobacteria; order Enterobacterales; family Enterobacteriaceae; genus Kosakonia; species Kosakonia sp. 1610. The sequence continues at coordinate 176,627 of NZ_JBNDKZ010000002.1, read as the reverse complement.
CTGCGATCCGCCGATGATTTCGCCGATGCCCGGTGCCAGCACGTCCATCGCCGCCACGGTTTTACCGTCATCATTAAGGCGCATATAGAACGCTTTAATCTCTTTCGGGTAGTTTTTAACGACAACTGGCGCTTTGAAGTGCTTCTCAGCCAGATAGCGCTCGTGTTCGGAGGCGAGATCGACTCCCCAGTAGACCGGGTTTTCGAACTTCTCACCGCACTTCTCAAGGATCGCCACCGCATCGGTGTAATCGACCTGCGCGAAGTCAGCCGCGATAAAGCGCTCCAGACGACCGATAGCATCTTTATCGACGCGCTCGGCGAAGAACTGCAGATCGTCCAGACGCTCTTCCAGCACCGCTTTAAAGGCGTATTTCAGCATCGCTTCTGCCAGACGGGCGTTATCGTCGAGGTTCGCGAAGGCGATCTCCGGCTCCAGCATCCAGAACTCAGCCAGGTGGCGGCTGGTGTTGGAGTTTTCCGCGCGGAAAGTCGGGCCAAAGGTATAAACCTTTGAGAGCGCGCAGGCATAAGTCTCTGCGTTCAGCTGACCGGAAACCGTCAGGAACGCCTCTTTGCCAAAGAAGTCTTTGTCGTAATCAACTTTGCCTTCGGCGTTACGCGGCAGGTTTTCCATATCCAGCGTCGAGACGCGGAACATTTCGCCTGCACCTTCAGTATCAGAGGCGGTGATCAGCGGAGAAGAGACCCAGAAGAAGCCCTGCTCGTCGAAGAAACGGTGCAGCGCCTGCGCCAGCGTATGACGAACGCGCGCGACGGCACCGATCAGGTTAGTGCGCGGGCGCAGATGTGCCACTTCACGCAGGTATTCGATGCTGTGACGTTTTGCCGCCATCGGGTAGGTGTCCGGATCTTCAACCCAGCCGGTCACTTCCACGGATGTTGCTTGGATCTCCAGGCTCTGGCCTTCGCCCGGCGAGGCCACAACTTTGCCGGTAACCACAACCGAGCAACCGGTGGTCAGATGCAAAACGTCATCATTGTAATTGGGCAGAGAATTATTAATAACGGCCTGTACAGGATTAAAGCAGGAGCCGTCATAAACGGCGAGGAAGGAGATACCAGCTTTAGAATCTCGGCGGGTGCGCACCCATCCGCGAACCGTCACTTCACTGTCAACGGCAACGCGACCATGGAATACGTCGGCTACAGGCACAACGCTCATAATATTCTCTCTATTAATAGTCGGAAAAAATAAACACTTGTCCACCCGAAATGGGCGGGATCACCTATGTTACCTGGCGAGCGCCATCAGACAAGCAGAATTCGCAGCCAGCATTAATAATTTGTCATGAAAAAAGGGAGCCGACTGGCTCCCTGATGATTAACTCGCCTTTCGCACCTGCGGCAGGTCGAAGGCCTCGCGCAGCGCGCGGACGAACGCTTTGTCATGGCAAATCGTTTTGCCGGGGCTATCGGATAATTTCGCCACCGGTTTACCGTTACACTCCACCAGCTTAATCACGATATTGAGCGGCTTAACGCCCGGAATATCGCAGGTGAGGCGCGTACCGATGCCAAAGCCAAGCTGGATACGCGAGGCGAAATGGCGGTAGAGATCCAGTGCCTTATTGAGATCGAGGTTATCGGAGAAGACCAGCGTTTTCGACAGCGGATCGATACCGAGCTTTTCATAATGGGCAATCGCTTTCTCGCCCCACTCAGCGGGATCGCCAGAATCATGGCGCAGCCCCTGATAGCGGGTCGCGAACTCCGGGCCGAAATCGCGCAGGAAGGCATCCATGGTGATGCAGTCCGTCAGGGCGATACCCAGTTTATCCGGGTACTCAGCAAGCCAGGCAGCCAGCGCGGCACGCTGGCTGGTCGCCAGATCGGGGCTAATCTGCTGATGCGCCTGGAACCACTCATGGGCCTGCGTACCCATCGGCGTCAGCGACAGGCGACGGGCGAGATCGTAATTGCTGGTGCCAACGAACCACGGCTCCTGTTTAAGCCGCTCAACAATTGCTTGCTGGACGTCGGCAGAGAAGCGACGGCGGGTACCGAAATCCATCAGCCGGAAACCGGACATATCCATCGACGCGGTGCGCGCAGCGAAATCTGCCAGTTTACTCTCCAGATGCAGCAGGGCCTGCTGAACGCCCGCTTCAGGCGAGCGGCAGCGGTGCACCACTTCGCTAATCAACGCCAGCAGCGGCACTTCCCACATAATCACCTCGCGCCATGGGCCGGAGAGGCGAATCGAGAGCTTGCCATTATCGTTGCTGATAGTGACCTGCTGCGGATCGTAACGGAAGTTACGCAGCCAGGCGAGGTAGTCAGGTTTGAAGAAGGGCAGGCCGGAGAGCCAGAGGAATTCGTCATCCTGCAAGCGCAGATGGCGCATCGCATCGACCTGCTCGCGGATCGCGTCAGCGTAAATGCCCAGCAGATCGTCGCCGCGACAGCGAAATTCCGCCGAGACATGCACATCATAGTAGTGATGGAACACCGCTTGCTGCATGTGCAGTTTGTAGGCATCGGTATCCAGCAGCGTTTGCAGACCAGAAAAAGCGAGTTGAGTCATGGCGCGCAGTAGCATCCTCTTACAGGAGCGTTTAGTAGATTAAACAAAGCAAGTAAGTCGCTGGAGTATACCTTGTTTACTCATTTAGTGAACCCCATCACACCATATCGTCGAAAAAGGGTCGATGGCTTTTCGTGCCCACTGTTATAAAAATGTAGCAGACAGAGCTTTTCCCTCTGAAAAGATAAACATTCTGCGTGGCGCGTTTGTAGCAACCGGAATAGACTGGAACCGTAACCAACAGAAGATGCTAAAGGTTTTTTATGACACAACAGCCACAAGCCAAATACCGCCACGACTACCGTGCGCCGGACTACCTGATTAGTGATATTGACTTGACCTTCGACCTTGACGCCGCGAAAACCGTCGTCACTGCGCTGAGCAACGTGTCACGCCAAAGCGCATCTGCTGCGCCGCTGCGCCTGGATGGCGGCGATCTGACCTTAATCTCCCTGCATATTAATGACCAACCCTGGACGAACTATAAAGAAGAGGGCGGTCAGCTGGTGATCGACGGTCTGCCGGACCGTTTTACCTTACGCATCGTTAATGAGATCAGCCCTGCGGCGAATACCGCGCTCGAAGGGCTCTATCAATCCGGTGAAGCGCTCTGTACCCAGTGTGAAGCGGAAGGGTTCCGTCATATCACCTGGTATCTCGATCGCCCGGACGTGCTGGCGCGCTTTACCACCAAACTGATTGCCGATAAAACCCGCTACCCATTCCTGCTCTCCAACGGTAACCGTGTCGATCAGGGCGAGCTGGACAATGGCCGTCACTGGGTGCAGTGGCAGGATCCGTTCCCTAAACCCTGCTACCTCTTTGCGCTGGTGGCCGGTGATTTTGACGTGCTGCGCGATACCTTTACTACCCGTTCCGGCCGTGAAGTGGCGCTGGAACTCTATGTCGATCGCGGGAACCTCGATCGCGCGCCATGGGCGATGACCTCGCTGAAAAACTCAATGAAGTGGGACGAGCAGCGTTTCGGTCTGGAGTACGATCTCGACATCTATATGATCGTCGCCGTCGACTTCTTCAATATGGGCGCGATGGAGAACAAAGGGTTGAATATTTTCAACTCCAAATATGTTCTCGCCCGCACCGATACCGCGACCGATAAAGACTATCTCGATATTGAGCGCGTGATTGGACATGAATATTTCCATAACTGGACCGGCAACCGCGTTACCTGCCGCGACTGGTTCCAGCTGAGCCTGAAAGAGGGGCTGACAGTGTTCCGCGATCAGGAGTTCAGCTCCGATCTCGGCTCCCGCGCCGTTAACCGCATCAATAATGTGCGCACCATGCGCGGGATGCAGTTCGCCGAAGACGCCAGCCCGATGGCGCACCCGATTCGCCCTGAAAAAGTTATTGAGATGAATAACTTCTATACCCTGACGGTGTATGAAAAAGGGGCGGAAGTGATCCGTATGCTGCACACCCTGCTGGGGGAAGAGAACTTCCAGAAAGGGATGCAGCTCTATTTTGAGCGCCATGACGGCAGTGCGGCGACCTGCGATGATTTTGTGCAGGCGATGGAAGATGCGTCCAATATCGACCTCTCCCATTTCCGCCGCTGGTATAGCCAGGCCGGCACGCCGATTGTCTCGGTGCAGGATGATTACAACCCGAACACTGAGCAGTACACGCTGACCATCAGCCAGCGCACCCCGCCAACGGCGGAGCAGCAGGAGAAGCTGCCGCTGCATATTCCGTTTGATATCGAACTTTACGATAACGAAGGGAAGGTGATCCCGCTGCAGAAAGAGGGCCACCCGGTACACAACGTGCTGAACGTGACACAGACGGAGCAGACCTTTGTGTTTGATAACGTCTACTTCCAGCCTGTTCCGTCGCTGCTGCGTGATTTCTCGGCACCGGTGAAGCTGGAGTATAAATGGAGCGATCAGCAGCTCACCTTCCTGATGCGCCATGCGAAGAACGACTTCGCGCGCTGGGATGCGGCGCAAAGCCTGCTGGCGACGCATATCAAGCTGAACGTTGCGCGTCATCAGCAGGGGCTGGCGCTTTCGCTGCCGCTGCATGTTGCCGATGCGTTCCGCGCAATCCTGCTCGATGATCAGATCGATCCGGCGCTTGCCGCTGAGATCCTGACCCTGCCGTCGGTCAATGAGATTGCCGAGTTGTTCGACATCATCGATCCGGTGGCTATCGCTGCCGTCCGTGAAGCGCTGACCCGCACGCTGGCCACCGAACTGGCTGACGAATTCCTCGCGGTCTACAACGCCCATAAACTCGACAGCTATCGCGTGGAGCATGAGGATATTGGCAAGCGCTCCCTGCGCAATACCTGCCTGCGTTATCTCGCCTTTGGCGATGCGCAGCTGGCGGATAAACTGGTCAGCCAGCAGTATCACGAGGCGGATAATATGACCGATGCGCTGGCCGCGCTCGCGGCGGCGGTTGCCGCCCAACTGCCTGGCCGCGATCTGCTGATGCAGGAGTATGATGACAAGTGGCATCAGGACGGTCTGGTGATGGATAAGTGGTTTATTCTGCAGGCTACCAGCCCGGCGGTGAATGCGCTGGAAACGGTGCGCGGCTTGCTGCAACACCGCTCTTTCACCCTCAGCAACCCGAACCGTATCCGCTCGTTGATTGGCGCGTTTGCCAGCAGCAACCCGGCGGCGTTCCATGCTGAAGATGGCAGCGGGTACCGCTTCCTGGCCGAAATGCTGACGGAGCTTAACAGCCGTAACCCGCAGGTTGCGTCGCGTCTGATTGAGCCGCTGATCCGCTTCAAGCGTTACGATGAAGGTCGTCAGGCGTTGATGCGTAAAGCCCTTGAACAGCTGAAAGCGTTGCCGAATCTCTCCGGCGATCTCTACGAGAAAGTCAGCAAAGCGCTGGCGTAATCGTACGGCATACCTTATCCGACCTGCGCGCGTTGTAGGCCGGGTAAGGCGAAAGCCGCCATCCGGCAGCAATGCCCGATGGCGCTACGCTTATCGGGCCTACGGAAAGCGTGCATGGGGTCAGTTGTAGGCCGGATAAGGCATCAGCCGCTATCCGGCAGCAATGCCCGATGGCGCTACGCTTATCGGGCCTACGGAAAGCGTGCATGGGTTCGGTTGTAGGCCGTATAAGGCGTCAGCCGCCATGCGGCAGTAATGCCCGATGGCGCTATGCTTATCGGGCCTAAGGAAAGTGTGCATGGGTTCGGCTGTAGGCCGGATAAGGCGAAAGCCGCCATCCGGCAATAATGCCCGATGGCGCTTCGCTTATCGGGCCTACGGAAAGCGTGCATGGGTTTAACTGTAGGCCGGATAAGGCGAAAGCCGCCATCCGGTAATAATGCCCGATGGCGCTGCGCTTATCGGGCCTACGGGCTGGTACTGTTCGTTACTAACATCATGCGTGGCGGGTTCGGGGCACAACGCTGTTTTCGGACTCGCCGCGCTGCATTACGCGGTTCAACACCTGCTCTTCGAGCTCGGCAAGCCTGACCGATCCAAGGCGGCGCGGGCGCGGCAAATCGACACTCACATCGAGGCCAATTTTCCCCTCCTCAATCAGCAATACGCGGTCTGCCATCGCTACCGCTTCACTGACATCGTGCGTCACCAACACCACCGTAAATCCCTGCTCCTGCCACAACTGTGTGATCAGCGCCTGCATCTCCAGCCGGGTGAGGGCATCCAGCGCGCCTAACGGTTCATCAAGCAGCAGCAAACCCGGTTTATGCACCAGCGCGCGCGCCAGCGCAACACGCTGCTTTTGCCCGCCCGAGAGCGCCGCCGGCCACTCTGCCGCGCGCTGCTCCAGCCCCACCGAGCGTAACGCGCTTTCTGCTGCCTCTCGCCAGCGGCCTTTCAGCCCGAGGCCGACATTATCAATTACCGATTTCCACGGCAGCAGACGTGAGTCCTGAAACATCATGCGCGTATCGTGTTGAATGCTGGCAAGGGGCGTGGTGCCTGCCAGCAGCTCACCGCTGTTAGGCGTCTCCAGCCCCGCTAACAGACGCAGCAGCGTGCTTTTACCACCGCCGCTGCGGCCCACCACCGCGATAAACTGCCCGGCGGCAATATGCAGATCGAGCCCATTTAACACCGTGTTGGCGCCATAACGTTTGGTGACGCCATTTAACAGCAGCGGGATGCCTTGATTCAGTCGGGCAGTATTCATGCTGTTGCCTCCTTCGTATGGTATGCGGGGTGCCAGCGCAGCCACAGACGCTCCAGCGCCAGTGCGCTGATATCGGCCAGCTTGCCGAGCAGGGCGTAGAGAATGATGGCCACCACCACCACATCGGTTTGCAGAAACTCGCGCGCGTTCATCGCCAGATAACCGATACCGGCATTCGCTGAGATGGTTTCGGCGACAATCAGCGTCAGCCACATCAGGCCGAGCGCAAAGCGCACGCCAACCATAATCGACGGCAGGGCACCGGGCAGGATCACATGGGCGAAGAGCGCAAAGCCTGAGAGGCCATAGCTGCGCGCCATCTCCACCAGTCCGCGGTCGATATTACGGATCCCGTGCCAGGTGTTGATATAGATCGGAAACAGCGTCCCGAGCGCAACGAGAAAAATCTTCGCCGTCTCATCAATACCAAACCACAAGATCACCAGCGGGATCAGCGCCAGATGCGGCACGTTACGCAGCATCTGAATCGAGGTATCCAGCAGGCGCTCTCCCCAGCGCGAGAGACCGCTAATCAGCCCAAGCGTCAGGCCAATGCTGCCGCCGATGGAGAAACCAATCGCCGCGCGCCAGGCGCTGATCGCCAGATGCTGCCACAGCTCACCGCTGGCGCTGAGCGTCCAGAACGCTTCCACCACCCCTTCCGGCGACGGAAAGATACGGCTTGAGAGCCAGCCGAAGGTCGAGGCGAGTTGCCAGACCGCGACTATCAGCGCTGGCAGCAGCCAGGGAGCCAGGCGCAACAACCACTTATTCTCTTTCGCCATCACAACCTCAGCTTTGCGCCACGTTACGCGGAATAAACTCGTTCGCCACCGTTTCACCTTGCGGCTGTAACGGCTGCGGTTGCGGGATCTCGGGGATAGCGACATCCAGATGCGGGAAAAGCAGTTCGCCGACGCGATACGCCTCTTCCAGATGCGGATAGCCTGAGAGAATAAAGCTATCGATACCGAGGGCGGCATATTCATTGATTCGCGCCGCAACCGTCGGGCCATCGCCCACTAACGCCGTGCCCGCGCCGCCACGCACCAGACCGACCCCGGCCCACAAATTAGGGCTGATTTCGAGCTTATCGCGACGACCGTTGTGTAAGGCGGCCATACGCTGCTGACCAATCGAGTCCTGACGGGCAAAGGCTGCCTGCGCTTTTTCAATCGTTGCATCATCAAGGTGTGAGATCAGGCGGTCCGCTGCCTGCCACGCCTCGGCATTGGTTTCGCGCACAATCACATGCAGACGGATACCGAAGCGCACTTTTCGCCCGTGAGCAGCGGCCTTCGCGCGCACCTGCTCAATCTTCTCTTTTACCTGCTCCGGCGGCTCGCCCCAGGTGAGATAGAGATCGACCTGCTCTGCCGCCAGATCCTGGGCCACATCGGAGGATCCGCCAAAGTAGAGGGGCGGGCGCGGCTGTTGTACCGGCGGGAAGAGCAGCTTCGCGCCGCGTACCTGTAAATGCTTACCGGTGAAATCGACGGTGTCGCCCTCCAGCAAACGACGCCAGATATGGGTAAATTCCGACGACACCTCATAGCGTTCGCTGTGATCGAGGAACACACCGTCGGCTGCCAGCTCCTGCGGATCGCTGCCGGTCACCAGGTTAAACAGCGCCCGTCCATTGGAGAGCCTGTCGAGCGTCGCCGCCTGGCGCGCGGCGACCGTCGGTGAGATCACGCTCGGGCGCAGGGCAACCAGAAACTTCAGGCGCTGGGTGACCGGAATCAACGAGGCGGCCACCAGCCATGCATCTTCACAGGATCGCCCGGTCGGGATCAGCACGCCGCTAAAGCCGAGCCTGTCGGTTGCCTGGGCGATCTGCTGCAAATAGCCATAATCAACCGGCCGCGCGCCGTGGTCGGTGCCAAGATAGTGACCATCACCGTGGGTCGGTAAAAACCAGAACAGATTCAGACTCATGATTTCGCTCCTTCTTGGGTCGGCTGCCAGATGCGGCTACGGATATCGACTTTTTTCGGTACCAGATGGTTTTCATAGAAAAGATCGGCGGTCTGCTGCTGCAGTGCGGCCGTAGCCTCGTTTACCGGGGTGATTTTGGTTGGCGGACGGTGATCGAAATAGGTGGCGATCACCGGCTGCGGCAGCCCCATGGTTTTGGCAAACAGGGCAACACTCTCGTCGCGCTGACTAATCGTTAACGCATCCGCTGCGCTGAAGGTATCCAGTACGCCCTGAATAAAGGCGCCGTTCTTCTCGGCATACGGGCGCGCGGCTAAGTAAAACGAGCCGGTCTGTTTGAGGGTGGTGCCATCTTTCAGCACCCGCACACCGCCTTGTAACAGGGCGGCAGAGTAGTAGGGATCCCAGATAGCCCAGGCGTCGACATTATGTTGCTGGAACGCGGCACGCGCGTCTGCCGGGCTGAGGAACACCGGCTGGATATCGCTGAATTTAAGTCCGGCCTGTTGCAGCGCCCGCAACAGCAAGTTATGGGAGCTGGAGCCCTTCTGGAACGCGACTTTATGGCCCTTCAAATCCGCTACGCTTTTGATTGGGCTATCTTCAGCCACGAGGATCACTTCCGCTTTTGGTTTTGGCGGCTCGACGCCGACATAGACCAGATCTGCGCCCGCAGCCTGGGCGAAAATCGGCGGGATATCGCCGGTGCTGCCAAGATCGATACTGCCGACATTCAGCGCTTCAAGCATTTGCGGCCCGGCCGGGAACTCAATCCAGGAAATTTTGGTATGCGGATAGCGTTTCTCCAGCAGGCCGTGGCTTTTCGCCAGCACCATGCTGACGCTTCCTTTTTGATAGCCAATGCGCAAAGCCTCCGGTGCCGGCTCGGCGTCCTGCGCCCAGGCGGAGAGGGTGAGCAGCCCGCCAAGTAGCAGCCCGGTGGCGGAAAATGAGAGGCGGTTAAACATGAGCAACTCCTTGCGGGGCGTGGAAATCCGGGGCTTTAATATCGCGGCGGTGCAGCGCCTGCCAGAAGGTCTCAAGCGCGCTATCCAGTCGGCCTTGCAGATTGGGCGTCAGGCTCGCTTTATGTTGATAATCGAGCACCTGGCTGTCGTCAGCGAAGACGCCGTGGAGGATCTCCTGTGCCTTGAGGGCGCTCAGCACCGGTTTCAGGGCGTAATCCACCGCCAGCAGATGCGCTACCGTGCCGCCCGTTGCCAGCGGCAAGACCACTTTGTCTGCCAGTGCGCGTTCGGGTAGCAGGTCGAGCAGGGTTTTTAAGGCGCCGGAATAGGCTGCTTTATAGACCGGGGTGGCGACAATCAGCCCCTCGGCCGTTCTGAGTTGCTCGATAAAGGTTTGCAGTGCCGGGCTGTCGAAGCGGGCATAAAGCAGGTCTTCAGGATCAAAATTGTGCAGATGCCAGTGGTTAACCTCAACGCCCTGCGCGGTAAGGCGATCGCGGGCATACTCCAGAAGTGCGCTGGAGCGCGAGGGAAAGCGGGGACTGCCGGCCAGAGTGACAACGCGCATGCTTACTCCTTATAACCAAATGTTTGCTTTTAGATAACATTGATAACAATTTCAGGCAGTGTGACAGAGGCGGTTTATTCCCCTAAATGATTTATTTGGGGAAAAGTTGCTGAAATTTGCATAAAGAGAGGGGCTGAGAGGAAAACGATTGCGCGGAATAGGCTTTTTTTGCCACAGGTCAATTCCCTTTCGCTGCGCTTTCACTGATAATACGCCCCCGGTTTGCACACCGGGAATCCAGGAGAGTTCATGTACTACCCCTTCGTTCGTAAAGCCCTTTTCCAGTTCGATCCAGAACGCGCTCATGAATTAACGTTCCAGCAGCTGCGCCGTATTACCGGCACGCCGCTGGAAGCGCTTGTCCGCCAGCGTGTACCGGCAAAACCGGTGCAGTGCATGGGACTGACCTTTAAAAACCCGCTCGGTCTTGCCGCTGGTCTGGATAAAAACGGTGAGTGCATCGATGCGCTGGGCGCGATGGGGTTTGGCTCAATTGAGATTGGCACCGTGACGCCCCGCCCGCAGCCGGGAAATGATAAGCCGAGGATCTTCCGCCTGGTGGAGGCTGAAGGGCTGATTAACCGCATGGGCTTTAACAATCTTGGCGTCGACAACCTGGTCGAGAATGTTAAAAAGGCGCATTTTGACGGCGTGCTCGGCATTAATATTGGCAAAAATAAAGATACGCCGGTGGAACAGGGTAAAGATGACTACTTGATCTGCATGGAGAAAATTTACCCCTATGCCGGTTATATCGCCATCAATATCTCTTCACCAAACACTCCAGGTTTGCGCACCTTGCAATATGGCGAAGCGCTGGATGATTTACTCAGCGCCATTAAAATTAAGCAGAATGATCTGCAAGCTCGCCACCATAAATATGTTCCGGTGGCGGTGAAAATTGCGCCCGATCTTTCTGAAGAAGAGCTAATCCAGGTCGCTGACAGTTTAGTTCGCCACAATATTGATGGCGTTATTGCCACCAATACCACCCTTGACCGGGCATTGGTTCAGGGAATGAAGCACTGTGATGAAACCGGTGGTTTAAGTGGACGCCCTCTGCAATTAAAAAGTACGCAAATTATCCGACGTCTGTCACAAGAATTATCCGGGCGTTTACCGATTATTGGCGTCGGTGGAATCGACTCGGTGATCGCCGCGCGCGAGAAGATGGAAGCGGGCGCTTCGCTGGTGCAAATTTATTCTGGTTTTATTTTTAAAGGCCCACCGCTGGTAAAAGAGATCGTCACTCACCTCTGATCTTTTTCCCCTCCTGCGCAACCAGGGCTTTATTTCCGGCCCTGGTTGTTTTATATTCCGTCACTGTTGCTAATTTAAACATTTCAGTCTTCAATTATTAAGTTAATAAGCGAGGCGGCACAACGGATGAAAAAACAACAGGATGTTTAGGGGGAAAGGGGGAAACAATGCGAATTAAACCTGACGATAATTGGCGCTGGTATTTTGATGATGAGCACGATCGTATGATGCTCGATTTAGCCAATGGTATGTTATTTCGCTCCCGATTCGCCCGTAAAATGCTGACGCCTGATGCTTTTTCCCCGTCTGGTTTTTGTGTTGATGACGCTGCGCTTTATTTCTCCTTCGATGAAAAATGCCGCGATTTAGAATTATCTAATGAGCAACGCGCCGAGCTGGTGCTCAATGCGCTGGTGGCAATCCGCTTTCTTAAACCGCAAATGCCGAAAAGCTGGCACTTTTTGAGCCACAACTCCCCGTGGACGCCCGCCACTGGCGACGGTGCCTGCGTCTGGTTAAGCGATACGCAAGAGTGCGTGAATTTGCTGGTGGTAGAGCCAGGAGAGAACGCGACGCTCTGCCTGCTGGCGCAGCCCGGCGTGGTGATTGCCGGGCGCACGATGCAACTGGGCGATGCGATAAAAATTATGAACGATCGCCTGAAGCCGCAGCTTAATGCCGCGAGCCTCGCTTTCGAACAGGCGGTTTAAGACTCCAGCCGCAGCGACGTTTTCGGTACGCAGCTGCAACTGAGGATAGTGCCATCCTCACCCAGCGCTGACTGTTTCAGCGCACTCACTTCCCCTTCGACTAAACGTATCCGGCAGCAGCCGCAGATGCCTGCGCGACATGAGTAGGGCACGCGGATCCCCTGGTTTTCCAGCTGCTCCAGCAGCACCTGCTGGTTATTACCGCGAAAGGTCTGCCCCTGCCACTCAATATCCACCGTGCCTGCGGGCTGCGCCTCCGGTTCAAGTGATTCAACGACCGCACCCGCGCCGTAAACCTTCGCCGGGCCGGTGGCCAGTACCGCAACCTCATCGCCGGAGCGAATGACGCCGCTGTTGCGGGCAATTAAATTCTGACCGAAGTCGACGTCGCCATTATCCTGCGCCGTGCGGAACTTTTGCAGCGTGGCGAGCGGCTCACCGGCAGGGTGTTTCTGGCCGCGCTCGGGGCTGACGGTGGTAAAGATGCAGCGGCTGCACGGTTTAACCACGTCAAACACCACGTCGCCAATGCGCACCACTTTCCAGCTATCCTCCTCCCACGCCTGCGCGCCGGTCACCACCAGGTTGGGTCGAAACTGCTCCATCTGCACGCTTGCAGGGCACCGTTGTTGCAGATCGCGCAGCGAGGCTTCATTGGTTAACAGATAGGGAAAGCCATCGGCAAAGGAGAGGGGAACCTCTTCGTGGCGCTTAACGCGGCGGGTCGGCTTTGTGCCCACCCAGCGTAGCTGCACCTCGCGGTCGAAAAATCCGCTCAGCCACTGGTTGATGGCCGCAGGGGCAATCAGCGCCGTAAAGTGGTTGCCCCACACCTCGGTAGGTGCGGCGTCGGGGGCAAAATCGGCAAAGCGGATCACCGCACTACTGCCGTCGGGCGCGGTCAGATGCAGGCCATCCGTTAAAGGCGAGGGCAGAAAACGCACCATCTGCGGAAACTGACGCGCGGTAATAAAGGTGCCATCAGATTGCGTGACCATAAAAACCCGGTCAAACGCGAGGCCGCTGGCATCGGCGAGGGCATGCGTCAGGCCAATACCGCGCATGGATTTCACCGGATGGATATAAAGACGTGAAAGGGTAGGCACGTCTTCCTCCCTGTTAGACGAAAATAAGCCCTCAACTTTATGACATGAGGGCGAGATTAGCTATAATGCGCAACAATTTTCGTAGAGTGTAAGTGACATTATGATTTCTCTGTTTGCCAGTACGGCCCGTGGGCTGGAAGAGCTGTTAAAAACTGAACTTGAAAAACTCGGCGCCGTGGAGTGCCGCGTCGTTCAGGGTGGTGTCCATTTTGAAGGCGACACGCGGCTCCTGTACCAAAGCCTGATGTGGAGCCGCCTGGCCTCGCGCATTATGATGCCGCTGGGAGAGTGCAAGGTTTATAGCGACCTTGATCTCTATCTCGGCGTGCAGGCGATCAACTGGACAGAGATTTTCAACCCGGGCGCAACCTTTGCCGTGCACTTCAGCGGGCTGAACGATGAGATCCGCAACAGCCAGTACGGCGCGCTGAAAGTGAAAGATGCGATTGTCGACAGCTTTACGCGCAAAAACCTGCCGCGCCCGAACGTCGAGCGTGAAATGCCGGATCTGCGCATTAACGTTTGGCTAAACCAGGAAACGGCGCATATCTCGCTCGATCTGAGCGGCGAAGGTCTGCACCTGCGCGGCTACCGCGATCGTACCGGCATCGCGCCGATCAAAGAGAACCTGGCCGCAGCAATTGTGATGCGCTCCGGCTGGCAGCCGGGCACGCCGCTGCTCGATCCGATGTGCGGCTCCGGCACGCTGCTGATTGAAGCTGCCATGGCGGCTACCGATCGCGCACCTGGCCTGCACCGTGGTCACTGGGGCTTTAGCGGCTGGGCGCAGCATGACGATGTCATCTGGGGTGAAGTGAAAGCCGATGCGCAAAACCGCGCGCGCCAGGGTCTGGCGGCCTATGAGTCCCGTTTTTATGGCTCTGACAGCGATGCCCGCGTCATTGAGAATGCCCGTAAAAACGCCCGTCGCGCCGGAATTGGCGAGCTGATTACCTTTGAAGCCAAAGATGTCGCGCAGCTCAGCAACCCATTGCCGCAAGGCCCGTACGGCACGGTTATCAGTAACCCGCCTTACGGCGAGCGTCTTGAGAGTGAACCGGCGCTGATTGCGCTGCATAGCCTGCTGGGTCGTCTGTTGAAAGCGCAGTTTGGCGGCTGGAACCTGTCGCTGTTTAGCGCCTCGGTCGATCTGCTCAACTGCCTGCAGCTGCGCGCCGATCGTCAATTCAAAGCCAAAAACGGCCCGCTCGACTGCGTGCAGAAAAACTACCATCTGGCGGAAAACACCGGCGAAGCAAAAGCGCCAGCGATGGCGGAAGATTTCGCTAACCGCCTGCGTAAAAACGTTAAGAAGCTGGAGAAGTGGGCGCGTCAGGAGGGGATTGAGTGTTATCGCCTGTATGATGCCGATCTGCCGGACTACAACGTTGCCGTCGATCGCTATGCCGACTGGGTGGTGGTGCAGGAGTACGCCGCGCCGAAAACCATTGATGCGCAAAAAGCGCGTCAACGCCTGTTCGATATTATTGCCGCCACCATTCACGTGCTCGGTATTGCGCCTAACAAGCTGGTGCTGAAAACCCGTGAGCGCCAGAAGGGCAATAATCAATATCAGAAGATGAATGAGAAGGGCGACTTTATCGAGGTGAGCGAATATAACGCGCGCCTGTGGGTCAACCTGACCGATTATCTGGATACCGGCCTGTTCCTCGATCACCGTATTGCCCGCCGCATGCTGGGCCAGATGAGCAAAGGCAAAGATTTCCTTAACCTCTTCGCCTACACCGGCAGCGCCAGCGTTCATGCGGGCCTCGGCGGCGCACGCTCCACCACCACTGTGGATATGTCCCGCACCTATTTAGAGTGGGCTGAGCGTAACCTGCGCCTTAATGGCTTAAGCGGCCGCGCGCATCGTCTGATCCAGGCGGATTGCCTCGGCTGGCTGCAGGAGACCGATGAGCAGTTCGATCTCATCTTTATCGATCCGCCCACCTTCTCTAACTCCAAGCGCATGGAAGAGTCTTTTGATGTGCAGCGCGACCATATGCGCCTGATGGAAGACCTGAAGCGACTGATGCGCAAAGGGGGCACCATTATGTTCTCCAATAACAAACGCGGTTTCCGTATGGATCTCGACGGGCTGGCGAAGCTGGGGCTTAAAGCACAAGAAATTACCCAAAAAACGCAGTCGCAGGATTTTGCCCGCAACCGTCAAATCCACAACTGCTGGCTGATTACCGCAGCCTGAAAGGATAAATAGATGTCATTAATTAGTATGCACGGCGCGTGGCTCTCATTCAGCGACGCCCCCCTTCTCGATAATGCGGAACTGCATATCGAAGAGAATGAGCGCGTCTGTCTGGTTGGCCGTAACGGCGCAGGCAAATCGACGCTGATGAAGATCCTCAACCGGGAAGTGAATCTCGATGATGGTCGCATTGTTTATGAGCAGGATTTAGTTGTTGCGCGTCTGCAGCAGGATCCGCCGCGCAATGTCAGCGGCAGCGTCTACGATTTCGTTGCCGAAGGTATCGAAGAGCAGGCAGAGTATCTCAAGCGTTATCACGAGGTCTCTCACCTGGTGATGACCGATCCGAGCGACAGAAATCTCGCGGAACTGGCACGTGTGCAGGAGATGCTGGATCACCACGGCCTGTGGCAGCTGGAGAACCGCATCAATGAAGTGCTGGCGCAGCTCGGCCTGACGGCCGATATGTCGCTCTCGGCGCTCTCCGGCGGCTGGCTGCGTAAAGCGGCGCTGGGGCGTGCGCTGGTCAGCGGGCCGCGCGTGCTGCTGCTGGATGAGCCAACCAACCACCTCGATATTGAAACCATCGACTGGCTGGAAGGGTTCCTGAAGTCTTTCGGCGGCACCATTATCTTTATTTCGCACGACCGTTCGTTTATCCGCAATATGGCGACGCGGATTGTCGATCTCGATCGCGGCAAGCTGGTCTCCTATCCGGGCAATTACGACCAGTATCTGCTGGAGAAAGAGGAAGCGCTGCGCGTAGAGGATCTGCAAAACGCCGAATTCGATCGCAAGCTGGCGCAGGAAGAGGTGTGGATCCGCCAGGGCATTAAGGCGCGTCGTACCCGTAACGAAGGGCGCGTGCGCGCACTGAAAGCGATGCGTCGCGAGCGCAGCGAACGCCGTGAGGTGATGGGCAGCGCAAAAATGCAGGTCGAGGAGGCATCCCGCTCTGGCAAGATCGTCTTCGAGCTGGAGCATGTTAACTACGGCGTCGACGGTAAAGCGCTGGTGCGTGACTTCTCAACTCAGGTGCAGCGCGGCGATAAAATTGCGCTGATTGGCCCGAACGGCTGCGGTAAAACGACTCTGCTGAAGCTGATGCTTGAACAGTTGAAAGCCGATAGCGGCCGCGTTCACATTGGTACCAAGCTTGAAGTGGCTTACTTCGACCAGCATCGTGCTGAGCTTGATCCCGACAGAACCGTAATGGACAACCTGGCGGAAGGTAAGCAGGAAGTGATGGTCAACGGCAAGCCGCGCCATATTCTCGGCTACCTGCAGGACTTCCTGTTCCATCCGAAGCGGGCAATGACGCCGGTACGCGCGCTGTCAGGCGGGGAGCGTAACCGCCTGTTGCTGGCGCGGTTGTTCCTGAAACCCAGCAACTTGCTGATTCTCGATGAACCGACCAACGACCTGGATGTGGAAACCCTCGAACTGCTGGAAGAGCTGATTGATAGCTACCAGGGCACGGTTCTGCTGGTGAGCCACGACCGTCAGTTTGTTGATAACACCGTGACCGAATGCTGGATCTTCGAAGGCGAAGGGCGCATCGGGCAGTATGTTGGTGGTTATCACGATGCGCGCGGTCAGCAGGCGGCTTCGCAGGCGTTTAAACACGCTGCGGTGCAGAAAAGTGCCGAGGCGCCTGCCGCCAAAGCAGAAACTGTTAAACGCAGCGCCAGCAAACTAAGCTATAACCTGCAGCGTGAGCTGGAACAGCTGCCGCAAAAGCTGGAACAGCTGGAAGCAGAGCTGGAAACCTTGCAGGCGCAGGTAGCGGATGCAAGTTTCTTCAGCCAGCCGCACGATCATACGCAAAAAGTCCTCGCTGATATGGCGTCAGCCGAGCAGGCACTGGAAGCGGCGTTTGAACGCTGGGAGTATCTGGAGGCGCTGAAAAACGGCGCATAGAGGAAAGCGGTATGTGTGAACACCACCATCATGGCACGCGCCACATTCTCTGCTCGCAATGTGACATGCTGGTGGCGTTACCGTCGCTGCAACATGGACACCGGGCGGCGTGCCCGCGCTGCGGCACAACCCTGACGACCGAATGGCAGGAGCCGCGGCAGCGTCCGACGGCGTACGCCCTCGTCGCCCTGTTTATGCTGCTGCTCTCTAATCTCTTCCCCTTCGTCAATATGCAGGTGGCGGGCATCGGCAGCGAAGTGACGCTGCTTGAGATCCCAAGCGTCATGTTCTCGGAAGATTACGCCAGCCTTGGCACGCTCTTCCTGCTTTTTGTCCAGCTGGTGCCTGCCTTCTGCCTTATCACTATCCTGCTGCTGGTAAACCGGGTGCGGATGGATTTTCGCCTTAAAATCGCGCTGGCGCGGGTGCTGTTTCAGCTGAAAAGCTGGGGCATGGCGGAGATTTTTCTTGCTGGCGTGCTGGTGAGCTTCGTTAAACTGATGGCCTATGGCGATATCGGCATCGGCAGCAGTTTTATTCCGTGGTGCCTCTTTTGCCTGCTGCAGCTGCGCGCGTTTCAGTGCGTCGATCGCCACTGGCTATGGGATGACATCGCACCTGCGCCTGTACTTGAGCAACCTCTGCATGCGGGCATCACCGGCATCCGTCAGGGGCTGCGCTCTTGCCCCTGCTGCACGGCAATCGTTCCGATGGATAATCCGGTTTGTCCGCGGTGCCATACGCGCGGTTATGTCCGGCGACGCCATAGCATACAGTGGACGCTGGCACTGCTCGTCACGGCGATCATGCTCTATCTGCCGGCTAATATTTTGCCGATCATGATAACGGATCTGCTGGGCGATCCGACGCCATCGACCATACTGGCGGGGGTGGTGCTGTTATGGAGCGAGGGCTCCTATCCCGTAGCGCTGGTGATTTTTATTGCCAGCATTATGGTGCCGACGCTGAAAATGATCGGTATTGCCTGGCTCTGTATTGATGCGAAAGGCTATGGCAGACGTGACAGTGAACGGATGCATTTTATTTATGAGGTGGTCGAGTTTGTTGGCCGCTGGTCAATGATCGATGTCTTTGTTATTGCGGTGCTATCTGCGTTAGTTCGCATTGGCGGGCTGATGAATATCTATCCTGCAATGGGTGCGCTAATGTTTGCGCTGGTCGTTATTATCACGATGTTTGCGGCGATGACTTTCGACCCGCGTCTCAGTTGGGATCGGGAGCCACAAACGCACCATGAGGAGTTGTCAGAGCATGGAGAATAAACAGGGCGAAGCCCAGGTGCAAAAAGTTAGGAACTGGTCACCGGTCTGGATTTTCCCGATCGTGACCGCGCTGATTGGCGCCTGGATCCTCTTTTATCACTACAGCCATCAGGGGCCGGAAGTGACGTTGATCACCACAAATGCTGAGGGCATTGTCGGCGGGAAAACGCCGATTAAAAGCCGCAGCGTGGATGTCGGCGTCGTGGAGAGTACAACGCTGACCGATGATTTAACCCACGTGGAGATCAAAGCGCGGCTCAACTCCGGCATGGAAAAACTGCTGCACAACGACTCGGTATTCTGGGTAGTAAAACCGCAGGTCGGTCGTGAAGGGGTCAGCGGCCTCGGAACGCTACTCTCGGGTGCCTATATTGAACTTCAGCCGGGTGCCAAAGGCAGCGTGCCCGATCAATATACCCTGCTGGATGCCCCTCCGCTGGCACCGCCGGATGCCAAAGGTATCCGCGTGATCCTCGACAGCAGCAAGGCGGGTCAACTCTCACCTGGCGATCCGGTGCTGTTCCGTGGCTATCGTGTGGGCTCGGTTGAAACCAGTAACTTTGATACGCAAAAACGGACCATGACCTATCAGCTCTTCATCAATGCGCCGAACGATCGGCTGGTGACCAGCAATGTCCGTTTCTGGAAAGATAGCGGTATCGCCGTCGATCTCACTTCCGCCGGTATGCGTGTCGAGATGGGATCGCTTGCAACGCTGTTTGGCGGTGGCGTCAGTTTTGATATCCCGGATGGGCTGGATTTAGGGCAGCCGGTGGCGGAGAAGAGCGCCTTTAAACTGTATGACGATCAGCGCAGTATTCAGGACTCGCTCTATACCGATCATGTCGACTACCTGATGTTCTTTAAGGATTCGATTCGCGGCCTGCAGCCGGGTGCGCCGGTGGAGTTCCGCGGTATTCGCCTTGGAACCGTGAGCAAGGTGCCGTTCTTTAACCCGGGCATGCGCCAGGCGCTGAACGATGATTACCGTATTCCGGTTCTGATCCGCATTGAGCCTGAGCGGCTGGCGAATCAGCTGGGACAGGATGCCGATATGACCGCGCATATGAAAGAGCTGCTTAACCGTGGCCTGCGCGCGTCGCTGAAGACCGGGAATATCGTCACCGGCGCGTTGTATGTCGATCTCGACTTCTACAACAATGCGCCGCCGATGAAAGAGTTCACTGAGTTTGAGGGCTATCCGATTATCCCGACGATGAGCGGCGGCCTGGCGCAAATCCAGCAGCGACTGATGGATACGCTGGATAAGATTAACAACCTGCCGCTCAATCCAATGATTCAGCAGGCGACAAATACGCTGTCGGAGAGCCAGCAAACCCTTAAACGTCTGCAAACGACGCTGGATAACCTGAATAAATTGACTGCCAGCCAGTCAATGCAGCAGCTTCCGGCAGATATGCAGTCTACGCTGCGCGAGCTTAATCGCAGTATGCAAGGGTTCCAGCCGGGGTCGGCCGCCTACAACAAGATGGTGGCGGATATGCAGCGTCTGGATCAGGTGTTACGGGAACTGCAGCCGGTGCTGAAGACGCTGAACGATAAGAGCAATGCGCTGGTATTCGAAGCGAAAGGGAAAGACGATCCGCAGCCGAAGAGGGCGAAACAATGAGAAAGAGCGCACTGGCGATGCTTGTCCTGTTATTAGCCGCCTGCAGCAGCGGCGGTGATAACAAAAGTTACTACCAGCTACCTTCGCCGTCGGTAACCGCGACGCAGTCGATGACCGGACAAACCCAGGGCAACCGCCAGCTCTGGGTTGAGCAGGTCTCTGTGCCGGACTATCTGGCGGGGAATGGCGTGGTGTATCAAACCAGCGATGTGCAATACGTTATTGCCAATAACAACCTCTGGGCCAGCCCGCTCGATCAGCAGTTGCGTAATACGCTGGTGGCGAACCTGGGCAATGCCTTACCCGGCTGGGTTGTGGCATCGCAGCCGCTGGGTAGCGAGCAGGACACGCTGAATGTGACGGTAACCGGTTTTCATGGTCGCTATGACGGGCGCGTTATTGTCAGCGGCGAATGGCTGCTTAAGCATCAGGGCAGCTTAATTAAGCGGCCTTTCCATATCGAGCTGAAGCAGCAAGAAGATGGTTACGATGCGATGGTCAAAACCCTGGCGCAGGGCTGGCAGCAGGAAGCCGCCAGTATCGCTGCGGAGTTAAACCGTCTGCCATAAGTAGATTTAATGATCAAACGAGCCGCAACGGGTCTGTGCCTGCTGCGGCTTTTTTTATTTTTGAGCTCAGAAACTTAGTCCGATAAACGTGCGTTTATTGTACAAATGAAGTTTTGTCCAGGTCACATTTATGACACTGGCGTGAATTTTGCGCATTGACGACGCGGTCTATTCAAGGTATTTGTGACCTGTGGTTGCACATTAAGTGACCACTGTTTTCTTTTCCACCAGATAAAAGAATGAGGGAAACGAGGCATGAAGAGACAAAAACGCGATCGCCTGGAACGGGCACATCAACGTGGTTATCAGGCTGGTATTACGGGGCGCTCGAAAGAGATGTGTCCGTACCAAACCCTGAATCAAAGGTCCGAGTGGCTTGGAGGCTGGCGACAGGCCATGGAGGACAGGGCAGTGACTGCCTGATTCTGTCTCTTTAGAAAAAGAAACCTCCGCATTGCGGAGGTTTCGCGTTTTGGCAGGGCTACGCTGCTATCAGAAAGCCGAGGTGTCCTGGAACAGACCGACCTTCAGATCGGATGCTGTGTAGATAAGACGATCGTCAACCAGCACTTCACCATCAGCCAGACCCATGATCAAACGACGGTTAACGATGCGTTTGAAATGAATGCGGTAGGTGACTTTTTTCGCTGTTGGCAGAACCTGACCGGTAAATTTCACTTCACCTACGCCAAGCGCACGGCCTTTGCCTTCGCCGCCCAGCCAGCCGAGGTAGAAACCAACCAGCTGCCACATGGCATCAAGACCGAGGCAGCCCGGCATAACCGGATCGCCGATGAAGTGGCAACCGAAGAACCACAGGTCGGGATTGATATCCAGTTCAGCTTCAACGTAGCCTTTATCGAAGTTACCGCCGGTCTCGGACATTTTGACCACACGGTCCATCATCAGCATATTCGGAGCCGGTAATTGCGGGCCTTTTTCGCCAAACAGTTCGCCGCGACCAGAGGCAAGAAGATCTTCTTTTGTATAGGATTCGCGTTTATCTACCATGTTCTTAATAAGCCTTATTTGTAATTTCGCACGCAGGATAGCTAACACGTGTACGCTGAACAAGTCCGATCAGTTAACAGTGAACTAGTTTAGCCAGCGTAACGGCCAGGGAAAGCGATGGCGAGCCTCTTGTTGGGTTGCCTGCGCGATACGTTCGAGAATGATTTGCTTGAGGTTAGTTTGCCCTTCAGCGTCCCATGCCAGACCCATCAATAAGGGTAGCGCATCTGTCACATCATCCACTGCCCAGATGGAAAATTGCTTCGCCTCAATGGCATCCAGCAACTCCTGGCGTAAACACAAATGCCGAACATTCGCCGCAGGAATGATGACCCCTTGCTCACCGGTCAGCTCACGTTGCTGGCAGATGGCGAAAAAGCCTTCAATTTTTTCGTTTAAACCACCGACCGGTTGGCAACGACCAAATTGATCGACTGAACCGGTAATAGCAAGCCGTTGATTAACCGGCACCTCTGCCAGCGCACTGATCAGCGCGCAAAGTTCAGCCATTGAAGCGCTATCGCCATCCACTTCACTGTAAGACTGTTCAAAGGTGAGTGAGGCAGAGAAGGGAATTTGTTGTTCAAGATCCAGCTCGGACATCAGAAACGCCTGCATGATCATCATGCCTTTTGCATGGATGTTGCCACCGAGTTCCGCTTTGCGCTCAACGTCATTGAATTCACCGTCACCGATATGCACAACACAGCTGATGCGCGAGGGTTCGCCAAACGCTCGCGGGTGGCCCGGGAATTCAATCACGGAAAGGGCATTAACCTGGCCGATACGTTCACCTTCGGTTTCGATGAGGATCTGCTCAAGCAGGATCTCATCCTGCATCCGCTCCGCAAGGAACCCTTCTCGCCACTCACGCTGAGCAAGCATGGAGGTCAGGGCATCGTTATCAAAAGTGTCGTCGGCCGTTAATGCCGCAACTTCGCGCAGTTGGCGCGAGAGCCACAAAGGGCAGAGCGGTAGTGTTTCTTGATCGCCGGTATAACGCACGGCTTCACGAATTAGCGTGGCCCAGGCATCTGTCGCCGGCGTCGGTAATTGTGCGGCGCTGGCCGTTTGTTCTACCCACTGACGCCATACGCGCAGTGTGTCGCTATCTGTAACCTGCAGGGTCTCTTCGTATTCGCTATAAATCGCCTGTGCAGCGAGTTCCGGCTCCATCTCCTGGAAATCTGCCAGCGACTCACGCTCGCCGACCAGAACAACTTTCAGATCCAGCGGCATAGATGGTACCGACACCGGAAGCGGGCGCGACTCGTCAAACGATACCCAGTCGAAACGGCGCTGCGTCACCATGGTTTTCAGACGCATCCAGAGTAATGGCTGGGCTAAAAGAGCTCGCAACGAAATCAGTAATACGCCGCCGTTTGCCTGATGAACCAGGCCTGGCTGAAGGGTAATCTCTTGATTAAACTGACGCAGGCAACCGAAAAGCTGCTCGGCTTCAACCCAGTCTGCAATCACAACCGGCTGCTTACCGACGAAATTACTCTCGTGATCGGTGCTGGGTTCGAAACGCACGATTGAGCCGGTAATATCGTACTGGCCGCCTGCAGGAGTATGAGTAGCAGGCAGTAGCGAGGTGAGCGTTTCACCAATAAGCGTGAGATATTCGGCTTCTTCTGGCGCTTTTGTCAGTAAAAAGCGCGAGGTTGCGCGCGGGTAGAGCAGTTGCTCGAGCGCATAGTGCAATCGGGGCTGAGTATCGGCCAGTGAGAAGTCCGTTTCGCTCGCTAATGCGGACGATTCAAACACGTCCTGATAGCTGTCTGCATCAGGAACCAGGTCGTTCCATTCAAGTTTTGTAGTGGTCAAAGTCGTTATTTTAGTCAGCTGTAAAGGGCGGGATTATACCGTAAACGCTGGCGCATCACACAATGATTACAACTTTCAGCCAGCCTCACCCGGCAGATCGACTGTTCCTGGTGATTTCTTCTGAGCAGAGTCTTAAAAAACTGATATTCTGGACTCAGTTACGCGGTTACGTTGAGAGAGAAATGAAATATCAACAACTGGAAAATCTCGAAAGCGGCTGGAAATGGAAGTATCTGGTTAAAAAGCACCGTGAAGGGGAGTTGATCACCCGCTATGTGGAAGCCAGCGCGGCGAAAGAGGCCGTCGATAATTTATTGACCCTCGAAAATGAGCCCGTGCGTGTTAACGCCTGGATTGAGCAGCATATTAATCCGGCGTTGATCAACCGGATGAAACAGACTATTCGTGCGCGTCGTAAGCGGCACTTTAATGCCGAGCATCAGCATACGCGTAAGAAATCAATCGACCTGGAGTTTGTTGTTTGGCAACGACTGGCAGGGCTGGCGCAACGCCGCGGAAAGACCCTTTCCGAAACGATTGTGCAATTGATTGAGGATGCTGAGCATAAAGAGAAGTATGCGTCGAAAATGTCGACCATTAAGCACGACCTGCAGGCGCTGCTCGGAAAAGAGTAGTCAACCAGCTTCCTTATTCCTCCCATTTTCAATCGCTACATAATAAAAAACCCCGCGCAATGGCGGGGTTTTTTTCTGACGGAGAACTTAAGCCTGCGGCTGAGTTACAACGTCTTTGATACCTTTAACTTCGATCTCAACGCGACGATCCGGACCCAGGCAATCGATCAGAGCAGCGCGTGCTTTCACGTTGTCACAGGTGTTGCCGGTAACTGGGTTAGATTCACCCATGCCACGTGCGGAGATTTTGTTAGCCGGGATACCTTTAGAAACCAGGTAATCAACAACGGACTGAGCACGTTTCTCAGACAGACCCTGGTTGTAAGAGTCAGAACCGATGCGGTCGGTGAAGCCCAGAACCACTACGGAACCGTCTTTCGGATCCAGGTTGCTCAGCTGGCTGTACAGCTGATCCAGCGCCTGCTGACCTTCCGGTTTCAGGGTAGCTTTGTTGAAGGTGAACAGAACGTCAGACTTCAGAGTGAAGTGCTTGGTCTGTACTTCCGGAGCCGGTGCCGGAGTCGGAGCAACTACCGGTGCGGAATCTTCCTGCTGACCGAAACGGTAAGAAACACCTAAGCTCAGCAGACCGTTGTCCGGACGACCACCAACGGTGTTCGCGTCACCAATGTTGTTAGTCCACTGGTATTCCAGACGGGTAGCGATATCACGGGTAACTGCCCACTCAACACCACCAGCGAAGACCGGAGAAACGCCGGTATCGTGATCTTTGAAGCCCTGGTTGTTTTTAGCGTCTGCACGCCAAACCATACCACCCAGACGGGTGTACAGATCAACGTCATCAGCAATCGGGTAACCCAGTTTAGCGGTCAGCTGAACGCCCTGAGCTTTGAATGCGCCGTTTACATCGCTGCCTTTGTACGGCATGCGACCCAGCCAGTCATAGCCCATTTCAAAGCCAACGTACGGGTTAACCTGATAACCACCGAACGCACCAGCGCCTAACTGGCTCTCGTGAGTCGGGCCATTGTTAGGGATCTGGTTGTTACCAACATCGTGGAACTGAGACCAGCCCAGTTTAGCACCGGTATACCAGGTGTTATCTTTCGGAGCGGCCTGCGCTACGGTAGCGAAGCCAGCCAGTGCCACTGCAATCGCGATAGCTGTCTTTTTCATTTTTTGCGCCTCGTTATCATCCAAAAATCGCCATGGAAATCTCGTCGAGAAGTCACGGTTAAATCCTTCACCGGGGGCATTGCTCACTGACAACTCTGCAGATATCTTTACCGATATCTTTGGCTTATGCCGAGCACCCCTGGCGATGTAAAGTCTACAACGTAGTTGGAAACTTACAAGTGTGAAGTCCGTCAGGCATATGAAAAAAAAGGCTTTGTGTACACAAAATTTAACATTTGTGCTCAGATATCGTTCATCATTGATGTATGGCAAACCACGCCGCACAAGCTTTGCGGCTCTATTTAGCTAATAAATAGGGGATACTGGAAACGGCGAAAAATAATCCCAGGAAAACTCCTAAATTTACTCAATGATACAAATTTGAGTGAATTTTTATTCCGGAAAGCTGTCTCGCAGCGAGGGGATTGCGACGAATTGGACGCATAACAAAGCCAATCGCATTGCCTTCTTCGGCTGCCGACGCCAGGCGGCGATGTTCATCTTCCGTCAACTCCTCAGTATGCCAGCCAATGACAACGCTGAAATTACCGGTACGTAACGCCCGGATCATAGAGTCCAGCGTAACCCCGGGAGAGAGTTGGTTAATCTGCATTACTTTGGTCAGCGGCAAGCCAGCAGACTGAACCCATTCACGGCTTAATTTCTGTTGCGGTGTTAACCACAGCTGCCAGCGTGACTGTTGACCAAGCTGCTGTAGCAATGGCAGCAATAATAACTGAGTGATCATGGGCTGGTCTTCATGGTAAACCATTTCGCTAATCAGCCCGGTAGCGAGAGTATTCGAATCGCTCTGGTTCAATGTGTTAATCGCGGAAGCGGATGTTTTAGAACGATTTGCATAGCCTGAAGTGTGCATAAGCAATCCAGCCCTCTGAGTTACTGTATAAACATACAGTACCCGTTGAGTGTTTAAAGATCAACCTCAATTTCTGAAAGCAACTCGCATTTTTGTTTTGTGAATGCGGCTCAATACAAAATTTGCTTGCCGTCGCGCGCGCAGTTGCCTATGTTCCTGATTACTGGATCCGCTTACGGAAAAACGCATTACCAGGTGATTTATAAAGGAAAAATCATGGAAGACCTATCTTATCAACGGATATATCAATCGCGCGAATATCTCACTTCACTCGGACAAATTAGCCATCGCGCCCACTTTGGTGGTTATAGCCTTGCAGTGGATAACATCGTTTTTGCGATGATAGCCGAGGGGAAACTCTACTTACGCGCCTGTGATGAAAGCGCGCAGTATGACGTCGTCCGGCGTGCACCGCTTTTAAGTCTCAACAAGCGGGGGCGTCAGATATCGTTAAATTATTTCTATGTCAGCGACAATGTATGGGGTGACCGCGGCTTGCTGCTGAAGCTTTCTACACTTGCGCTTGATGCAGCACGGCGGGAGAAAACACAGCGCGAAAGACTTTTTCGCCTGCGCGATCTACCCAATCTTTCCAGTCAACTCGAGTTTCAATTGCAGCAGGCCGGCATCAAAGATGCGCAAATCCTGCGGCTACTTGGTGCGAAAGTTTGCTGGCTCAGACTTCGGAAAATGAATAAACAACTCAGTGTAAAAGTGTTATTTGCACTGGAAGGGGCCATCGTCGGCATTCATGAAGCAGCGCTTCCGGCAAGTCGTCGGCAGGCGCTGCTTGAGTGGTCTAATGATGTGATCAATAAAGGAGCTAACCCTCTCTAGACTATTTGGCTTTTTAAACGAGAAACTTCCGGCAATAACGCTATCAACAGGCCAACCTGTTGTAATACAAGCGGCTCTTTGCTGTCGGGGCGCGGATCCAGTTGCTTGATGCGCTGCGATAAATCAGCAAGCGCATCCTGCACCCGCCCCTGATCGGCAGGCGAATGGTGGAGGGCATCATCCACGTAACACACCGCGTCATCCAGTAGACGCAACACTTCAGGTTGGGTTAATTGCTCGCGATGCGCACCCAGCGCAGAAATGTAGCTTATAAAAGTCTGATTAAGGCACAGCAATCTGAACGCCACTTCACGGAGCTCAGGTGAAGTACCCGGTTCCGAAGACATATTCGATACTACCGAAGCCAGTTCGGCATCGCGGTTGTAAGCGTTACGCCTGGCGATGCGATAGGCAAGGCGATTATCACGCCCTTGATGATACTGCTCGAGGATCGCGTCAAGATAGCGGCAGTTGGCGTTAAATGCTTTCTCCGTGACGCTCGCCAGGTTCCTGAAGCGCCAGTCCGGCCAGATAAAGCTTACTGCCGCCCAGGCGATAGCGCAGCCAATCAACGTATCGATAATGCGTGGAATAGCGACTTCAAACCCTTCCCCGAGCAGGTTGAAACAGAGCAAAACCAGCAGCGTGATGAACATCGTGGCATGAGCGTATTGCACCGTGCGGAATGAGAAAAAGAGCACGCCAGTAATAACAATCAGCAGCAACTGTCCCTCTTGCGAAGGAACAAAATAGAGTACCGGCAAACCGATAGCGACACCTACCAGCGTGCCGATGACGCGCAAGCTCAGACGATGGCGCGTGGCATTATAGTTCGGCTGGCAAACGAACAGGCTGGTTAACAGGATCCAGTAGCCATGTTGTAAACCGGTGAGATGGATAAAGGCGTAGCCGATACAGAGCACCACCGACATACGCACCGCATGGCGAAACAGGGCAGATTCGGGTGTCAGATTTTGGCGCAGGCGTAACCAGACGTCGTGAAAGCCGTTCAGGCTGTCGTCGGCGAGCTGATTTTCCGTCTCGCCATGAGCCTGAGGATGAGGCTGTCCTGATTCAATTGCTGCCAGTTGCGCGTCGATCGCGCGTAGATTGTCGAGTAAAAAACCGAGCGCTTTGACATGTTCGGGAGTCGTTTCCCCGCTGTTTTTTATCCGCGCCAGCGCGGCGTCAAGGTGAAGGAATACCCGTTCAAACCGGCTGTCATGCTGATAGGGCTCACGCAGCAAAATCGCGCGGGAGAGCTGCGCGCAGGCCTGAGATTGCATCGAAAGAAGACGTTGAAAGCGGAACATCACGTCGCTATAGCGAAAATGCTCGCGCAGGGTTTGATACTGAATGTGCGATGAGCTCGCGCGTTCATGGATATCTTGCGCCGCAAAGTAGTAATGCAGCGCCTGACGCGTGCTTCGCTGCCCACGATCGCCCCGTAAACGGGTGAGCATTGTGCCCTTTGTCTGATTAAGCGTGGTAACCAGCTGGCTATTAGATAAGGCGAGTTCATATAAAGGTGCCTGGCTGGCTTCCTCAATATCAGGATCGAAAAGGCGTGATTTCAGTTCCAGGTAGTGCGCTAGCTGCTCATAGCAGCGCGCCAGGTTGTCCTGCAGCGCGCGAATAGGGAAAACAAGATGCCCGACCAGAGTCAGGAGGTTGAACCACACGGCACCAGCCAGCAACAGCAGAGGTTGCTGGTACCAGTGCTCGAAAAGCGACACGCCCAGCATGGTGTAAACGGCAATCAGCAGCGCACCAAAGGCAATAGTGGCATATCGTTGACCTAACCCTCCCAGCAAAATAAAGCCGATAGTGGAGCTGACCAGGCCAAGTGCGAAGAGCCATGGCCAGGGAAATAGCAACTCCACTGATGCCGAGGCGATAAAAAAGGAGACCAGCGTAATGACCAGGTTTTTTAACCGCCCGGTAAGACGGTCATCGAGGTCGGCCAGCGCCGCAGCAACCACGCCGAGGGTTAATGGAATGGTCAGTTTAACTTCGCCAAGGTGCCACGGTAACGCGGCGGTGCCGCAAAGGGCGATAAAGATCCTGACGTTATACAGCCAGGCGCTGTTCCAGGTGTAACGACGAAGCAAGGGGCTCAACATAGGGCAGGGGATCCGATTACTGAAAACGACGACGCGCGTTGGCTTCACGTGCAGCTCGTGCCGTTTCAACGGAAACAACACGACGCCCCACCGGCCACAATGCGATAGCGGCGATTTTAAAATTCGCCACGCCAACCGGGATACCAATAATTGTCAGGCATTGAGCCACGCCGGCAATAATATGCATCACGCAAAGCCACCAGCCGAATAGGATAAACCAGACAACATTCAGTAAGGTTCCCCCTGCGTTTAGCAGACCATTTCTGCCGTCTGGAGAGAGTTCATCGACGTGGACCGCCTCATTTCCCCACGGAATAAGGGATAACTTAGTGATCTCCCAGCATGAGCGCGTGAGCGGAAGGGTCACGATTAACAACACGCTAACAATGGTTGCCACCAGCCAGCCCAATGTTGTGGCAAAACCACCGAGGACAAAATTCAGGATATTCAAAATGGTACGCATAAAACCTCAGTTGAGTTCCGGGTATTGATCGTTCCGGCAATTGTAACGATTTTTTGGACTGGAGCACCAATTCTCTGACAGGTAAACTGGCAATAATTGTCACAAGCTGAGATCACCAAGAGATGGAACTGAAAGCGACTTCCCTGGGAAAACGCCTGGCACAGCACCCGTACGATCGCGCGACCATCCTGCATGCAGGTATAAAAGTAGCGGGCGACCGCCATGAATACCTCATTCCCTTTAATCAATTATTGGCGATTGAGTGTAAGCGGGGCATGGTTTGGGGAGAGATGGAGTTTCAGTTGGCTGATAACAAAGTGGTGCGCTTGCATGGCACTGAGTGGAGTGACACGCAGCGTTTTTACCACCTTCTGAATGAGCGCTGGTGCAGCTGGAGCGCGGAGATGAGCGAGGTGGCAGCTGAACTCCTGTCGGGCCAGTTGGCGCTTATCTCTGAACGTATTGATCCATCCAGATGGTTGACGCGTAACCAGTTGACCGGCGTACAGCGTCAGTTGCAGGAGGCTTTCGCTGCGCTGCCGATACCCACCAGTCGTCTTTCGGAGTTTGATAATTGTCGCACGCTCTGGCAACAGTGCCAGGCATGGCTACAGGATGTTGAAGGGCGTCGGGCAGAACATAATCAAGCCTTTACCGAAACGATGCTGAAGCAGTATGCGACCTTTTTTGAACAGGTTGAAAGCTCGCCTCTAAATCCGGCGCAAGCGAGGGCAGTGGTCAATGGTGAGCACTCTCTTCTGGTATTGGCTGGCGCTGGCAGCGGTAAAACTTCCGTGCTGGTGGCGCGTGCCGGTTGGCTACTGGCACGTGGTGAGGCCTCTGCCGATCAAATTCTTCTGCTCGCCTTTGGCCGTAAAGCAGCGCAGGAGATGGATGAGCGTATTCGCGAGCGGCTGCATACCGATGAGATCACTGCGCGGACTTTTCATGCACTGGCTCTGTACATCATTCAGCAAGGCAGCAAGAAAGTGCCTGCATTGAGCGAGCTGGAAAACAATACTGCCGCACGACTGACGTTGTTAACCCAAACCTGGGTGCAGCAGTGCAGCGAGAAAAAAGCGCAGGCAAAAGGGTGGCGTCAGTGGCTGGAAGAGGAGCTGAGCTGGCAGATTCCTGAAGGGAATTATTGGGATGACGAGGCGTTGCAGCGGCGCGTTGCACCACGTTTGGATCGCTGGATAAGTTTGATGCGCATGCATGGCGGTGCTCAGGCGGAAATGATTGCCAGCGCACCGGATGAGATACGCGATCTCTTTGCCAAACGCATCAAATTGATGGCGCCATTGCTGAAAGCATGGAAGAGCGCGCTTAAGGAAGAGAACGCCGTCGACTTTTCGGGGCTTATTCATCAGGCCATCAATGTGCTGGAAAAAGGGCGCTTTATCAGCCCGTGGAAGCATATTCTGGTGGATGAGTTCCAGGACATTTCACCCCAGCGCGCTGCGCTACTGGCGGCGTTACGCAAACAAAATACGCAAACAACACTTTTTGCAGTCGGCGATGACTGGCAAGCTATATACCGCTTCAGCGGCGCGCAACTTTCCCTGACCACCGCTTTCCACCACTATTTTGGTGAAGGCGATCTCTGCGCCCTTGATACAACCTATCGCTTTAATTCCCGCATCGGTGAAGTGGCGAACCGCTTTATTCAGCAAAACCCCTCGCAGCTAGCCAAGCCGCTTAACAGCTTGCTGACAGGTGATAAAAAATCCGTAACGCTGCTGGCAGAAGATCAACTCGATGCGCTGCTCGATAAGCTAAGCGGTTTCGCGAAGCCGGAGGAGCGCATCCTGGTATTGGCCCGTTATCATCACGCCAGGCCAAAAAGCCTGGACAAAGCGGCTACGCGATGGCCGAAACTGCAGCTGGATTTTATGACGGTTCATGCCAGTAAAGGGCAGCAGGCCGACTATGTGATTATTGTTGGCCTAAAAGAGGGGCAAGATGGGTTTCCTGCGCCAGCGCGGGAATCGATTATGGAACTGGCGCTTTTGCCTGCGGAAGAGGAGTTTCCTGACGCAGAGGAGCGTCGTCTGCTCTATGTTGCACTGACGCGAGCACGTAATCGCGTTTGGTTGCTGTTCAACAAAGAGGAACCTTCACGCTTTGTTGAAATACTCAAATCGCTGGATGTGCCCGTTGCCAGAAAGCCCTGAACTCAGGCGGCGGGTGCCGCCTGACGTTACTTCAACCGTTCAGCCAGATAGCGCTGATAATCTGGAATCAAAATATCAACGCTGTGATTAAATTGCGGGGATTCGATAATAAAATCGGCGGTTGAAAGGTTGGTTGCCACAGGAATATTCCATACCGTCGCCAGGCGAAGCAGGGCTTTTACATCAGGATCGTGAGGGACGGCATTAAGCGGATCCCAGAAGAAAATGAGTACGTCGATTTTACCTTCCGAGATGAGCGCGCCGACCTGCTGATCGCCACCCATCGGGCCGCTCAGCATTGCATTCACTTCCAGCCCAGTTGCGCGTTGAATCAAATTACCGGTAGTGCCGGTTGCATAGAGTTGATGTGCTGCCAGCACGGGCTGGTGCCGCTCAACCCATTTCATTAACAACTGCTTGCAGTGATCGTGCGCGACAAGGGCGATATTCTTGCGTACGGGTAGCGTGCGAGTGGTTGATTCCATGATCTATTTCCGTCAGTGATGTTTGCTACAGATTACTGGAAGCACTTGATGCTGCAAGAGAAGCGAATAAAAAAAACAGAAAATGGTTGAGTTACCCCGATTGATTTACACTTTGTGAAATCAAGCGGAGGAAATGATGAAAGAGAACGATATTGCCGAGATTTTACGCGCTACGCATACCATCGCTCTGGTTGGCGCAAGCGACAAACCCGATCGTCCCAGTTACCGCGTCATGAAGTACCTGTTAGATCAGGGCTATCATGTGATCCCAGTCTCACCAAAAGTGGCCGGAACGACGCTGTTGGGTCAGCAGGGGTATGCCACGCTGGCAGATGTGCCAGAGAAAATTGATATGGTGGATGTGTTCCGCAACTCCGAGGCCGCATGGGACGTCGCGCAAGAGGCGATTGCCGTAGGGGCGAAAACGTTATGGATGCAATTGGGCGTGATTAACGAACAGGCTGCTGTGCTGGCGCAGGAAGCGGGGTTGAACGTAGTGATGGATCGCTGCCCGGCGATTGAAATTCCGCGCCTGGGTTTGGCGAAATAAAAAATACCCCGCTGGTTGCGGGGTACGATCAGTTTCGCAATCTTGGAGCCTGCAGCTGGCGCCGAATGGTCCGCGCCAGCTCATCCATTGAGGGCTGTTCGGGGTGCTCATCCGTTATTTCGCTGGTGAGCTGCGCTTCGGCCAGATAAGTGTGAACGGGTTGACCGTCGTCATCCTCCATCACTACATGGTACCAGGGCAGTATGCGTAACTCGTCATTGACTGCCAGCTCGTCTGCTGACGGCTCATCAAGCGAGTACTCTGGGTCGATATCGACCACTACGCCAAGATACCCCAGCAGTGAGTGGCGAACCTGCTGACCGATACCGAATTTGCTGGCTATCATTGTCACCTCCCGGGAACCTTTGATAACCCCAAATATGGGGACGCGGCTCCAGATTTCAACTTACATGACGCGACAGGCAAACCCTTTCAGATAAAGCCCTTCCGGGTAGGTTGCGATCACCGGGTGATCGGCGGCCTGACGGAACTGGTCTATAAATTGTATATCACGCCCGGCATCTAAGGCGGCATCAGCGATGATTTTCTGAAATAGATCGGTGGTCATCAAACCTGAGCAGGAGAAGGTCAGCAGCACGCCGCCGGGATTGAGCAACTGAATAGCCAGCATGTTGATATCTTTGTAGCCGCGGCAGGCACCCATTAGCTGGCTTTTGTTTTCAACGAATTTCGGCGGATCCATCACAATCACATCGAAGGTTTCGCCCTGATCGCGATATTTACGCAGCAGTTTGAACACATCATCGCGTACAAACTCCGCTTTGCTCAGATCAAGCTTATTCAGGGTAACGTTCTGCTTCGCAACGTCCAGCGCTTCCTGTGAGGTATCGACGCTAACGACCTCGCGACAGCCGCCCATCAGTGCGGAGACGGCAAAGCCGCCGGTGTAAGAGAAGCAGTTAAGTACGCGTTTGTCAGCCACATAGCGACGTGTCGCCAGGCGGCTGTCGCGTTGGTCGAGGTAATAACCTGTCTTATGGCCGCCCTGAATATCAACAAACAGCTTCATGCCGTTCTCTTCGATAGGTAACAGCGGCGGAGGAAGCTCGCCTGACACCGGACCTTGTGTTAACTCCAGTCCCTCTTTTTTTCGCACCGCGACATCACTGCGATCGTAAATAGCGCATTCCGGATAGAGCGTTTGTAGTGCAGAAAGGAGTGCCGGACGCTGATATTCCGCTCCGGCGCTCAGAAGTTGCAGCACCAAAAAATTGCCGAAACGGTCAATAGTTACACCGGGTAAGCCGTCAGATTCGCCCGCAATCAGACGATAGCTGTCCAGACCATCACGCCCGGCGAGCCAGTTACGCCACTGCTGCGCTTGCTGTAAACGGCGGGTAAAGAAGTCGATATCAACGCTTTCGTCTTTATCAAAGGTCCAGACGCGCGCGCGGATTTGTGAAGCGGGAGAGAGCGCTCCGCGGGCCAGCCATTTACCCTGATGATCGACGATATCCACGGTTTCTCCGAGGCTGGCTTTGCCTTCCATTCGCGCTACGGCGCCGGAAAACACCCAGGGATGACGACGCAATAATGACTTCTCGCGTCCTTTGGCTAACACTAAACGTACACTCATATTTGGCTATTCTGTCGGCTGAAGAAAATGGGCGCTATTGTCACGGGTTCGCCGGGTAAATGCAACGCGCCCGCATTGATGGAGATAAGATATGGCTCAAGTTTGCACAATCGCCTGGGTACACGGCAGCGTACAAGGTGTTGGATTTCGCTACACCACACAACACGAAGCGCAGCGTCTGGGATTAGTCGGATATGCGCGAAATCTGGATGATGGCAGTGTTGAGGTGGTTGCCTGCGGTGAGGCGGAGAATGTCAACAAACTGATTGAGTGGTTAAAAGCGGGTGGGCCGCGTAGCGCGCGGGTCGATAAGGTTTTGACCGAGCCTCATCAACCCGACAAAGCGTGGAGCGATTTTGGGATCCGCTACTAGATGCACTTAACCGGTTTAGGCAGGCCTGCAATTTTCGTGGCCTGTTT
Organism: Kosakonia sp. 1610; assembly: GCF_050435845.1. Taxonomy (NCBI): domain Bacteria; kingdom Pseudomonadati; phylum Pseudomonadota; class Gammaproteobacteria; order Enterobacterales; family Enterobacteriaceae; genus Kosakonia; species Kosakonia sp. 1610. The sequence goes on along the minus strand of NZ_JBNDKZ010000002.1, from coordinate 141,628 downwards.
AGCCGGGCCTTTTGGAAAGAGGCGATAGAGATAGCGGCTGTTGCCTTTCTCTTCGCCATATTTATTGGCCATTGCCTTTACCAGCATGCGAATAGCAGGTGAAGTATTGAACTCCAGATAAAAGCCGCGCACGAAACGCACCACTTCCCAATGTTCAGGGGAGAGAGAAATGCTCTCTTTCTCTGCAATCGCCTCTGCCAGAGCCTCGCTCCACAGCGAAGTTTCTTTTAAATAACCTTCGCTATCTGTTTCGATTTCTTTACCTTCAAAGATCAACATAGTTTCCACAACGGCTGTTTATGACGGCGGGAGTGTAACAAAAAACAAAGCCCCGCATAAGCGGGGCCTGATGGAGAAGGGGTTGGTTTTAGTCTCTGCTGGCGAAGCCCAGAATGCTCAGCAGGCTGACAAAGATGTTGTAGAGCGATACATAGAGACTCACGGTCGCACGGATATAGTTCGTTTCGCCACCATGAATGATATTGCTGGTTTCATACAAAATCGCGCCGGTAGAGATCAGAATAAATACTGCGCTGATTGCCAGGTGCAGGGCAGGAAGCTGAAGGAAAATATTCGCAACCATACCGATTAGCACAACCACGATGCCGGCCATCAGCATACCGCCCAGGAAGGACATATCCTTACGGGTAGTCAGCACATAGGCTGAGCAGCAAAAAAAGACCAGTGCGGTACCGCCGAGCGCCAGCGCAATGACGTCACCCATCCCGGCAGACAAATACGCGTTCAGCATTGGGCCAAGGATGTACCCAAGGAAGCCGGTAAAAGCAAACGCAGCAATAATACCGCTCGGCTTATTCGCCAGTTTGTAGGTTAAGAACATCAAACCATACATCCCAACCAGCGTAAGGATAAGCCCCGGCGAAGGGAGCATCAGTATGGTACTTGCAGTTGCTGTGATCGCAGAAAAAGCCAGTGTCAGACTGAGCAGAAAATAGGTATTACGAAGAACTTTGTGCGTGCTCAGCAGGGAGCTGCGGTCACGCGAAGAAGTAATTAGACGATCCATAAGCCACTCTCTTATGACAGATGTAATTAAAAGTGGAGTCTAGGAAAGTCTTGCTTGCCGTAAAAGACGTTTTACCCATCTTTACTCATCGCAGCGGCTGCCGATGCCTGTTTTATCGATAAAAAATTTGGTTAGAAGATTCTGGGAACAAATGTGATGCAGAGCCATATTTATCTCTTATATCGCTCGAAATGTTTTGCCGTCTAATCTTTAGCACGTTAAGAGTGTAAAGGCGTCGGTATATAACAAATTTCAAAGGCGAATGGATATGAAACCACAAACACTAAACAACATAACTCACGTTTTATTGGCAGTCGGGATGATGTGTGCAACGACCCAGGCTTATGCGGCAAGCGTACCCGCGGGGGTTGAACTGGCGGCAAAACAGGAATTAGTGCGTAACAACGGCAGCGAGCCGGCATCGTTGGACCCGCATAAAGTTGAGAGTGACATCGAGTTCAATATTATTCGCGATATGTTCGATGGGTTGCTGGCAGTCAAAAAGGATGGTTCTATTGAGCCGCTTTTAGCGGAAAAATGGGAAAACAAAAATAATACTGTCTGGACGTTTCATTTACGCCCGGGGATCACCTGGTCGGATGGTACGGCAATTACAGCTAAAGATGTGGTCTGGAGTTGGCAGCGTCTTGTTGATCCGAAAACGGCCTCTCCTTACGCCAGCTATCCGGGCAATATGCATATCCTCAATGCAGAAGATATCGCACAAGGTAAAAAACCAATTGATTCGCTGGGTGTAAAAGCAGTGGATGACTCGACTCTTGAGGTTACCCTGACTCAACCGACAGCCTCTTTTTTATCTATGTTGGCTCACCCCTCAATGGTTCCAATCGATCCAGTGCTGGTTAACCGCTTCGGTGATAAATGGACAAAACCGGAACATATCGTCACCAGCGGAGCGTATAAAGTGACTGATTGGGTGGTCAACGAGCGCATCGTGGCGGAACGTAACACGCGCTACTGGAACAATAAGGCGACAGTGATCAATAAAGTCACCTATCTACCTATTAGCGCGGAAACTGCAGATGTAAACCGCTTTAAGGCCGGGGAAATTGATATTACTTACACAATTCCTGTAAATCAGTTTGCCCAGCTACGTAAAACATTTGGCGAGCAGGTCAGCGTTGAGCCTCAACTGGCGACCTACTATTACGAGTTCAATACCACTAAACCCCCCTTCAACGATCCACGCCTGCGCCGCGCGCTCAATATGGGGTTAGATAAAGATATTATTGCTGACAAAGTGATGGCGCAGGGGCAAAGGCCGGCATGGGTCATCAGCCAGCCAGAAATCGGCGGAGTGAAGTTATCTCCGCCTGATTATTCCACATGGCCGCGTGAAAAACGCCTTGCAGAGGCGAAGAAATTGTTAAACGAGGCGGGCTTCAATGAAGCGCACCCTCTAAGTTTTAACCTTCTCTACAACACGATGGAGACGCATCAACGGATTGCCATTGCTGCGAGTTCAATGTGGAAAAAAAATCTTGGTGTAGAGGCAAAGCTGCAGAATCAGGAGTGGAAAACAATGCTGGATACGATGCATACCGGCAATTTTGACGCAGTGCGCTATGCATGGATTGCGGATTACGATGATGCGGCGACCTTCCTGAACAACTTCCGTACCGGAAGTAGTGAGAATACCAGTAAGTACAGCAATTCAGCCTATGACGAGGCGCTGGATAATGCAGCGAAGGCGAAAGATGTTGCTGAGCGAGGAAAATATTATCAGCAAGCAGAAGATCTTCTGGCGCGTGATGTACCGGCAATCCCTGTTTATCACTATGTACGTACGCATTTGGTGAAACCATGGGTGGGCGGTTTCAATCCCGATCCGCTTGGTTACTATCTCACGCAAGATATGTACATCAAAAAACATTAAAACGCTGTCCTTATCCGCTTCTTTATTGAGCACTGTGTTGATGTTTAAAGCGATTAACCTGTTTTTGGTTGTTTTTCACGCAAACGAACATTGTCACGCTTTACATGAGGGGCAGGGATGTTTATAGTGCGCCTCACACCGGAAGTGTGGCCGAGCGGTTGAAGGCACCGGTCTTGAAAACCGGCGACCCGAAAGGGTTCCAGAGTTCGAATCTCTGCGCTTCCGCCATATCTGATAAGGGGTTACCGAAAGGTAACCCCTTGTTTTTTTTGCTTAGCAAGTAACCCCCCTTTTATACGCCGCTAAAAACTATCAAATAGCCAACTTACGTCTCTGCTGCCTTTCATGTACGTTGATCACCTGGTACAGACAAACAATGGGCGTTTACCAACACTGAACAGAAAGCTGCTACTACCTTGCGGTTGAATTGCATAATTCACCCGTCTGTTAGGGTAAACGTAGAATGCCGGCAGGACAGTAGCGATGACATCCTCAGGTAAACTTTCAACATTATCGACCTTATTAATATTGGTTGATAAAAGGTGAAAAGTATTTTTGTTCTCAACCCACGTATAAGCGACATCCCTCCTTATTGTACCCTCCGTATGGTTGGGATCACGGTAACGCCCGCTAACAGAGACGATACCGCTCAGGGTCCGTCTGTTGTACATAAAGTCCAGTGTCAAATTAGCTTGCGCGTCCTTGTTAAACACAACAACAACCGCCGTGCAGGTTTCCGCAGCGCGAAAGTGTGTCGTTACCATGAGGAACAAATAGCCGAATCCGAGACCTGCTAACAGACAAATTATTAGTAAAATAACCCTCTTTTTAGTCATCTCGGTTGATTCCGGTAATATGAAGAGAGATACATCCTGGCGAAGATTCCGTTGTATATTTATTTTTACAAGCTAACGCAGTCAAAGTAGGGGAGGTAACGGAAAGAGGGAAGTAGACCCAGGGATAACTTTTACAACTTAAGCCCGTATTCAGAATTAAGGATTTATATTTTGAATAGGGATTATTGTTATCATGAATGTCATTCCTGGTGTGAAGATGACAACCGTTGTCAGTTTCTGTAAGCGTATAAGTGTTGAAGAAGGCGGGTTCAACTTGTCTGTACCAAATGAAGCTCGTGACAATAAAGCCAGTGATAAAAGAGATAAGAATGAGCAGGAGAGGCAAAAGTAACTTCTTAATTCTATTCTCATCTTCTCCAGATAATGGTTGGGAAGCCGGTGTTAATACCGGCTCGGGTGAGGAATCCTCATCCTCTGGAACTGCGCTCTTTTCAGGCAGGTCTGAGCTGGGGATGTCAATAGCAGGAAGCTCAATCGTGTTATCCGCTTTTACAATATCCTCTTGTTTAAGGATCCTGACGCCATCATCAATTTGAAAGCCTTTACGGGGGATGGTGGCGATGAGTTTTTGATCCGTATCGCCCACTGCACGCAACCCGCGGCGGACAATAGAAATGTTCTGATAGAGAGTATTAGCGGGAACCAACATACCTTCCTCTTCCCATACTTTCTTGAAAAAATCTTGCTGTAAGACGATATCGGGAGAGGCTTCAAGTAATAACAGAAGACACCGACTTGCTGGTGTGGTTAAAATCACACTTACTTCAGGGTTTTTAAGGGAGGTCAATTTCTTTAAAACGGGCCTGAATTCAATATACTCGTTTATAATCCAGTGCATATGCCTATCAACGCAGCGAGAGCTGAGTTCCTTATCAACATTCCATATTTAAGACAGCCATTACTCCATCCGGTAATTTCAACATGATGGGAGCGCAATTTCCATGATTTTTTTATGACTTAAATGAATATTGATTAGGCGGCTTTAAGATCTCAAATCATCAATTTTCTTATATAAGAGTTTAACGTGACTAATGTTGAAGTGAATTAGTAGTTAAACTTACCAGTAATCCGATTATATCGGTATGGTTGTATAGATAACGACCACATGAAATATAAAGATCAGTAATGAGTCAGGTGCATTCATCATGTATTTTTATAAAAGCATCGTTATAAAGTATGAATATCTCACCTGCTTTTTTAACATGGCCACTGTGAAGTGATTCACCAGGCCGAAGATACCATGTCGTACTGTTATCTTCGTTTGCTCCGCACCCGGGTTTTAATAGCGCCTTAAACCATGTATTTCCATTATTAGCAACCTCTCCTTTGGAGTGGTCCAGAGACCATTTGAAATTTATCTTACGAGGCCTCACTACAAGAATGGTGTCCATCACTATGACCGGGACCATACTTATAATGCTGTCATTAGCGTTCTTTGATGCTCTGTTTTGAGGCGGGATCTCTTCGAATGCAACACGGTAGTAACGTTCTTTATCATCTGCAGGGCCATGGTAATAAAACTTGAAAAAATCGCTCTCTCCTGACTGCAGCATCATTTGTCGAGGTGCGAACAATAGCTCCCCGTCAGAAGGTTGAGAATAAACTTCGGATATACCTGGGCTGTCGATTGCCCTGATAGTTATACGATAGAGACGAGCGGATTTATTATTATTTATCACCAGTTTTGCGAGCATATTGCTTTCAGCATCAATCGAAAAGGTTTGATTGCCAACATATATAGCATTCGCAAAAAAAGGAGCAAGCAAAAAAAGTAAGCAAGCGTAATTTATAACTCTTTTAATTAACATTCCGCCAGGTCGCCTTAATTCTAATTTCCCCCGATGCGCTAACATCCCCGAACCATGTTGAGTGATTTAGTGTATACAAAGAGTGCTCATCGTTCATAGGAATGGAGAAGCGGACGTTTGATTTGTTCATCAATCCCATATCCCCATTTGAGCTAAACCAGGGTGTTGTTAACCAAAAGGCATCTGTCATATCACGCCATAGCCCATCGCAGCCGACGTCGTAGGTTTTATTAACCCCATTTCTGGTTTTATAAGTTAATGATGCTGGAAAAGGAACCTGGGTTAAGTTATCTAAAGATTTAAATATACACCATGAGCGCCCGTAAATTTTTTGTGTTGGTCCTGTTACGCTGATTAGCACTTCATCAGCCGAGGTCTTGCCATTTGTCGTTACGATATAATCAAAATCCAGTGAAGGATTATTTCTACCGATTTTTCCGGTGCGAGAGGGATTTTGGACATAATCTTTAGAAATTATGCTCACACTAAAATCCCTTGGTTTAATAATAAGCTGGCTGGATGTAGAAAATTCATACCAACCGGATTCAGGCGCAAGGGCATTATGCATTCTGAAATTAAAAAGGTCGTTTGTATTGCTGTCGCTGATTCCTAACTTAACCATTTGCTTGAAAAAATTTTGTGAAAGAAAAATATAAACACTTCTTTTTCCTTTTAGTTCATTAAAAGTAAAGTAATGACTCGTTTTGCTTACTGTTTTCCAGGTGTTGCTATCGAGACTAAATTGCATATCTTCAGCATTTATCACTGATTCAAGAGCCGGTTTGTTTATTGATGGAAAAACTTTTATTGTTGAGTTACTCATCCCATTATCACGCAGGGAATAGGTAAGCATTTTACAGGCAAGACCAGAGATTTTTCCGATAACCAGTGGGTAACAGCTTGAGTTTCCTTCGCCGAGCGTCGGCACTCCATCGCTATTAATGAAAACTTCCGTAATTCCGTTAGTATTTTCAAACTTGAGATGAGCACCTTTTGTATAAGAAACTTTACGAACGTACCAGTTACCTGAGGTCATATTGCGACAGCGTTGACCAAAATGAGCGCTGTAACTTTCTGCAGTCGTACAAGTATTAATGGTCATGGTGAAGTTACTCCCTACGGAGGCATTATTAAGATAATGATAGAATTGGTCGCTCATCATTCCATGCATCCATTTAGCACCACCTGATGGGACAGAGACACCATAAAATCCTGCTGCATCTGTAGCTTCTGGCAGAATCAAGCTTGTCGCCATATCGCAGCCTTTATACCAATTAATGCAGCGTAACCCAGTAATTAAATGTGATGTCGGCGCGTTTTCAAGCCACATATCGAAACGACGGTTGCTCAATAAAAGCGTATTATAGCCGTTGTCAATATAGCCAAGGCTCTGCTGGTAAATGGTTCCGGAACCATTGTATTTTAGGCCCGTCCAACGGTTGGAGCCTGTCATCCGTGGATCGAGGGCACCAGTAGGAGTAACGAAAAAATTATCGTTGTTATTATTTTCTACGAAAACATATTCACGAGTAGGAGCATCAGAGAAGACGGTTTTGTTCATGGCAGCTTCAACAATATTAACTGTTAAGAGGAGCGAAAAAAAAGCTAGGAGCCAATATAAATTAACCTTCATTTATCTCTCCATCAACCATAGTGCTGGCGAACGTTTTTAATCCCTGGCAAATAATATCACCTACCCAAACAGCCCCACGCGCATTACTTATATCCAAATTTGCTTCGCAAAGTTTATTATCATCGTAATTGAAATCAACGGTAGGAAATTTCTTATCAATATCCATCACGAACTCGCCATTGCTATCCGTGCGTGTTCTTCCAATATGGTTATTGATGTGAGCATTGGCAAGTAATGTTCCGTCCTCAGCGCGTATCCGGCCCGAAACGGTTACCATCTGTTTAATTTCGGGCACCATGGTTACAACGTTGCCCGGATAGAGTGTAAATTGCCCTTTTCTGCCGTTTGCGATGTTATAGCTATCGATAGATTTTTTACTATTAAGAATCTCAATTTCATAACGCGAGTAAGGATCCAGAGGAAGATAGTTACGTTTTCCTAATAATGGGAAAAGGCGACCATTGACTCTTGCAGTGAGTTGGCCATCATGTTCAATGTCAGTACGTAATATAACGCCAGCGTTACCCTCTGTGCTGCCGCTCATACCTATCTCACTTCCTTGCCAGCCGAGACTACCATTAGCCGTAAAGTTTGTGCTTAAGTATCCATCAAGGCCGCTATTGACACTTAATGTCCCGGTTGAAAAGCGATTCTCATATTTTGTCCATGCCGTGGCGCTTAAGTTTTTATTATTACTATTTTTACCAGAAATGCCTCTGGAAATATCGGCACCGATAGCTTGGATAGTGTCACCCTCGTCGAACTGCTTCTGAGCTGATATGTTTGCCATAGCATAGCCATTCTGCTGCGTTATGCCGGCTCGAAAAGCGCTTCCAAGCGGGAGCAGAAAATCAAAAGCAACATATTTTTGCATACGGGTTGTTTGCCGACTATTACTGTGCTGATAACGTTGTAATCCTGCTCGTAAACCTAAGGAACCGAACTGTCCGTTGTAGAGGGTCTGCGTATAATCAGCCGTATAATAATGACTGTTATGTTGGCGATCTTTGTTATAGCTTACGCTGAAGGAACCTAGCCGGGCCCAAAGCGTATTAAGATTTAATGATGCGCCAATTGCAATATTGGTAGCATCGCTACGCCGAAGAGTATTGCCTATAGACGTTTTTTCCTGGCTTAACCAGACAGAACTAAACTTTCCGGGCAAAGTTGCATTTAGACTACTAATGGAACTCCATGATCCATCGGTAGCTAACATATTTTGCATGCTGATTTGTAAGGCTTCGGTAATAGGCCATGACAGCTGAAGTTCTCCGACAGTGACAGAGTCATAGTTATATGCTGAAGCCATCCAGGCTAACGCATTAAGCCCGCCGGAAGTGGACAATCCGACAAGGAGACTGTTTTTAGCTTTCTGGATTTCCCTTTCGCCACTCTCCCATCGATCCATATGTATATTACCTCCCCAAAATTGCCAACGGAATGGCATTCCCGCTGATTTACCCCGCGCAAAAAGTTTGTTAACTCGCTGAATATTTTGGCTTATATGTTGCCCATTAACGATCACATCGACTTTGATATCGTAAATGCCATAGGGGAGTCCGCTGGTGTCAACTTCATGACTGCCCATGCTGAAGTTCTGTACGCTGAGAAGTTTACCATCCCGAGAAAGGTGAACTTCGCCAGCAGAGGGCAGGAAAACAATGACGGGGATAACGGAGTGCGAATCATTGAAGACCGTTGACTGCGCGTGGTTGCCCCAGGAGAAACCATAAATTTTTCCAGAAGGAAGCGCAGTGACCGACCCAAGAGATTGTAAGTTCCAGGAGTCTAGCATGCCACCGGCGAGCCTGAAGCCTGAAAAGTCACGTTCGTACATGGCACGGTAGATCTGAGCCTGTTGGGAGTTCGATCCCAGGCCATACACAGTGCCATTCATCATTAAATGGTGCTCTTTTAGGGCTGTAACTGAATCAAATGAAAGGTAATTTGAAGTACTACTATCTCCCCCCTTCATTTTATTGTTATAGATGCCAAAGTTATAACCAATTGTACTACTAAGATCATCTGCACTTGATTCACCTATATCTTCGATTTTAGGGCGGAAAAGGGTTTTAAGTGCTTGCTGAGTGACGATCACTTGCAATGTAAGTTGTTGGAAGTTTAGGTATAACCAGGCATTATCAGTAATGGGTATTTTAGACTCTTCATTAAACGGAATATCTTTTAGACTATTAATTTTTGACCGTGTGTGATCATTCAAAGACGCATTGCCATTCTGATCTTCAAGCTCAATTAAGCGTACTTTTACCATATTATCATCGAGCCAAATGGAAGCTGTGCCGATACGCTGATCATCTTGCGTACCAGAAACTCCATTTAGATGGATGAATAAAGGGATACTCATACCATCTTGTAATGCTTTCCTAAAAGCATCAGGAACCATGATGCCGGCGACATGTAAACTCTGAAGAGGAGAGGAGTAAACTTCACTCATGCCAGCAAAGAAAATGGCGGTATAAGTAACGCAAGCTTGGAGGGTTTTATTCTCGACAATGCGCACAGACAACATCTCCCAAAACTATTTAACTGAAACGAAATGATTCTCTTGCCAGAAAGCTACACGGCCATTCTTATCTGCAACATTGACTCGAGTGAATGTTCGCGACTTACCAGGCATAAGATAGTAATTTTCTTTGCAAGACTCACCATCAGTCGGTTTCAAACATGGGCCATAGGCGATAATACGTAATGTCGCATTTCCAGGGTTGGTGATTTTTCCTGAGGAATATTTGTATTCATACTTAGCTTTACGAGGAGCAACAACCAATATTGAACTAATAAGCGCTGATGCTGTGGCCATAGCATGGCGCTTTGCGTTGCTCCTTTTACCTTCGCTTAATGATTGATCGGACCAAAGAATTCGGTAGTAACGTTCCTTTTCGTCAGTCGGTCCTTTGTAAAAAAAACGAATGGTCTCATTACTATTAGCGGGTAGCAATAAACTTCCTGGCGTCAAAAGAAGTTCGTTTTTACTCTCCATCGGAATGATTCTACCGCCTTCTAGAGGGTTTGTTATTCTTTCAACTCTGATATTGATAAGACGACCTGTATTTGTAGAGTTCTTTATCTCCTTACTGATAACGGCACTATCGCTATACATAAAAGAAGATATATCTCCAATATCTAATGCATATGCGGGCATCATGACAGTTAAAGAAAAATTTAACGCAAAAATAATTTTTTTATTCATAATTTCTTGTCCTAAAAAAAAGGAGCGGTCCCTCGCTCCTTAATTAATGAAAGTTAGCTAGTCCATGTTGCATCAAACTGGACGCTAACATCGCCACTCCAAATACCTTCTGGCAATACACTTAAATCTGTTGCAGGTGTTGTGCCATCAGTAGTTGCACTTGCGATCGAGAATGTAAATGCATCCTGACCAGCAAAACGACCTGCTTGATTATAATTAGAAGCAATATTGCTCAGACCACCACTTTTGCCTGTAAGGGTGTCAACAAGAACTGTATCTGACGTTTTGTCGACCGCATTACCAAAGTAATTAACTCCAACATTCAGCGTTGACCCTGATCCATCAAGCTGTGTTAGCGTGTTACTTACTAATCGTGAGGTTAGTTTAAATGCCGTTGCGCTTGAATCTCCTTCAACTGCAACGTCAAAAAGACCTTTTTGAGTATTGAACCCTTTAACGCCCTCAGCGTACTGAAATGAAAGACTTCCCAGAGGAGTAACCACTAATTTACTAGTGGTATCTTTTTTTGCTGTTGCGGACCATGTCGCCACAGCTTGTGCTGTAGTATCTGCTGCCTGAACTGCACCCATGCTAAAAGAAGACAATAATGCAAGCGCTAAAATTTTACGTTTCATAAATGCACCTTATTCTTGATGGTTTTAACCTTGAAGGTTCCTTGTATTAACAAGGCTTTTATTCAACTCGGACCTCATTACTCGCTAATCCGATTGAGAGAAGCTAAAGGATATAACTTGATTAAGTGTGCTAATAACAAGTCAATATTGCGAATTCACGTTCGATAGCGAACATAATCTCACTCGAATGAATCGCGATCTCACGCAAAGCCACTGCTTCCGACTAAAATAATAACCTTGACGTAAAATGTTTGGATAGCAATAAAGTGTTAATTCGCTAATAAATAATATGTGTTAAATTATTGATCTCTTTTTACATGGAAAAACGCGGTTTCCCGCCCTGTGATAACATGTCAGTAACGTATTTATGTTGTATTAATAAGGTTTCTTATGCGCTTTTAATAAGAACATACGCATTGCTTAAATGGTAATTTCTTTATTTAAGAGAGATGTGATTCGATTTTTGTCTAAGATTTATGTTTAATTGTTTTTCTCACTTAATAATATGAATATTTTCGCATCGCTGGTAAGGGAAACTTTCGTGCTCCCATTGATTCTTTGATGGGAGTATTGGATGAAGAAAGGCAAGTGTTAGCTGATGCGACCTATGTAAGTTTTAAAAGTAGATGTTATTTTAATATGTTGGATATTGGCAGTAATTATATGAAATAATCTTAAATTCATGGGTGTTATAAGTTGTTTTTATAACAGCTTGAATTGGCGGGCAAAATGGGAATTCATCTTAATTTTACGTGGTAATCACTTGGCTTTTTTTTAAGGATAATTCACTTGTTTTAATGCGCTCTTTAGCAATAATTAAAAAATTCCTATTGGCTCTTCATGGTTAGAAGGGTGTGAAATAAAAGCATGTTTGATATTAACTAAGTTTAGGGTATGTGTTTTTGGTAAGTGTATTGCCAATCTGTATGCCGAAATTAGGGTTAAGACAAATAGCGGAGCTCCAATGTTAGCGTGGTTTCAACCTGCATAACGAGTTTAGATGCCTACATAAAGTACTTCAAAAGTCGATTTTGTAAGCGGCTAAACTCACCTTAATAAGTTGCATAAATTACAGGTAGGAAATAAATGAAAGGTAAAAGAAAAACAGGGAGTTTGATGAGGTTCAATCCAGTAGCGGCTTCTATTCTGCTCTCTCTACCGGTTCTTGCTCAAGCAGGCGATCTAAATATCAAAAATGGCACCATTGCCAGTTCAAATGGCGTACCCGTAATCAATATTGCCAATCCCAATGATAATGGCCTCTCTCACAACGTTTATGATGATTTCAATGTTGGCAAGAACGGGGTTATTTTCAATAACAGCTCTTCTGGCACAAATACCGTAATTGGGGGAGTCATAGCGGGTAACAGCAATCTTACCTCTGGTAGCGCCAAAGTTATCCTTAACGAAGTCACTTCGAATAAAACCAGCATGCTTGAAGGCCTGATGGAGGTTGCAGGAGACAAAGCTCATCTGGTCATTGCCAACCCGAATGGTATCTCCACTAGCCTGGGCAGTGGTTTTATCAATGCCAGTAAAGCCACCATCACGACCGGTAAACCAGACATTCAGAACGGCGTGTTAAGAGGTTATTCAGTTGGAGGTGGTGTTATTACTGTCAAAGGGTTGATGAGCTCTTCGCCAACAGAAATTCTTGCTCGCTCCGTTGCAGTACAAGGGCAAATCGTGACGGATGAACTTACTGTCATCGCAGGTAATAATTATGTCAATAAAAATGCTGAGGTCTTAGGACATGTAACAGCCAGCGGTATCAGAAATACATACGCGGTTGATGTGTCTGATCTTGGCGGGATGTACGCAAATCATATTAATTTAATCAGTACTGAAAGTGGAGTTGGCGTCAGAAATATGGGGGTTATTGCCGGTGGAGCTGATGATATCCATATTAATGTAAATGGTAAATTTATTAACACTGGCGGTGAGGTTCAATCAGTTGGCTCTACCAATATCACAACTAATGGTGCGCTGGAAAATATCGGTGGAGATATATCCGGTAAGGGTCAAATATTTATTAATACCACAAAGAATTCAATAAATAACACTAGCGCTGGTAGTATCGCTTCAGAGTCCGATATCTATATAGATAGCGGCGAGTTTAATAACAAAAACGGGAAAATTGCTTCTGGCGGGATTTTAGGCGTCAATACTAATGGCAAAACGTTAATTAATAGTGGTAAAGGTAGTTCTGCAGGTCTGGAAGCCGCTGTTGTCGCCCTGAAAACAGGTAAGTTAGATAACCGGACTGGGCAGATCAGGGGAGGTTATGTTGCTTTTGAAACTTCAGAGATAACTAATGTAGGAGGTGAAGTTCAATCTACCGGAAAAATTGATATGATCAGTTCCGGAAATATTGATAACACCAAAGGCCTTATTAGGTCGCAAGCAGGTGGCATTCAGATTGAGACGGCGAAGTATTTTATCAATAAAGATAATATCACTGCTGATGCTACCAGTAACGATTCCTTAGGATTGATTGCAGGTGACGATGGAATTAAGTTAAAAGCTGGCACGATTAATAATTCGACTGGTGGAATCAGTTCATCAGGTACGATCTCTCTGGAAAGTAGTAGTACGATCAACAATCGTAATGGGAAGATAGCCGCTGATAAAGCCGTGTCACTTTCTGCGATTGGCAATATCGACAACTCTAGTGGAAGGCTTCTGTCGAAAGACACCGTTTCGGTCATCGGTTCCACAATGGATAATAGTCTTTATGTCGGTCAGATTATGGGGGATCGTGGAGTTAACATAGATTTAACAGGGTATTTTAACAACCATATTGGTTTAGTAAGTTCACAGTTTGGTAATGTTGATATTAAAGCTAAAAATGTCAAGAACGTAGGTGGGGTGATTCTTGGCAAAGATATTTCAATCCAAACAGAAGCAGATGTTGATAACTATCATGGATTGATGGTGGCAAATAATCTACTCAAGATTGATGCTAAAACCAGTGTTAATAACACCTATGGCGAAGATTTTGGATCGTGGTATGGTAATTACTTCGGAATACCTGGTCAAATTGGCGGGCTGATTGGGACTAATGGTGTAACAATCAACGCTAAGTCTATTAATAATACGCACAGTCGCATTATTGCTGAGCATGGCCCGTTAACTTTGAATGTTGCAGAGACGCTCGATAATTATCGCGGCTTGCTAGTCAGTGGAGGTGATGCAAATATTAAGGCCAAACGTTTAGTTAACAATTATGCCACTCTCCATAGTGCTGGCGATCTAAATATTGATGTTGACTCTCTGTCAAATTACAGTTCAGGAACAATTGAAAACAATGACGCAACTGGAATAATTTCAGCTGACCGTCATCTCTCGCTAGTTGTCGGCAGCGATTTTAACAATTATGGGTGGATTAGTAGTAAGCAGAACTCAGTAGTACGCGTTGCGGGGGCATTGCATAACTACAATACTATTTCGGCTGATAATACACTGGAAGTTGATACAACTGGCACTCTTACTAATGAAAAGGATATTGCTGCAGGTACGGTGCTTTATGTTGAATCAGAGGGTAATGTTGTTAATAGCAGTAAGGGCAACCTGGTTGGTAGTTCAGCATTCATCAAATCGGCACTCGATGTGACTAACTATGGTAATGTGGTTGCCTGGGATTATCTCGATGTCAACGCTGGTCGTACGATTTATAATTACAAAAATATCTATACTGAAGGCAACGCAGTAATTACTTCGAAATTAATCCACAACTCTGGTGCTAATGCTGTTTTAGGTGGTGAAAGGGGACTTGTACTTAACACCGCACAGTTAACCGGCACAGGCACTATCGTTGGTTTATGATTTAAAAACATTATAAAAGCAGCAGCGCCGCTGCTGCTTTTAATTCAATCCGAGTGACCCTAATAGTGCAACTCTATAAAATTCATTTTCTTATTTGTTTTTTTTGCTTTCATGTAACCGCAGCCGACAATCTTGACCAGTTTGCGAGGGAACAGCAGCGCAACGACGCAAATCTATTGCGTGAGAACAAAATTGAGAAGAAAGATGTTTTCTCTGATAAAAGGGAGTTGATTATTGATAATATCAAGATTCCTGAGGAGAAAGTATGCTATCCCATAACCCGGTTTACTCTTAGTAATGATTTTATAAACGATAAAAATATTAAAGATATTAAAAATAAATTCACTGGGGAGTGTCTCGGTGTCAATGGCATTCGCAGTCTGGCTAAAATTATTCAAGACTACTTTATTAATGCCGGCTTTGTAACAACGCGTATTGACATTCCCAGTCAAGATTTAACTACAGGCATGCTTGTTATAACGGTAACGCCGGGTCGGATAGAGCGCATTTTAATTGAAAGTGGTGACGTTAACACTCACAGTCTGCCTTTTAAAGAGGGCGATATTCTTAATCTAAGGGATATAGAGCAAGGGCTTGAGAATTTGCAAAGAACGCCCGCAGTTGATGTTAAGATAAATGTCGCACCCGGAAATCAAAACGGTTATAGCTATATCATTATAAATACCCACCGTACAAAAAGATGGAGTGCAAAAGCAAACTATAGTAATTGGGGCGATAAAAGCACTGGGCAAAATATTACGAGTGGTGCATTTTATCTCTTCAATATCGCTGGAATAAGCGATGTGGGTTATCTTTCCGGAGCGAGTAGTACAACTGGAGGCTACAAAAATATAACCGCCCTGTACTCCTTCCCATATGGTTTTTGGGACTATGAATTTATCTATAGCACCAGCGTCTCAAATCAAAATATACCCATTGCTGGCTGGGATTATGATTATATTGGTAGGAATAAATATTACAGTTTTAAAACTTCACGCCTACTTTTTCGCGATGTGTCAAAGAAATTTTCTGCAAGCATGGAAATTTTCAAGAGAAAAGCCGCTTATGAGTTTGGCGGTGTCAAACTGGCAATGCAGAAACGCGATATGAGCAACGTAAAACTGGCCTTCAATTATATTCAGGGGTTTGATGGTGCTTCATTAGATTCAACAATAAGTTGGCAGCGGTTTGCTAAATGGCTAGCCGGAAAAGAAACGCCAGATATGTCATCTGGCGACGTGGACGGCGCCAGTCATATCTTTAATTTAAATGTGAAATATTTAAAGGCACTGGAGTTGTCATCTCTGCCTGCCTGGTATGAGATGTCCATCGGTGCGCAATACAGCCCCGCAGCACTAACGATTCAGGATCAGTTTAATATTGGTAATCGCTGGAGTGTTCGAGGGTTTGAAAACAGTTCTGGTGTTGATGCAATAAATGGTTTCTACATACAAAATACTCTTAATGTTAACACTGGCTTTAACGGGGTCACCCCTTTCTTCGGGGCTGATTATGGGCAAGTAGGTGGGAGCAAGTCTACGCGGCAAATGTATGGTGGCGACAAACTCGTGGGGGTTACGGGAGGAGTCAAAGGGAATGTCCAGTCTTTAGGATATGAACTATCTTTGTCGCTTCCTTTGCTCTCTCCCTCAAAGATGATCGTCGATGATTTTACGGCGAAATTTAACATCAGTTATCAGCTTTAATAACTATGGCTAAAAAGCGCTTTTACCTTGGTACGGACATTGTTGAAGTAAGCAAGATTACACGAGCAATAAATAATGGGGGGGATGGTTTTCTCCATCGTGTCTTTACTCTTTCGGAGAGAGATAAATTTATCGCTGAGTGTCTGGATTATGAGAGAGCATCAGGTTTTTGGGCTGCAAAAGAGTCTCTTGTGAAAGCGTTAGGTTTGGGGTTCCGTGAAGGGATAACTTTTCAGGATATGGAGGTCCAGCATGACTGTTTCGGATGTCCCTATTTTTCTCTTTCCGGTCGGATAGCTCAGATAATCAAAGAGAGAGAGATCGAACATATCTCTCTGAGCATATCCCACTGTCGAACACACGCTATTGCAGTGACAATTATCTCCTGAGCAAGGATAAAGGAATAGAATGTATACATATAAGGATTTGAATACGAAAAACGTGCTTGTTTCTGGCGCAAGCGGTGATATCGGATTAGCGATATGTGAGAAATATCTGGATCAGGGCTGTAACGTCTATGCAATATTCAAAAGCAATGCCGAACCTCTTCGTTTATTAAGCGAGCGTCATGGCAATGGCCACCATTTAACAACTTTGCAGTGCGATCTTGCTAATCCCGCGAGTGTGAGTGATCTGGTTATCCATCTTAGTTCCGCTATCGAGCGGCTCGACGTTCTCGTCAACAATGCGGGTATCGTTAAAGATAATCTTTTCTCCGCAATGAGTTTCGAGGATTTCAATACCGTGATTGAAACCAACATGTTAAGCACCTTTCATCTTACGAAAGAGGTGTTAAAACTCTTACGGAGCGCGGAAGGCGCGACGATTATTAATGTAGCCTCAATCGCTGGAATTATTTCCAGTGTTGGGCAAGCAAATTACAGCGCTTCTAAGGGGGCTTTACTCGGTTTTACCCGGACTCTGGCTGCTGAACTTGCTCCACGTGGAATCCGTGTCAACGCCGTGGCGCCGGGTATGATTGCCTCAAAGATGGTTAAAAAAGTTTCAAGGACCGTCGTTCGTGATGTAACCAACTCTATTCCCCTCAAGCGGCTAGGAGACTGTAATGAAGTCGCGAATACTATCGTTTGGTTATCTTCCTCAGCATCCAGCTATATCGTCGGGCAGACCATCGTTATTGATGGTGGGCTGGTTATGCGGTGATTTATGTCAAAATACGCTATTCCCCCAAAGCTCTTTCTTGAGATGGGCGCCTGGCGCCAGCCTCTTATAATGGTCGATCGTATAGAAGAGTATAAATATGGTGAAAATGGTTATATCCGGGTAATCAAACATGTTACCTATAACGACCCTTATCTTACCGGGCATTTTCCCGAAAATCCTATTATGCCGGGTGTGATTGTTGCGGAGATATTTGGTCAGGCGAGTGAGTATTTCTCTTTCATCAGTGATATTTGCGACGCCTGGGCCGAACGTTTTGGTATGTCGCTAACCACTTTACGCGATATTCATAATGTTATTCACAGGCCGGAATTAATCGCAATTATCCGCGAGCGCCGGGCGCAAGTCCGTGGCGTTCTGGCATCTCAGAACTTGAAATTTAAGGATATTGCTTATCCGGGAGATACCATCGAGGTGATAAGCAGACCTGCTTTTACTGACCCTGCTGGTTTCAAACACTACTCCGTTACGGCAAATGTCGGTAAGAAAAAGATAAGCGATGGAACCATCATCAATTTTCGTGAAACTAAATAACAGGGATGAACAGCATGACAATAATGCAGAGTAAAATTGAAGAGCGTAAAGAGGTTCTGTTTACCATCAAAACAGAGATCGTCCAGCGTTTAAACATCTCTCGCGAGCCGTCACAAATTGACGACGATACCCCCTTATTTGGCAATGGGCTGAAATTAGATTCCGTTGACGCCACCGAAATTATCGTAATGCTGGATAAGGTTTTTGATATTGAAGTAAGTGAAAGCGATAACCCTTCTTATATGCGCAGCATTAACAGCCTTGCTTCTTTTGTGATAACGAAACGTCAGGCTTAATTTCGCTTAACTATTTTAATAAGGACTTCTATGAAATCGCTGCATGACTTGCATCTGGCCGGCAAGGCTAAAATGGGTATTTTCAATAATTATCTACTTCCAGCTACTTATCACGAACCTGCTATCGAATATAAAGCGGTAAGAGAGAATGCCCTGCTGGTCGATTACTCTCACATGTCTATAGTAAGCGTTATGGGGGATGATGCATGGGCTCTAGTCAATCATCTTGCTTCGGCTGATGTTTCCATTATCCGCGATGAGCAGGGGCTTTATTCATTGGTGCTTAATGAGGATGGCACCATTAGAGGTGATGCCTATATTTTATGTACGCCAGACGGTTACTATATCTTGTCAGAAAACATTTCCGCGTCCGATATAATCAATGCCCTCAATAACCTTCTTCAGCATCCAGAAGAGCTGGAGATCGCTGAGCTACCTGCTGTTAAGTCGATGACGGAGGAGGCGTGGGGGGCGCTTATGGTTGAGGGCCCTTACTCCTGGGAGTTACTCGCGGAAGTTTATGGCTTCGATATTATCGGCTTACCCTATCATGAATATATTAATCAGGACGGAGAACTTATCCTCTTTCGCTGCGGCAAACACGGGGAGTTTGCTTATCTGTTAATTGGCCCACAGCCAACGCTCGTTGATACATGGTCAATGCTTGTTGAGAAAGGTGAAAAATATCAATTAAAAACCGGCGGTCTTGATTACCAACGCACAGTGCGCATCGAGAATATGTGCTGGGATGAAAGTATCTATGCCGATTTCAGCCGTCACCCGGTTGAGCTGCAAATGCAATGGGCAGTGCAATACGACAAAGAGGGATTTATCGGTAAAGACGCAGCTATTGAACGCTCCCTCGCGCCTGCAAAACGTAAAATTATCGGTATTTCTCCGCTGACTGATAGCGCAGTTATTGCTTCCAATGACAAAGTATTGGTCGATGATCGGCAGGTTGGCGTCATCATTAAATCTGTCTGGTCTCCTGCGCTGGGTGCACCAATTGCCCTCGCGCTGCTCGATCATGATTACGCCTGGTCAGATATTTCAGGCTTCACTATCGAAACCGCGTCCGCGAAGATCCCGGCAAAAACACAAAATCTTCCCTTCCTTTATAACTTGAGTTTGTTAGTCAGCCCGACGGAGCACAGTTATATCGACGCCATGAAGGCACGACACGCGTAATCATCCATAACGCCAGCTTACGCAAATGCGCCGACTGGCGTTGTTATCCGCCTCAATCCGGGCGGTCTGTTTATCATTACCGCTGCAGGGAAGAATAATGAAGAGTAGAAAAAGAGTCGTTATAACCGGGATGGGCATACTCTCGTCTCTGGCTGAAAATCTTCAGGATTTTAAATCCGCACTTCTTAATAAGAGATGTGGCGTAACGGATAGCCAACGTTTTGCTAAATGGTTCGAAAATGCCCGTGCCGCGGAGGTACTGCATGACATTCAGTTCCCTGAGTTGGCAGATGAGATTGTGCAGTCATTGGATAACGCTGCGCTCTGGGCCTATAAAGTGGGTAAGGATGCGTTAAACCAGGCGGGGCTCCTCACAAACTCGCCTGTACTGGAAGAGACGGGGTTAATTGTTGGCGTCTCCTCTGCGGGTACCGAAGCCTTTCTGCCACTCTTTGAACAGCACATCGAAGACTTTTCCCTGCGTAAGGCTGTTTATGCCGGCGGATTCGCCTCATGCTGTTCAAGTGTATCAACGCTGCTTGGTCTGAAAGGCGGGGTGGAACTGGTAGCGACCGCCTGTACGGCCAGCCCAAATGCCATAGGCATGGCGTACGACTATCTGCAAAACGGCAAAAGCAAAACCATGCTTGCCGTGGGAACGGAACCGATCTATTTGCCGACTTTCGCCGGTTTCTACGCCCTTAATGTTATGCATCCCGATGCCTGTACCCCTTTCTCTGGCCAGCCCGGCATGTCAATCGGTGAAGGTGCTGGGGCGCTGGTACTGGAGGAGTATGAGCATGCCATAGCACGCGGGGCCACTATCTATGGCGAAATCCTCTCCTACGCTACATCCTGCGACGCTTACCACGAGACCGGACCCGATCCGCGTGCTAATGGGGCTGTGCAGGTGATGCTCAAGGCGATGGAGAACGCGGGCGTCACCCCTGACCAGATTGACTACGTCAATGCGCACGGCACCGGAACGGAAGCCAACGACCGGATAGAGACCATGGCGATGAATAAAGTCTTCGCCCACCGCAAGGATTTGCTTGTCAGCTCAACAAAGTCCTATTTTGGTCACAACATCGGCGCAGCCGGCATCGTTGAGTTAATCGCCTGTCTGGTCACGCTACCTGACAATATCGTTTTGCCTACGCTCAACTTCTCTGTCCCGCGTCCCAATTGCGATCTGGATTACGTGGCAAATGAGTTCAGAGAGAAACAAGTTAATCTCTTTTTGAAAAACAACTATGCCTTTGGCGGTAATAACTGCTGCATGGTTATCAGCACCCGACCCGGAACCGTACCTGTAACACACTATTCCCCGAAACGCGTTGCAATAACCGGCGCTGGCGCCGTAACGGCTATTGGTCATACGGTAGGCGACATTCTGCATAACATCTGGCAGCGCAGCGCTACCGGAACCCTGGGCGGAGTGAAGTTCCCGCAGGATACCCTCACCGAGGCGCGTGAGCTGTTAGCCGTTCTGGAGAAAACCAACCAGCTGAGCGACATCTTAGGCAGTGAGCACGCCGTGCGGGCGGGAAGGCTACCGGAAGAGGAGACGTATTTTAAAACCTTCCAGGTGAAAAATCTGGAACCACGTAAATATCTGCGCCGCTTTGATTCACGTAAAGCCACTCGCGGGGGAACATTTGCACTGGTCGCGCTCTCAGAGGCGTTAAACAGCGCTAAGCGCAAAATTAAGCGCGACGGTGAAAACCTTGGCATGGTGATGGGCATGTCACGCGGTCCGCAGGAGACAACTTATAAATATTTGCAAAGCCTGAAACCCGATCCGCGCAAAGTTCGCACTTCGGAATTTCCCGGCTCGCTAATGAACGCTATTGCCACTTTTTGCGGCATCTCTGAAGGGATCAAAGGCTATACCACGACGCTTGCAACCGGTGAAAACGCCGCGCTCGGCGCACTGACCTATGGTTACGAACTTGTGCGGCAAAATCTGCAGCCGCAGGTCATTGTCGGCGGCGCAGATGAGTATTTTCCCTCCATGTCGCTCTATATGGATGCCGTTACGCAGAAAATCGCCATGATCGCCGACGCGGCCGATTATCAAATTTATAGCGATAAGGCAAAAGGGTATGTACCGGGCGAAGGCGCCTGCATGCTGTTGCTTGAGGATCCGCAGGCTGCTCGCGAGCGCGGAGTTGAGGTTCTGGCCGAAATCATTGGCTACGGCAAATCCTGTGATAACAGCTGGTTTGATCCTACCCAATCAGGCGATAAATCGGCTGCCATGGTGCTGGCTATTCAACGTGCGCTTGCCGATGCCGGGTTGGGTGCCCACGAGATCGATCTGGTGTGCGGCAGCAGCCATGGCGGGCCAGCGCATTCGCAGGTTGAGATCGACGCCTTACACGCGGTTTTCCATCAGTCGCACCCGCAGGTGCCGGTTGTTAACTACAACGCTTACTTCGGTTTTGTCGCATCGGCGGCCGGTCTGTTGAACCTGCTGGTGCTTACCGAGTGTATGAAAACGCAAACTGTACCGGCGATTGCTGGCACCGATTCCTTCTTTGATAAGCGAATGAATTTTGTGCGCCAACCGCTCAAGCTTGTTGTTCGCCATGCGCTGCTGGTTGGCGCAACAGAGGGCGGCAACTACTACGCGATGGTTATAAAAGGATAGCGCCGTGGGAAATGCAGCTTTGATTTCCGGCTACAGCTTTTCATTGCCTTATGCAAATCATCCTGAGCAGTTGATGAGCAATCTGCGGCAGGGTATGTGCGTTAACACCGCGCCCTGGTTTGCCAGCGAAGAGGAAGCTATCAAATGTGGGTTTAAGCGTAATGTCAGCGTGGCCAGGCTTAATGCGACAAAGGAGTCTGATCTTGACCTGATCTACCGCTTAATCGAAGAGGCAATGGCGCAGGCAGGTTTGACCTCTGCCGCGTTGGCAGGGGAGTCTGTGCGGGTCTATCTGACCGGTCTCGGACCGCGCATCGATGCGATGGATTACAAATCCTTTTACGACAAAAATGATATTGAAGATGTTGCACTCTCTGCCTCGATAAAAAATCTGCATGTCAGAAATATGTCCCAGGATTATCTGGCTTTTAAACTGGCGGAAAAATACCGCCTGCAAATCCTGCCTGCTGCGATGCATTGCACCAGTAATTCCGCGTTGACGGCCATCCATTTGGGTTGCCAGGCAATTGAGCGCGGCGGCCTTGATCTGGTTTGTATTATTAATTGTTCAAAAATTAACACTCAGGATATCTGGTTCCTCGAAAATCAATCGATGTTGGCAAGCAAGGTGGTACAGCCGTTTGGTAAAAACAGCCAGGCTGTCTTATTTGCAGAAGGTTTTTCGGTGATGTTACTGGAGCGCCATGGATATCGTGGCATTCAGGAGAGGAACAACGCTGTCCGCCTGAAATCAAATTACATCCAGACCAGTGCTGGGCGTAGCCACGATACCGGCTGGCTCAGCGCTAATCTCTTAAAAGTGATGCGCAGCGTACTGAGTGAAGCCGCGGTGACGCCAGAACAGCTCTGCGCCATTATTCCGCACGGCAATGGCTCTTCAACCAGCGACAAATCGGAAGCAAAAGCGATTTCAATGCTGGTGGGCGAGCAGAAGATACCGGTACTGGCCTATAAAGGCATGATGGGTTATACCGCGACCGGCTCCGGCATTATCGATCTCATTATTGGTGCGGAGGCGTTGCGAAAGGGAGAGTTAATTCCGGCAGTGGCGAACGATGAAATAAGTGATGAATTATCTCATCACTTATTGGTTAATCAGCCGGTCATGCCCCATCAAAAGCTACACCTGTTAAAAACCGGTCTCGGCGTAGATGGCTCAATTATCGGCGTCGTCGTCTCTCTCTTCGCGAAAGAGGAGAACAGTCGATGAACGATGCAATGTATCTTAATGCCTTTGCGATGACTGAGCCGGAAGATGATTTTTATATTTACTCCCCCGGATGGCTAAATGTCTGGGAATCGCATCTCTATAACCAGGCGCTGAAAGCAACGGCTAAACGTGGCTGGGGCTTTAAGCGCTTCGGAACCAGCAAAGCGGTCTATGCGGGAGAGATGGTGCGTAAACCGGACTATATCCACTATATCGAGGCGCTTGAGCAGGCAGCGGAAAGGGCATTACAGAGCCTGGGCGCAAAAGAACGGATGCTGTTATTAAAATCGCGCACCGCATTTATCTACGTTGATGCGTGGGGCGAGAGTGCCATTTTTGAAAATATCAGCAGCGCATTGCACACCTCAACTATCGATACTTTGCCGAAAAATCTCCTGAAGAAATTCGCCATCAAAGATGTCAGCTGCAAAATGCGCGGCGAGAAATTATCACTTATCGCCGCGATGCGCAGCGCTCAGGATTATCTTTGCTGGAATACATTTGATTTTGTGGTGGTGTGCGCCGCCTGGCGCGCGATACCGCTGCTGCTCTTCTCCGAAGCGGCATTAGCGGGCGAGGCCGGGAACAGAAGGGCGCAGCAAGTAAGCGGTATTCACTTAAGCGTTGAACGTGCCGGCTGCTTTATTTTTAGCCGCCGTGCAGGTGGCATCAATGTTCGCTGCGGAAATTACCATAGCTGGCAGGATGGCGCGCAAACTCAGCGTGAACTCTATGAGAATGCGAGCGATATCGTCCTGTTTGCGCAGACCGGACCGGCTGCAAAATCCATGAAGGCTGAACAGGCGGTAAACATACTCGATCTCAGCGCCATTTTTGGTTCCAGCGGCTGTTTAACCCCCGCTTTGAGCTGGCAGTACCTGCAACAGAACGTTCCTCGCGGGACAAAAATACGCACTATCGTAAAAGACAGTTTCGGTGGTAGCGCCTGGTTCGACAGCTGGATCAACATGGAAAAGGAAAGCGCATGAAAAACAGCGTAAACGCTCTACCAGCCATTGTTCTCAGCGATATCTCAAAACAGTTCGGCACAGGTGAAAGCCAGGTTAGCGCATTAAAAGGCGTGAACCTTGAGATTGCGAAAGGGGAGTTTATCGCGCTGTGCGGTCCCTCCGGCAGCGGCAAAAGTACGCTGCTTAATATCCTTTCCGGAATTGATCAGCCGAGCGCCGGACAAGTTATTTTTTTAAATCATCTGCTCAATGCTCTTCCCGAAAAGGAGATGGCCGCGATTCGTGGTCAACATCTCGGCTTTATCTTCCAGTTCTTCAATCTGATCCCGGTGCTGAACGTGCTGGATAATATTTTTTATCCGCTGGTTCTCAACGGCTATTGCAATAAAAAGGAGGCGAAAACGCGTGCCTTATATGCGCTCGATAGCGTCGGCCTCGCGCAGCTTGCGCGGCGAAAACCGGGCCAATTATCCGGTGGTCAGCAGCAACGTGTGGCGATTGCCCGCGCGCTTGCGCATCAGCCTGGCGTTGTTGTCGCCGATGAACCGACGGGCAATCTGGATTTAGCCACCGGCGAGGCGATCATGGATTTGCTGTTAAAAATTAATCAGCAAACACAAACCACCTTTATCGTTTCCACGCATTCCACCCAGCTCAAGGATCGGGCAAAGCGGGTTATTGAAATCACGGATGGAGAATTAACTTATGATTCGGCCCGGTAAACGGTATCGACTTAGGAGTGTAATCACTGGTTTATCGCTGGTGGTCAATGTGGCATTTGCCGCGCCAGCTTCTGAAGTTGAGAAAATAATAGCGCAGGGTTTTCCAGAGCAGCAAAACGCGCTGATCGAAACCACCTCCGCATTATGGAATGAGTATCGCCGTGAACATCATGTCGCCTCGCTGATCTTTTATGCCTACGGCCTGTTACAACAGGCAAAACATTATGTGGCGATAAATGACTTTATCCACGCCGCAGAGTATGCAAAAACCGGTTTTTTCTATCTTGATGAGGCGGTGGAGTCAAACGACGATAATCTGCGATTACACTATTTACGTGCGCGTATCGATGCTTACTTACCTGCAAAAAGCGGTCGGTGCGTCATCGCTCTGCATGATACCGAACGGCTGATAAACGCAACGGGTTTGTTCGATGAGAGTATGCTCATCCCCATTCGTTATATGCGCTACCGCGCGCTCATTGATTGCGGACTGTCGCACGACGCCGGGCTACAGTTAAACGAATTAAGTCAAACGGGAACGCGTGCGGAGAAATATACTCTTCTGCCGCCTGGCACCGCACCAGAGTGGGATCTGCAAGAGATGACGCAGATAGTTATGCCGCTATTAAAAGAGAAGTAAGGGAATACACCATGTTATTCGTTAATCTGGCGATGAGCGCTATACTGCTTTTTATTCTTTTCTGTTTATTATTTCGATTCCGAGATGCGCAGTTTGCTTTATTAAATATTTTTCGCCATCGGCGGCGCACTTTATCCACCCTGGCCGCAATAATGCTTGGCGGTGTCGCCATTTTTCTGTATGGCGGTTTTATTCAATACTCCTTCTGGATTTTGAAAGAGCAAACCATTCGCACCAATATTGGCCATGTGCAAATTTATAATCCGGCCTATTTTGAGAGTGCAAAGAAAAATCAGAGCTTAATTGAAGATTATGCGGCGTTGAAGCAGGCCATTCTTGCACAGCCGGATTTATCGTCTGATATTTCAACGATTTCAGGTCAGCTTGAGTTTACTGGCGTGGCCTCACACTATGAAAACGAAACCACCACTTATTTCTCCGGTCTCGGCGTAGAACCCTTAGCTGCATTGAAGCTTGGCTCATTCGATAAGCTGATTGTTGGAAGCGACTTATCACGCGTAAAAACGGAGGAAGTGACCACAGGAAGCGGGCTGGCCAAAACCCTTAACGCTGAGTATGGAAACTGGCTAGATATTATGGTGGTGAATGCCCAGGGAGGTCAGGGCGCTATCTCGTTAAAGGTACGCGGAATTTTTACCTCCGGCATTAAAGACTACGATGATACGGCAATGAAGATGCCGTTAACGACAGCGCAGCGTCTGATGGGAACTGAGGGCGTCAGCAAAGTGTTGATTCTGCTTAATACGGAAAACGTCTCAGGCTTTGCGGCTAAACTTCGACACTTTATTGCCCAACATCACTTACCGTTAATCGTAAAAGAGTGGAATAGTGTCTCGCCCTTTTACCAGCAGGTTGAAGATCTTCTCTCCGGAATTTACTTCTTTATTAAACTTCTTGTCGCGGTGATCGTTATTTTCATGATCGGTAACTCGCTCACCATGAATATCATTGAGCGTACCCGCGAAATTACCACCCTGCGCGCTATCGGACTTCGGCCATGGCATGTCACACAGCTATTTATTCTGGAAGGGATCTTTATTGGCATTATCGGTGCGGCAGGCAGTCTGGCAATAGGTTTCGCTCTTGCCTGGCTTATTAATATTAAAGGCATTGCGATGCCGCCCTCGCCGGGACAGTCACAGGGTTACACCGCATTTATTAAAACCACGGATATAGATACGGTCTGGTTTACTTTTTTCTTACCGATTATTACCTCGGCTTTCGCTTCGCTGCGTCCTTCATTACGCGCAGCAAAACTGAATCTGGCCGATGCTTTTAAATTTTCATAAAACAGGACAGCTTATGAATGTTTTTTCTCGATATTGTATCGTGCTGGCGATGATTCCTGCGGTCTGCAATGCGACGCCAGCGCAGGATATTATCCGCCGCGCTGATGAAATACGCTCTCCGAATCAACCGTTTCGCTATACCGTCACAGTTCGTGAATATAAAGAAAAAACTGGTGAGGCGGTCAATACACAGATTTTCGATGTTTCGATGCGCTTTATGAAGCCCGAAAATGGCCAGCCTGCGGATGCAAGATCCCTTGTGCGCTTTATCTATCCTGCCAGAGATAAAGGCAAAATTATGCTCTCGGATTGGTATGACTTATGGTTCTACTCCCCGGAGTTACGTCGTCCAATGCCTGTTTCGCCTGAGCAGCGCTTAGTCGGACAGATCGCGAATAGCGATGTCATTGTTACCAATTTCGATTACGCCTATAACGCTCAACTCACTGGCGAAGCGGCCTGTGGAAAGAGCCTCTGTTATCGACTCTCCCTTGAGCGAAAAACTCCCGCGGCAACCTATCCCAAAATTGTCTATCTGGTCGAGAAAGAGAGTTTTCGCCCTTATAGCGCCTCCTTTTATTCACAGGATGAGAAATTACTTAAGGAGGTGAGTTATCTGGATTACCAGACCGTGCTCGGAGAGGTACGGCCGATGAAAATCGTTGTGCATGATGCACGTCACCAGAAGGGATTTACCGTTATGGAATACAGCGACGTCAGACTTGAGTCTTTGCCCGAATTTTACTTTACCAGGGAAGCTATTCAGCGGGGTGTGAAGTGAAATCGCTCATTAATACTCTGCTTATTCCCCTGTCATTGCTTGCCTCTTTCTCGCAGGCGTCCTGCCTCTCCGGTGACGAGGTGGTCGCAAATAGCGAAACCGCGCTGATGTTGCAAACCTCCTATATAACGCGAACAGCTTCGCCGTGGAGAACCGCCGGAGAAAGTGCTTATACCCCGACAAATGCTTTTCAGGATGCCGGAATAAAATTCAGCAGCAAATGTACGGTCATTGAAAATCGTCTGGATATTGATTTTTCCCTCTACGGTCTCGCTTATTACGCGTGGCATCTGCCCGGCTCTTTTGAAGAGGATCAGCAGCGCTCGCGCGTGCTGCTAAACAGGTTACAACTTAGCTACACCCTTTCAGACCAGCTTCGCCTGGAGGCCGGGAAGTTAACGGCAACGCCGGGGCTCTTTTTTCTTAAATCGCCCGCTGCGCTGATGAGCAACTATTATGCGGGCTTTAAAAGCACGCGCATTTACGATCCCGCCATGCGGTCAAGCTATAGCGAATCATCATGGGGCGCGCGATTAGTCGATAACCATCGCGAATACAGCCTCGCATTTACGGTTGCGCCGCAGCTGGCAACCATTAATCAACGGTATGAAACATCCAGCCGCTGGTCAGCAAACCGGCGTGGCAATGCGCAGGCCCGGTATCTCTTAAGTTATACCGACTACCGCCTGGCGAACCACACGCCTGCTCTGAGCCTGCTGCTGGGTGATAAACGATCTCTCGCGCTCTCGGACAGCTTCAGCTATACGCCAGCGCTCACTTTTAACGGCGAAGTGGCGTTGCACAACGCTCAGCAATGGCGCCATTTTTCGCCTGAACGTGCCGCAGAGGTCGTGGATTATCAGTTTCCCTCTTCGCTTTATCGCGCAGACCGCAAACCGGGAGTAGAAGTGGCGTTAGGTGCGCAGTACACCACCCGCGACTTCGCTGTGCTGGGGCTTGAATACTACTTCCAGAGTGAAGGCTATTCAGACAGTGAATGGCAACAGCAGGCGCAACTTTCACGTTACCTGAACAGAGCATCGCAGTCGGCGTTATTAGATCAGATCTTTGACGCTTACAAATATCTGATGGGCGCCGAAATCGGTAATGTCGCCAATAAAGGGCAACTGCAGGGAAAACACTATTTGAGCGCCTATGGCAGTTTTCGCAGCGAGAAGGGGGCAACGCTTCAGCCCTATATCACGATGAATATGCGTGATAACAGCGCTCTGTTAGGCCTACACCTTTCGACGCCCTTAGCCTCCTTTGACGACAGCCTGAATGTCTACGCCGGCGGCTGGGCAGGGCTCGGCAAACAGGATACGGAATTCGCTTTTTTTGGCAAAACCGTCGGATTTTATCTGGGGCTTAACTATCTCTTATAAGGACATGACAGATGAGTGAACAAAAAACAGAAAAAGCGGTTGTATTACTGTTCGCCGGACAGGGGAACCCGGCCATCGGCATGGGGGCTGACTTATGGGATCTCAGTGCGGCAACCAAACATATTTGGGATTGTGCCAGCGATGTTTCGGGGATTGATATTCGGCGCCTCTGCCTGAAAGGCCCGATGAACCGGTTGATTCAGACGACAGTGCAGCAACTGGCGGTGACGGCCATTAATGTCACGCTTTATACCCTCTGCCAGCAAAAAATGGATCCCTGTGCGATTGTCGGTTCCTGCGGGCACAGCGTCGGCGAATATAGCGCCCTCTATGCCGCAGGTGCGCTCTCTCTGGAGAAGCTGTTCGAGGCGATCCATTTTCGCGCAAAGGTTATGCATGAGATCAGCCGTCTGCACAAAGGCGAGATGGCGGCGGTGAAAGGTATTGATGCTCTGCGCCTGCGCGAACTGATCGACCATGCCGGGTTACTTGTTGATATTAGCTGCGATAACAGCCCTAAGCAGCAGGTCATTGGCGGGGCGAGCGCGCCGCTACGTGATTTTTCTCGTCTGTTGCTGGCGAAGGGATTAGAACCGGTCAAACTCGGCGTTAGCGGCGCGTGGCATACGCGTTTGATGACCGAGGGAGTTGCCTTAATGCGGGACTATCTTGCCGGAGTGGACGTTACGCCACCGCGCCATGCTGTGGTCATGAATGTTTCCGGCAAGGCGGAGTATGATCCTGAGCAGATCAAAGAAAATCTCGCGCGCCATTTGACTCACACCGTTAAATGGCGTGACTCAATCGATGGGTGGCTTATTCATCAGCCGGACGTGCAGTTTGTCGAGATCAGCAATAAAGCCTACCTTGCACCGATGCTCACTGACTTTATCGGGTTTACGCCCGCGATGTCCCGGCACTGCAAAACGCTTTTATCAGCGTGAGGGCACCATCGTGATACCTGATTACCTGACTTTTATCCGCCACCAGGACAGAAAAATCCTGCTGCTGCTCTGCGTCATTATCTATTTGCTGCTGGGGCTATATTGGAAAAACGCGGCGTTTAACCTGACATCACAGGATGCAATGATCACCAGCGCGATCCTCGCGCTGGTGATGTTTCATTTTATCTGGGAGCTAAAAGCCTACTGGGCGTATAAATGTGTGATTAAAAATATCGATCTCTCATTCTTTATTGGCAAAAAAGCGGGTCGACTGGAAAGGGCGCTGTCGCGACCGGCAATCGCCAGCCTGCTGAGCGGAACGCTCTTTTGGCTTATCACCCAGGCGGCGCTGTTATTTTTTACACCACAGCGGGTGCTGCCATTTCTGGCTGCGCTATCGCCGCTCTTTCTTTTTGGTGTGTTTCGTTGTATCAGAAGCAGTTACATCAAGCTGATCGGCCAGGAGGCGAATGAAACAGTGCGGTTTAAGCATCTTTACCGTTATGTTGCCCGCTACCTGTTGATCAGCCTCGGCGTAAGCCTGTTAACCATTGTGCCGCTTAAAAACCAGCCTGAGTTCTCCCTCGAACAGGGGCTGTTCTTCGCGCCGCTGATGGTCGCGATGCTGCTGCTCTGCGCAATTGTGCTGGCGATGAATCTGCTTTTTGTCCGGTTATCGCGGCGCTATATCTTTCTTGGGCGCCTCTTTATGCGTGAAATTGATTTCTACTTCGCCAGCTCGCTGCCCCGGTTCATTAATACCGGTACGCCTTTCTGGCTGCGGCTTTTGAGTTTACTGGTAATTGAAGCGCTCTGGATCGCCGTGATCAGCTTATTACTTGATTTTTCGGGCGTGGCAATTTTCTTCGAAGCCTATTTTCTGCTGTGTCTGCTGCCGTGCCTCGCGTTTAGCTTCCTGCATATTTACAGGCTATGGCATAACGATTTTTTGATGGCGTGTGATATGTGTTTTCGCTGGGATGAGATAAACAAACAGTCGCAGCTCTGGTAGTAGATGTCCGTCTGGAGTGGTTATACGCTGCAGACGGACATTCCCCGTTTAAGGAGAGAGAGTAGGGGATGACAGGTGGGTATGCTCCAGCAAATTATCTTTGATTAGCAGGAGATCGCTGATCTTTTTCCCGCCCATCTTTTTGCATGCTTTATTTCGATAGGCATAAACCCGCTTCGGTGAAATAGAGAGGAGCTTGGCAATAAGATGGATATTTTTCCCCTTCAGCGATTCATTTAACACAATCCTTTCAATATCGCTGAGGACGTTTTCTTTATGCGTGGCCTCTTTCCTGAGCCTGGCGAGTTTTTTAATCGCGTGGCTAATCTCATTTAGCGAGTCCTGGGCTTTAAGCACAATATCTGCTTCGTCGATCAAAATATTTCGCGTTGTGCCGGAAATAACGAGAAGCTTGCATACTTTATTGAGCGGGGAGATAGCTTTAGCGTAAGCCATATTCTTTTTATCGAGATGGAGAATAACAACGTCGTCCAGAGTTAGTTCGGTGAGTAATTGCGGGTTGAACTGTTGCGCTTCAATTGTCCAGCCTCTTGCATTAGCCAATGAAATCATTCCGTTCTGAAAATATACATCATCGCTTATTGTATAGATCTTCATATGATTAATTACCATATAGAATAATGCCTGGGAGAGTGTTTCGGATTGTAAATTGCTCTTGCGCGAACCCGTAATTAAATAGTCTTAAATAAGATCTTAACGCTCAGGCCACATTATTATTGCTGGTTGTGATAGCAGTTGTACGGGCTATACTCTATTTCGGTACGTTTCTACTATTACCTTCTCACATGGTTAAAATGAATTCTAACGTGCTGTTTTACCATGTGATTTATAAATCGTGAGCGAGGATCGCCCGGACGCTAACCGAAGGAATATTTGGGCGGTGCCTCGATTATTTTGGCCCTGTCGATCTGCGTCGATAGACGTTTGTTTGCAACATCCTGAACGTAAGATGTGTTAACTACCGTAAGGGTCTGAATGATGGAAACTTATCTTAAATCGATGAAGGGTGAATGGCTTACCCTATTAGAAAAGACCGATCACAGCATTCGCCGTCTCACCGCTGAGGTGGCTCATACCCACGCTCACGACCTTAGTGAAACCTTCTACCGCATCGTATTAACCGATCCCCATGCTCGTGAATTTCTCTCTAATGCCCAGGTTGAAATACATCTTAAATCCGCGCTGGAGCGCTGGATAAAGGAAGTTTTAGCCTGCACGCCGGATGATATCGAGCGCCTGATTCAGCAGCAGCACACGGTTGCCGAAGTGCATGCGCGCATCGGTATCTCCGTCGAACTGGTCGAGATGGGCTTTCGCGTACTGAAGAAGCTCTTCTATCCGGTGATTATTGAAAGTGAGTTCAGCGCAGAAGAGAAATTGCAGGTTTACCACCATGCGATCAACAGCATCGACCTTGCAATGGAAGTGATGTCGCGTGCCTTCTCGTTCAGTGAGCATAACTCAGCCAAAGAGGATGAAAATTATCGTATCTTCTCGCTAATGGAGAATGCAGAAGAGGAGAAAGAGCGGCAAACCGCAGCGCTTCTCAGCTGGGAAATCGACCTGATATATAAAATCATTATGGACGCTGATTTAGGCAATACGCTGACCGTCAGCCAGTCCGATTTTGGTTTGTGGTTTAACCACAAAGGACGCCACTATTTTAGTGGGATCGCGGAGGTTGGTCATATCTCCCGTCTGCTGCAAGAGCTTGATGAAATATTTCGTTCTACCCGCGCCACACCCCGCGCATTAAGCAATCGCGCGCTGCGCGTCGGCTTTCTTATTTCCGTAAGAAAAAATGTGGTGCAGATAATCACATTGCTGCGGGAGCTATTTGAAGAGGTTTCCCGCCACGAAGTGGGCATGGATGTTTTAACGAAGTTACTCAACCGTCGCTTTATGCCGACCATTTTCAAACGTGAAATATCCCATGCGCAAAGGGCCTCAACGCCGCTGTCAGTGTTAATTATTGATGTCGACAAATTTAAGCAAATAAACGATAGCTGGGGACATCCCATGGGGGATGAGATCCTGCGTAAAGTCTCAAATGCTTTTTATGACAACGTGCGCAGCAGTGATTATGTCTTTCGTTACGGCGGCGATGAATTTGTCATCCTGTTAACTGAAGCGACGGAGTTTGACACGCATCGAATTGGCGAACGTATCCGCTCTCGCGTTGAAAAGACCATCATTAAAACGCCTGAAGGTGAGCGGGTACCGATTTCTCTCTCTATCGGTGCCGCCATGTTTGATGGTCACCCCGACTACGAGCGCTTTATTCAGCGCGCTGATGAAGCGCTCTATATTGCGAAAGCGCGCGGCCGCAACTGTGTCCATATCTGGCAAGCCGCAGAGTAATCACACCGGAGGAAAGAGCGCGAAGGAGGCTCGCATCTCATTTGCCTCTTCCCGCGGGCTGCGGCCAAACAGGCGGCGAAACTCGCGGTTAAACTGTGAAGGGCTCTCATAGCCAACGTGAAAAGCGGCACCCGCAGCGGTTGCGTTATCGCGAATCATCAATAAGCGTGCCTGGTTAAGCCGCACAGACTTGATGTACTGCAGCGGTGAGGTGCTGGTGACGGATTTAAAGTGTTTATGAAACGCAGGCACGCTAAGACCGGCATCCTTCGCCAGCGTCGGAATATGTAGCGGCTCGGTAAAGTGTGTATGGATACGCTGCAACACTTTAGCAATCGCTGCAAATTGCCCCTGATTAACCAGCGCCGCACGCAGCGCATCGCCACGTTCGCCCATTAGCACCCGGTAATATAACTCCCGCACTAACTGCGGCCCCAGCACCTGCGCCTCCTGCTTTGACGAGAGCGCTTTCAGTAATCGCAATGCTGTATCGGCAAGATCGGCTTCGAGCGGCGTGGACATAATGCCTTCCGGCGCCGCCTCTGCGCGACCCGGCGGCAGATCCAGCGACAGCATCAGTTCAGAGAGCACCGTCATATCGAGATCCACCGTCAGCGCCAGTAGCGGCTTCTCAGGGCTGGCGTCCGTTTCCGTCGAGAAGGGGAGCGGCACCGATAACACCAGATAGTGCTGTTTATCGTAGTAATAAACGCGATTCGCCAGATAACCCCGCTTCTGCCCCTGGCAGACGATAACAATAGAGGGTTTGTAAACCACCGGCGTGCGCGCCAGCGGGCGGTCTGAGCGCATAAAACAAACGCTCTCCAGCGCCGAGCGTGTAGAGCCTTCGTGGGGTGCAAGCGCCCGCAGTAACGCGACCATCTCCTCCATTATTACTCCTCGTATCTATTGATATTTGAGCAACCATTCTGCCGATTCACGCGCAACAAGTGAACAATGCGAAGAGAAACAGGCAATCATGGGATAAGAATGCGCCTGTTTTGTGAGTCGCGCGCTGGTTAACCTGCTTGCGTCACTTAATACGGGAGAAGAGAGATGAGTAATCGCAAAATTATTCTGCTCACTGGCGCAAGCAGTGGGATCGGTGAAGCCACCGCACGTCGCCTGGTGCAGGCGGGTCATCATCTGGTCATTGGCGCGCGCCGCATTGAGCGTTTGCAGGCTCTGCGTGATGAACTGGGTAACATAGACTGTTTAGCCATTGACGTAACTCAGGCGGAGGATCTGGCGAAGATGGCGCAATTCGCGCTGCAGCAGCATGGCCGCATCGATGTTCTGATCAATAACGCTGGTGTCATGCCGCTCTCTCCGCTGGCGGCGTTGAAAATGGAGGAGTGGCGTCAGACTATCGACGTCAACGTTCACGGCGTGCTTAACGGCATTGCGGCAGTGCTGCCGACCATGCAGCAGCAGCGGGCAGGGCAGATCATCAACGTTGCCTCTATTGGCGCGCATGCGGTCTTTCCGCTCTCCGCCGTGTATTGCGCCAGCAAGTTTGCCGTTCGCGCGATCTCCGACGGGCTGCGCCAGGAGAGCGACTATATTCGCGTCACGGTAGTCAGCCCGGGTGTGGTCGCCTCTGAACTGGCCGATCACATTACCGATGCCAGTGCGAAAGCGTCGATGGAGGGTTTTCGCCGTATCGCATTACCCGCAGAGGCGATTGCCGATGCCATCGCGTGGTCGATTGAGCAGCCGGACAGCGTCGACGTCAGCGAGATCATTGTGCGTCATACGCAAAGCCCTTACTGAGTTTCGCATCATTACAAGGAGCCGCTCGCGGCTCCTTTTTTTGTGATCCAGGGCGGCTGACGTGATTAAAGCGGGATTATCTGCGTCCACTCGCTGTGCGGTTGTGTCACACTTGCCTCATCGGGTTGAGATACAAGGACAAAGGATGAAACGTTTATTCTGGTCAGCCGCCATCGCCGCGGCCCTGGCATTACCCAGCGCGATGGCGCAACAAACGACACCGGAGGGCTACAGCCTGCAACAGGTGGTGATTGTCAGCCGCCACGGTATTCGCGCGCCGCTGACAAACAACGGCAGTGCGCTGGCGCAGGCCACCGCCAAACCGTGGCCAACCTGGAAAGTGGCGGGCGGGGAGCTGACGGATCGTGGTGCGCTGGTGGAGATCTTTTTTGCTCATCAGATGCGTAAGTGGATGACCCACGAAAAAGTGCTCTCTACCGAACAGTGCCCGACAAAGAAACAGTTTTTCGTCTGGGCAAACAGCCTGCCGCGCACCCATGACACCGCGCAATTCTTCGTCAGTAACACCTTTATTGCCTGCGATGTGCCGATCTTCCATCAGCGCAAAATGGGCGAAATGGATCTGCTGTTTAATCCGGTTATCACCGAGGACAACGAGGCGTTTCGCCAGCAAGCCGTTGCGGCGATGGAGGCCAGCCGCCAGCGTGTCGATCTGACTGAGAGCTATAAACTGCTGGAGCAGATCGTTGATTATTCAGCCTCCCCGGCTTGCAAAGCGCAAAGCGGCAAACCCTGTACCCTGAGTGATGAAAAGGATTCCTTCCGTGCCGATTATCGGCTGGAGCCCTCCCTTAGCGGGCCATTAAAAACGGCAAATGCGCTGGTGGATGCCTTTACCCTGCAATATTACGAAGGCTTCCCGCAGGATGAAGTTGCCTTTGGCGGGATAAAAAGTGACAAGCAGTGGCAACTGCTGGAGAAGCTGAAAAATAGCTATCAGTCCATTCTCTTTACCACGCCAGAGGTGGCGCGCAATGTGGCCAAACCGCTGCTTGATTACCTCGACCAACAGCTGGTGGAGAAGCCCGCCGCTGCACCGAAAGTAACGCTGCTGGTTGGTCACGACTCCAATATCGCCTCGCTGCTGGTGGCGCTGGATACCAAGCCGTGGCAACTACCCGGTCAGTTTGAGCAGACCCCCATCAGCGGAAAAGTGGTCTTCCAGCGCTGGCATGACAATAAGAGCAACCGCGATCTGATGAAGATTGAGTATCTCTACTTCACCGCCGAGCAGATGCGTAATGTGGCAAAAATGGGGTTTGATTCGCCGGTGCAACGTTACACGCTGGAGTTAACGGGCTGCCCGACCGACAGTAACGGATTCTGTCCGATGGAAAAATTCAGTGAAGTGATGCGTAAAGTCGCGAAGTAAAAAGCAGATACGCTCCCCCAACAATGGGGGAGCCGAAGCGCTACACGTTCTGGCGCTCAATGGTCTGTTCACCCCAGAAGAGGGAGTCTTTATCGGTCTTTTCAAAGGCGCGCATCAACACTTCATCGCTGCCTTCTTCCCAAATCTTCTCGGCGAGAACCTCGTCGTAATCAGCCAGTTCGAAGATCGCCTCGGCGATTTCTGGCGATGTATTACGCAGACTGGCCCATTCACCTACGCGATGAGCTTTTGCTTCCTGAGTTGGCATAAGCGCCTCCTGTTAAAGTTAGCCGTTCAGTTTGACTGCCAGGCCGGCAATCGTTGTCGCGCCATAAGGCCTGCCGCCGCGAATACGCGAAATATCAGAACGCTGTTTCGCGGCGTAGCCGATGGGAACAATCATCATCCCATGATGAGCAAGCGTAGTTCAGACTGAGGAAATTGTATGTTCCTGACTGCGCCAGTGCCGGTATTGGCTGTTGCTCCTGCTACGTTCATTGCGCAGCGATACGCTGCGTCCCCTATTAAGGGTATGACGTGATGGCGAGAGTGCAAATCGACAGGCGCCATTGCTGATAATTAAGACTATTTCCCCGCGTAAATGCGCAGTTACGTTTTGACACATTTTTTGCGTCATTAATTTCCCCATACATAAGAATTATTTATTGGTTTCGCTTAAGTCATTTCTGCCGCTCGGCCCCGAAGCTGTTGCAAAATGTTAATGGAGAAGCGCTGATGAGTCCCGTTCCACTAAGCTTATTCTCACGCGGCGCAGTTAAAGGGTTAGCTTTAACGTCGTGAGGTGAAAGAGTCCTCTTTTACTGAATGCAGAAAGATGTCTGATATTTCACTAACACCGACTGGAGGTGAAGAGATGGCAAATCATCGTGGTGGTTCAGGTAACTTCGCTGAAGACCGTGAAAGAGCATCAGCAGCAGGTCGCAAAGGCGGCCAGCAGAGCGGGGGGAACTTTAAAAACGATCCTCAGCGCGCCTCAGAAGCAGGTAAAAAAGGGGGCAAAAACAGTCACGGTAGCCGGAGCAACAACGGCAACAGCTAGCGAGACCTGTCGGTAAATTTTACAGGTTACCGAAATGCCCGCCGCCGGGGAGACCCGGCGGTTTTTTTTGGCCTGCGATCACCCATACCATCTTCAATCTTCCACCGGATAAAGCTGCTCAGAGGGTCGAGCCAGACGACGACCTTTGCTATGCTGCAGCCTGGTCAGGGTCATGGAGTGGGTATGGCAAAGGAAATGGGTAAACGTACGCGGGCTGTCAGCGAGAAAAGGCAGGCTATTCTCAGCGCCGCACTGGAGGTTTTCTCCCGTCTCGGCTTTCACGGTGCGCGCGTGGAGCAGGTGGCCGAGCAGGCTGGGGTCTCGAAAACCAATCTCCTCTACTATTTCCCGTCAAAGGAGGCGCTATATATCGCCGTGCTGCGTCAACTGCTCGATGTCTGGCTGGCCCCGCTCCGTGCGTTTCGTTCCGACTTACAGCCGCTTGCGGCGATCAAAGAGTACATTCGCCTGAAGCTGGAGGTCTCGCGCGATCATCCGCAGGCATCCCGTCTTTTCTGCCATGAGATGTTGCAGGGCGCGCCGCTGCTGAAAGCGGAGCTGACCGGCGATTTGAAAACGCTGGTGGAGGAGAAGTCAGCGATTATTGCCGGCTGGATCGCCAGCGGTAAGCTCGCCGCCGTCGATCCACACCATCTGATCTTTATGATCTGGGCCGCCACGCAGCATTACGCTGATTTCGCTACCCAGGTGGAAGCGGTCACTGGCGCGACCCTACAGGATGACGCCTTTTTTCAGCGTACTGTCGACAACGTTCAGCGCATGATTATTGAAGGCATCCGCGTGCGTTAATTGGCGGGCGGGAGCGGGCAGCTCATATCGCCCTCTTCACACTGCAACAGCGAGGCGAGCCACGCTTCGCGTTCACTGGTTTTATCCGCCAGGCACTGGTTCAATACCATCGGTTGGCCGCTGCTGCCTTCGGTGCCGGAGCCCACAAACGCGCAGTCATTGTCGCGTACAGCTATCCAGCTTTTCTCCGCTTTTTTCAACATCTCAGCCTGCTGGGGCGACGAACGCTTCAGCGCCTCCTGATAAGTCTGGTTGAGCTTCTTATCTGCGGCTTCATATTGCGCAGCGGTACATATATTGAGCGCCGTCTGAGTGGAGGCGTCATCGCACTCATCAGCGTAGAGCGGCTGGCTGAGCAGCAACGCGGTCAGCATCAACAAAGATCGTTTCATTCTATTCCCTCCCTGATCACATTCATTCAGCGAATTTATTAACATAGCCCTTATAAAATGTCACTTCGCCATTACCCATCCTGATGAACGGGTTGCTCTATTCGTTTCAGCTCACAAAACTGATATTTTTCTGGTGGAGAAACGGGGCAGGAGCGGGCGCAAAAAAACCTCTTAAAAAGGTATTGGTTAAACAGGTGTTAATTTTTAGTTAAACATTTATCGCTATTTAACAAATCGCACACGCAATCGTGAGTGGATATTTCTTCTTTTAACTTTAATTTAACCAAATGTTATCTTTAAATTAACATTTTTGGGCGTGCATCACATTTATCGCATTTTCGCTGTTTTACCTCTTCCCTTCATTGTTAATCTCTCTCCGCGACTTTCCCTTAAGAAAGGTACAACCATGAAATTCAAACTCGCCCTGATTAGCGCAGCGATGATTTCTGCCAGCATGCTCTCGGGGCAGGCTTTTGCCGCTCAGAAGTATGAGATTGCCGTTGTAGCCAAAGTAACCGGGATCCCGTGGTTTAACCGCATGGAGACCGGCGTCAACGAAGCGGCAAAAAAACTGGATGTTAATGCTTACCAGACCGGGCCTTCCACACCCGATCCGGCGCAGCAGGTGAAAGTGATCGAAGATCTAATCGCGAAAAACGTTAACGCCATTATCGTGGTGCCAAACGACGCGAAGGTGCTGGAGCCGGTGCTGAAAAAAGCGCGCGACAAAGGCATTGTAGTACTGACTCATGAATCCCCGGACCAGCAGATCGGGCAGTGGGATATTGAAACCATCGACAGCGAAAAATATGCGCAGGCTAACGTCGATGAGCTGGCAAAAGATATGGGCGGTAAGGGCGGTTACGCCATTTACGTCGGCTCGCTGACCGTGCCGCTGCACAACGCCTGGGCTGATTACGCCATCAAATACCAGAAAGAGAAGTACCCGGATATGTTTGAAGTCACCTCGCGTTTGCCGGTGGCAGAGAGCATTGATAAATCCTATGCCACCACCCTTGACCTGATGAAAACCTACCCGGATCTGAAAGGGGTAATTGGTTTCGGATCGCTTGGGCCTATTGGCGCAGGGCAGGCCGTTCAGAAGAAACGCGCGAAAGATAAACTGGCGGTTGTTGGCATCGCGATGCCAGCGCAGGCTGCACCTTATCTGATGCGCGGCGACATCAAAAAAGCACTGCTGTGGGACCCGCGTGATGCCGGTTACGCACTGGTGACCGTCGCCGACCAGCTGCTGCAAGGAAAAGAAGTGACGTCCGATCTCTCCATCGAGGGGCTGGGCAAAGCCGATGTTGATATGAATAAGAAAGTGATCCGCTTTAATAAGATCCTCGAAGTGACAAAAGAAAACGCTAAAACACTCGGTTTCTGAGCCTCACAGGCCACACCAGGGAACCGGAACGCCGGCCTTTCAGGCCGGCTCTTCCGCCGCAGATTTCATCCTCGCGTCCTTCACGGGCGCTGGCAGAGGTATTGTCGATGACCGACCCCACCGCATTTATCACTCTTGAGAATATCAGCAAGCAATTCCCGGGCGTGCTGGCGCTGGATAAGGTGAATTTAACCCTCAAAAAAGGCGAAGTTCACTGCCTGGCAGGGCAAAACGGCTGCGGGAAAAGCACCATTATTAAAGTGATTTCCGGCGTCTATCACCCGGAAAAAGGCGGCAGCATTGAGCTGGATGGCAAGCTCTTTCATCAGCTGTCGCCGCAGCTCTCCGCCCATTACGGCATTCAGGTGATCTATCAGGATCTCTCGTTATTCCCCAATTTCAGCGTGGCGGAAAATATCGCCCTCCATCGCTATCTGCCCGGTGGCGACATCTGGGTGCGCCGCGGCGCGATGCGCAAACAGGCGCTGGCCGCGATGGCACGCATTGGCGTGCGCCTCGACCCGGATAAAAAGGTCGAAAAACTCTCCATCGCCGACCGCCAGCTGGTGGCGATCTGCCGCGCGATTGCCGCCGAAGCCCGGCTGGTGATCATGGATGAGCCGACCGCATCGTTAACCCGTCAGGAAGTGAATGGGCTGCTGCGCGTAGTCAATGAACTGAAAGCCGCCGGTATCTGCGTCGTGTTTGTCAGCCACCGCCTCGATGAGGTGATGGAAGTAGCGGATCGCATCAGCGTGATGCGCGACGGCAAGCTGGTCGGCACCTGGCCCGCCAGCGAGCTCGATAGCCACGAACTGGCCTATCTGATGACCGGGCAGCGTTTCCACTACAGCCCGCTGCCGGAAAAACCACCGGTCGACCAGCCACCGATGCTGGAGCTGCGTCACTTAAGCCGTAAAGGAAAATACCGCGATATCAATCTGTCGTTGCGCAGCGGCGAGATCGTCTCGATTGTCGGGCTGCTGGGCTCCGGGCGCACCGAACTCTGCATGAGCCTGTTTGGCATGACCCGGCCTGAAGATGGCGAGATCCGCATCAATGATAAGCCGGTAAAAATGCGCAATAACCACGACGCCATTCGCCACGGCATCGGCTATGTCTCGGAAGATCGCTTAACCCAGGGGCTGATTATGGAGCAGTCGATCTATGACAACACCATTGTCACCGTCTTCGACAAGCTCCACACCCGCAGCGGCTTGCTCGATCACGCCAAAGCCGGGCAGCTGGTAAAGGATCTTATCGGTAACCTGAATATCAAAGTCTCCGACCCGCAGCTGCCGGTGAAAACTCTCTCCGGCGGCAATGCCCAGCGTATTGCTATCGCGAAATGGGTCGCCACGCAGCCGCGGATCCTGATCCTCGACTCGCCAACGGTTGGTGTTGATATTGCTAACAAAGAGGGCATCTATCAGATCGCCCGCCAGCTGGCAGAGCAGGGAATGGCAGTATTGATGATTTGTGATGAAATCCCGGAAGCCTATTACAACAGCCACCGCGTGCTGGTGATGCGCCGGGGTGAACTGGTCGCGGAGTTCAATCCGCACCGCTGTAGCGAAGAGGAGATCGCGGAGGTGGTCAATGCGTAACTCGCTCGCCCGCTTGATTGGGCAACATGAGTTCTGGCTTGGCGTGCTGGTGGTTGCGCTGGCGGTCGGTCTGACGATCCGTACCGATGAGTTTTTCACCCTCGGCAATTTAACGGATGTCGCGACCAGTTATGCGATCCTTGGCATTCTGGCCTGCGGGCTGTTTGTGGTGCTGATCTCTGGCGGTATCGACATCTCCTTCCCGGCGATGACGGCGATTGCGCAATATGCGATGGCCAGTTGGGTGATTGCCCACGGCGGCAACTTTGTGCTCGCACTGGCGTTAGCGATGGCGGTCGGTTTGCTGCTTGGCTTGATTAACGGCTTCCTCGTCTACTGGCTGCGCGTACCGGCCATCATTATCACCATTGCCACCCTGAACCTCTTTTACGGCCTGCTGGTCTACGCCACCAAAGGCACCTGGCTGTATGGCTTCCCGGACTGGTTTATGAACGGCATTAGCTGGTTCACCTTTACCGGCGCGGATGGCTATGACTACGGCCTGACCCTGCCGCTAATCTGCCTTGGCGCGACGATTATTTTTACCGCCGTGCTGATGAACTACACCCGTCTGGGGCGACAGATCTACGCCATGGGCGGCAACCGCGATGCGGCGTCGCGTCTTGGGCTGAACCTGCTGAAGCTGCACTTCTATGTCTACGGCTATATGGGCATTCTGGCGGGCGTTGCGGCGGTGGTGCAGGCGCAGATCACCCAATCGGTGGCACCCAACTCGCTGTTTGGTTATGAGCTGACGGTGCTGGCGGCAGTAGTGCTGGGCGGAACCAGCATGTCCGGCGGGCGCGGCACCTTAATCGGCACGCTGCTGGGGGTGATTCTGCTCGCCTTCCTGCAGAACGGCTTAACGCTGCTTGGCGTCTCCTCTTACTGGCACACGGTCTTTAGCGGCGCGATCATTCTGGTCAGTATCAGCGCCACCGCGTGGCATGAAAAACGCAAACTCGCAAGGGAGCTATAAGATGAAATCCATCGTCCGAATTCTGCCCGGTGATGCCATCATCCGCTTGCAGTGCGTGATTATTGTCGTCGTCGCGCTGATCTTCTCTTTCCTGCTCGGCGGGCGCTTTTTCAGCGTCGCTAACTTCCAGTCCATCGGATCGCAGTTGCCGATCCTCGGCATGCTGGCGCTCGGCATGGGGATAACCATGCTCACTGGCGGTATCAACCTGTCGATCATTGCCGGAGCCAACGCCTGTTCACTGGTGATGGCGGCGGTGATTGTGATGCACCCGGATAATCCGCTCTTTCTGGCATTAGCCCTGTTTGCCGGGCTGCTGACGGCGGTAGCGATTGGCGTGCTGAACGGCACCCTGGTCGCCTGGGTAGGCGTCTCGCCGATCCTCGCTACCCTCGGCACCATGACGCTTATCTCCGGGCTCAATATTCTGCTCTCT
Source organism: Kosakonia sp. 1610 (assembly GCF_050435845.1). Lineage (NCBI taxonomy): Bacteria > Pseudomonadati > Pseudomonadota > Gammaproteobacteria > Enterobacterales > Enterobacteriaceae > Kosakonia > Kosakonia sp. 1610. Next base: position 97,958 of record NZ_JBNDKZ010000002.1, on the reverse strand, counting down.
AACGGCACGGTGATCTCCGGCTTCCCGGCAGCGATCCAGTACCTCGGTAACGCCACGATTGTTGGTATTCCGGTGGCACTGCTGCTCTTTTTAGTGGTGGCCTTATTGCTGTGGGTGCTGCTGGAGCACACTACGCTCGGGCGCAGCCTCTACCTGGTGGGCTCCAACGAACAGGCAACGCGCTACAGCGGTGTCAACACCGTGCGTGTGCAGATTGCGGTGTATGTCATCTCCGCGCTGCTCGGCTGGGTTGCCGCCATTCTGATGATGGCGAAATTTAACTCCGCGAAAGCGGGGTATGGCGAATCCTATCTTCTGGTAACCATTCTGGCCTCGGTGCTCGGAGGCATTAACCCGGACGGCGGCTTCGGTCGCGTGCTCGGGCTGGTGCTGGCGCTGGTGGTGCTGCAGATGCTGGAAAGTGGCTTTAATTTATTAGGTATCAGCAGCTATCTGACGATGGCGCTCTGGGGCGCAGTGCTGATCCTCTTTATCGCATTACAGAATCGTAAAGCCTGATTTCGGGAGAAAAAAAATGGCGAGCTACTTTATTGGTGTGGATGTAGGGACCGGCAGCGCCCGCGCGGGCATCTTTGACCTGACGGGCCGCATGGTCAGCCAGGCCAGCAGGAGCATTGAGATCTATCGCCCGCAGGCCGATTTCGTCGAGCAATCCTCCGACAACATCTGGCAGGCGGTGTGTAACGCCGTGCGCGATGCCATCAATCAGGCAGATATCAACCCGATTCAGGTCAAAGGGCTGGGCTTCGACGCCACCTGTTCGCTGGTAGTGCTGGATAAACAGGGCAACCCGCTGACCATCAGCCCCTCCGGGCGCAGCGAGCAGAACATTATCGTGTGGATGGATCACCGCGCCATTGCGCAGGCGGATCGCATTAACGCCACCCATCACCGGGTGCTGGATTATGTTGGCGGCATTATCTCCCCGGAGATGCAGACGCCAAAACTGCTGTGGCTGAAACAGCACATGCCGAACACCTGGGCGAACGCGGGTTTCTTCTTCGATCTCCCCGATTTTCTGACCTGGCGCGCCACTGGCGATGACACCCGTTCGCTCTGCTCGACGGTGTGTAAATGGACCTATATGGGCCATGAAGATAAGTGGGATACCAGTTACTTCCGCCAGATTGGCCTTGAAGATCTGCTCGAGCACGACGCAGAGAAAATTGGCCGCTACGTGAAAACGATGGGCGAACCGCTTGGGCGCGGGCTGTCGCAGCGCGCTGCTACCGAGATGGGGCTGATGCCGGGCACGGCGGTAAGCGTTTCGATTATCGACGCTCACGCCGGTACGCTGGGCACGCTTGGTGCCAGCGGTCCGTCGGGTGAGATGGCGGATTTTGACCGCCGCGTTGCGCTGATTGGCGGCACCTCCACCGGGCATATGGCGATTTCACCGCAGGCGCGCTTTATCGGCGGCGTCTGGGGGCCTTACTACTCGGCGGTGTTGCCGGGCTACTGGCTGAACGAGGGTGGGCAGTCGGCAACCGGGGCGCTGATCGACCACGTCATTCAGTCTCACCCCTGTTACGACACGCTGCTCGCGCAGGCTAAAACCCAGGGGCAGACCATTTATGAAGTGCTCAATGCGCTGCTGCGTAAAATGGCCGGCGAGCCGGAGAATATCGCCTTTCTGACCCGCGATATTCATATCCTGCCGTACTTCCACGGCAACCGCTCGCCGCGCGCTAACCCGACGCTGACCGGCGTGATTAGCGGACTGAAACTGTCGCGCACGCCGGAAGATATGGCGCTGCACTACCTGGCGACTATTCAGGCTATCGCCCTCGGTACGCGCCATATTATCGAAACCATGAATCAAAGCGGTTACAGCATTGATACGGTAATGGCGAGCGGCGGCGGTACCAAAAACCCGATCTTTGTGCAGGAGCACGCCAATGCCACCGGCTGCGCGATGTTGCTGCCGGAGGAGAGCGAAGCGATGCTGCTCGGCGGGGCGATGATGGGCACCATTGCGGCTGGTGTGTTTGACAGCTTCCCGGAAGCGATGTCGGCGATGAGCCGCATTGGTAAAACCGTGACGCCGCAGACCAACCGCATCAAGCTCTATTACGACCGCAAATACACCGTCTTCCATGAGATGTACGCGGATCATATGAAGTACCGCGCATTGATGCAGGAGGATGCATGAGCGAAAGCTGGCAGCAGGCGTGTGACGCCTGGCGCATCTACAGCGAAGAGATGGCCGCGCTGAGCCGCCATCTTGATCCCGCGACCTGGGCGGCGTTGATGGCTGAACTGCGCGGCTGCAAGGGAAAGATTGTGGTTACCGGTGTGGGCACCTCCGGCATTGCGGCGCGTAAAATCGCCCATATGCTGGCCTGTGTTGAGCGCCCGGCTATCTATCTGAACGCCACCGATGCCGCGCACGGCGATCTCGGTTTTGTCGGGCCAGACGATCTGGTGATTATGCTCTCGCGCGGCGGCAACTCGGAGGAGTTAACGCGGCTGTTGCCGGGCCTGGCGATGAAAGATACGCCGATCCTCTGCGTGACGGAAAACCCCGCCTCGGCGATAGCGCTGGCATCAAGGCTGGTGATCTCCACCGGCGTGAAGCGCGAGATCGATCCGCTCAATATGCTGGCCACCACCTCCATTGTGCTGGTGCTGGCGATTTTTGATGCCGCCTGCGCCTGCCTGATGAGCGAAAGCGGGTACTCGAAAGAGACATTGCTCGCGGTGCACCCCGGCGGTGATGTCGGTTTAACCCTACGAAAAAAAGCGCCGTAAGGCGCTTTTTTATTACAACGATTCTGTCATTCCTGACGCTCTGCCGGATGGCGGCTGACGCCTTATCCGGCCTACAAATGCGGTTGAAATCCACACCGTAGGCCCGATAAGCGCAGCGCCATCGGGCATGTTGCCGGATGGCGGCTGAGGCCTTATCCGGCCTACAAATACGGTTCAAATCCACACCGTAGGCCCGATAAGCGCAGCGCCATCGGGCATTTCACCGATTTAACCAATCGTCATCAGGCTGGCGTTGCCACCGGCTGCTGCGGTGTTGACGCTGAGCGAGCGCTCCAGCCACAGGCGTTCGAGCAGGATATTGGTTTCACCCCGCGCAAAGCCCTGAACGGAGACGATCGCGCCATCGCGTGCTGCAACGCTTTCGCACAGGTGCACCAGCTGATCGGAGTCGCCGTGGAAGATCACCGCGTCAAACGGCTGCGCCATCAGGCTTTCCGCTTTGGCGAATGTGATCCGCTGGCTGACGGTTTCCGGCAGCTGCTTAGCCAGATCGCGATGCAGCGTGTCATCCTGCCACAGCGCCTGGCTTCCGGAGGCCAGCACGGCGGCAAGCTGCACCAGCGCATCCTGCTCATTATCGGCCACGCACAATACGCGAACGCGCGGTGCCAGCGTCCAGCTGTTGCGCTCCCCGGTTGGGCCTGGCAGCAGGCGCTGCGTACCCGCCTGCGCCAGTTCGCTGAACTGCTCGCACACCTTGTGTAACTCCGGTCGCTGCATGGCGGCCCACGCGGTCAGCGCTGCCAGCGGCTGGGTCAGCTCGGTTTTCACCTGTGCATCGAGCGGGCGCTCGGCGTCGTGACGGTTAAGCGTTTTCAGCACCGCATTCTCCGGGCGGCTGCTCAGCAGGCGATAGAGGTAGAGCGGCCCACCGGCTTTTGGCCCGGTGCCCGACAACCCTTCGCCGCCAAACGGCTGCACGCCCACCACGGCGCCGACCATATTGCGGTTCACATAGAGGTTACCCACGTGAGCATTGCCGGTGACCTGAGCGATGGTTTCATCAATACGCGTGTGAACACCCAGCGTCAGACCGTAGCCGGAAGCGTTGATCTGCTCCAGCAACTGATCAAGCTGGTTACGTGAATAACGCACCACGTGCAGCACCGGGCCGAAGATCTCTTTTTTCAGCTCGTCGAAGCTTTCCAGTTCAATCAGCGTTGGCGGCACAAACGTGCCGGTGCGCCACTCGCGGGCATCTTCGCTATTTTCACGCACTGCCTGGTAGACGGTGCGGCCTTTCGCCTGCATCGCCTGAATATGTTTTTCGATATTGGCTTTGGCTTCGGCATCAATCACCGGCCCAATATCGGTGGAGAGGCGTCCCGGATTACCCATCCGGCACTCGGCCATCGCGCCGCGCAGCATGGTCAGCGTATGGTCAGCGATATCCTCCTGCAGGCAGAGCACGCGCAGCGCCGAGCAGCGCTGGCCGGCGCTATCAAACGCCGAGGCGACCACATCAATCACCACCTGTTCCGTCAGCGCCGAGGAGTCGACAATCATCGCGTTCATACCGCCTGTTTCGGCGATAAGCGGCGTCGGGCGACCCTGGGCATCCAGGCGGGTGGCGATGTTGCGTTGCAGGAGCGTGGCGACATCGGTCGAGCCGGTAAACATCACCCCACGCACGCGGGCATCGCCGGTCAGCTTTGCGCCCACCGTCTCACCGCGGCCTGGCAGCAGTTGCAGCACGCCTGCCGGTACGCCCGCTTCAAGCAGGATCTTCACACCCTGAGCGGCTATCAGCGGGGTTTGCTCCGCCGGTTTTGCCAGCACGCTGTTACCGGCCGCCAGCGCGGCGGCAATCTGCCCGGTAAAGATCGCCAGCGGGAAGTTCCACGGGCTGATACAGACCACCGGCCCAAGCGGGCGATGGGTCTCATTATCGAAATCGCTGCTGACCTGGCCTGCGTAGTAGTGCAGGAAATCGACCGCTTCACGCACTTCCGCAATCGCGTTGCTGAAGGTTTTGCCCGCTTCGCGCACCAGAATACCAATCAGCGTTTGCAGGTTGTCTTCCATCAGCACTGCGGCGCGCTGCAGGATGGCACCGCGCTCCTGCGGAGGTGTAGCAAACCAGATCGGCGCATGGTTCACCGCGTTCTCCAGCGCCTGGTTCACCTGCGCTTCACTCGCTTCCACCACGTAACCGACAACATCTTTCGGCTCTGCCGGGTTGATCACCGCAATCGCTTCGCCCTCCATTACCGCCTCTTCGAGCATCGGATGGGCATACCACTTCTGCGCCGCGCTATTAAGCAGGGCAGAGGAGAGGGAGGCCAGACGGTGTTCGTTCGCCAGATCGAGACCAGCCGAGTTGATGCGGCCTTCGCCATAGAGCGCGCGCGGCAGGGCGATTTTCGGATGCGGCAGGCCAACCTGGCCCTCCTGGGCGGCGAGTTTTTCCACTTCCGTGACCGGGTCAGCGACCAGCGCATCGAGCGGCAGGGTGTTATCCGCAATGCGGTTAACAAACGAGGTGTTAGCCCCGTTTTCCAGCAGACGGCGCACCAGGTAGGCCAGCAGGGTTTCATGGGTGCCGACCGGGGCGTAAATACGGCATGGACGGTTAAGCTTGCCATCGGCGACTTTACCGACCACTTGTTCATAAAGCGGTTCACCCATGCCGTGCAGGCACTGGAACTCATACTGGCCCGGATAGTAGTTCTGCCCGGCCAGCTGGTAGATCGCCGCCAGCGTGTGGGCGTTGTGGGTCGCGAACTGCGGATAGATCAGGTTCGGCACCGCCAGCAGTTTTTTCGCGCAGGCAAGATAAGAGACATCGGTGTAGACCTTACGGGTGTAGACCGGGTAGCCCTCAAGGCCTTCCATCTGCGCACGCTTAATTTCGCTATCCCAGTAGGCGCCTTTCACCAGGCGGATCATCAGGCGGCGACGGCTGCGGGTTGCCAGCTCAATCAGGTAATCAATCACAAACGGGCAGCGCTTCTGATAAGCCTGAATTACAAAGCCGATGCCGTTCCAGCCCGCCAGCTCTGGCTCGAAGCAGAGTTTTTCCAGCAGATCGAGGGAGATCTCCAGCCGGTCAGCCTCTTCAGCATCGATATTGATACCGATATCGTACTGACGCGCCAGCAGGGTTAAGGATTTCAGCCGTGGATAGAGTTCGTCCATCACGCGGTCGTACTGCGCGCGGCTGTAGCGCGGGTGCAGTGCTGACAGCTTGATGGAGATGCCCGGCCCTTCATAGATGCCGCGTCCGTTCGAGGCTTTACCAATGGCGTGGATCGCCTGCTGGTAAGAGACCATATAGGCCTGCGCATCGGCGGCGGTCAGCGCCGCTTCGCCGAGCATATCGTAGGAGTAACGGAACCCTTTCTCTTCCAGCTTACGGGCGTTGGCCAGCGCTTCAGCGATGGTCTCGCCGGTAACAAACTGCTCGCCCATCAGCCGCATCGCCATATCGACCCCTTTACGGATCAGCGGCTCGCCGCTCTTACCGATAATGCGGTTCAGCGAACTGGAGAGATTGGCTTCGTTATGGGTAGAGACCAGGCGGCCGGTAAACAGCAGCCCCCAGGTGGCGGCATTCACAAACAGTGAGGCGCTGCGGCCAATATGGGACTGCCAGTTACCGTTACTGATTTTGTCGCGGATCAGCGCATCGCGCGTCGCTTTATCAGGAATACGCAGCAGCGCTTCGGCGAGGCACATCAGCGCTACGCCCTCCTGCGAGGAGAGGGAGAACTCCTGCAACAGGCTCTGCACCATGCCCGCGCGGCCGGTCGCCGTTTTTTGATTACGCAATTTTTCTGCCAGCTGGTACGCCAGCTTATGGGCACTCTCGGCCACCGGCTGCGGCAGACGCGCCTGCTCAAGCAGCATCGGCACGGCATCGGTTTCCGACCAGCGCCAGGCGCTGGTGATCGCGGCGCGGGAGACCGACTGCGGCAGGATCTGCTCGGCAAAGTCGAGGAACGGCTGCGGGCTTTCGTCAATTACCGCGCTGGCCTCCTCTTCCTGCACACTATGCGCCTGGGCGCCAGCAAGCTCAGGTAATCCTTCGCTGCTCTCCAGCTTTTCAAGGAAATTAAAAATCGCTTGTTTAATTAACCAGTGCGGCGTGCGGTCAATAGTCGCTGCGGCAGCTTTAATCCTTTCGCGCGTGGCGTCGTCAAGCTTAACCCCCATGGTGGTGGTGCCCATGCGTTGCTCCTGTTTATATGGTTTTTTGCACATTAGGCTGAAATATCCACCATGTTGCAACTTTGTGCAACCTTGTTAATTGTGAGCTGGCTGGCAAGGTGAGAAATGAATGAATTGTTAATTAACTAAACAGGTAACAGGAACGATGTAATCTGCTGCAAAGCCAGGATTTATGCGGTTGCTAACACTTTTCAAAGGTGCAACCTTTAAAAATGTGATGGAGTGCAACCTATAACAAAATCCTATTCCCGGTGGGATATCTTCGATGTAAATGGTGTGTTAAATCAATTGTGAATAACGGAGGGTTCCGGCAGGATACGGGCGCTTCTAATAATACATACGCACCGTCGCTACGTTCCGGCGATGGATAAAAGCGGCAAATAGACATTTGTCGACGAAGATCCTGGAGACTATTTTGATGGCAATAAGCACACCGATGATGGTGACCTTTCTTATTTATATCTTTGGCATGATCCTGATCGGTTTTATTGCCTGGCGATCAACAAAAAACTTTGATGACTATATTCTCGGCGGTCGAAGCCTTGGGCCATTAGTGACGGCGTTATCGGCCGGTGCCTCTGATATGAGCGGCTGGCTGCTGATGGGGCTGCCGGGAGCAATCTTTATCTCCGGTATCTCTGAAAGCTGGATTGCGATTGGCCTGACCGTCGGTGCCTGGGTCAACTGGAAGCTGGTGGCGGGGCGTCTGCGCGTTCACACCGAAGCGAACAATAACGCCCTGACGCTGCCGGATTACTTCACCGGGCGGTTCGAAGATAACAGCCGTCTGCTACGCATTATCTCGGCGGTGGTAATTCTGGTCTTCTTCACCATCTACTGTGCTTCCGGCATTGTGGCGGGTGCGCGTCTGTTCGAAAGCACCTTCGGCATGAGCTACGAAACGGCGCTGTGGGCCGGTGCGGCGGCAACGATTATTTATACCTTTATCGGCGGTTTCCTTGCGATTAGCTGGACCGACACCGTGCAGGCCAGCCTGATGATCTTCGCCCTGATCCTTACTCCGGTGATTGTGATTATCTCCGTCGGTGGTTTTGGCGATTCGCTGGAAGTGATCAAGCAGAAGAGCATTGAAAACGTCGATATGCTCAAAGGCCTCAACTTTGTCGCCATCGTCTCGCTGATGGGCTGGGGGCTGGGCTACTTCGGTCAGCCGCATATTCTGGCGCGCTTTATGGCGGCCGATTGCCACCACACCATTGTGCATGCACGTCGCATCAGCATGACCTGGATGATCCTCTGCCTTGCGGGCGCGGTAGCGGTCGGTTTCTTCGGCATCGCCTACTTTGATACCAATCCGTCGCTGGCGGGCGCGGTAAACCAGAACGCCGAGCGCGTCTTTATCGAACTGGCGCAGCTGCTGTTTAACCCATGGATTGCCGGGATCCTGCTCTCTGCAATCCTCGCGGCGGTGATGTCGACCCTGAGCTGCCAGCTGCTGGTCTGCTCCAGCGCGATTACGGAAGATTTCTACAAAGCATTCCTGCGTAAAGACGCCAGCCAGAAAGAGCTGGTGTGGGTTGGCCGTGCGATGGTGCTGGTGGTCGCGCTGGTGGCGATTGCGCTGGCGGCAAACCCGGAAAACCGCGTGCTTGGCCTGGTAAGCTATGCGTGGGCCGGGTTCGGTGCGGCGTTTGGCCCGGTGGTGCTGCTCTCGGTGATGTGGTCACGCATGACGCGTAACGGCGCGCTGGCGGGGATGATTATCGGCGCGGTCACCGTTATCGTCTGGAAACACTTCGGCTGGCTGGGCCTGTATGAAATCATCCCTGGCTTCATCTTCGGCAGCCTCGGCATTGTGGTCTTCAGCCTGATCGGTAAAGCGCCGTCTGCCGCCATGCAGCAGCGCTTCGCCGAGGCGGATGCCCACTACCACTCTGCGCCGCCGGTTCGCGCGCAGGCGAAGTAAATATTGCTATTAATAAAACCCGCTGCGGCGGGTTTTTTTGTTGCTAAATCATGAAGATTACGTTGATATCTCCCGACAACTAACCGTGAGGGCAGGGGAATGAAAACAATAAAAGTGGCTATGGCATTGATGGTGGCAGGTCTGCTGGCGGGCTGTAATGCACCGGCGCAAAAGCCGCAACCGATGGCGCAACAGTGCGCACCGGCGGATCGCATGCAGCAAACGACGCTCTATTTCGGCCTTAATCGCCCGGCAGGTAAAGCGATTACCGCCGAGGAGTGGCAGCAGTTTGTCGATGGCGACGTGACGCCGCGTTTTCGTGAGGGGTTAACGGTGTTTGATGCGCGCGGCCAGTGGCTTGGCAACAATGGCAAAGTGGCGCGGGAGCCGAGTAAAGCGCTGATGCTGATCCACGCTGTGGATGCGCAAAGCGATAAAAAGATTGATGAGCTGCGCGGAGTCTATAAATCACGTTTCGCCCAGGAGTCGGTGATGCGCGTCGATCAACCGGTCTGCGTACAGTTCTGACACACTCCCTCTCCCGCAACGGGAGAGGGACATCACACCTTAGAGCACTACCCCGGCAAACGCCGCGGAGAGCAGGCTCACCAGCGTCGCGCCATACACCAGACGCAGGCCGAAACGCGAAACCGCATTACCCTGCTGCTCATTCAGCCCCTTGATGGCACCCGCGACGATGCCGATGGAGGCAAAGTTGGCGAAAGAGACCAGGAAGACCGAAAGAATGCCCAGCCCGCGCGGGCTCATCTGCGCCGCAACCTTTTGCAGTTCAATCATCGCCACAAACTCATTCGCCACCAGCTTGGTTGCCATAATACTGCCAGCCGGGAGCGCATCACTTAGCGGGATGCCGATCAGCCACGCCAGCGGATAGAAGACATAGCCGAGCAACTGCTGGAAGCTGATGCCAAACAGCGCTGAGAAGAGGGCGTTAACGGCACTGATCAGCGCAATAAAGCCAATCAGCATCGCCAGAATAATCATCGCCACTTTAAAACCGGCAAGGATGTATTCACCGAGCATCTCGAAGAAGCTTTGCGATTCATGCAGCTTCTCCAGCTTGATCTCCGCTTCCTCCTGCCCGCGCGACGGGTTGATCACCGACAAAATGATAAAGGTGCTGAACATATTGAGCAGCAGCGCCGCGACCACATATTTCGCATCGAGCATCGTCATATAGGCACCGACAATCGACAGCGATACCGTCGACATTGCCGTCGCCGCCATGGTGAACATCCGGCGCGAAGAGAGATCCGCCAGAATGCCTTTATAAGCAATAAAGTTCTCCGACTGGCCGAGGATCAGCGAACTGACGGCGTTGAAGGACTCCAGCTTACCCATGCCGTTAAGCTTCGAGAGCAGTGTCCCAATCAGGCGAATAAAGATCGGCAGAATACGCCAGTGCTGCAAAATGCCAATCAGCGCCGAGATAAAGACGATAGGGCAGAGGACGCCGAGGAAGATAAACGCCAGCCCTTTTTCGCTCATTCCGCCAAAGACAAATCCGGTCCCTTCGGCGGCGAATTTCAGCAGCACTTCAAAGAAGCCGGAGACATATTTAATCAGCGTTAACCCACTCTGGGCATGTAAAAAGAACCAGGCCAGCGCCAGTTCGATCACAATCAGTTGCAGGATGAAACGAAACGGAATGCGCTTGCGGTCAAAACTGACCAGCCAGGCCAGCGCGAGGATCACCACCAGCGCCAGCAGAAAATGTAAAAAATTGAGCATAGTTGGGTGTAGCCAGGTAAACGAAACGGGCGTTTATTTAGCCACAGGCGTGAGGGACGGTAAACAGAAAGATAATGCTTCGTTAGCTAACTTTTTTCTGCTTTTCAACGGCTTCTGCATAAGGTTATGGGGAGAGTCGTTAGCCTGCTAGCTGGTTACATCCGGTTATCATTCTCAACATATTTTTCGCTTGAGTTTCTTCTTGGCGTAATGATAATCACTATCAATGCAATTTACCTTTCTTTGCAACCATTGACGGTGCATAACACAAAGGCGGTTCTATGTTTGTCCCATTCCTTATTATGTTGCGTGAAGGCCTGGAAGCGGCGCTGATTGTAAGCCTGATTGCCAGTTATCTGAAACGCACCCAACGCGGACGCTGGATCAGCGTGATGTGGATCGGCGTGTTTCTCGCCGCCGCGCTCTGTCTGGGCCTTGGCATCGCCATTAATGAAACCACCGGCGAGTTCCCGCAAAGAGAGCAGGAGCTGTTTGAGGGAATTGTCGCGGCGATTGCGGTGGTGATCCTCACCTGGATGGTGTTCTGGATGCGCCGCGTGTCGCGCAACGTCAAAGTGCAGCTGGAACAGGCCGTCGATACCGCGCTGACGCGCAGCAATAACCACGGCTGGGCGCTGATCCTGATGGTCTTCTTCGCCGTCGCGCGTGAAGGGCTGGAGTCGGTCTTCTTCCTGCTGGCGGCGTTTCAACAAGATGTCGGCATCTGGCCGCCGCTCGGTGCCGTGCTTGGCCTTGCCACCGCCGTGGTGCTCGGTTTTCTGCTCTACTGGGGCGGCGTGCGCCTCAATCTCGGCGCGTTTTTCAAATGGACCAGCCTGTTTATTCTTTTCGTTGCCGCCGGGCTTGCCGCGGGCGCGATCCGCGCTTTCCACGAAGCGGGCTTGTGGAACCATTTCCAGGATGTGGCCTTTGATTTAAGTAACGTGCTGACCACCCATTCGCTGACCGGCACGCTGCTGGAGGGCATTTTTGGTTACCAGGAGACGCCAAGCGTCAGCGAAGTGGCAGTCTATTTCCTCTATTTAATCCCGGCGCTGGTGCTGTTTGTCATGCCGCCGCGCGCCGGTGCGCAGCCCTCCCGCGCTGCGCCGTAAGGCTCTATAACAATTCTTAGTTACAACACACTTATTAAAGGGAAGGGTCATGGCAATTCTTTTTCGACGTAGCGCAGTACAACTCGGGGTCGCCGCGCTGATGGCGTGCGCGTTCGGGGCACAGGCAGCGGATGTGCCGCAGGTTAAAGTGACGGTGACGGATAAGCAGTGCGAACCGATGAACCTGACGGTCAACGCCGGCAAAACGCAGTTTGTAATCCTCAACCACAGCCAGAAAGCGCTGGAGTGGGAGATCCTTAAAGGCGTGATGGTAGTTGAAGAGCGCGAAAACATCGCGCCGGGCTTCAGCCAGAAGCTTACCGCCAACCTCCAGCCGGGCGAATATGAGATGACCTGCGGCCTGTTAACCAACCCGAAAGGGAAATTAGTGGTCAAAGGTGAAGCGACGGCTGACGCGGCGAAAGGCGATGCACTGCTGAGCCTTGGCGAAGCGATCACCGCCTATAAAGCCTATGTCGTTGGCGAAACCGCGCAGCTGGTCTCCGGCACCAAAGCCTTTACCGATGCGGTGAAAGCGGGCGATATCGAAAAAGCGAAAGCGCTCTATGCGCCGACGCGCCAGCACTACGAGCGCATTGAGCCAATTGCTGAGCTCTTCTCCGATCTTGATGGCAGCATTGACGCCCGTGAAGATGATTACGAGCAGAAGGCCGCCGATCCGAAATTCACCGGTTTCCACCGCCTTGAGAAGGCCCTGTTTGGCGACAACAGCGTCAAAGGCATGGCGAGCTATGCCGATAAGCTCAATCACGATGTGCTTGAACTGCAAACCCGCATCAACGAACTGGCTTTCCCGCCGTCAAAAGTGGTGGGCGGCGCAGCCGGGCTGATTGAAGAGGTGGCAGCGAGCAAAATCAGTGGCGAAGAGGATCGTTACAGCCATACCGACCTGTGGGATTTCCAGGCCAATATCGAAGGCGCGCAGAAGATTGTCGACCTGCTGCGTCCGCAGCTGCAAAAAGAGAACAGCGCACTGCTTGCAAAAGTGGATGCCAACTTCAAGAAAGTGAATACCATTTTAGCGAAGTACCGCACCAAAACGGGCTTTGAGACCTATGACAAGCTGACCGATGCCGATCGTAATGCGCTGAAGGGGCCAATCACTACCCTGGCGGAAGATCTGGCGCAGCTGCGCGGCGTACTTGGACTGGATTAATAATGAAGCAGCATGATGAAAACGACGTCAGCGAACCTTCGCGGCGTCGGTTGTTAAAAGGGATGGGCGCGCTGGGTGGCGCGCTTGCTCTCGCCGGCGGTTGTCCGGTCGCCCATGCGGCAAAACCGCAAAGTGCGCCGGGAACATTGTCGCCCGATTCACGTATGGAAAAGCAGCCGTTTTATGGCGATCACCAGGCAGGCATCTTAACGCCGCAGCAGGCCTCGATGATGCTGGTGGCGTTTGATGTGCTGGCGGCGGATAAAGCCGATCTTATCCGCCTGTTTCGCCTGCTCACCGATCGTATTGCCTTCCTGACGGCGGGCGGCCCGGCGCCACACACACCAAACCCGCGTCTGCCGCCGATGGATTCCGGTATTCTCGGGCCGTTTATCGCGCCGGATAACCTGACGATGACGGTCTCTGTCGGGTCTGCGCTGTTTGATGAACGCTTCGGTCTCTCGGCGCAGAAACCGAAGAAGCTGCAGAAGATGATGCGTTTCCCTAACGACTCGCTCGATGCCGCGCTTTGTCATGGCGATCTGCTACTGCAAATCTGCGCGAATACGCAGGACACGGTGATCCACGCCTTGCGCGATGTGATCAAGCACACGCCGGATCTGCTCAGCGTGCGCTGGAAGCGGGAAGGGTTTATCTCCGACCATGCCGCGCGCAGCCGCGGGAAAGAGACGCCGGTAAACCTGCTCGGCTTTAAAGATGGTACCGCGAACCCCGACAGCAGCAATGCGCCGCTGATGGATGAGATTGTCTGGGTAACCGGCGATCAGGGTGAGCCCGCATGGGCAGTAGGCGGCAGCTATCAGGCGGTGCGCATTATCCAGTTCCACGTTGAGTTCTGGGATCGCACGCCGCTGAAAGAGCAGCAGACCATTTTCGGGCGCGATAAACAGAGCGGCGCGCCGCTCGGCATGCAGCATGAGCACGATGTGCCCGATTACGCCAGCGATCCCGAGGGCAAGGTTATCGCCCTCGACAGCCATATCCGCCTGGCGAACCCGCGGACGAAAGAGACGCAGGCGAACCTGATGATGCGCCGGGGCTACAGCTACTCCCTCGGCGTCACCAACGCTGGCCAGCTCGATATGGGCCTGCTGTTTGTCTGTTACCAGCACGATCTGGAGAAAGGCTTCCTGACCGTGCAAAAAAGGCTTAATGGCGAAGCGCTGGAGGAGTATATCCGGCCGATTGGCGGCGGTTTCTTCTTCGCGTTACCCGGCGTGAAGTCAACCCAGGGCTATCTTGCCCAGTCTCTTCTCGAAGCGTGAAGATCCTATCCTGCCCGTCCGGGCAGGATATTCTGTTATCTGTAGCAATTTGACATACTTTTTCTGCCATCCACGCATAATTTTAATGTATTAGAAAGTATCTGTTATATTTCTGTAATATTCATCGAAGAGACTCTGTGAAACGACGCAGGGTGTGTGGCTGTTAATGTTTGGTAAAAACATTGTTGCATTGATGCTACGCTTTAGATGAGCAGTTCATTCGGTTATCCCTGCGGTGATGAAGTCTTCTGGAGATCGCGGATGGTAAAGTGCTGTAGTGGACAGACAAAACGACCTCGCAAAACCCGGCCCGGGGAGCACACCTCCGGCAACGACTTTTTCACCCCTGATTTCTCCTCCTCCTGTTTTTTAACTCCTTCTGACGATGTGGCAGACGGTTTTGCTGTTCGTTGCGCCACATCATTTTCAAAGGCAAGCCATGGCTTACAAGGAAGCCAACCCTCAGACGTTCGTGCGCATAATCGCGTCGATTTCGATGCGTGTGATGTAAACCAACAACTCAAGGTGCTATCCATGGGAAGACAGAAAGCAGTGATCAAAGCTCGTCGTGAAGCGAAACGCGTGCTGAGACGTGATTCACGTAGCCATAAACAGCGTGAAGAAGAGTCGGTCACCTCGCTTGTGCAGATGAGTGGTGTAGAAGCAATTGGCATGGCGCGGGATTGCCGTGATAACTCTCCGATTGCTGCCCGCAATGAGGCTCAGGCGCATTATTTACATGCGATTGAGACTAAGCAGTTGATTTTCGCCACTGGCGAAGCGGGTTGTGGGAAAACGTGGATTAGCGCGGCGAAAGCTGCAGAGGCTCTGATCCATAAGGATGTGGAGCGGATTATCGTGACCCGGCCGGTCCTGCAAGCTGATGAAGATCTCGGCTTCTTACCCGGCGATATCTCGGAGAAGTTCGCACCCTATTTCCGGCCCGTCTACGACGTGCTGTTGAAACGTCTTGGTGCGTCCTTTATGCAATACTGCCTGCGCCCGGAAATTGGCAAGGTAGAGATCGCGCCGTTCGCCTATATGCGCGGACGTACGTTTGAAAATGCGGTGGTCATTCTTGACGAGGCCCAGAACGTCACCGCTGCGCAAATGAAGATGTTTTTGACGCGCCTCGGGGAAAACGTGACCGTGATTGTCAACGGCGATATCACCCAGTGCGATCTGCCCTCCGGTGTTAAATCGGGGCTGAGCGATGCGCTGGCACGTTTTGAAGAGGACGAGATGATTGGTGTGGTGCGCTTTAATAAAGACGACTGCGTACGCTCCGCCCTCTGCCAGCGCACGTTGAAAGCCTACGATTAAGCGGCGCGCAAGATACAGTTAGCGTTAAAACCCGGGAAACCGGGTTTTATTTTTTGTGGGGCAGGGAAGGCGTAATTACGTACGGCTGATAAGGCGCAGTGTGTAGGCCTGATAAGGCGAAGCCGCCATCAGGCAATTGGACATGGCACGATGTTGGCCGAGACGCGTAGGCCTGATAAGGCGTAGCCGCCATCAGGCACTGGCTCCGCTGCCGACGCGTGCACCGGGGGGATTGACTCGCTTCGCTCGCCCTGCGGGCAGCCCACTCGCTGTGCTCGTGGTCTGTCCAACGGGTTTCACCCGTTGTCGAACCCCGGTCGGGGGTTCTCATCCCCCTCGCGCGGAGGTACATGCGAAAAAAAAGCCCGCATTTTCATGCGAGCTCTTCTTCAAATAATGGCGGTGAGGGGGGGATTGACTCGCTTCGCTCGCCCTTCGGGCAGCCCACTCGCTGTGCTCGTGGTCTGTCCAACGGGTTTCACCCGTTGTCGAACCCCGGTCGGGGATTCTCATCCCCCCTCGTGCGGAGGTACATGCGAAAAAAAAGCCCACATTTTCATGCGAGCTCTTCTTCAAATAATGGCAGTGAGGGGGGGATTGACTCGCTTTGCTCGCCCTTCGGGCAGCCCACTCGCAGGCTCGTCATCTGTCCAACGGGCTGTCGCCCGTTGTCGAACCCCGGTCGGGGATTCTCATCCCCCCTCGCGCGGAGGTACATGCGAAAAAAAAGCCCGCATTTTCATGCGAGCTCTTCTTCAAATAATGGCGGTGAGGGGGGGATTGACTCGCTTTGCTCGCCCTTCGGGCAGCCCACTCGCTGTGCTCGTGGTCTGTCCAACGGGCTTCACCCGTTGTCGAACCCCGGTCGGGGGTTCTCATCCCCCCTTGTGCGGAGGTACATGCGAAAAAAAAGCCCGCATTTTCATGCGAGCTCTTCTTCAAATAATGGCGGTGAGGGGGGGATTCGAACCCCCGATACGTTGCCGTATACACACTTTCCAGGCGTGCTCCTTCAGCCACTCGGACACCTCACCACATTGTATTGTCACCCGCCATACAGGAGGGCAACGGGGCGCTACTATAGGGAGTTGCGCTGAAGCGGTCAAGCAGATTTTCAGCCGTGATGATTGTTCGCTTAAGGTGTGAGCAACGGCGTGGATTGGTGGCGGAAATGCCGGGATTTGCAGGGATAAAAATGCCGGATGGCGCTCACGCTTATCCGGCCTACGGAGCAGAGCAGGTTTGATAGTTGAGAAGGCACAATCACGTAGGGCTGATAAGGCGAAGCCGCCATCAGGCATTTGGACATGGCACAATGTTGGCCCGGACGCGTAGGCCTGATAAGGCGAAGCCGCCATCAGGCACCGGCTCCGCTGCCGATGCGTGCACCGGGGGGGATTGACTCGCTTCGCTCGCCCTTCGGGCAGCCCACTCACTGCGTTCGTGGTCTGTCCAACGTGCTGTCGCCCGTTGTCGAACCCCGGTCGGGGGTTCTCATCCCCCCTGTTCGGGGAATATAAAAGAAAAAAGCCCGTACTTTCGTACAGGCTCTCATCTTAAATAATGGCGGTGAGGGGGGGATTGACTCGCTTCGCTCGCCCTTCGGGCAGCCCACTCACTGCGTTCATGGTCTGTCCAACGTGCTGTCGCCCGTTGTCGAACCCCGGTCGGGGATTCTCATCCCCCCTGTTCGGGGAATATAAAAGAAAAAAGCCCGTACTTTCGTACAGGCTCTCATCTTAAATAATGGCGGTGAGGGGGGGATTCGAACCCCCGATACGTTGCCGTATACACACTTTCCAGGCGTGCTCCTTCAGCCACTCGGACACCTCACCACATTGTTGCCCCGATGTCGTCGGGACGGGCGCTAATGTAGGGAAAACCCGTAACCGCGTCAATCTTCTTTTGCAATAAAGTAGTGCGTTTAGACAAACTTCAAACAACCTGCTTCTAAAACGTTCTGAAAACGCTTTTTTTCTCGCCCTGGCACTTAACACACGCGCTGGAGAGGATATTTGTTATGCTTATCAGCCGCATAAAAATGCCTCACCCACAACAAGACCGGAGCGCCGATGGAGATCCTCTTTTATCACCCCTCATTTGATAACGCCTTTTGGGTGAATGCCCTGCGAGAAGCACTGCCGGATGCCAACATTCGTGTCTGGACGCCGGGCGATAATGGCCCCGCTGATTACGCGCTGGTCTGGCATCCGCCCGTGGAGATGCTTGCAGGACGGAAGCTGAAGGCGGTATTTGCCCTCGGCGCAGGCGTCGATGCGATCCTCGGACAACTTAAGGCACATCCGCAGATGCTCGACGCCTCGGTGCCGCTGTTTCGCCTTGAAGACACCGGCATGGCGCAACAGATGCAGGAGTACGCAGTAAGCCAGGTGCTGCACTGGTTCCGCCGTTTCGATGATTACCAGGCGCTAAAAGGCGAGGCGAAGTGGCAACCGCTTGAGGAGTATGCGCATAAGGATTTTGCCGTCGGCATTCTTGGCGCCGGGGTGCTGGGCGCAAAAGTCGCCAAAGCGCTCCTGAAATGGGGATTCCCGCTCCGTTGCTGGAGCCGCAGCCGAAAAGATCTGCCGGGCGTCACCAGTTTTGCCGGTGGACAAGAGCTTGGGGATTTTCTGCATGGCACACGCGTGTTGATCAACCTGCTACCCAACACGCCGGAGACCGCAAGCATCATCAATCACTCCTTGCTCGCGCAGCTGGAAGAGGGGAGTTATCTGCTTAACCTCGCGCGCGGCGTGCATCTTGTGGAAGCGGATCTATTGCAGGCGCTTGAGAGCGGCAAGGTGAAGGGCGCGATGCTGGATGTATTTCGTGAAGAGCCGCTGCCTGCGGATAACCCGCTGTGGGCGCACCCGCGCGTCGCCATTACGCCGCATATTGCCGCTGTGACCCGTCCCGATGAAGCGATTGACTATATCTGCCACACTATTCGCCAGCTTGAGCGCGGCGAGGCGGTGAGCGGTCGCGTTGACCGGGCGCGGGGATATTGAGATAGGCCCGGTCGTGCCGGGATTTCATTAAACTGCATAACAATAGCTGCTATTCTTGCGCAATTGACTACAGGAGTGAGCCATGTACCCCGTTGACCTGCATATGCACACCGTCGCCAGCACCCACGCTTACAGCACGCTGCATGACTATATTGCCGAAGCGAAACGCAAAGGCATTAAGCTCTTCGCCATTACCGATCATGGCCCTGACATGGCCGATGCCCCTCACCACTGGCACTTTATCAATATGCGTATCTGGCCGCGGCTGGTCGACGGCGTCGGCATTCTGCGCGGTATCGAAGCCAATATTAAAAACCGCGCGGGCGAGATCGACTGCACCGGGCCGATGGTTGATGCGCTCGATCTGATCGTGGCCGGTTTTCATGAGCCGGTGTTCCCGCCGCAGGATAAAGCCAGCCATACCGAGGCGATGATCGCCACCATTGCCAGCGGTAATGTGCATATCATTAGCCACCCTGGTAACCCCAAGTTTGAGATTGATATTCCGGCGGTGGCCGCCGCGGCCGCGAAGTATGATGTGGCGCTGGAGATTAACAACTCCTCTTTTATCCATTCGCGCAAGGGCAGTGAAGCGAACTGCCGCGCCATTGCCGCTGCCGTGCGTGACGCGGGCGGCTGGGTGGCGCTCGGTTCCGACTCGCATACCGCCTTTACGCTGGGCCACTTTGCGGAGTGCCGCAAAGTACTGGATGAGGTCGGCTTCCCGGAGGATCGCATCCTCAACGTATCACCGCGCCGCATGCTCAGTTTCCTTGAGTCACGCGGTATGGCACCGATTGATGAATTTGCTGAACTTTAATACTGACTGGAACAACTGAATGAACGAATTTTCTATTCTCTGCCGCGTGTTGGGCTCGCTCTTTTACCGCCAGCCGCAGGATCCGCTGCTGGTGCCGCTCTACACGATGATCCGCGAAGGAAAGCTGGCAGAGAGCTGGCCGCTTGAGCAGGATGCGCTGCTGGAGCGTCTGCAAAAAAGCTGCGATGCCCAGACGCTGGCTGCCGATTACAACGCGCTGTTTGTCGGCGATGAGTGTCGCGTTTCGCCGCTGCGCAGTGCATGGGTTGAAGGGGCGAGCGAAGCGGAAGTGCGCGAGTTTTTATCCAGCCGCGGCATGCCGCTGAGCGCCGCGCCGGCCGATCATATTGGTACGCTGCTGCTGGCAGCCTCCTGGCTCGAAGATCACTCTGCGGAAGATGAGAGCGAAGCGCTGGAAACCCTCTTTGCGGAGTACCTGCTGCCGTGGTGCGGCACCTTCTTTGGCAAAGTGGAAGCCCATGCTACGACGCCGTTCTGGCGCACGCTGGCCGAACTCTCTCGCGATGCGATTGCCGCTATGTGGGAAGAGCTTCAGGAAGAGTCAGAGAACGAAGAGTGATATCGATCACAAATAATTTGCAACGATGAATTTGTTGTTTAAATTTATGTGGTCAATGTCACTTTGAAACGGTGCGCATCTGCTATGATGCGCGCCATGAACAGACTCTTCGCACTCGCATTGACGACAGGTATTCTCTCCGGCCTCTGGGGCTGGGTTGCCGTCGCTTCCGGACTTTTAAGCTGGGCCGGTTTCCTCGGCTGTACGGCCTATTTCGCCTGCCCGCAGGATCGGTTGAAGGGGCTGGCGATCTCTGCCTGCACGGTAATGAGTGGCGTCATCTGGGCGCTGGTGATTATGTACGGTAGCGCACTGGCTCCCCATCTTGAGATTGTGGGCTATCTGATGACCGGTATCGTCGCTTTTCTGATGTGTCTGCAGGCCAAAAACCTGCTGCTCTCTTTTGTTCCCGGCACCTTTATTGGCGCCTGCGCCACCTTTGCCGGGCAGGGCGACTGGAGAGTAGTAGTTCCTTCGCTGGCGGTAGGATTGCTGTTTGGCTATGCCATGAAAAACAGCGGTCTGTGGCTCGCTTCCCGGAGTCGTTCATCCCGCGCGGCGGCAGCGAAAAAAGCGTAATTAGCCGTTCGCTTTCCCTCTCTTCCCGACAATATTTCCTGCCGGCTCGCTTGCGACGCCACCATTTCCGTTGCGCCAGTATACACTTAGTGCATGATCTTGGTTTTGCACCGACAAGGGAGCCATAATGGAATCACGTATGCAGGTTATTCAGGGGGATATTACAACCCTTGAGGTGGATGTTATTGTCAACGCCGCCAACGCGTCTTTACTCGGCGGCGGCGGGGTTGATGGCGCGATTCATCGCGCAGCCGGTCCGGCGCTGCTTGAGGCGTGCAAACAGGTTCGCCAGCAGCAGGGCGAGTGCCCGCCGGGCCATGCGGTGATCACCGCCGCCGGCAATCTTAACGCCAAAGCGGTGATCCACGCGGTCGGGCCGGTCTGGCGCGGCGGAAATGATAACGAAGCCCATCTGCTTGAAGATGCCTATCGCAACAGCCTGAAACTGGCAGATGCCAACGGCTACGCCTCTATTGCTTTTCCTGCTATCAGCACCGGCGTGTACGGTTACCCGAAAGCGGCCGCGGCGGAGATCGCCATCAACACCGTTTCGGATTATCTAACCCGCTATTCTCTGTTACGGCAGATATACTTTGTCTGCTATGACGATGAAACTCTGCGACTCTATCAACGCCTACTCACCCAACACGGTGCCGACCCTGCACGCTGATTCCCGGCTTGGGCGCGCCGTTGCACCCGTTTGTGAGGCGCACCCCGGTCTTTGCGGCCTGCATATTCTCGATGACAGTATGGACGCCTTTGTCGCCCGCTACCGGTTAGCGGAGTTGGCGGAGCGCACGCTCGATGTGCAGTACTACATCTGGGAAGATGACACCTCCGGCCGATTGTTGATGCTGGCGCTGCTTGCCGCCGCCGATCGCGGCGTGAAGGTGCGTCTGCTGCTGGATGATAACAACACGCTGGGTATGGATGGCGTGCTGCGCCAGCTTGATAATCATCCCAATATCGAGGTGCGGCTGTTTAATCCCTTCTCCTTTCGCTCCCTGCGCGCGCTCGGCTATTTAACGGATTTCGCGCGCCTTAACCGGCGGATGCACAATAAAAGTTTCACCGTTGATGGCGTAGTGACGCTGGTCGGTGGGCGCAATATTGGCGATGCCTATTTTGGCATTGGCGAAGAGCCGCTGTTTACCGATCTCGATGTGATGGCGATCGGCCCGGTGGTGAAAGAGGTGGAGCGGGATTTCTTGCGCTACTGGAACTCGGCCTCGGTCTCGTCACTGCGCAGCGTACTCTCGCTGTCGCCGGAGGAGATTGCCGAGCGCATTCGCCTGCCGGAGAGCTGGCGGGAAGATATCACCGCCGTGCGCTACCAGGAAAGGCTCGCTTCTACGCACTTCGCCGCGCACCTTGAAAACGGCACGCTGCCGCTGATGTGGGCAAAAACGCGTCTGCTGAGCGATGACCCGCGTAAAGGGGAGGGCAAAGCGCGCGAGCACACGTTATTGCCGCAGCGACTGCTCAATGTGATGGGTAAACCGGACCGGCAGATTGACATCATCTCGGCCTATTTTGTGCCGGGGCGCGCGGGCGTTGCGCTGCTGCTACAGCTGGCGCGTAAAGGGGTGAAGATTGCCATTCTGACCAACTCCCTTGCCGCCAACGATGTCACGGTGGTGCATGCAGGCTATGCGCGCTGGCGCAAAAAGCTGCTGCGCCACGGGATTGAGCTTTATGAACTGAAACCAACGCGCGGGGAAGCCCCCATTCACCCGGTGCATGACCGTGGTTTAACCGGTAACTCCGGCTCTAGCCTGCATGCTAAAACCTTCAGTATCGACGGTGAAAAGGTCTTTATCGGCTCGTTTAACTTCGACCCGCGATCCGCGGTGCTGAATACCGAGATGGGCTTTGTCATTGATAGTGAAACGCTGGCAAAGCAGATCCATCACCGTTTTCTGCGTAGCCAGAAAGATATCACCTGGCAACTACGCCTTGACCGCTTTGGTCGTATCAACTGGATTGAACAGCAGGATGGCGAGGAGATTGTGCTGAAAAAGGAGCCGCAAACCCGTTTGTGGCAGCGCATTCTGGTGCGCATGGTCTACTGGCTGCCGGTGGAGTGGCTGCTCTGAGGTCAGAGCAGCCGTGTGGTTTACCCGGCCTGCACCGGTGATTTCGCGGTCTTCTCCTGCGGCTTGCCGGAGAAGAGGAAGCGCAGCAGCGGAATGCGCAGGTGGATCTCATACAGCACGATGGCAATGCCGATCACAAATACCAGCCCGGTGAAAAAGCCCACCACGTTCGACTGAATATGCGGCGTAATCCATGCGCCGAACAGCAGCGTCAGCGGGTGATGCACCAGGTAGATAAAGAGCGAGGCGTTAACAAAGTAGCTGACGCGGGCAGACTGGAAATTGAGCAGCCGGTGGCCAAGCGAGAAGACCACATTCACCATCCAGAAGCCCATCAGCATGGTAATCACCGCTTCTGTTTCATACATCCACCCCTCACCGCTGCCGTAGCGCTGATTGAGCAGGTAGGCGACAAACGCCAGCGCCGACCCCACCATGCACCAGGGCGATGGCGTAACAAACAGGCTTTTCAAACGCGGGCTGATAAAGGTCAGGGCGCCAAGCAGGAAGAAGGGGATATAAAACAGCGTCTGCATCACGGTGAAATTAAACAGCGCGTCGCGCAATATTTCCGGATAGAAGAGGAAAACGCCGCGACGAAATGCCGCCCAGGCGATACCCAATAGCAGAAACCAGACAGAAAGCTTGCCGAGAGAAATGTCGTTAAGCAGGCGATCGGCGTTGTTTCTGATGGCGCGGAATAACCACAAGCTGATCGTCGTTAATATAACGAGCACCAGTAGGAACCATAAATGGGAGATCAATTCCCATGACAGCGTATTGAATTTGTCATAAGTCGACAGGGTGTGCCAGTTAGCGGTGTTCTCCTTTACATGTTGCAACATAATAAATTGCGGCAACGTCAGCAGTGGAATAGCCGTCAACATGGGAATACCTACGCGCTCGACGCGCACTTTCCACCAGCGTTTAAGCGGGTAGCGCAGGTAGAGCATATAGGAGAAGTAACCCGAAATGACGAAAAAGACCTGCATGCGAAAGGCGTGAATGAAGTCGTTAAACAGCGTCAGCCACCACGACGGGTAGGTGCTGTTGACATGCCACATATGGCTCGAGTAAATGAGGGAAATGTGGAACGGGATCCCAAGCAGCATTAACCACGCGCGGATGGAATCAAGGAAATATTCACGTTGTGCGGGGGATTTAGACATATATCTCCGTGCATTCTCAGACTTTTCGTCTTATCCATAAGACAAATAATGATTACATTCCAAACCAACCCTACACTATGTCAGATAACCTGTCTCCAGGATAAGACTGCAAAAGGAAATGGGGGGCCGGATGCATTTGTTTAATCAATGAACGGTACCTGAGAACAAAGCAGGGATTCGGTTGTCGGATTGCCAGAGTTTCCATTAAAATGGATCGGATCGATTTAAGCACACAAAGGGGGAAGTGCTTAGTTATTATGAAACCTAAATTACGAATGATGAAAATGCATTGGGTAGGGGCAGCAGTACTGTTGTCACTTTATACGTCATCAGGCTGGGCCTTTTCTATCGACGATGTCGCAAAACAGGCGCAATCCCTGGCTGGCAAGAGCTATGAAGCACCCAAAAGCAATCTGCCCTCGCTGTTCCGCGACATGAAGTATGCGGACTATCAACAAATTCAGTTCAACCATGATAAAGCTTACTGGAACAAGACCAACACACCGTTCAAGCTTGAGTTCTATCATCAGGGGATGTACTTCGACACGCCGGTAACCATCAACGAAGTGACCGCGACCGCCGTGCACCAGATTAAGTACAGCCCGGACTACTTCAACTTCGGCAACATCCAGCACGACAAAGATACCGTTAAGGATCTCGGCTTTGCCGGTTTCAAAGTGCTTTACCCCATCAATAGCAAAGATAAAAACGACGAAATCGTCAGCATGCTGGGCGCGAGCTACTTCCGCGTGATTGGCGCGGGCCAGGTCTATGGTCTCTCCGCGCGCGGGCTGGCGATCGATACGGCGCTCCCTTCCGGCGAAGAGTTCCCGCGCTTTAAGGAGTTCTGGATTGAGCGTCCGAAACCGACCGACAAGCGTCTGACCATCTATGCGCTGCTCGACTCCCCGCGTGCTACCGGCGCCTACCGTTTTGTCATTATTCCGGGCCGCGACAGCGTGGTTGATGTCCAGTCTAAAGTCTACCTGCGTGACAAAGTGGGCAAACTGGGCGTTGCGCCGCTGACCAGTATGTTCCTGTTCGGGCCGTCTCAGCCCTCGCCGGCAATCAACTACCGTCCTGAGCTGCATGACTCCAACGGTCTGTCGATGCTGGCCGGCAACGGCGAGTGGATCTGGCGTCCGCTGAACAACCCGAAACACCTGGCCGTCAGCAGCTATGCGATGGAAAACCCGCAGGGCTTCGGTCTGCTGCAGCGTGGCCGTGAGTTCTCCCGTTTCGAAGATATCGATGACCGCTACGACCAGCGCCCGAGCGCGTGGGTCACGCCGAAAGGTGAGTGGGGCAAAGGGAAAGTCGAGCTGGTGGAAATCCCGACCAACGACGAAACCAACGACAACATCGTTGCCTACTGGACACCGGATCAGCTGCCGGAGCCGGGCAAAGAGATGAACTTCAAGTACACCATCACCTTTAGCCGTGACGAAGATAAACTGCATGCGCCGGATAATGCCTGGGTTAAGCAGACTCGTCGTTCAACGGGTGATGTGAAGCAGTCCAACCTTATCCGCCAGCCGGACGGTACCATCGCGTTCGTGATCGACTTTACCGGCCAGGATATGAAAAAACTGCCGCAGGATACGCCGGTAACGGCGCAGGCGAGCATTGGCGATAACGGTGAGATCGTTGAAAACGCCGTTCGCTATAATCCAGTGACCCAAGGTTGGCGTTTGACGCTGCGCGTGAAGGTCAAAGATCCGAAGAAAACCACGGATATGCGCGCGGCGCTGGTCAACGCCGATCAGCCCCTGAGTGAAACCTGGAGCTATCAGCTACCTGCCAATGAATAAGATAACTGAGTATATCGACGCGCTGCCGCTCCCCGAGGAGCGAAAAGCAGCGCTGCCGACGGATTCGATTCGCGGCGTGCATGAAGCGCTGGACGCGGAGCACACGGACTGGAAGCGTGAAGATGACACGCCGCTGGGATCGGTGACCGCGCGGCTGGAAAACAGCTGGCCGGATTCGCTGGCGCAAGGGCAACTGGCGAAGGACGACGAGGGACGCGCGCAGCTGCAGGCGATGCCGAAAGCCAAACGCTCCTCGATGTTCCCGGATCCCTGGCGCACCAACCCCCTGGGGCGCTTCTGGGATCGCCTGCGCGGTCGTGAGGTTCTGCCGCGCTATATGTCGCGTCTGACCAAAGAGGAGCAGGTTCGCGAGGAGAAGTGGCGTACCGTTGGCTCTATCCGTCGCTATATCCTGCTCGTGCTGACGATTGCGCAGACGGTGGTTGCGACCTGGTACATGAAAACCATCCTGCCTTATCAGGGCTGGGCGCTGATCAACCCTGCCGATATGGCAGGCCAGGATCTGTGGGTCTCCTTTATGCAGCTGCTGCCTTACGTGTTGCAGACCGGGATCTTGATCCTCTTCGCCGTCCTCTTCTGCTGGGTCTCCGCCGGCTTCTGGACGGCGTTGATGGGCTTCCTGCAACTGCTGATTGGGCGCGATAAATACAGTATTTCCGCCTCGACGGTGGGCGATGAACCGCTCAACCCGGAACATCGCACGGCGCTGATCATGCCTATCTGTAACGAAGACGTCGATCGCGTCTTCGCGGGCCTGCGCGCCACCTGGGAGTCGGTTAAAGCCACCGGGCAGCAGAAGCACTTCGACGTCTATATCCTGAGCGATAGCTACAATCCGGATATCTGCGTCGCCGAGCAAAAAGCCTGGATGGAGCTGATTGCCGAAGTGCAGGGCGAAGGGCAGATCTTCTACCGCCGTCGCCGTCGTCGCGTGAAACGTAAGAGCGGCAACATTGATGACTTCTGCCGTCGCTGGGGCAGCCAGTACAGCTACATGGTGGTGCTGGATGCGGACTCGGTGATGACCGGTGACTGCCTGACCGGGCTGGTGCGCCTGATGGAAGCCAACCCGAACGCCGGTATTATCCAGTCTTCGCCGCGCGCGTCCGGTATGGACACGCTCTATGCGCGCTGCCAGCAGTTTGCTACCCGCGTCTATGGCCCGCTCTTTACCGCCGGTCTGCACTTCTGGCAGTTGGGGGAGTCCCACTACTGGGGCCACAACGCGATTATCCGCGTGCAGCCGTTTATCGAGCACTGTGCGCTGGCACCGCTGCCGGGTGAAGGCTCGTTTGCAGGCTCCATCCTCTCCCACGACTTTGTGGAAGCTGCGCTGATGCGCCGCGCCGGTTGGGGTGTGTGGATTGCCTACGATCTGCCTGGCTCCTATGAAGAGCTGCCGCCGAACCTGCTTGATGAGCTGAAACGCGACCGCCGATGGTGTCACGGCAACCTGATGAACTTCCGTCTGTTCCTCGTGAAAGGGATGCACCCGGTTCACCGCGCGGTGTTCCTGACTGGCGTGATGTCCTATCTCTCGGCACCGCTGTGGTTTATGTTCCTCGCGCTCTCAACGGCGCTACAGGTGGTGCATGCGCTGACGGAACCGCAGTACTTCCTGCAGCCGCGCCAGCTCTTCCCGGTCTGGCCGCAGTGGCGTCCGGAACTGGCTATCGCGCTGTTTGCCTCGACCATGGTGCTGCTCTTCCTGCCGAAACTGCTGAGTATCATCCTGGTCTGGTGCAAAGGGCCGAAAGAGTACGGTGGTTTCTTCCGCGTCACGCTGTCGCTGCTGCTGGAAGTGCTCTTCTCCGTGCTGCTGGCGCCGGTACGTATGCTGTTCCACACGGTGTTCGTGGTCAGTGCGTTCCTCGGCTGGGAAGTGGTATGGAACTCGCCGCAGCGTGATGATGACTCCACCCCGTGGGGTGAAGCCTTTATGCGTCACGGCTCGCAGCTGCTGCTGGGACTGGTGTGGGCAGTGGGGATGGCATGGCTGGATCTGCGCTTCCTCTTCTGGCTGGCACCGATCGTCTTCTCGCTGATCCTCTCGCCGTTCGTGTCGGTGATCTCGAGCCGCTCAACGGTCGGTCTGCGCACCAAACGCTGGAAACTGTTCCTCATCCCGGAAGAGTACTCTCCGCCGCAGGTGCTGGTTGATACCGACCGCTATCTGGAGCTGAACCGCTCACGCTCGCTGGAAGATGGGTTTATGCATGCCGTGTTTAACCCCTCCTTCAACGCGCTGGCGACAGCGATGGCGACCGCGCGTCACCGTGCCAGTAACGTGCTGGAGATTGCCCGCGACCGTCACGTTGAGCAGGCGCTGAATGAAACGCCTGAGAAGCTCAACCGCGATCGTCGTCTGGTGCTGTTAAGCGACCCGGTTACGCTCTCACGCCTGCACTATCGCGTCTGGGAATCACCAGAGCGCTATCTGTCCTGGGTGAAGCACTACGAAACGTTGTCGCTTAATCCACTGGCGCTGAAGGCGAAATAAGCCATCATTAAGAAAATACCGGCATTAGCCGGTATTTTTTTATCTGCATAATCAGAAGGGGAACGCGGTGAGAGTGATGCTGGTGGTACTCATGGTGTGCGTGTTAAGCGGCTGCGGCAGTATTGTCAGCCGGACGATCCCAGGCCAGGGCCACGGGAATCAGTACTACCCCGGCGTGCAGTGGGATGTACGTGACTCCTCATGGCGCTTCCTGACCGTGCTGGATCTGCCGCTCTCGCTGGTGTTCGACACCCTGCTACTGCCGATAGATGCCCAGCACGGCCCCTACGAGTAATTAACGCTCATCCCACTCGTCTGCCGCAGCCTGACCCTCTTCGGTGTCCAGCGGCGGCTCGAGCTGGAATTCGCCCTCATCCCACTCGTGCAGGGTGTTCTCTTCCAGCCACTCCTGACGGATCTCGATCTCGTCAAAGTCGCCATCAAAGACGCTCTGTGCCGCTTCGCCGCTGTACATCGGCAGACACTCGCCCGGTTGCTCTTCGTCGGCAAAAAATTCTGCCTGCCAGACGATATCGCCATCCTGCAGCACATACTTCTGGACATTGAACTGTTGCACATTGAGGTCATCTTCATCGACGTCGGGGTTGTTAGCGATAAACGCTTCGCGCGCCGCGTCAATGGCTTCGGCCAGAGTTGTGTAATAGTTCAGTTCAGAATCAGCCATGTAAAACGCTCCTTGATAACGATAGTAGACATGCAGAAATCTATAGTCGCTGGTGATGCCAGCGTCAAACTTCCTCCCTACTTTTATCTTGCCCGAGGCTCGCTGCCACGGCGGCGTTATGGCGCTGCAACTGTTCCGGTGTTTTACAGGGCGGCTGCTTCATCACAAACGCCGTACGGCGAGAGGAGAAGTGGAGATCGTCGGCAAAAAAGTTGCCTCTCATCCTGCTAAGCTCCTCGCGGCGATACGCATCCAGGGGACGCCCACGGCGCATCGCCTCCTGCGCGCACGCTTTTGCCTTGAGCGAATCGGGCAGGGCGGCAGGCGCAATCATCGCGCTGGCATGGCTTACCACCGTCTCAAGAAATGCCTCGCGCGAGACCTCGAGCACCGAGTCGACGAGGCCAAGTGCCGCCGCCTGCCTGGCGCTAATCGGCAGGCAATTCTCACTTAGCGCTACCGCCGCTTCAGCCTCTGCGCGCCACGGTAGGGTTAAGGTCCAGAACTCCGACCCGTGCAGCCCCATGGTTTTGTAATGCGGATTAATCACCACGCCCGCCCGCATAAAGACCCGATCGGCCGCCAGTATCAGCATTGCGCCGCCCGCGCCGGCATTGGCATTGACCGCGCTTATTACCAGCTTGTCGTGACAGGTGAGGATCGCTTCGGCAAAGTCATCGATGGCGTTGATCGACGCCCACCCCTCTTCGGCAGGGTTATCCGCCACATGAATGGAATTAAGCTCAATGCCGTTTGACCAGAAATCATCTCCCCCGGCGAGCACAATGGCATCCACGCTGCAATCTGCGGCAGCGCGCGCAAAGAGCGCGGTGAGGTTCTGCGAGTCATGGACGGTAAACGCGCCGTTGAGCAGCGGGAAGTGAAGAATGGCGACCCGCCCGCGCGTCTCAAGCCAGGGCTTGTTGGGGTGCTGCGCATCGAGTACCGGCAGCGAAGCGCATGCCGCGAGTTCGTCCCGCAGCGCAACGGCGGCAGGAAGCTTAACCTGCGCACAGGCGTGCTTGTCACTGCGGCGCAGGTGGCCGATCCACAGCGCGCCATCGAGGGTGGCTACACAGAGCGCATCGCCGTCGCGGGCGAAAATCTCCCCGACGTGCCCACGTCGGCTGGCGACCGTAGTCTCAGCCTGCCAGGCGTTGAACACCCGCACCGGCACGCCTGCTAACTGCGTCGGCGCACCGGGCAGGCTGTCGCTAGCGCGGATTTTACGCAGCAGCAGATCGGTGGGATCGCGCTGCCAGTCAAGGGTGCGCGCGCTTATCGGCAGTGCGGCTCTCTCACGGCCGCGCGTGGTGGCGCGGTCATAATCAAGGGGATCGCCATGCTGCTGGCCTTGCTGTAACTTCGCGATCAGCTCCCACAAACAGGCAACGGCAGCATCGGTAACCAGGTGGCGGTAAATACGGCTTTTCGCCATCGGCGGCAGGGGGAAGGTACGCGTCGCCCAGATGTCGCCCGCATCCATCACCGCGTTGGCTTCCAGCAGGGTTACACCCCATTCGTGCCACCCTTCAAGGATCGCCCAGTCAAGGGAGCTGGGGCCGCGGTCGCCAACAATACCCGGGTGCAGAATAAAGCATCGGAAGCGTTGCCAGACGCAGTCAGGGATAGCCCGTTTCAGAAACGGTGCGACGATAATGTCTGGCGGGTTCGCCGCAAGCCGCTGTTCAAGCGCGTCATCGCCGGTAAACACCTCAACGGTGACCTGATGACCGGCATCGGTGAGTTCGACAAAAAAACGTTGTGACAGGCCATTAAAGGCGCTGCAAAGCAGAAAAATATGCATGACTTTCCATCCTGGAAAAGGTGTTCCGGTAGGGGATTACTCACCCACTATTTTTTTTCAGGCCTCGGGATAAAACAAGCAGAGCGGCGGTGATGCTGCCAGGCAACTTCTTGCCCGGGCGTGAAAACTCTGAATCTGGCCTGTCGCATTCAGCTTCTCACGCGGAGCAGGCTCCGCGTGGGAAGAGAGAATTACGATTTCTTCTCTGCGCTATCGTAGACCTTCTCCCCGGCAAACCAGGTCTCGGCAATTTTCCAGTTACGGATATCCTGCGGCACCGGATCCTTGATTTTGCCGTCAACAATGGCGAAATCAGCCCACTTGCCGACGGTAATCGAGCCAATCTCTTTATCCCAGCCGCTGATTTTGGCCGGTGCCATGGTGTAGGCATAGAGCGCTTCGTCAAAGGTGAGGGCGTTTTCGCCATACCACACTTTGCCCTCTTTCAGGCGTAACACGGCATCACCCAGCTGCGTCATTGGATTCTCTTTTGCCGTTGGCCAGTCGCTACCGAATACCAGGTTGCCGCCCGCCGTCAACAGCGATTGCCAGGCGTAACCGCGCTTCAGACGCTCATTCCCCAGACGTGTCTCAAGGTAGTTAGGCGCAATGGCATGATCGGGCTGCATCGACGGCACAATGCCGTTCTGCGCAAACTTCTCGATATTGGCGTACTTTGTCAGCTCGATATGTTCGATACGGTTAATTTTATCCTTGCCCTGCGGGCTGTTGCGAAACGCCTCCAGCGCCATGGTCACGGCATTATCGCCGATGGCATGAACGGCAACCGGGAAGCCATACTGATGAGATCGCTGCACCATCTCGTTCATTTTCTCTTGGGTATAGAGCGGGGTGCCGAAGTAGTGATCGTGGCGATCGGAGTAGTGCTCATGCAGGGCAGCGGTGTGGTTCATCAGGGTGCCATCCATAAAATATTTATGGTAGCCATAGCGGAACTGCGGCCCTTTACCGATCGCTTTCTCTTTGTCGGCGGCAAAAGCATTCATCTCTTTCTGCTTATCGGCCTGCGCCTTCCAGGCTTGTTCACCGCTATTCTCTTCGCTGGTATCCACCATATAGCCGAACCAGATGCGCATCGGGAAGCCACCTTTTTTCAGCATATCGGTGTAGATGTCGCCCGAGTTGGTCCACATATCGTGAGCACCGGTGACGCCGAGGCTGTTGAAATGCGCCATCACTTTGCGCAAGCCCTCGCTTTTATCCCCCTGCGCGGCAATCACTTTTGGCGAGCGGTTGTAGATATCCAGGGCGTTCTCCAGCAGGATACCGGTCGCTTTGCCATTTTTATCCCGCTGAATGGTTCCGCCGACCGGATCGGGCGTCTTATCGGTGATCTCCAGCTCTGCCAGCGCTTTGCTGTTCAGCCACATGGTGTGGTAATCGATGTCCACCAGCGCAACCGGGTTATCGGGGGCGATTTTGTCGAGGTCGGTCGCCGTTGGCAGCGTTTTCTCTGCGGTTAAGGTGGCGTCCCAGCGGCCGCCGAAAATCCAGCTACCTTTCGGCTGGACATCCACCTTTTCCTTGATCATCTTCAGCCACGTCTGTTTGCTGCTGACACCAAACAGGTCGACCCCGTTGATGAGATCGATCCCGGCAATCAGGTGGGTGTGGGCATCAATCAGCCCGGGGATCACCGTTTTACCCTTAGCGTCGATCATTTTCGTCTTATCGCTTTGCAGCAGCTTGATATAGTGCGGGCTGCCCACCGCGATAAATTTGCCATCTTTAATCGCCAGCGCCTGCGCGCGCGGTTTGGCGGCATCGGAAGTGCGGATATCGGCATTCATAATAATGATATCGGCAGGGGTCGGCCGGTCATTGGGATCGTTAGGTACATCCTTTGCCGCTGTAGCGTTAAGAGAGGTGCTAATTAATGCCGATAACAGACTCACTTTGATAATTTTCTGTAGCGTACCCGAAGGTTTAAATAAACCCATATCGCGTTCTCCATTTAAAAGGCGGGAATAATAACGTTCGCCGCGATAATAAGCAGAAGCGGATAACGATACAAATGCGCTACACGCAAAATAACCGCAGCAATAGGGTTTTGTGGCAATAATAAAACTTTCCTGCTGGCAAAAAGTTCTGTTTATGCAACAGATGACGTTTATTTAAAGATAAATCATGAACGCTTGCTTAAAGTGTTATTTGTTTACTTATAAGTAAAAGCATTAAGCAATGCGATTTATTGACAATTAATAACGTCATTTGACGCTATTTAGTTATTTGCTTTTCATTTTGTAATTATCTTTATTGGCATGTTAACAGCGCCTTATTAACCCTCTGCAAGAGCGGGTTAAAAGTGACCCACATCAATGTGTTGTAATAAGAAAGCCCTTAAACCTGTTCCTGCGGAGTGAGCAGCGGATGCCCTGGTGTCAGGCTCATCACAATAATGAGAAGAGGTAAGGACTCAACCAGCATGAAAAAAACCGATCGGGTTATTGAGAATAAAGCGCTCTGCGCATTTGTCGCCGCTGCGGAAACGGGAAGTTTTCTGCAGGCGGGGCAACGGATGAATCGCTCGAAATCAACAATTAGCCGCTGGATAAAAGAGCTGGAAGATATTCTCGGCTACCCCTTATTTCACACCCGTGGTAATGGATCGGTGGTCAAAATTAATAGCAACGGCAAGCGACTGTTGCCAAAAGCACAATCAATGGTAAATAGCTGGCAGCGGCTGGAGGCCTTCTCCTTATCATTACAAACACGCCGCGAACCGGAGATAGTGAGGCTGGCCTTTAATGAACTGATCCCGCAAGAGGTGGTGGCCGATATTTTGCTTGCCGTGAAGGCGGCCTATCCGCAGATGCTGCTGCACGTTATCCATACAGACTTATATGACACCGAGGCGAGCTTACGCGCTAAGCGCGTCGACTATGTGCTGGGGCTGCATTTACCGGTTATGCCTTGCGGGCTGCAGGGCTGCGTGGTGGGCGATCTGCAAACCATGCTCATTGCCCATCCGCAGCACTGGCTGGCGCAGCAGCGCCATATCGATGCCTTTCAACTGGATGGTGAGACGCTCATCTATCCCGCCTTTCCGGATGAAAATAATGACCATCGCTATCCGCTGCACGCCCCGGCGGAAGCGATGCTGGTAACGGATTACACGTTGAGCGCGATGCTGGCGAAAAAGGGGCTTGGCATCGCCTGCGTACCGGATCATATTGCGCGCCCGGAGCTGTTGGCGAAGCGAGTGGTCGCCCTGGATGTCAATAATGATGAATTTAATAACCTGCACTCGCTGATGTTATTCTGGCGCGAAAACGAGGATGACGCGGCGCTGCGTTCGCTGATTGTTGGCAGCTTAAAAGAGTGGTTCGGTTATTGTTAAAGGTACCCGGCTTTATTCTGCCGCCAGGCAGACGATTCTGCGTGGGAGAACATTTTGCTTTTGAGATTTGCCTGAGGGTTATGCAAAAAAGCGGAAATGTAACGTCAGCGTTATATTTTCTGGCGCAGCGGTTTATAATCACCGCTTGCAAAGGTTACCCATAATCTGAGTCGGGTGTGCCACACGCGTCGTTAGCGAATTATTTATCTAAGGGATGGAGAAAAGGTGTCAGTGACGATGATTTCGCCCGCAGGAGCAAGGCTGTGAAAGGGATCGCAAAACGTCTGCGCGGGGCCGCGCTTATGCTCTGCTGCTTACTCTCCGGCTGCGGCTTACCGCCCGCTATCCCGATTCTGGGCGCCTCATTTCCCGCCTGGTTCTTCTGTTTTCTCGCCGCCGCGCTGCTGCTTATTCCGTGTCATCTGCTGATTGTGCGTAAAGGCTGGCAGGCGCGTTTTTCGCCGCTGGTTATAAGCTATCTGGCTCTGCTGTTTCTCTTTGCCGCACTTTTCTGGTTCTTACTTTTTTAGATATGAAGGCCTATGACTGATTCCAGCTCAACGCTGTTACGGAAAAAGTGGCCGCTGCTGCTCATTGTGATTGGCGCTATCGTGGCGCTGATTGCGGTGATCTGGCATCTGCAGACTTCTCCGCAAACCAACGATGCCTATGTCTACACCGATACGATCGATGTCGTGCCGGAAGTGACGGGGCGCATTGTCGAGATGCCTGTGCGCGACAACCAGCGCGTGAAAAAAGGCGATCTGCTGTTCCGCATCGATCCGCGGCCTTACCAGGCGATGCTGGCGGATGCGAAATCGCGGCTGGCGGCGCTCGATGCGCAAATCACCCTGACCGGGCGCACCATCAAAGCGCAGGAGTATAACGCGCAGTCTGTTGCCGCCGCGGTGGCGCGCTCGCAGGCGCTGGTCGATCAGACCCGCTCAACGCGCAGTCGGCTGGAGCCGCTGGTGCCGCAAGGGTTCGCTTCGCAGGAGGAGCTGGATCAGGCGCGCACGGCAGAGAAAGCCGCCCGCTCTGAGCTGGCCGCGATCCAACTTCAGGCCAGCCAGGCAGCCTCCGCCGTGCTCGGCGTCGATGCGATGGTGGCCCAGCGGGAAGGGGCGCTGGCGCAGATTGCGCTGGCAGAGCTGCATCTGGAGTTTACCGAGGTGCGCGCGCCCTTCAACGGCGTGGTGGTGGCGCTGAAAACCACGGTCGGCCAGTACGCCTCGGCGTTAAAACCGGTCTTCACGCTGATGGATGACGACCGCTGGTACGTGGTGGCCAATTTCCGCGAAACGGATCTACAGGGCATTCGCGCCGGGACACCAGCGGAGATCACCGTGATGACCGACCACAGCCAGCGCTTTAGCGGCCGCGTCGAGTCGGTCGGCTTTGGCGTGCTGCCAGAGGGCGGAACGGTGATTGGCGGTTTACCGATTGTGCCGAAAAGCATTAACTGGGTGCATGTCTCGCAGCGCTTCCCGGTAAAAATCGCCGTGGAGCACCCCGATCCGGCGCTGTTCCGCATGGGCGCTTCCGCAAGCGTTACCCTTAAACCGCAGTGAGTATCGGGATGGAGCGCGCCTGGGGCTATCTGCAAAAAGAGCTGCGCGCCACGCCGGGGCGGGGCAACTACACCCTGCGTATGACCCTCAGCTGCGGGATCCTGATTGCGCTGTTTATGAGCCTGCAGATCCCCTTTCTGGCGATAGCCCTGATTGTCGTTTTTTATGTCAGCCAGCCCAACGTAGTGATGATTTCGCTGGTCAGCGTCGCCTTTATGCTGGTGGTGACGCTGGTACTGGGCGGCGTGCTGCTGATTATCAAGTGGACCTATGACTATCCGCTGGTGCGCCTTGTTGCCTCGGTGCTGCTCTTCTCGCTTGCCGTCTATCTGATGCGCATTATGGGCAAGCTGGGGCTGGCCTTTTTTGTCGTGGCGCTGGCGGTGATTTATGCGCAAACTTTTCCCTCCATGACCGGTCAGAGCGAGATCCTCGTGCGCCTGCTGCTGTGGCTGTGGGTGGCGATCAATAGCGCCATTGTGGTGACGCTGCTGGTCAATGCCTGTTTTGCGCAGGCGTTTCCTGGCTGGCAGTTCAAAAGTGCGCTCGCCGCGATGCTGCGCCAGACGGCGACCTGCCTGACGCAAACCGATGCTGACTCCCTCGAACAGACCCGACCCACCTTTAGCACCATTGCCCGCCAGGTTGCGCAACTGCACACGCTGTTTAAGCTGGCGCGGCTCTCCAGTACGGAAATTGCCGACAATTTGCAGAAGTGGCAGAGCGTGATGGCGTTTACGCTACGCAGCTATCAACTGATTGCGCTCCTGCAACCCGGTGCGCTCGATGCGGCGCGGCGGCCGCTTACCGATGCGCTGTTTGAACTGGCGCAGCAGGTGGAGGAGGGCAACCTGCCGCCAGGGCAAGAGAGTTGCGATCCCGTTGACAGCAAGCATGATGTGATTGTGCGCGAGATTGCCGCGCTGCTGGCCTCGCTTCAGCGCGGAGAAAGCATTGCCTTGCCGCCCGGCGAGGGGGAAAAGATAGCGCTAATACCGTCGGATGCCTGGCGCAACCCGGCCTATCTGCACTTCACTTTGAAAACCGTGCTGGCCACGCTGCTCTGCTACGTCTTCTATACGGCGACGGACTGGCAGGGCATCCACACCATTATGCTGAGCTGCGTGATTGTGGCGCAGCCGGGGCTTGGCGCGACGATGCAGAAGATCGCGCTGCGTATTGGCGGCGCGTTGCTGGCAACCCTGCTGGCGCTGCTGCTGATTCTCTTTATTCAACCGTGGACAGAGTCGCTGGTTGGCCTGCTGGGGATGGCGCTGCCGGTGATGGCGCTGGCCGCCTGGCTGGCGGGCGGTTCTGAGCGCATTGCTTATGCCGGGATCCAGCTGGGTTTTACCTTTGCGCTGGCCTTTTTAAGCTGGTTTGGCCCGCTGACCAACTTAACCGAGCTTCGCGACCGGGTGATCGGCATCCTGCTCGGCGTGCTGGTCTCGTCGCTGATCCACCTCTATCTATGGCCGGACAGCGAGGCGCCGCAGCTCAAAGCCAGCCTCGCGCGCCTCTACCGGCATATTGCCGTGCTGTTGCGGGCGAAAGATCGGGAATCCACGACACCGGCGCTGTTTGCCAGCCTGACCGAGAGCGATGCGCTGCTCAACCGTGTTGCCGCCGAGCCGCTCAACACCTGGGCGCATCCCCATGCAGAAGGGAAAGCCTGGCCGCGCGGCGAGACCTTTGCCAGCGCGCAGGAGCTGGTGCGCCTGAGCGAAGGCTATCGCCTCTATGCCGCAGCGGACGATCCCTTTTTGCCCCGCTGCGCAGAGTATGTTGAGGCCTACGCCGCGACTATCGATCATGCGCAGCCGAAGCCGGATCTGAAAGCACTGCGAGCCGATGCAGCAAACCCCTATGGCCCGCCGCTGATGCAGGTGCTCTCCAGCCTGCCTGCGTGGCCATCTCCCTTTTCACTGAGTTCGCGACAGGCAGAGTAAGGTATGCGCGCAAAAATGATCTCTTCGCGTTTTCGCTGCGGCACGCTGGCCGCATTTGGCCTGCTGCTGTTATCGGGTTGTGCGCTGGTGCAGGACGATCCGGGACAGGTGACGATCGTCAACCCGCAGAAGGCGCAACTGGCGCAGGCGATCCATCTGGCGAACAGCGGCTGGCCCGCGGCGCGCTGGTGGGAAAACTATCACGATCGCCAGCTAACCATGCTGGTCAACCGCGCGTTGCAAAACTCGCCTACCATGCAGGCGGCGCGTCTGCGCGTTGGGCAGTCGCAGTCAACGGTGGCGCTGGCGCAGTCGGCAATGGGCGTGCAGGCTGGGGCCGTTGCCGCGCAAAACTATATGCGCGTGTCGGACAGGGATGCGAAAGCGACCTGGCCCTACGCCTATTCGCTGCCGGTCGATAAACAGGGCCCGTGGTACACGCTGAATACGGTGGGCGTGGGCGCGTCGCTCAATCTCGATCTCTGGGGCTCGGATCGCGCGCGCGTGGCAGCCGCGATTGGTGAGCAGAATGCGAGGCTTGCCGAGACGGCGGCGATTGAGCTGGATATCGCCAGCAGTGTTGCTCAGCTCTATTTTGCGATGCAGGCGACGTTTGCACGCATCGCCCTGCTCAATGAGCAGCAAGAGATTGCCCGCTTCTCCGAGCAGGCGCATCAGCAGCGTGCGGCGCGCGGGCTGGAGGATAGTGTCGATCTCGCCGGTGCGCAGGCTGAACGGCTGGCGGCGCAGCAACAGCTGGTGGAAGCGAACGGCGCGTTAACCCGCTATCGCGAGACCCTGCGGGCGCTGATTGGCGCGGACGCGCAGAGCATGCCTGACATTCATCCGGTGGCGCTGCCGCAACTTCAACAAACGCTGCCCGCGTCGCTCTCCTTTGAACTACTGGCGCGCCGCCCCGATCTGCAGGCGCTGCGCGGCTATGTCACTGCCACCATGAGCCAGGTGGACTCAGCGAAGGCGGCGTTTTACCCGCACTTTGATATCAAAGCTTTCTGGGGTTACAACGCCTTTGATGTCGGCGATCTCTTCCGCTACTCCTTCCAGCAGCTCAATATTCTGCCTGCGCTCACGTTGCCGCTGTTTGACGGCGGGCGGTTAAATGCCCACCTGAAATCAGTCCGTACCGCCAGTAACATCCTGATCAAACAGTACAACCAGGCGGTGCTCGACGCGGTGCGCGATGTGGCGATCACCTCCAGCCAGCTTAACGATCTCAACCAGATGGTGGCGATGCAGCAGGAGAAAGTGCGCGCGGCGATGACGGCAACCAACAGCGCGGCGGCCCATTACCAGCGCGGGCTGCTGAGCCGCTTCAGGGCGCAGGAGGCGCGTCGTTTAGCGCTGGCGCAACAGCTTCTGCTGCTCGATATGCAGGCACAGCAGCTCAGCACCGATATCACGCTGATAAAAGCGCTGGGCGGCGGTTATCGTAACGAGAATGAAAAAGGTGAGGAGAAGCCGTAACAGAAGCGGCTCCGCCCGTGGTTTACAGGCGGAGCGGGGCGGTTAGTAGCGGGAAGGCACGCCCTGCGGGCGGGTTTTGAAGCGGCGATGCAGCCACATATATTGCTCGGGCGCCATCATAATGCAGCGCTCCACCACTTTGTTCATCCACGCGGCGGTGGTTTCAGCATCGTCCAGCGGCGGTGAGCACTCCGGCTCAAGCATAATCAGCTCATACCCTTTACCGCCGGGTTTGCGGCGCGGCACAAACGGCACCACGCAGGCCTGCGACATGCGCGCCAGCATCCAGGTGCCGGAGGTGGAGGCAGCCTGCTCGACGGCGAAGAAGGGGACAAAGACGCTGGCGCGCGGGCCGTAGTCGTGATCCGGCGCGTACCACACCACTTCACCCGCTTTCAGTGCGCGGATCATCCCTTTCAGATCTTTACGGTCAATCATGCTCTTATTGGAGCGCATGCGCCCCCAGGTTTGCAGCAGATCGATAACCGGGTTGTCATTCGGGCGGTAGACGCCGATGCCCGGCTCATTCAGACCAAACATCCGCGCGCCAATCTCCAGCGTCAGGAAGTGCACGCCAATCAGCAGAATGCCGCGGCCCTGCGCCTGTACGTTATGCACATGTTCGAAATGGGAGACATCCATCCAGCGGCGCATGCGGCGATCGGACCAGAACCAGGCCATGCCGGTTTCAATCAGCCCCATGCCGACGGATTCAAAATTCTTCGCCACCATTTTCTGCCGCTCCTCCTCGCTCATCTGCGGGAAGCAGAGCGTCAGGTTGCGGTGCGCAATGTGCGCGCGGCGTTTCATCACGCGCTGTGCAAGGTGGCCGAGCGCGCAGCCTAAGCGGTAAAGCAGCGGATAGGGAAGTTGAACCACCAACCACAGCACGCCGATCCCGAACCAGGTTGCCCAGTAGCGGGGGTGCAGCAGCGATGCCGAAAATTTGGGTAAATGCGTCATGACTGTCCTGTGTATAGCTACAATGGCCTGTATTCTCGCACTTTTTTTGTAATTCGCAAAAACCAGGGGGTAGAGCCGCGTTCCATAAGCGCAACGCGCATTACAGTGTGAAATGAATGGGTTGAAATGTAGCGCAAAATGTGGGGATGTAAATTAACACTATTTGCTTTATGATGCCGCCCGTTTTTCACTCTCCACTCTGCAGGATACGTACACCATGCCAGTGTTACACAACCGCATCTCCAATGATGAACTGAAAGCCCGCATGCTCGCCGAAACCGAGCCACGCGTCACCGTCTCGTTTTACAAATACTTCACCATTGTGAACCCGCAGGCGACGCGCGATGCGCTCTACCAGACCCTGTCGCAGCTGAGCGTTTTTGGGCGTATCTACCTCGCCCATGAAGGGATCAACGCGCAGATCAGCGTGCCGCAGAGCAAATTCGAGGCGTTTCGCGAAGCACTCTATACCTTCGATCCGGCGCTGGATGGGCTGCGTCTGAATATCGCCATTGATGATGACGGTAAATCCTTCTGGGTGCTGCGCATGAAGGTGCGTGATCGCATCGTGGCGGACGGCATTGAGGATGAGACTTTTGATGCCAGCGACGTTGGGGATTACCTGAAAGCGGCGGAAGTGAACGCCATGCTCGACGATCCTGATGCAGTGTTTATCGATATGCGCAACCACTACGAATATGAAGTGGGCCACTTCGATGGCGCGATGGAAATTCCTGCCGATACCTTCCGCGAGCAGTTGCCGAAAGCGGTTGAGATGATGCAGGAACACAAAGATAAAAAGATTGTCATGTACTGCACCGGCGGGATTCGCTGTGAGAAAGCGAGTGCCTGGATGAAGCATAACGGCTTCAACAAAGTGTGGCATATCGAAGGCGGCATTATCGAGTATGCCCGCCGCGCCCGTGAGCAGGGTCTGCCGGTGCGCTTTATCGGCAAAAACTTTGTCTTCGACGAGCGTATGGGCGAGCGCATCTCCGACGATGTGATTGCACACTGCCACCAGTGCGGCACGCCGTGCGATGCCCACACCAACTGCCTGAACGATGGCTGTCACCTGCTGTTTATTCAGTGCCCGAGTTGTGCTGAGAAGTTCGACGGCTGCTGCAGCGAGTTGTGCAAAGAGGAGCGCGCGCTGCCGGAAGAGGAGCAGCGTAAACGCCGCGCCGGACGCGAGAATGGCAATAAGATCTTCAATAAATCGCGTGGTCGCCTGAATACCAAACTGGGCATTCCGGACCCGGAATAACGCAGAAGGAGAGGGGAACCCCTCTCCTTTTTTTTACGCCTGCTTACTTCTGGCGCACACCTTCAACCGAAATAATCAGCTCAACATCCTGCGATGCCGGACCGAGATCGGTGGTGATGTTAAAGTCTTTCAGCTTGATCTTGCCGGAGGCTTCAAAGCCTGCGCGCACGCCGCCCCACGGGTCATTACCCTGGCCCAGCAGTTTCGCTTCCAGCTCAACCGGTTTGGTGACGCCGTTCAGGGTCAGGTTGCCGGTAATATCCAGCTCATCACCATCCTTTTTCACCGACGTTGAGGTGAAGGTCGCTTTCGGGAACTTCGCCACGTTGAGGAACTCTGCGCTACGCAGGTGTTTATCACGCTCGGCGTGGTT
Source organism: Kosakonia sp. 1610 (assembly GCF_050435845.1). Classification (NCBI taxonomy): domain Bacteria; kingdom Pseudomonadati; phylum Pseudomonadota; class Gammaproteobacteria; order Enterobacterales; family Enterobacteriaceae; genus Kosakonia; species Kosakonia sp. 1610. Next base: position 56,367 of record NZ_JBNDKZ010000002.1, on the reverse strand, counting down.
GGTGTCGACACTGTTGGTATTGATGGTGACGTTCACCTTGTCGGCCGCCGGGTTGGCCTCATCAAAGGTAAAACTACCGTCGAAGTCCTTAAACGTACCGTATAACCAGCTGTAACCGAGGTGCTGGATACGGAAGTTAACGAAGGCGTGCTGGCCCTCTTTATCGATCTTGTAGTCTGCCGCTACAGCAGAACCGGTGGTAAACAGCAGCGAGGCGAGAGCGAGTCCCGGCAGGATCTTCTTCATACTTATGCTCCAGAGTCAGGTGACGATTTTCCCAGCATCCGCTTGAGAGTGGCGTCTTTATCAATGAAATGGTGTTTAAAGGCAGCAAGGCCGTGCAGCACGGAGAGAACCACTACGCTCCAGGCCAGCCACAGGTGAATGGTTCCGGCGAGGTCCGCCTGCGAGCCGGCATCGGCAAGCGTGGCAGGGATCTCAAACAGGCCAAAGACGTTAATCGGTTTACCATCGGCGGTGGAGATGAGATAGCCGCTAAAGACGATGCCAAACAGCAGCAGGTAGAGAACGATATGGGCAACAACCGCGGCGATGCGCGTGGCGGTGGAGTAGCTTTTCAACGGCGGTGGTGGCGGGGAGATAAAACGCCACAGCAGGCGGATCACCAGGCCAAACATCAGCAGAATGCCGATACTTTTATGGATTTCGGGTGCCTGATGATACCAGCCATCATAATAGCTGAGCGTGACCATCCATAACCCTAAGGCGAACATGCCATACACCACGATGGCGACCAGCCAGTGAAGCGTCACGGAAATAAAACCGTAGCGCGCCGGAGAGTTGCGAAATTGCATAACGGGTCATCACTGTTAACCAAAAGTTAATTTAAAATGGCGTCAGTGAGCAAATATTGCAACTCAAAAATAACGAATTGGTTTGTTATTTTTTCTATAACATAATTTTTGAATAAGTTTGCCAGTTTATATTCAGGCTATTAGAAAGTTGAAACGTTTAAGGCAGGATTAGCAGCAGGTTAAGCCTGTTGTCATACTTCTGAAGTATTCAAAAATATTGTCTGTAAAAGACGAATAAATCGCTAAGTGTCAGCTTTTGTAAGCATTTTGGCATGCGTGACGGCAAGCACAATTAAAAGAAAGCCGACGGCTGAGAATATATGCCGCCACATTTTCACGCAGGTGATTACTTTATTTGCCACCTGGAGAAACGGCCCCGAAATAGGGCCGCCGTGAATTCAACGCGTAAAACGGGCGAGGGAGAAGGGCTGTAAATCGAAATCCAGCGTTTTCTGCTGCGCGAAGGCGCTGGCAATTTCGCCGAGCACCGGGGCAAATTTAAAGCCATGACCGCTCAGGCCGGTTACCACCAGCGTGTTCGGCGCGTCTGGCAGGGTATCGATAATAAAATCTTCATCGGGCGAGTTGTCATAGGTGCAGGACGCGCCATACAGGCAGCCGCCAATGCCCGGCAGATGCTGGCGTAAAAAGGAGAAGCACTCCGAGCCGTCGCCGGCTTCTGCGCCAAACGGCGTGCGCTCGTCGGCCGCGTTAATCACCTGTCCGCCGTTGTGGCGGCCAATCTTTAACTCATTCTCATCCGCCGGGAAGCCGTAGTAGTGCTCGCCGTTCGGCATCTCGCCGGTAAAGGCCGGGAAGTTATTTTTCACGCTGTAACGGCCATCGGCCTGGAACCAGGCAAACACTTTGCGCACCGGCTGAATCGGCAGGGTTGGCAGCAGCGTTTTCGCCCAGGTGCCAGCGCTCACCAGCGCTTTTTTGCCGGAGAAGCTCCCTTCCGGGGTATCAATAGTGACGCCATCCTGATGGTGGTGCAGGGCGGTAACCGGGCAGTTGAAGAGCTGCGCGCAGCCTGCCTCTTCAGCCAGCTGGACCCAGCTTTTGATCGCCAGTTCGCTGTTCAGCACGCCGGAGTCGGCTTCATAGAGACCGATGTAATCATCCGGAACGCGGATCTCCGGCCAGCGGGCCATTAGCGAGGCGGCATCCAGCTTCTCAAGCGTTAGCTTCCACTGTGCGGCACTGGCGGCGACGTTGGCGAGGAAGGAAGAATCAGCCGGGCCAAAATTGATGACGCCAGTGCGCTCAAAAACCGCTTCGCCGGTGAGCGTATTCAGTTCATCCCATAACTGCTGGGCGCGCAGCACCAGCGGAACATATTTCTCGCCTTCGCCGTAGGCGTGGCGGATCAGGCGCGTATTGCCGTGATGGCTGCCTTCACTGTGCGGCGGCATATGCGCATCGGTCATCAGCACCTTAAGCCCGGCGCGCGTGGCGTAGTAGCCTGCTGCTGCGCCAACGGATCCGCTGCCGATAATAATCAGGTCGTATGTCATGGTTCTCTCCAGGCAAATGCGTGTTCAGGAGGGTAAATAACCTGGGGGGCTTATACAAGGGCAGAAAAAAGAAAGGCACCGCGAGGGTGCCTGATGTTGAGTATGCGCAGATGGTGTTAATGTCTTTTATACTCGTCTTTTTCGTAATCGCCTGATTCAATCTTGGCAATGCCCGCTTCCAGAATCGAAATAAACTGGCGGGCAACATCGGTTGTTAACCATAACGTCTGACCGATTTCAGTCCCTTCCTGAGCGGCTCTGTTCGGGGTCTGGTAATGCAACCGGAGCATCAGTGCGTCATAGCTGTCTACGGTGCTGATGTCCCATCCGACCAGTGGATGGGTCTGGATGACTTCATTATTCTTTACCATCATAACCCCCTGTTTGGCGTGTTTTAATTAGACAACGACGTTCGAGGTTCAATGCGTGTTTTAATTTGAAGCCTTTTCAGTATATCAACAACCCGACCCGGTGATCGAAAAAATAAACACTCTGCAACATCTTTTTTGTAGTCATAGATTTTTCTTAAGGGAGTGGCTAAAAGATAAGCGACTCATTTTGCTACGAAAATCAGATGTTACGGTTTTGCTTAAAATTGAAGCAAAAAAAGCCGGGGCGACCCGGCAATAACTTCAACTTCAGAGGGAAATTAATCGGTGATAAACCAATCGTCAGCGCTTTCCCAGGTCTCCTGCAGGATTTCGTTAACGCGGTCTTTATCTTCTTTCGCGCCGCCAAGGACGGAGAGATTATTTGCTGACGCATAACGGACAGAAATTTTATTTTCGCGATCGGGATAGTGGTCATTCAGACGGCGGGATAACTCACCTGCCAGCGCATCGATAGCGCCTGCGGGTAAAGATGTGGTTCTGGCAATCGTCACTTCAATGCGCATAACAGCCCCCTGTGTAAGATACTGTATGTTTATACAGTTAATCGGAACACATTACAACAGGGGGCATAATAATTTTTAGCGCTTCACCTGCCAGCGCACGGTTTCACCGGCGAGGAAGGGCACCAGCGTATCGTCAGCCAGCGCAATCGACTCCGGCACCACGCACTCTTCCCGCACCAGTTCAATAAACGCTTCATTCACCGGCAGGCCATAGAAGCGCGGCCCATTGAGGGAGCAGAAGGCTTCGAAGTGCTGCATCGCATTCATCTCCTCAAACACCGTGGCGTAGCTTGCCAGCGCCGTTGGCGCATTGAAACAGCCTGCACAGCCGCAGCTCGCCTCTTTGCGATGGCGGGCATGTGGAGCCGAGTCGGTGCCGAGGAAGACGCGATCGAACCCGCTGGCGACCAATTCACGCAGCGCCTGCTGGTGGATATTACGCTTGAGGATCGGTAAGCAGTAGAGGTGCGGGCGCACGCCGCCCACCAGCATATGATTGCGGTTGAACAGCAAATGCTGCGGGGTGATGGTGGCGGCCAGCCGCTCATTGCCGTCGCGCACATAGTCGGCGGCATCTTTGGTAGTGATGTGCTCGAATACCACCTTCAGGCCCGGCAGACGCTTGCGCAGCGGCTCCATCACTGTCTCGATAAAGCGCGCTTCACGATCGAAAATATCGATCTCGGCGTGGGTCACTTCGCCATGCACCAGCAGCGGCATGCCGAGCTTCTCCATACGCTCAAGCACCGGCATGATGGCATCAATACTGGTGACGCCGTGGCTGGAGTTGGTGGTGGCGTTTGCCGGATAGAGCTTTGCCGCGGTAAAGACCTTTTCCGCAAAGCCGCGTTCGATCTCATCAGGATCCAGGCTGTCGGTCAGGTAGCAGGTCATCAGCGGTTCGAAGTGCTGACCGGCAGGCACCGCGTCAAGGATGCGCTGACGATAGGCGATAGCCGCCTCAACGGTAGTTACAGGGGGAGCCAGGTTCGGCATCACAATGGCGCGGGCATAGGTTTCGCTGGTCCACGGCACCACGGTTTTCAGCATATCGCCGTCGCGCAGATGGAGATGCCAGTCGTCAGGACGGCGGATTTTCAAAACCTGAGGTTGTGTCATTGGAGGGCTCCGGCTAAGTGAGAAAGGGCTGTTTTTGCCGGAGACCAAGCATAAGGGGAAACGTTTTCGTTTGCATCCTTTTCCTGAAAAAAAGGGCGCCAGGCGCCCAGTGATTCAGTCGGTAAGCGGGATGACAATCTCGCCCGGCTTCACCTCAATGCCTTTAGCATATTTCTTCGCCAGCGCTTCGCCTTTGGTACTGTCTTCTTTCAGCACATAGGCCGGGCGCTGGTTAAAGTAGTTGCGCAGAGACTGGTTCAGGTAAGGCATCACGGTTTGCAGCACGGTCTGCATCTTTTCCGGCGTTACCGTCGCGTCCACCACTTCCATCTCATGCAGGTAGATTGCACCCTGATCTTTATCAAAGGTCGGCAGCGCTTTCAGCTTCAGCTTGATCACCGCTTTTTGATTGCCGAACAGCGAGGTCATATCCAGGTTGGCATCGCCCGTTAAGGTGATTTTATTTGGCTCTTCGCGGCCAATCGCGCTGGCAAGATTGCTGAGAACAATATGCGCATCAGCCACACCCGGCACGCCAATATCTTTGGCGAAGTTATTCCGTTTCTCCAGGGCCTGGTTAATCTCCTGCTCGCTGATTGTGTATTGGGTCAATTGATTGCACCCCACCAGCACGCCGCTCAGCATGAGTGCTGCGGCCAAAATCATCTTCTTCATGAATTCCTCAACGTGGTCCTGATGCCTCGATCGAGGTGTAGCATGCGCGACGGCCGACGCAAAGGCCAGCAGAAAATACTTAAAGAAGGGGCGGAAGCGGGTCGCTTCCGCCATGAACGGCTTAGATAGCCATGGAAGAGAGAAGGTTAACCTGGGTCTGTTTCGCCATGTTGTCGCGGTAATCGGCGACGCGGGTCGGCCACGTAATGCCGCTGACAATCGTCAGGTTACGCAGCAGCGGGAAGAGATGAATATCATCTTCCGACAGTTCGCCGTTGACGGCATTCGGCTGCACGATGTGCTTCTCCAGCGCGCGCAGATCGTCACTGATATTCTTCACCAGCCCGGCAGAGTGGGAGAGGTGATCGGCAAAATCGCCAATCGCCGCCTCTTTTTTGGCGGTGAAGTAGGCGCGTGCCTGCGGGGTGGAAAACTCGTCAAAGGGGGCCTGCGCGAAGCGCGGGATCAGCAGCTTATTAACGTAGCCATTCACCTTACGCAGCCACTCCTCGATCTTCGGATTGCGCGAGCCGGTCAGCAGCGGTTGACCGTCGAGCTTATCAACGTAGTGAACAATATCGAGGCTTTCGGGCAGGTAGCGGCTGTCATCTTTTTGCAGGATCGGCGCCATCTTCTGACCAATCATGCGGGTTGGCGTCGCTTCGTCATCGCTTTGCAGGACATGGAGTTCAACCGGGAGATTCTTAAGGCCGAAAATCATGCGGGCTTTTACACAGAAAGGGCAGTGATCGTAAATGTAGAGTTTCACGTTTCTCCTCCATACTGGTTTATCCATCACTAATCAGTATGGAAGAGAGGTAGAGGTGGCGCAAATCAGGCGCCGGGTTCGAGCATCGGCGGCTGAACGCGGCGGGGGGCAAACTGCCACAGCAGAGCAAGGGAGGTGATAAGCCCAATCACGCCGAGCATCATCCACGGCAGCTCCGGCTGGCGAAAGGCTTTCCCGGCGTCAAACAGCCAGCCGCCGCCGGCATAGCCAAGCGCGCCGCCAAAGGCCAGACCTAAGCGGCTAAAGCCCATATAGCTGCCGCGCGCCCGCGCATCGGCCAGCTGAGCGCTCAGGGTTTCCCGTGCCGGTTCGGCGATAATCGAGCCAATATAGAAGGTGCAGATAAGTGTAAAAAGCTGTTGCAGGGAGCCGACCATGCCCATCGGAAAGAGGCTGAATGACATCACCACCAGGCCGAACATCAGGCGCTGCTCAAGGCGAAAGCGCTTTTCGCTCCAGCGCGCAATCGGGTAGAGCAGCGTCAGCGAGAGACAGGCCTCAATGGCGTACATCCATTTAACCGGCGTCGGCGATCCGGCAACGTCGTTGACCATAATCGGCAGCATCAGCATCACCTGTACTGCCAGCATGTAGTAACCGCTGAGGGTTAAGACATAGGTGACGAACTTCTTGTCACGCAGCACGCGGGCTAAGCCTTCGCGCACCGGTGTTTTCACCGTCGACAGCTTCCATGCTGGCAGCAGCCAGGCGTTAAAGCCCGCACAGAGGATAAACATCAGCGCCCCGGCGGCGCACACCAGACGGAAATCATACTGCAGTAGCCAGCTGCCGAGCAGCGCGCCGATAACTGCCCCGGCGCTATCCTGCATCATCAGCAGCGAGAAGAAGCGACCGCGCTGACGCGGACGCACCAGTTTGACCACCAGCGCTGAACGCGGCGGGTCGAACAGCGTGCCGCCAAGCCCGGAAAGGATACAGGAGAGCCACAGCACCCACGGCTCATGCGCCATCCCCATCGCCGCGAATCCTGCTGCGCGCATCAGCATGCCGGTGACAATCAGTGGTTTTGCGCCAAAGCGGTCGGCGATCGCGCCGCCAAACATGCCTAACCCCTGCTGAATAAACTGACGCAGGCCGAGCGCGATCCCGACCATCAGTGCGGCCCAGCCAAGTTGATCAACAAAACGAATGGAAATCAGGGGGAAGACAACAAAAAAACCGAGCACCACCAAAAAATTATCGACCAGCAGGAAATATTTACCCAGGCTCCTTGCCTGCGAGATGCGCGCCATTTCCCCTCCGGGAAATCAGAAAAAGGTGACGTCTCTATTCTGCGGCTTCGGCAACCGTTTTCACACATTCACCGCGACAATATTTTTTTATCAAGGCGGGCGTTTGATTGAGACTTTTCATCGAAAAGGGGGCGCGGCGCAGAAAATGCCATGTTGCTGTTTTCACAGAGTCGCAGAGCAAAGGTATAGTAAAGAGAAGGGGTAAAAAAAGCCGCGAAACGAAGGAGTGGTAAACATGTTTGGCTATCGCAGTAATGTGCCGAAAGTACGCTTGGTAACGGACAGATTAGTGGTGCGCCTGGTTCACGAGCGCGATGCGTGGCGGCTTGCGGATTATTACGCGGAAAATCGCCAGTTTTTAAAACCCTGGGAGCCTGTTCGCGATGAGAGCCACTGTTACCCTTCCGGCTGGCAGGCACGTCTGGGGATGATCAATGAGTTCCATAAACAGGGCTCTGCTTTTTACTTCGCCCTGCTCGATCCTGAAGAGAAAGAGATCGTCGGCGTCGCCAATTTCTCCAACGTGGTGCGCGGCTCGTTTCACGCCTGTTATCTCGGTTACTCCATCGGCCAGAAGTGGCAGGGGCAAGGCCTGATGTTTGAAGCCCTGACATCCGCCATTCGCTATATGCAGCGCACGCAACATATGCACCGCATAATGGCCAACTATATGCCGCACAATAAACGCAGCGGCGACTTGCTGGCGCGCCTCGGGTTCGAAAAAGAGGGCTATGCCAAATCCTATTTATTGATCGATGGGCAGTGGCGCGACCACGTCCTCACCGCATTAACCGCCCAGGAGTGGACTCCGGGACGCTAAGGAGCAGAGATGAAGTATCAACTCACCGCCATCGAGGCGCGGGTTATCGGCTGCCTACTGGAGAAGCAGGTCACTACGCCGGAGCAGTATCCGCTCTCCATCAACGGCGTGGTGACGGCCTGTAATCAAAAAACCAACCGCGAGCCGGTGATGAACCTGAGCGAGCACGAGGTCCAGGATGTGCTTGATGAGCTGGTAAAGCGCCACTATCTGCGCACCGTTAGCGGTTTTGGTAATCGGGTGACCAAATATGAGCAGCGCTTCTGCAACTCAGAATTTGGCGATCTGAAGTTAAGCCCGGCAGAGGTGGCGCTTATCGCCACGCTGTTGCTGCGCGGGCCGCAAACGCCGGGCGAACTGCGTGGCCGTGCGGAACGCATGCACCGTTTTGCTGATATGGCCGAGGTGGAAAACGCCCTTGAGCAGCTGGCAAACCGTGAAGATGGCCCTTGTGTCGTGCGTCTGCCGCGCGAGCCGGGCAAGCGTGAAAGCCGCTATATGCACCTCTTCAGTGGCGATATGCAGACGCTGATCAATGTGGTGGAAGCCGTTGCGCCCTCAGAGCAGACCCTTGAGGCGCGCGTTGAAGCGCTGGAGGGTGAGGTCGCGGAACTGAAGCAGCGTCTCGATTCGCTGCTGGCACATTTAGGGGAGTAAACGTGACGACATTACGGATTGGTGTAGTAGGACTGGGCGGTATCGCGCAGAAAGCCTGGTTGCCGGTACTCGGCGCGGCAACGGAGTGGACGCTGGCGGCGGCCTGGTCGCCGACGCGGGATAAAGCCCTGCGGGTGTGTGAAACCTGGCGCATTCCTTATGCAGATTCGCTGGCGTCGCTGGCGGCACAGTGCGATGCGGTCTTCGTGCACACCTCAACCGCCTCGCACTATGCGGTGGTGAGCGAGCTGCTCAACCTTGGCGTGCATGTCTGCGTCGATAAGCCGCTGGCGGAAAACCTGAAAGATGCCGAGCGCTTAGTCGAACTGGCGGCACGCAAAAAGCTGACGCTGATGGTTGGCTTTAACCGCCGCTTCTCGCCGCTCTACCGCGAGTTAAAACAGCAGATGCCGCAGGCGGCGTCGCTGCGTATGGATAAACACCGCACCGATAGCGTCGGGCCGCACGACCTGCGCTTTACGCTGCTTGATGACTATCTGCATGTGGTCGACACCGCGCTATGGCTGGCGGGCGGTCGCGTGCAGATCCAGAGCGGCACGCTGCAAACCACCGACGATGGCGCAATGCTCTATGCTGAGCACCACTTCAGCGCCGACACGCTGCACATCACTACCAGTATGCACCGGCGGGCGGGCAGCCAGCGCGAGTGGGTGCAGGCGGTAACCGATGGCGGGCTGGTGGATATTACCGATATGCGCGAGTGGCGCGAAGAGCGCGGGCAGGGGATTATTGCGCGCCCAATCCCCGGCTGGCAGAGCGTGCTGGAGCAGCGCGGTTTTGCCGGTTGCGCGCGCCACTTTATCGAGTGTGTGCAAAATCAGACGGTTCCGGAAACCGCGGGTGAGCAGGCGATCCTTGCGCAGCGCGTGGTGGAGAAGCTCTGGCGCGAGGCGATGAGTGAATAATGCGGGGTAACGCAGGCGATAGTAATTCGCTTTTTTCCCTGTAGACTAAGCGCTTCGCTGTATCCCAACGCCTGCATTGCAGGCGTTGTGTCTTATGGAAACCAGAATGAACCTACTCAAATCGCTGGCGGCAGTCAGCTCCATGACGATGTTTTCCCGCGTGCTGGGTTTTGCGCGCGATGCCATTGTGGCACGGGTGTTTGGCGCAGGGATGGCGACGGACGCCTTTTTTGTCGCCTTTAAACTGCCCAACCTGTTACGGCGTATTTTTGCCGAGGGCGCCTTTTCCCAGGCCTTTGTGCCGATCCTTGCCGAGTACAAAAGCAAACAGGGCGAAGATGCCACCCGCGTCTTTGTCGCCTATGTTTCCGGCCTGCTGACCCTTGCGCTGGCGATAGTCACCGTTATCGGGATGCTCGCCGCACCCTGGGTTATCCTCGTTACCGCGCCGGGGTTTGCCGATACGGCGGATAAATTCAGCCTCACCTCGCAACTGCTGCGCATCACCTTTCCCTATATTCTGCTGATCTCGCTGGCGTCGCTGGCGGGGGCGATCCTCAATACCTGGAACCGCTTCTCGGTGCCAGCGTTTGCGCCTACCTTTCTCAATGTCAGCATGATTGGTTTTGCGCTCTTCGCCGCGCCTTACTTCCATCCGCCGGTGTTGGCGCTGGCCTGGGCGGTTACCGTCGGCGGTGTGCTGCAACTGGTCTATCAACTGCCGCATCTGAAGAAGATTGGCATGCTGGTGCTGCCGCGTATCAATCTGCGCGATGCGGGTGCAATGCGGGTGGTGAAGCAGATGGGGCCAGCGATCCTCGGCGTCTCCGTCAGCCAGATCTCACTTATCATCAACACCATTTTCGCCTCGTTCCTCGTCTCCGGCTCCGTGTCGTGGATGTATTACGCCGACCGCTTAATGGAGTTCCCCTCCGGCGTGCTTGGCGTGGCGCTCGGGACGATCCTGCTGCCATCCCTGTCGAAAAGCTTCTCCAGCGGCAATCAGGAGGAGTATTGCCGCTTGATGGACTGGGGCCTGCGCCTCTGTTTCCTGCTGGCGCTGCCCAGTGCCGTGGCGCTTGGTATTCTCGCTAAGCCGTTGACCGTTTCGCTGTTCCAGTACGGTAAATTCACCGCTTTTGATGCGGCAATGACCCAGCGCGCGCTGATCGCCTATTCGGTCGGATTGATGGGGTTGATCGTGGTGAAGGTGCTGGCACCGGGTTTCTATTCACGCCAGGACATTAAAACGCCGGTCAAAATCGCCATTGTGACGCTGCTGATGACCCAGGTGATGAACCTGGCGTTTATCGGCCCGCTGAAGCATGCCGGGCTGTCGCTGTCGATTGGTCTGGCGGCCTGTCTCAATGCCAGCCTGCTCTACTGGCAGCTACGCAAGCAGAAGATCTTTACCCCGCAGCCGGGCTGGAGCCGTTTTCTGCTTCGTCTGGTAATTGCCGTGGTAGTCATGGCCGCCGCGCTGGTAGGGATGTTGTATGTGATGCCTGACTGGGCGACAGGAACAATGCCGTACCGCTTGCTGCGCCTGATGATAGTAGTTGGGGCGGGTATTGTTGCTTACTTTGTTACCCTTGCACTGCTCGGGTTTAAAGTGAAAGAGTTCGCGCGCCGGACGGTATAAAAAGCAACGCAAAAAGCCAGGGGAGACCCTGGCCTGTTTACGACGGCGTGCTCACGCTATCGTCGGACTAAATCGCGATCTTCTTGCCGCCGCGATTGGCGGATGAGGCATAGCCATTCGCACCGTAGAGGCTCGGTTCCTGATGCGGTTTCAGGACTTCCAGTGCCTGCTGGTTGCGCGCGATTTGCCCCTCCAGCAGCCAGCCGTTGTGCTGGTTGAGGTCGCGTAAATGCTGCGTTTTCTGCGTGATGATCTGCCAGCGATTGGCAACATCGCCAGAGGCGTTTTGTTGCGTTTTCTGTTCGGCACGACGCTGCTGCTCAAGGTAGTCCAGCGTCGCGAGCAAGGAGCTTTTCTCCTCCGTAATGCGCTGTAGCGCGCTGCCATTGAGATGGCCAACGGAAAGCTGTTTTTGCTCAGTATCCATCACGTCTTTCAGAGCGCTCAGGATAACTGTCATTTGATCAAGAATATCTGACAGTCGATTCATACGGTTATTTACTCTGTAAGTAACTCTTCGCTTCGTTAATCAGGGCATCAGCAATTTTGCCGGTGTCCATTTTGAGTTCACCATTACGAATCGCGGTTTTCAGTTTTTCAACGCGTTCCATATTGATGTCGTTAGCGCCCGCCTGCATCAGCTTGGTTTGGGAACCGCTGAGCGTGACGTTGGTGCTGTTTGCCGTCGCGGCAGTTTCCTGACGCGCTTTCTGCGTCTGGGTTTCGTTAGTCTCACGCTGTTGAACGGTGTTAACCGGCTTCAGGGAAGAGGTACGATCGATGCTCATAATGTTTCCTCATTGAGGTTCGCGGCGTTTCGGGCCAGATTTCTTCAGTCTTACTAACTTATCGGCAGATAGCATTAGTTCTTTAAGCAATTTATAGGTTAATAAGAATATTCCCATCAGAATTAACCGTACCGCTAACTATCTGCCCTGAAGCCATGCGAACCCGCGCATTTTGCGCCACTGCCGCATTGTTCATCGCCTGACCTTCGCTGTTCACACTAAAGCCATCTCCGGACGCTACAACCTGTACGCGCTGGCCGGCTTTAATCCGCCATGCCTGACGCACCATTGAGAGCTGAATTGCCTGACCCGGCGCCAGATCGCGCAAACTTACCGCGTCCTGCGCCATGTTGATATCGAGCATGGTTCTTGGCGGCAACTGATCGAGGCGGCCGCGCTGTAACGCCACGCTGCCGGGCTGCAATGTCGCGCCGCGTGCAACAGGCTGCACCGCCACAACATAGTTGCCGGTCGCCTGGACTTCGACCTGCACAAAGCGTTTCGTACCCGCGCAGTTCGCCATCACATTCATATTGCCCCACAGCTTCGCGCCGCCCACCACGCTAAGGGTAGGCTGATCGCATGCCGGTAACTGGCTTTGCGGGGTGCGAATGTTTACCACTACCTCATCGCTAAAGCCAGCCAGACGCTGGGCGAAAAGCGACGTCAGTTGCGCCTGCAGATCCGCTGCCTGAGAAAAGGGGCTTAATAACAATAAGATTGCGGCTACACCGCCTTTCAACGTCTTCATCGCAAAACATGCCTGTTGAACCAGATGAGGAGATTTTAACCGCTTTGCAAATCTATCAACGCAAAAAATAGCGACGCATTTTGCCCTTATTCCAACGATAAGTTTGCAAGGGGCGATTTAAGCTGTTGGCTAAATAATTGTCATCAGTGAGGGAGCCATGCTCGATAAACTTGATGCCGCACTGCGCTTTCAACAGGAAGCGCTGAACCTGAGCGCCCAGCGCCAGGAGATTCTGGCAGCAAATATTGCTAACGCCGACACCCCAGGGTTTCAGGCGCGCGATATGGATTTTTCCAGTGAATTAAAAAAAGTGATGGAGCGCGGTCGGGCTGAAGGCAGCGGTGTATCGCTGGCGCTCACCTCTTCGCGCCACATTCCGGCGCAGGCGATGACCGGCCCGTCTACCGATCTGCTTTATCGCATTCCCGATCAACCATCGCTGGATGGCAACACCGTCGATATGGATCGTGAACGTACCCAGTTCGCCGACAACAGCGTCAAATACCAGACCGGGTTGACCGTGCTTGGCGGGCAGATCAAAAGCATGATGAGTGTTCTGCAACAGGGGAACTAATTAAATGGCATTACTGAATATCTTTGATGTCGCAGGCTCCGCGCTGACCGCACAGTCCAAACGTATGAACGTCGCCGCCAGTAACCTGGCAAACGCCGACAGCGTAACCGGACCGGATGGCCAGCCTTATCGCGCTAAACAGGTTGTCTTTCAGGTCGATGCAGCACCGGGCCAGGCAACGGGCGGCGTAAAAGTGGCGGATGTGATTGAAAGCCAGGCGCCGGACAAGCTGGTGTATGAACCTGGTAACCCGCTGGCAGATGCAAGCGGCTACGTAAAAATGCCTAACGTCGATGTCGTGGGCGAAATGGTCAACAGCATGTCCGCGTCACGCAGCTACCAGGCGAACGTTGAAGTGCTGAACACCGTGAAGAGCATGATGCTCAAAACGCTCACTCTCGGTCAGTAAAGGGGCCCCGTATGTCTATCAGCGTAAATATTAACGACCCGATTAACAACGGCGTCTCGACGACCAGCAAAACGTCCGGTACCACGACTACCGGCACTAACAGCGCATCCGACCTTCAGGGCAGCTTTTTGACGCTGCTGGTTGCGCAGTTAAAGAACCAGGATCCCACCAACCCGCTGCAGAACAACGAGCTGACCACGCAGCTGGCGCAGATCAGCACCGTAAGCGGGATTGAGAAACTGAATACCACCCTCGGCTCCATCTCCGGACAGCTTGATAACAATCAGTCGCTGCAGGCGAGCACCCTGATTGGTCACGGCGTGATGATCCCGGGACAGACGGTGCTGGTGGGCAAAGGAACATCCACGCCGTTTGGCGTAGAACTGACGCAGACTGCCGACAAAGTGACCGCCATCGTAAGCGATAAGAGCGGTACACCGGTGCGGACTATTGAACTCGGCGGTCTGAAAGCTGGCGTCCACACCTTCAGTTGGGACGGCAAAATGACAGATGGCAGCGTAGCACCGGATAACTCATATACGGTGTCTATCGCGGCCAGCTCCGGCACAACGCAGCTGGTTGCACAACCGCTGCAGTTTGCGCTGGTACAGGGTGTTACCCGTGGCGACAAGGGAAGCACACTGGATTTAGGTACTTACGGAAGTACCACACTCGACGAAGTACGACAGATTATTTAAAGCCTTCATACTTATCAGGAGTAAGTCATGGCCTTTTCACAAGCGGTCAGCGGCCTGAATGCTGCGGCCACCAACCTCGATGTCATTGGTAACAACATTGCCAACTCCGCCACCTATGGCTTTAAATCCGGATCTGCGTCCTTCGCCGATATGTTTGCCGGTTCTAAAGTGGGTCTCGGCGTTAAAGTGGCAGGCATTACTCAGGACTTCGCTGACGGCACCACCACTAACACCGGTCGTGGCCTCGACGTCGCGCTGAGCGGCAACGGTTTCTTCCGTGTGACCGACAGCAACGGTTCTGTTTACTACAGCCGTAACGGTCAGTTCAAACTCGACGAAAACCGCAACCTGGTTAACATGCAGGGTATGCAGGTGACCGGTTTCCCGGTAGCCGGCACACCGCCTGCGGTGCAGAGCGGTGCGAACCCGTCTGCCATCACCATCCCGAACACCCTGATGGCGGCGAAAGCCACCACCACGGCGGCGATGCAGATGAACCTGAACTCAACGGACTCCACCCCGACGGTTAGCCCGTTCGATCCGACGAACTCAGACTCCTACAACAAAAAAGGCACTGTCACCACCTATGACAGCCTGGGTAACTCCCACGCCGTTGACGTTTACTACGTTAAAAACAGCGCCAACAAATGGGATGTCTACACCCAGGACTCCAGCGTAGCGGGCTCTTCTTACCAGAAAGCCGCGCAGATGACCTTTACGAGCAACGGTACGCTCTCTGCGGTCAACAACTACACCGAAGTCTCTCCGGCGACCTCTCCGCGTACCTGGAACCTGTCAGCGACCGCTAACGCTCAGCCGCAGATCAACATCGGTCTGGACAGCCTGAACGGCTCTGCCGCCGGCACCTTTAGCCTGAGCTTCCTGAACTCAATGCAGCAGAACACCGGCACCAGCGGTGTAGTGGCTATCAACCAGAACGGTTACGCGCCGGGTTCACTGGTGAGCTACGCCATCAACGATGACGGCACCGTTGTCGGTAGCTACTCCAACGAACAGTCGCAGCTGCTGGGTCAGATCGTGCTGGCGAACTTCGCCAACAACGAAGGCCTGCAGTCTCAGGGTGACAACGTCTGGTCTGCTACCAACTCCTCTGGTGTTGCGCTGCTCGGCACCGCTGGCACCGGTAACTTCGGCAAGCTGACTAACGGCGCGCTGGAAGCCTCAAACGTGGATCTGAGTAAAGAACTGGTCAACATGATCGTCGCGCAGCGTAACTATCAGTCGAACGCGCAGACCATCAAAACCCAGGATCAGATCCTTAACACGCTGGTTAACCTGCGTTAATCGACTGACGGGACGGCTTAATGGATCACGCAATATATACCGCGATGGGCGCAGCCAGCCAGACGCTGAATCAGCAGGCTGTCACCGCCAGCAACCTCGCGAATGCTTCCACACCGGGCTTTCGCGCCCAGCTGAACGCGCTGCGCGCGGTGCCGGTAGAAGGGCTTTCTCTGCCTACCCGCACGCTGGTGGTGGCCTCCACGCCTGGCGCCGATATGACGCCGGGTCAACTGGACTACACCTCACGCCCGCTTGACGTGGCGTTGCAGCAGGATGGTTGGCTGGCAGTGCAAACGGCGGACGGCTCGGAAGGTTACACCCGTAACGGCAATATCCAGGTGAGCCCGACCGGTCAGTTGACGATTCAGGGCCATCCAGTGATTGGCGAAGGCGGTCCGATTGCCGTACCGGAAGGGGCGCAGGTCACTATCGCCGCCGACGGTACGATTTCGGCACTCAACCCTGGCGACGCGGCGAATACCATCGCGCCTGTCGGCAAGCTGAAGCTGGTAAAAGCAGAACCGCGCGAAATAGTGCGCGGTGATGACGGGCTTTTCCGTCTGAGCCAGAGCGCACAGGCGACCCGTGGCGCAACGTTGCAGCCTGACCCCTCCATTCGCGTGCAGTCTGGCGTACTGGAAGGCAGTAACGTGAAACCGGTCGAGTCGATGACCGATATGATCGCCAGCGCGCGCCGTTTCGAAATGCAGATGAAGATCATCAGCAGCGTCGATGAAAACGAGCAGCGTGCTAACCAATTGCTGTCAATGGGCTAATAAACAGGACTACATATGATCAGTTCATTATGGATCGCAAAAACCGGCCTCGACGCCCAACAAACCAATATGGATGTCATCGCCAACAACCTGGCGAACGTCAGCACCAATGGTTTTAAGCGTCAGCGTGCGGTATTTGAAGATTTGATGTACCAGACGATCCGCCAGCCAGGCGCGCAATCATCTGAACAGACAACGCTGCCTTCCGGTCTGCAGATCGGTACCGGTGTGCGTCCGGTCGCCACCGAACGTCTGCACAGCCAGGGCAACCTGTCTCAGACCAACAACAGCAAAGATGTCGCCATTAAAGGCCAGGGCTTCTTCGAAGTTCTGCTGCCGGACGGCACCTCTGCTTACACCCGCGACGGCTCTTTCCAGGTGGATCAGAACGGCCAGCTGGTAACAGCGGGCGGTTTCCAGGTGCAACCGGCAATCACCATCCCGGCGAACAGCCTGGGCATCACCATCGGTCGCGATGGTGTGGTCAGCGTGACGCAGCAGGGCGCGGCAGCACCGGTGCAGGTTGGCCAGTTAAACCTCACCACCTTTATGAACGACACCGGGCTTGAGAGCATTGGTGAGAACCTCTACACCGAAACCCAGTCTTCCGGCGCGCCAAACGGCACCACGCCTGGCCTGAACGGTGCAGGTTTGCTCTACCAGGGATTTGTGGAAACTTCCAACGTAAACGTCGCGGAAGAGCTGGTGAACATGATCCAGGTTCAGCGCGCTTACGAAATTAACAGTAAAGCAGTATCGACCACCGATCAGATGCTGCAAAAACTGACGCAACTCTAAGGCGTTATCCGGTGCGGTAACCGCCGCACCGGAACCCTGATCTCGAAGATGAATGCAATGCAAAAATACGCCGTCCGCAGCTACCCGATAATGGCTTTAGTGGCATTAACCCTGACCGGGTGTGCCTGGGTCCCTTCTACACCGCTGGTGCAGGGGGCAACGACAGCTCAACCGATGCCCGGCCCCATTCCGGTGGTCAATGGCTCGATTTATCAGACCGCGCAGCCGATTAACTACGGCTATCAGCCGCTGTTTGAAGATCGTCGTCCGCGCAACATTGGCGATACGCTGACTATCGTACTGCAGGAAAACGTGAGCGCCAGCAAGAGCTCGTCGGCCAACGCCAGTCGTGATGGTAAAGCCAGTTTTGGCGTAGACACCACACCGCGTTATCTCGAAGGTCTGTTTGGCAATGCACGTGCCGATCTGGGTGCCTCGGGCAGCAACTCCTTCGGGGGTAAAGGCGGCGCCAACGCCAGTAACACCTTTAGCGGCACGTTGACCGTGACCGTCGATCAGGTGCTGATCAATGGCAATTTACATGTTGTGGGTGAAAAACAGATCGCCATCAACCAGGGCACTGAGTTCATCCGCTTCTCCGGTGTCGTGAACCCACGCACCATCAGCGGCAGCAACAGCGTTCCTTCCACCCAGGTGGCGGACGCGCGCATCGAGTACGTCGGCAACGGCTACATCAACGAAGCGCAGAATATGGGCTGGCTGCAGCGTTTCTTCCTTAACTTATCGCCGATGTAACCGGGGTGAACAATGTTTAAATATTTGACTGGTATGGTGTTAGTGCTGATGGCGACCTTCGCCCAGGCTGACCGTATCCGGGATCTCACCAGTGTACAGGGCGTACGTGAAAACTCCTTAATTGGCTACGGGCTGGTGGTTGGCCTGGATGGTACGGGCGACCAGACCACCCAGACACCGTTTACTACCCAGACGCTGAACAACATGCTCTCGCAGATGGGTATTACCGTCCCGCAGGGCACCAACATGCAGCTGAAAAACGTGGCGGCAGTCATGGTCACGGCGCAGCTTCCGGCCTTTGGCCGCCAGGGGCAGACCATCGACGTAGTGGTCTCCTCAATGGGTAACGCCAAAAGCCTGCGCGGCGGTACGCTGCTGATGACCCCGCTGAAGGGCGTCGACAGCCAGGTCTATGCGCTGGCGCAGGGCAACATCCTCGTTGGCGGCGCGGGCGCATCAGCCGGCGGCAGCAGCGTGCAGGTTAACCAGCTTAACGGCGGTCGCATTACCGGCGGCGCGGTGATTGAGCGTGAGTTGCCGAACCAGTTCGGGGCCACGAACAGCATCAACCTGCAGCTGAACCAGGAAGACTTCACCATGGCGCAGCAGATTGCTGACACCATCAACCGCGCACGCGGTTATGGCAGCGCCACCGCGCTGGATGGCCGTACCGTTCAGGTGCGCGTCTCCTCCGGCGGCAGCTCTCAGGTTCGTGCGCTGGCGGATATCCAGAATATGGAAGTCGGCACCACGCAGCAGGATGCGAAAGTGATTGTTAACTCGCGTACCGGCTCGGTGGTGATGAACCGCGAAGTATCGCTGGATAGCTGCGCCATTGCGCAGGGTAACCTCTCGGTCACCGTCAACCAGCAGAACAACGTGAGCCAGCCGAATACGCCATTTGGCGGCGGGCAGACCGTGGTGACACCGCAAACGCAGATTGACCTGCGCCAGAGCGGCGGCTCGCTGCAGAGCGTACGCTCCAGCGCCAACCTCAATAGCGTCGTGCGTGCCCTTAACGCCCTGGGTGCCTCGCCAATGGAGCTGATGTCGATTCTGCAGGCAATGCAGAGCGCCGGTTGCCTGCGTGCGAAACTGGAGATCATCTAATGTTGACCGACAGCCGAATGTTGACCAGCGCGGCATGGGACGCGCAATCGCTGAATGAACTGAAGTCAAAAGCCGGACAGGATCCGGCTGCCAACCTGCGCCCGGTGGCGCGTCAGGTGGAGGGGATGTTCGTGCAGATGATGCTGAAAAGCATGCGCGAAGCGTTACCGAAAGACGGGATTTTCAGCAGTGATTCAACGCGGCTGTATACCAGCATGTATGACCAGCAGATCGCTCAGCAGATGACCGCCGGTAAAGGTCTGGGTCTCGCCGATATGATGGTGAAACAGATGACCGGCGATCAGGCGCCGGTCGATCCGGCTGACCAGATGCAGCAGGTGCCGATGAAGTTCCCGCTGGAGACCGTCAACACCTATCAAAACCAGGCGCTGACGCAGCTGGTGCGCAAAGCGATACCAAAAGTACCGGATGCCGATGACGTTTCCGAAGCGGGTAGCGGGCAGGCACTCTCCGGCGACAGCAAAGACTTCCTCGCCCAGCTTTCGCTCCCGGCGCGGCTGGCGAGCCAGCAGAGCGGCGTGCCGCACCACCTGATCCTCGCGCAGGCTGCGCTGGAATCGGGCTGGGGCCAGCGGCAGATCCCGCGTGAGAACGGCGAGCCCAGCTACAACATCTTCGGCGTGAAAGCGACCTCAAGCTGGAAAGGGCCGACCACCGAAATCACCACCACCGAGTATGAAAACGGTGAGGCAGTGAAGGTGAAAGCCAAATTCCGTGTCTATAGCTCTTACCTTGAAGCGCTCTCCGACTATGTCGGCATGTTGACGCGCAACAAACGTTACGCGGCGGTAACCACCGCGGCAACGGCGGAGCAGGGCGCACAGGCGTTGCAGAGCGCCGGTTACGCCACCGATCCGCACTATGCCCGTAAGCTGACCTCAATGATCCAGCAGCTTAAATCGATGGGTGAGAAAGTGAGCAAGGCGTACAGCACAGATACACAAAATCTGTTCTAAAACGTCTCAAGTTTCACTCAGGGTTGCCGATAATCTTCAACAGGACTCATGTCTGAAAGTGTATAAGGAACCTCCATGTCCAGTTTGATTAACAGCGCAATGAGCGGGCTTAGCGCAGCCCAGGCCGCGCTCAATACCGCCAGTAATAACATTGCGAGTTATAACGTCGCGGGCTATACCCGTCAGACGACGGTGTTGACCAGTTCTAACAGCACGCTGACCGGTAGCGGCTACGTGGGCAATGGTGTCACCGTGACTGGCGTTCAGCGTGAGTATGACGCCTTTATTACCAACCAGCTGCGCGCGGCGCAAAACCAGAACAGCGGGTTGACCACGCGTTACGAGCAGATGTCAAAAATTGACGATGTGCTGTCGGATACCACCAACTCCCTGTCGAGCAGCCTGCAGAGCTTCTTCTCCAGCATGCAGACGCTGGTGAGTAACGCCTCCGATCCGTCGTCGCGCCAAGCGCTGCTCGGCAAAGCCGACGGTCTGGTAAACCAGTTTAAAGTGGCCGATCAGTATCTGCGTGACCAGGATAAACAGGTCAACTTATCTATCGCCACCAGCGTTGATCAGATCAACAACTACTCGAAGCAGATCGCCAACCTCAACCAGCAGATCTCTAAACTGACGGCGGTAGGTGCAGGCTCATCGCCAAACGACCTGCTCGATCAGCGCGATCAGCTGGTCAGCGAACTGAACAAAGTCGTGGGTGTGGAAGTCAGCACCCAGGATGGCAGCTATAACGTCAGCATGGGTAACGGCATTACTCTGGTGCAGGGTAAGGAAGCGCGTCAACTGGCGGCGGTGCCTTCCAGCGCAGATCCGGCACGTACCACGCTGGCGTATGTCGATAAGATTGCCGGTAATGTCGAGATCCCGGAAAAGCAGGTGACCACCGGTTCACTCGGCGGTCTGCTCTCATTCCGCACGCAGGATCTGGACCAGGCGCGTAATACGCTGGGCCAGCTGGCGCTCTCGTTCGCCGACTCCTTTAACCAGCAGCACGTTAAAGGCTTTGACGCAGACGGCGATGCGGGTGAGAAGTTCTTCAATATTGGCGGGCCTTCTGCCACGTCGAACAGCAAAAACAGCGGCGACGCTACGCTGACCGCGGCCGTAACTAACAGCTCTGCGGTACAGGCGACCGACTATAAAGTCGCTTTTGACGGCACGCAGTGGAACGTCACGCGTCTGTCCAATAACACCACCATTGCGGTAACGCCGGATACGACCGACGGCACGCTCAATTTTGATGGCCTGAAAGTCTCCATCAATAATGGCTCTACCGGCGCGAAAAAAGATGACAGCTTCACCATCCGTCCGGTGAGCAACGCGATTGTGAATATGAGCGTGGCGGTGACCGATGAGTCGAAAATCGCTATGGCGGGCGCGGCCGGTAACGGCGCGAGCGACAACCGCAACGGTCAGGATTTGTTAAAGCTGCAGAGCGCGAAAGTGGTCGGCGGGAACAAAACCTTTAACGATTCGTATGCCACGCTGGTGAGCGATGTCGGGAACAAAACCTCGACGCTGAAAACCAGCAGCGCGACACAGACTAACGTCGTGACCCAGTTGAGCAACCAGCAGCAATCTATCTCCGGGGTAAACCTCGATGAAGAGTACGGCAACCTGCAGCGTTTTCAGCAGTACTACCTGGCTAACGCCCAGGTGCTGCAGACCGCAAGCACGTTGTTTGATGCCCTGCTGGCCATTCGTTAAGTAAGAGGTGAGTCATGCGTATTAGCACGCAAATGATGTACGAACAAAATATGCGCGGCGTAACCAATGCTCAGGGCAAATGGTTAGGATACGGCGAGCAGATGACAACCGGTCAGCGCGTTAACCGCCCGTCTGATGATCCGATTGCCGCCTCGCAGGCGGTAGTGATCTCCCAGGCGCAGGCGCAAAACACGCAGTACGATACGGCGCGCACCTTCGCGAAGCAGAAAGTTTCCCTCGAAGAGAGCGTGTTGCAGCAGGTGACTACTGCCATCACGGGCGCACAGAGCAGCATCGTGAA
Source organism: Kosakonia sp. 1610 (assembly GCF_050435845.1). Lineage (NCBI taxonomy): Bacteria > Pseudomonadati > Pseudomonadota > Gammaproteobacteria > Enterobacterales > Enterobacteriaceae > Kosakonia > Kosakonia sp. 1610. Next base: position 34,290 of record NZ_JBNDKZ010000002.1, on the reverse strand, counting down.
AGCGGGCAACGGCTCGCTGAGTGATGATGACCGCGCCTCAGTTGCCGCCGAGCTGCAGGGCTTTCGCGATCAGTTATTGAACCTCGCGAACAGCACCGACGGTAACGGCCGCTATATTTTTGCCGGCTACCGCACGGAAAGTAAGCCTTACGACGCCACAGGCACCTACAGCGGCGGTAATGACTCCATTACTCAGCAGGTTGATGCTGCGCGTACCATGGTGATCGCCCATACCGGTGACCAGGTATTCAACTCCGTTACCAGTAATGCGACCAAAGAGCCTGTCGATCCTGCTACAGGCGTTGCGCCTGCGCCGGAGACGGATCTGTTCAAAATGCTCGACACGGCAATTGCAGCACTGAAGACGCCGGTAGCGGGCGACGAAACGGCGAAAGCCGCAGCGCAGGCTGCGGTGGATAAAACCAGCCGTGGTCTGGGCAACTCCCTGAACAACGTGCTGAGTGTGCGTGCTGAACTCGGTACTCAGCTTAACGAACTGGATACCCTCGATGCGCTTGGCGACGATCGTGCACTGTCGTTAAAGCAGCAGAAGAGCGATCTGATCGATGCTGACTGGAACTCGGTGATCTCCTCTTACACCATGCAACAAGCGGCGTTGCAGGCTTCTTATAAAGCCTTCACCGATATGCAGGGTATGTCACTGTTCCAGATGAATCGTTAATAACCTTTTTACTTTGGGCATATCCTGAAACTGGAGTATGTCTGCTATGCCCGCTCTGTCTCTCCAGAGCGGGCCTTTTTTTATCTATGCGTTTTGCTTCGCCTGCTCAAGCTTACGGGCATCGAAGAGACGAATCAGCAGTGCGATAAGCCCCGATACGCTCGCCAGTACCACCACCCCCTGCCATGAAGCGACAGCGTAAAGCTTGCTTCCCAGCGCGGAACCCAGCGCCATCCCAATAAACACCCCCGTAAAGAGCAGCGCATTGAGACGTCCCCGCGCCTGCGGCTCCAGGCTATAAACCAGATTTTGATGCGCGACGAGGCTTGATTGCAGGCCAAGATCAAACCCGACCGCAGAGAGGGCTATCAGCGCCAGCTGGCCATGGGGCGGCAGGGCAGGCAGCAGGAACATCAGGGCGAAGGAGATCGTTACCAGCCCGGCTCCCAGTTGGGTTACGCGCTCTGCACCCACTTTATCCGCAAGGCCTCCCGCCAGCGGCGCGGCTAACGCCCCTGCGGCACCGGCAATACCGAACGTCCCGGCAACCGCGCTGCCTAGCTGATAATGCTCAAGCAGCATCAGCGCCAGCGTCGACCAGAAGGCGCTAAAGGCGATGGATAAAAAGCCCTGCGCCATCGCCGCGCGGCGCAGCGTCGGGTAGCGCTGCCAGAGATGCGCCATTGAGCGCATCAGTGCCGGGTAGCTCAGCGTGGAGTGGGTAGCGAAGCGCGGCAATACTGACCACATTAAGAGGCCAATTAGTGCAATGCTGACCGCCGCGAGCTGATACATCACACGCCAGCCAAACGCCGCGCCGACAAAGCCGCTGACCGTCCGCGAGAGCAAAATACCGAGCAGCAGACCGGTCATTACCGTGCCGACCATTTTCCCCTGTTTCCCCGCCGGGGCGAGGATCGCCGCGGCCGGTACAATATCCTGCGCCATGGTCGCCGCCATGCCGATTAACAGGCTGACAATAAGCAGTGAGGGCAGGTGGCTGGTCAGGCTACAGGCCAGCAGTAACACCGCCAGCGCTGCGCTTTTCACCACAATTAAGCGACGGCGATCGTGACGGTCGCCCAGCGGCAGCAGAAAGAGAATGCCGAGCGCGTAACCGGCCTGGGTAAGCGTCGGTACCAGCCCCATACCGTTGATGGTCAGATGCAGATCGCTGCCCATCAGCGGCAGCAACGGCTGTGAGTAGTAGATGGCCGCGACGCTGAATCCTGCGCCAAGCGCCAGCGCAAAAAAGATGCCGTTTGCCATACGGGCAGAGAGCGATTGATGATTCATATGGTGTCCCCGAAGAGATAAAGCTGTGAATGCGTAGTCAGGCTACGGTGTGAGCGCATTTTTACCCATGGCGCGCTGGCGCGGTAGTCAGCGCAGTGGTAAAACGGTTATACGTGAAACGTATAGGCATAAAGATTATGAGGCGACAAGAGCGTATAGACCGGGTGGACTTAATGCGGACCTTTATCCGCATTGTGGAAGCAGGCTCGCTGTCGGCGGCGGCCCGCCAGCTGGAGACAACGCAGGCAACCGTCAGCCGTCGTTTGCAATCGCTGGAGACGCTGCTTGGCGTCAAGCTGCTGCTGCGCACCACCCATGCCATGAAGCTCACTGATGACGGCGAGCGCTGTTATCAACATGCTAAACGGGTAGCAGATGCCTGGGTGGCGCTGGAGGATGATCTCAGCCAGTCCGACGACGAACCGGTCGGCATGCTGCGGGTGCGCGCCCCGCATGCTTTTGGTCAGCAGCAGCTGCTGGTGCCGCTAACACAATTTCTTGAGCGTCATCCACAGCTGACGGTGGAGTGGATGCTGAATGATAAAACCGTCGACTTTCTTAGTGCCAATATCGATTGCGCCATTCGCGTCGGGGCAGAAGTCGATCCGGCTACCGTATCGGTGCTGCTGGCCGAAGTGCCGCGCAGCCTGGTGGCGTCGCCCGCGCTGCTGGAACGCTTTCCTGCCATTGATACACCGCAGCAGCTGGGCAACTTACCGTGGGTGGCGCTGAGTACCTTCTATCAGCATCAAATCACGCTGTACGCGCAGGATGATGAGCAGGTGCAGGTCGCCATCTCTCCACGCTTGTTTACCGACAGCCTTTACGCCGCGCGCAATACGGCACTTGCCGGGCTGGGGGTGACGTTAATCTCCAGTTGGGCGGTGGAAGAGGATATCCGTAGCGGCAGGCTGGTGACGCTGCTGCCCCAGTGGCAGGCGGCACCGTTACCGGTTCACCTTGTCTATCCGTGGGCGCGCTACTACCCCGCGCGGCTGCGTAAATTCTTGCAACTGATGCGGGAAGTGATGCCGGGGCTGAGCGGGATGCGTCAGCCGGAAATGCGGGCATAAAAAAAGCCGACCCGGAGGTCGGCTTGTTGCAGCGTTTTACTTACTCAACCGCTGGCGGTTTGGTCGCCGGCGCGGTGGCGGTATGCGTGGCGCTGTGACCGCCCGCAGAACCTTTACCGTCAAAGTTGAACGCCGGGCGAACCCAGTCGCTGTGGCGCGGTGCTTCCTGTACATACGCAGGGGCAGGCGCTTTAGTCATCGGCGCGGTTGCAACCACCGGCGCGTCGGCTTTCACCGGCGCAGCTGTTTCAGCTTTCACCGCTACAGGGACTTCAACTTTCACCGGAGCAGGAACTTCAGTTTGCACTGGAGCTTCAACTTTCGCCGGAGCAACGTCTTCAACAACCGGTGCAGGCGCAGCCTCTTCTTTCACTGGCTCGGCCTCTTCGGCAACCTGCTCTGCGACAGGGCGATCTTCCTCAGCAATCAGCTGCGGCTGCTCGTCTACCGGGGCAGAGATCGCTTCCGGATGGGTCGTTTCAACCTCGACCGGAGCTGGCTCCGCAACCGCTGCCTGCGGTTCAATCACTTCTGGCTGTTCGCTGACAGCTGCGGCTTCAACCGGTGCCTGCGGCTCAACAACGTCAGCCTGCGGGGCGGTGACCAGCTGGGCTTCAGCTACGGCTGGGGCAACTTCATGCTCTGCTGCATGCTGCTGCTCGGTTTCCAGCGCGCTGTTGTGCTGGATCTCCTGCTGCTCTTCCTGCGCACGTGGCACCGGATAGCGAACCCACACTTTACCGGAAGCCATCTCCGGCGAGGCGCAGGCGATAGTCAGCGGCATGGCGGACTGTACCGGGTAGCGCTCGTCACGGTAGCGACGGCGGCGTTGACCGCTGACACGCAGGTGACGCGGGGAGCGGCGTGAGCGGCGCGGCATGGTATTTTCACGCGCTTCACCGTTCTCTTCCTGCTCCAGCACCGGGGCGTTTTCAACCACAGCCGGCAGATCGACTTTCGCGAGCTGAGTATGCTGCTCCTCTGGCGCGGTCTCTGCGACGGTTTCGTCGATAACGGTTTCAGCACGGTTATCATCGATGCGCACTTTCTGGCTCAGCTGGCGCTGTTTGCGGCGCGGCATCACCTGAACACGCTCTTCCTGCTCCGCTTCCTGAGCAGGCTGCTCTTCGCGGGTCAGCTCTTCACGGTTCAGCTCTTTAACTTCCTGCTGCGCCTGACGTTTGTCATCACCGCGGCGGCGGTTGCGTTCACGACGTGACGGCTGCTGCTCGTCGCGGGTTTTCGCTTTATCCGACTCGTCAACGACGGTGTTCTGGCGCGGCTCGCGATTCTCCGCGTTCTGCTGCGGTTTTTCACGACGGTTGCGGCGGTTATCTTCGCGACCTTCACGGTTCTCACGACCTTCGCGGTTATCACGATTGTCGCGGTTGTCACGTCCTTCGCGACCCTCGTTGCCTTCGCTACGGGAGTCACGCGAATCGCGGCGATCGTTACGGTCGCGACGGTTGCTTTGACGCGGTTTACGACGCTCCTGCGAACGCTCAGGTTTCGCCTCTTTCTTCTCTTCCTTCACTTCAACCGGCGCAGGCGCTTCTTCGCCAGCAAACAGGTTTTTCAGGGCAGAGACGATGCGGCCAAACAGACCCGGTGCCGCGGTAGTGGTAGCGGCAGGCTGTGCCTGTGCTACAGGCGCGGGCTCCTGGGCTTGCGGCGCAGGCGGCACGTCCGGCATTACAAAGGTGGCGAGGGCAGGCTGCTCAGGCAGTTTACGCTCGGCATACTCCTCTTCAGACGGCAGCGCCATCTCCTCTTCATGCAGCTTCGGCAGCAGGTAGCTGAGAGTTGGCGTCTCTTCGCCTTTACGCACGCGCAGCACCGAGTAGTGCGGCGTTTCCATCTGATCGTTCGGCACGATGACGCAGCGCACGCCGCCCTGACGGGCTTCGATAGCGCTGACGGCGGCACGTTTTTCGTTCAGCAGGTACGAGGCAACAGGCACCGGCACAATGGCGTGCACTTCCTGGGTGTTCTCTTTCAGCGCTTCTTCTTCAATCAGACGCAGAATAGAGAGCGACAGGGATTCGTTGTCACGGATGGTACCCGTACCGCTACAGCGCGGGCAGACGTGATGGCTCGATTCACCCAGCGACGGGCTCAGACGCTGGCGGGACATCTCCAGCAGGCCGAAGCGGGAGATATGGCTGATCTGGATACGTGCACGATCCTGACGTACCGCTTCACGCAGACGGTTTTCAACCGCGCGCTGGTGGCGAACCGGGGTCATGTCGATAAAGTCGATAACGATCAGGCCGCCGAGGTCGCGCAGACGCAGCTGACGGGCAATCTCATCTGCCGCTTCGAGGTTGGTGTTGAACGCCGTCTCTTCAATGTCGCCGCCGCGGGTTGCGCGAGCGGAGTTGATGTCGATGGCGGTCAGCGCTTCGGTACTGTCGATAACAATCGAGCCGCCGGACGGCAGACGCACTTCACGCTGGAAGGCGGATTCGATTTGCGACTCAATTTGGTAGTGGCTGAACAGCGGGATTTCACCGGTGTAGAGCTTAATTTTGCTGCTGAAATCCGGACGGCCCAGTGCGGCGATATGCTGGCGAGCCAGCTCCAGCACTTTCGGGTTATCAATCAGGATTTCGCCAATGTCCTGGCGCAGATAGTCACGGAAAGCGCGAACGATAACGTTGCTCTCCTGGTGAATCAGGAACGGAGCCGGGCGGCTCTCTGCGGCTTTCTGAATCGCTTCCCAGTGTTTCAGGCGGAAGCTGAGATCCCACTGCAGCGCTTCGGCAGATTTGCCAACGCCTGCGGTACGCACGATAAGACCCATGCCATCCGGCAGTTCGAGGCTAGACAGCGCCTCTTTCAGCTCGGTACGGTCATCGCCTTCGATACGGCGGGAGATGCCGCCCGCGCGCGGGTTGTTCGGCATCAGAACGAGGTAGCTGCCGGCGAGGCTGATAAAGGTGGTCAGCGCCGCGCCTTTGTTGCCGCGCTCTTCTTTGTCGATCTGGACGATAACTTCCTGGCCTTCACGCAGCACATCTTTGATGTTCGGACGGCCATGCGCGTTGTAGTTGGCGGGGAAGTATTCGCGAGCGATCTCTTTGAGGGGGAGGAAACCGTGACGTTCAGCGCCGTAGTCAACGAAGGCAGCTTCAAGGCTCGGTTCAATGCGGGTGATTTTACCTTTGTAGATATTGGCTTTTTTCTGTTCATGCCCGGGGCTTTCGATATCCAGGTCGTACAGACGTTGCCCATCAACAAGTGCGACACGCAACTCTTCTTGCTGAGTTGCGTTGATTAACATTCTTTTCATCGTAACTTACTCATTATTCTTACATTGACGACTAAGCTGCGGGCAAGATTTTGCCTTTCCGGGGAGAACCGATGGCCTCGAGTCTATTACGCGTCGCCAACCTCACGGTTATCGCTCGCTTAAGAGGCGCAGTGTGTCGGTTGCCTGCATTTCCTGTGGAAAATACAGCGCAATTATCAGGGGAACAGCCTGGGAAAAACTCTCCAGAGAAGATTCCATCTACCGGTAAGGACTGCAACCCGCAGCCCGCTAACTGCCTGAAAGATCAATACGTCTTACGCCATTGCTGCGTGTATGATCGGACAGGCAAAACTGGTCATTCCGCTCATTTACTTGTTTTAGCAAAATTCAACACGGAAAACGGCAACATTATTCCCTGCGAACCCTGTTATAGCAAGCTGACTTTTACCATTTATCACCCGGTTACTCACAGTTTCTTCACCTTTGCCCGGAGATTGGTTTAATAACCACCGAATCAACTGTATGAAACGCTGTTTACCGAATGTAATAGTCAATATAAGCATATAAAAATGAGTGGCGCTATTCAGCGTGGCTATTTAGAATCGCCTCCCATGAAAACTGAGACATTAGCCGTAAAATTTGTTGCTATCACCGCAGACGAAGCGGGGCAACGCATTGATAACTTTTTGCGTACGCAGTTGAAGGGCGTACCGAAGAGCATGATCTACCGTATTTTGCGTAAAGGCGAAGTACGTGTGAACAAAAAGCGCGTAAAACCAGAATATAAACTGGAAGATGGCGATGAAATTCGCATCCCGCCGGTACGCGTGGCCGAAAAAGAAGAAGAGGCAGTTTCGCCGCACCTGCAAAAGGTCGCCCAGCTTAACGACGTGATCCTCTACGAAGATGATCATATTCTGGTGCTGAATAAACCCTCGGGCACCGCGGTACACGGCGGCAGCGGCCTCAGCTTTGGCGTGATCGAAGGGCTGCGTGCGTTGCGCCCGGAAGCGCGCTTCCTCGAACTGGTTCATCGCCTCGATCGCGACACCTCCGGCGTGCTGCTGGTGGCGAAAAAGCGTTCGGCGCTGCGTTCGCTCCATGAGCAGCTGCGCGGTAAAGAGATGCAGAAAGATTATCTGGCGCTGGTGCGCGGGCAGTGGCAATCCCACGTGAAAACCGTGCAGGCACCGCTGCTGAAAAATATTCTGCAGAGCGGCGAGCGCATCGTACGGGTTAACAGTGAAGGTAAGCCGTCGGAAACGCGCTTCAAAGTGGAAGAGCGCTACGCTTTCGCCACGCTGGTACGTTGTAGCCCGGTAACAGGGCGTACGCACCAGATCCGCGTTCATACCCAGCATGCCGGGCATCCCATTGCCTTTGACGATCGCTACGGCGATCGCGAGTTTGATAAGCAGCTTGCCTCAACCGGCTTATCACGCCTCTTCCTGCATGCGGCGGCGCTGAAGTTCACCCACCCGGCAACCGGCGAGACGCTGCGCATCGAAGCGCCCCTCGACAACGCCCTTAAGCACTGCCTGACGACGCTGCGTAACGCAAAATAACGTCTCACCCCTCCGTTGCGGAGGGGATCGCTTACGGCTTCAGCCACCTGTCCAGCCACGGAAAGACCTCATCCTGCTGCTGCTGATAAAAGACATGGCCCAGTTCGGGCCAGCTTTTGGTCACCAGTTTTTCATCGGCATGCTGCGACGCCCAGACGCGGTGCACTTTCTCAAAGGCCTCTGCGACCGCCTGGGGCGGGAAGAGCTTATCTTTACCGCCGCTGAAGATCAGCATCGGTTTTGGTGCAGCGAGGCTGGCAATATCGGGAATATCCATCAGCGCCGGCATTCCAGGGTGCAACATATAAAAGGCTGACTGCCCGCGCAGCACATTATTCCCGGGCTGCATCAAGCCATTGTAAGTGCCGAACCACGAAATCACCGCCGTGGCGGCCACCTTGTCACTCAGTGCAGCCAGTTGCCAGGCGCGGAACCCGCCCATTGAGAAGCCCAGCACGCCGACGCGTTTGCTATCGACCCCTGCATGCGCGGCGATAAAATCGACGGTGCGCATATCTTCATATGCCACTTCGCCCGCAAGAGAACGGCCCAGATTGAAGTAGTTGCTGGCCAGCGCCTGCTGTTGTTCATAGACCATCGGCCCGCGATCGCCCCAGCCGGGGCTGTCGATAGCGATAACCGCGTAACCGCGCTGCGCCAGCTCGTCGCCAATAAATTTTCCGCTGAAGAACTTATCCGCCCATGCCTGCGCGCTGGCGAGTTTTTTAGCGTCATTCCACGGTTTGATGAGCTTCTCTTTGCCGATATCAAATTTCGAACCGTGATCGTGCAGAAGCACCACCGCCGGATGCGGGCCGGGCGTTTTTGGCATCAGCAGCAGGGCCGAAATGCGGTTGTCGTCGGTAATGTTAAGCGCCAGTTTTTCGGCGGTGTAGCTGCCGCGATCCTCTTTGCTTATTGTTTCCGGCGCGAAGATTTTTGTGGCATCGGGGGTGAGGAGGGCGGCACGAAAGCGTTGGCGGCTCTCTGTTTGCCATTGATTAAAATCGGTGTAGTGGCCGGAGAGCCAGGAGTCAGGGTAGAGCATTTGCGCTTTCAGCGCGGGCCAGCTTGCCGGGAGATTGCCTTCGACGACGCCCTCGGTTTGCCACGTCTCTTGTGCGCTGGCCGCAGCGGAAATCAATAACGCAGCGGCCAGCGCCGTTTTGCACGACATCTTCATCATTACCCCTCAAATTAAAACGCCGTTTTAATATTGAGAGTGACTCTACAGGTCGTGTACTAAACAATCTGTGATCGCTTAAGCATTAGCTTAACAACGGGTTGCGCTCCTCGCGGCGCAGCATCTGGCATAGTGCAATCAGTGGCAGCCCGACCAGCGTATTCGGGTCGCGCCCTTCAAGCCGCTCGAACAGCGCGATGCCCAATCCTTCGCTTTTAAAACTACCGGCACAATTAAGCGGACGCTCTTTGCGCACGTAGTCCTCGATCTCCTGCTCATTTAAATGGCGGAAATGGACGTCGAAGGGTTCGCACTCCGTTTGCAGATGCCCGGTTGCCGAATTATAGAGCGCCAGTCCCGTATAGAAGGTGACAATATTTCCGCTCGCTTTCAGCAATTGCTGGCGTGCATTCTCTTCCGTATGCGGTTTGCCGTTAATTTCGCCATTCAATACGCACACCTGGTCGGAACCAATTATCAGATGGTGCGGATATTTATCCGCCAGCGATTGCGCTTTTTCCTGAGCCAGGCGCAGCACGAGGTGGCGGGGCGTTTCACCGGGGTGCGGTGTTTCGTCGGTTTGTGGCGCCGCACACTCAAAGGGGAGGCCGAGTTTATCCAGCAGCGCGCGACGATAGGGTGAAGTTGAAGCAAGAATAAGAGGAGACATATTTTTTCCACCAAATATGGCTTAACGATGAGAGGCAAATTAAACTGTAGGCCGCAATGTGTGCGAATAATTGGCAAAAGGCAACCGCAGGCTGCCTTTTTCTTTGACTCTATGACGTTACAAAGTTAATATGCGCGCCCTATGCAAAAGGTAAAATTACCCCTGACTCTTGATCCGGTTCGTACCGCTCAAAAACGCCTTGATTATGAGGGTGTCTACACTCTCGATCAGGTCGAGCGCGTCGCCGATTCTGTTGTCAGCGTAGAAACTGATGTGGAGTGCTCCATGTCGTTTGCTATTGATAATCAGCGTCTGGCGGTGTTAACCGGCGATGCGAAGGTTACGGTAGCTCTCGAGTGCCAGCGCTGCGGGAAACCGTTCACCCATCACGTCTACACAACGTATTGTTTTAGTCCTGTGCGTTCAGACGAACAGGCTGAAGCACTGCCGGAAGCGTATGAGCCGATTGAGGTTAACGAATTCGGCGAAATCGATCTGCGGGCGTTGGTTGAGGATGAAATCATTCTCGCCTTGCCAGTAGTTCCGGTGCATGATTCTGAACACTGTGAAGTGTCCGAGGCGGACATGGTCTTTGGGGAATTGCCTGATGAAGCGCAAAAACCCAATCCATTTGCCGTATTAGCCAGCTTAAAGCGTAAGTAATTGAGGAGTAAGGTCCATGGCCGTACAACAGAATAAACCAACCCGTTCCAAACGTGGCATGCGTCGTTCCCATGACGCGCTGACCGCAGTCACCAGCCTGTCTGTAGACAAAACTTCTGGTGAAACCCACCTGCGTCACCACATGACCGCTGACGGTTTCTACCGCGGTCGCAAGGTTATCACTAAGTAATCACGCGCAAGCGTGATGAAGCTTAGTGAGGCTTTCCCCGCTCAGGCGGGGATAAACCGAACCAGGCTCTGACGATACCTTGACACGTCTAACCCTGGCGTTAGATGTCATGGGGGGCGATTTTGGCCCCTCCGTGACAGTGCCTGCAGCTTTGCAGGCACTGAATTCTAATTCGCAACTCACTCTCCTGTTAGTCGGCGATCCCGACGCAATCACGCCATTACTTGCCAAAGCTGATTTCGAGCAGCGATCTCGCCTGCTTGTTGTTCCTGCACAGTCAGTTATTGCCAGTGATGCGCGCGCGGCGCAGGCGATCCGTAATAGTCGCGGTACGTCAATGCGTATTGCGCTGGAGCTGGTGAAAGAGGGGCGCGCCCAGGCCTGCGTCAGCGCAGGCAATACCGGGGCGCTGATGGGGCTGGCGAAGCTGCTGCTCAAACCCCTCGACGGCATTGAACGCCCGGCCCTGGTGACGGTATTACCGCATCAGCAAAAGGGCAGAACGGTGGTGCTCGATCTGGGTGCGAATGTCGATTGCGATAGTACGATGCTGGCACAATTCGCCGTTATGGGTGCCGTCATGGCGGAGGAGATCCTTGAGATCGCCAACCCGCGGGTCGCTCTGCTCAATATTGGTGAAGAGGAGAGCAAAGGCCATGACAATATCCGCGAAGCTGCCGCGTTATTACGCGAAGCGCCATCCATCAACTACATTGGTTACCTGGAAGCGAACGAATTATTAACCGGCAAGACGGATGTGCTGGTGTGTGACGGTTTCACCGGAAACGTCACGCTAAAAACTATGGAAGGGGTTGTCAGAATGTTCCTTTCGCTGCTGAAATCGCAGGGCGAAGGGAAAAAAAGGGCGTGGTGGCTCATCTTACTCAAACGTTGGTTACAAAAAAGTCTGATAAGTCGATTCAGCCACCTCAACCCCGACCAGTATAATGGTGCCTGTCTGTTAGGATTGCGCGGCACAGTGATTAAAAGTCACGGCGCAGCCAATCAGCGCGCGTTTTGCGTCGCGATTGAGCAGGCAGTGCAGGCGGTGCAGCGGCAAGTCCCACAACGGATTGCCGCTCGCCTGGAATCTGTGTACATCGCATCGGCTTCGTCTGCACTGGGCGACGAAAGCAAGAACGTATGTATATTATCCAAGAGTGACTGAGCGCACATGTATACAAAGATTATTGGTACCGGCAGCTATCTGCCAGAACAGGTTCGAACAAACGCCGATTTAGAAAAAATGGTCGATACCTCCGACGAGTGGATTGTCACGCGTACGGGTATTCGTGAGCGTCGTATTGCTGCGGCAAACGAGACTGTATCGACTATGGGCTTTGAGGCCGCTAAACGCGCGCTCGAAATGGCCGGCATCGATAACGATCAGATTGGCTTAATCATTGTCGCAACCACTTCAGCGACCCACGCTTTCCCAAGCGCTGCCTGCCAGATCCAGAATATGCTGGGGATTAAAGGCTGCCCGGCGTTTGACGTTGCCGCCGCCTGCGCAGGCTTTACCTATGCCCTGAGCATTGCCGATCAATACATCAAATCCGGCGCGGTAAAACATGCGCTGGTAATTGGCTCCGATGCGCTGGCGCGTACGCTTGATCCGGAAGATCGCGGTACGATTATCCTCTTTGGTGACGCTGCGGGCGCTGCCGTACTGGGCGCTTCAGAAGAGCCGGGGATTATCTCCACGCATATGCACGCTGACGGAAGCTATGGCGAACTGCTGACGCTGCCGAATCTTGATCGTGTAAACCCGGAAAATCCGACCTATTTAACGATGGCGGGTAACGAAGTCTTTAAAGTTGCCGTCACCGAACTGGCGCATATTGTTGACGAAACGTTGGCTGCCAACAACCTCGAGCGCAGCGAGCTGGACTGGCTGGTGCCGCACCAGGCGAACCTGCGTATTATCAGCGCAACGGCGAAAAAACTCGGCATGTCGATGGACAATGTAGTGGTAACACTCGATCGTCATGGCAATACGTCTGCCGCTTCCGTGCCTTGCGCACTGGATGAAGCGGTGCGTGACGGGCGCATCAAAGCTGGCCAGCTGATCCTGCTTGAAGCCTTTGGCGGCGGGTTCACCTGGGGCTCTGCGCTGGTACGTTTCTGAGTATAAGGATAAAAAAATGACGCAATTTGCATTTGTGTTTCCGGGACAGGGTTCCCAGACTGTCGGCATGTTGGCCGATATGGCTGCGACCTGGCCGGTTATCGAAGAGACTTTCCAGGAAGCTTCAGCGGTGCTGGGCTACGATCTCTGGGCGCTGGTGCAGCAAGGCCCGGCGGAAGAGCTGAACAAAACCTGGCAGACGCAGCCGGCGCTGTTGACGGCTTCTGTCGCGCTGTGGCGCGTATGGCAGCAGCAGGGCGGTAAAGCGCCTGCGCTGATGGCAGGTCATAGCCTTGGCGAATACTCTGCCCTGGTTTGCGCTGGCGTAATCGCGTTTGCTGATGCGGTTCGCCTGGTTGAACTGCGCGGTAAGTTTATGCAGGATGCCGTTCCGGCAGGTACCGGTGCGATGTCCGCGATTATCGGTCTTGATGACGCCGCAATTGCACAGGCGTGTGAAGCCGCTGCCGAAGGGCAGGTTGTATCGCCGGTAAACTACAATTCACCGGGTCAGGTTGTTATTGCGGGTCATAAAGAAGCCGTTGAGCGTGCGGGAGCTGCCTGTAAAGCCGCTGGCGCAAAACGTGCGCTGCCGCTGCCGGTAAGCGTTCCTTCCCACTGCGCGTTGATGAAACCTGCGGCAGAGAAACTCGCTGCTGAGCTCAGCAATATTACGTTTAATGCGCCGCAAATCCCGGTGATCAATAACGTTGATGTGGCGTGTGAAACTACCCCGGAAGCGATTCGCGATGCGCTGGTGCGCCAGCTCTACAGCCCGGTTCAGTGGACTAAAAGCGTTGAGTTTATGGCGTCACAGGGCATTGAGCACCTGTATGAAGTGGGCCCGGGTAAAGTCCTCACCGGCCTGACTAAACGTATTGTTGACACCCTGACAGCCTCGGCGTTGAACGAGCCGGCGGCGATGTCAGAGGCACTTGCGCAATAAAAGAGGAAGACCATGAGTTTTGAAGGAAAAATCGCGCTGGTTACCGGTGCAAGCCGCGGTATTGGTCGCGCAATCGCCGAAACCCTCGTAGCCCGTGGCGCGAAGGTGATTGGTACTGCGACCAGCGAAAGTGGCGCGCAGGCAATCAGCGATTATCTGGGTGCGAACGGTAAAGGTCTGCAGTTAAATGTGACCGACCCTGCATCTATCGAATCTGTGCTGGAAAACATTCGCGCTGAGTTTGGCGAGGTCGATATTCTGGTGAATAACGCCGGTATCACCCGTGACAATCTGCTGATGCGCATGAAAGATGATGAGTGGGACGATATTATCGAGACCAACCTTTCATCTGTTTTCCGTCTGTCAAAAGCGGTAATGCGAGCTATGATGAAAAAGCGTCATGGGCGTATTATCACTATCGGTTCTGTGGTTGGTACCATGGGAAATGCCGGTCAGGCCAACTACGCTGCGGCGAAAGCGGGTCTTATCGGTTTTAGTAAATCGCTGGCGCGTGAAATTGCGTCCCGCGGTATTACGGTAAACGTTGTTGCTCCGGGTTTTATTGAAACGGACATGACGCGTGCGCTATCTGACGATCAGCGTGCGGGTATTCTGGCGCAAGTGCCTGCAGGCCGTCTCGGCGGTGCGCAGGAAATCGCCAACGCGGTTGCATTTTTAGCCTCTGACGAGGCGGGTTACATCACTGGTGAGACCCTGCACGTCAACGGCGGAATGTATATGGTTTAACCACGATGAAATTTATTTGCGTTATTGGGGTGAAAAGCCTCAAAATAGCGTAAAATCGTGGTACGAACTGCCGGGATTTAGTTGCAAATTTTTCAACATTTTATACACTACGAAAACCATCGCGAAAGCGAGTTTTGATAGGAAATTTAAGAGTATGAGCACTATCGAAGAACGCGTTAAGAAAATTATCGGCGAGCAGCTGGGCGTTAAGCAGGAAGAAGTTACCAACAATGCTTCCTTCGTTGAGGACCTGGGCGCTGATTCTCTTGACACCGTTGAGCTGGTAATGGCTCTGGAAGAAGAGTTTGATACTGAGATTCCGGACGAAGAAGCTGAGAAGATCACTACCGTTCAGGCTGCCATTGATTACATCAACGGCCACCAGGCGTAAGTGAACATCTCCAGGCGGTCATTCGACCGCCTGAGTTTTATCTGAGCAATCCCACGAATCTCTTTTTTTATCCCTCCCTGGAGGACAAACGTGTCTAAGCGTCGTGTAGTTGTGACCGGACTTGGCATGTTGTCTCCTGTCGGCAATACCGTAGAGTCTACCTGGAAAGCTCTCCTTGCCGGTCAGAGTGGCATCAGCCTGATCGACCATTTCGATACTAGCGCCTATGCAACCAAATTTGCTGGCTTAGTAAAGGATTTTAATTGTGAAGAGTACATTTCGCGCAAAGAACAGCGCAAAATGGACGACTTCATTCAATATGGAATTGTCGCTGGTATTCAGGCCATGCAGGATTCCGGCCTGGAAGTAACAGAAGAAAACGCCTCGCGTATTGGCGCGGCGATTGGTTCTGGCATTGGTGGTCTCGGCCTGATCGAAGAAAACCACAGCTCCCTCGTCAAGGGTGGGCCGCGTAAAATCAGCCCGTTCTTCGTTCCATCGACCATTGTGAATATGGTGGCTGGCCATTTGACCATTATGTTTGGTCTGCAAGGCCCCAGCATTTCAATTGCGACTGCCTGTACCTCAGGCGTGCACAACATTGGTCACGCGGCGCGTATCATTGCCTATGGCGATGCAGATGCGATGCTGGCAGGTGGTGCGGAAAAAGCGAGTACGCCGCTTGGCGTCGGTGGTTTTGGCGCAGCGCGCGCGCTCTCCACGCGTAACGACAATCCGCAGGCCGCAAGCCGCCCGTGGGATAAAGACCGTGATGGTTTTGTCCTCGGCGATGGTGCAGGCATCATCATGCTGGAAGAGTACGAACACGCCAAGAAGCGCGGTGCAAAAATCTATGCTGAAATCATCGGTTTTGGCATGAGCAGCGATGCTTACCACATGACTTCTCCGCCGGAAAACGGCGCGGGTGCGGCGAAAGCGATGATTCATGCGCTTCGCGATGCGGGCATTGAGCCGTCTCAGATTGGCTATGTGAACGCACACGGCACTTCAACACCTGCGGGCGATAAAGCCGAAGCGCAGGCAGTGAAGTCCGTATTCGGCGACGCAGCTTACAACGTAATGGTCAGCTCGACGAAATCGATGACCGGCCACCTGCTCGGTGCGGCGGGTGCAGTAGAATCAATCTACTCCATCCTGGCACTGCGCGACCAGGCTGTACCGCCAACCATCAACCTGGATAATCCGGATGAGGGTTGCGACCTTGATTTTGTGCCGCACGAGGCGCGTCAGGTCAGCGGTCTGGAGTACACCCTGTGTAACTCCTTCGGCTTCGGTGGTACCAACGGCTCGCTGATCTTCAAAAAAGTGTGATCAACCTGCCGTATAAAGGCCCGCTTGCGGGCCTTTTCTATTCTGATTTATCCCCCTTGTCCTCGGCTTTTCATCCTGCCAAACTGTCTGCCCATGCATACAAGGAGTCGCTATGTTCTTGATTAATGGCACAGAGCAGGCCTCGCTTGCGGCCAATGACCGGGCGACGCAATTTGGCGACGGCTGCTTTACCACCGCACGCATTATCGACGGGCAGATTCAATTTGCTGCCGCTCACCAGCAGCGTCTGCGGCAGGGGTGTGAGCGCCTGGCGATCCCTTTTGTCGCCTGGTCTGCCCTTGAGCAGGAGATGGCCTCGCTGGCGAAAGATCACGATGAAGGCGTTATCAAAGCGGTGATCACGCGCGGTGTGGGCGGGCGGGGCTACAGCCCGGCCAACTGTTCTGCGCCGACGCGCATTGTCTCCTTTGCACCCCGGCCCGCACACTATGCGCGCTGGCAGCAGGAGGGGGTCTCCCTTGCGCTCAGTGAGATCCGTCTGGGGCGCAACCCTGCGCTTGCCGGTATCAAACACCTTAACCGGCTGGAACAGGTGCTTATTCGTCTCGGACTTGAACAAACCGACGCCGATGACGCGCTGGTGCTCGACAGCGACGGCTGGATCACCGAGTGCAGCGCGGGAAATCTCTTCTGGCGGCAGGGTAAAACGGTGTTTACGCCCAGGCTCGATCAGGCGGGCGTGGATGGCATTATGCGGCAATATTGCCTGCGCCAGCTGGCATCTTCTGCGTTTGACGTGGTCGAAGTCAACGCCGGGCTCGATGCGCTGGCACTGGCAGACGAAGCCATTATTTGTAACGCGCTGATGCCCGTTGTGCCGGTTCGCCAGTGGGCGGACAGGCAGTGGCAGGCGCGCGATCTGTACCATTTTTTAGCCCCTCTTTGTGAGCGCATGAATCCATTATGAAAAAACTCTTTGGCGTTGTACTCATTCTGCTGGCGGTACTGGTTGTTGCCGCAGGCGCCGGTGCCTGGAAGGTGCGGCAGCTGGCCGACAGCAAAATTTTGATCAAAGACGAAACCATCTTCACCTTGCCGGCTGGCACCGGGCGCACAACGCTTGGCGAGCTGCTCTATCGCGAAAAGGTGATTAATCGTCCGCGCGTATTCCAGTGGTTGCTGCGCCTGGAGCCCGATCTTTCGCATTTTAAAGCCGGAACCTACCGCTTCACGCCCAACATGACCGTGCGGGAGATGATGCAGTTGCTGGAGAGCGGCAAAGAGGCGCAGTTCCCGCTGCGCTTCGTTGAGGGGATGCGGTTAAGCGACTACCTGAAACAGCTGCGCGACGCGCCATACATTAAGCACACGCTGAAAGATGATGACTATGCGACCGTGGCGCAGGCGATAAAAATGGCGCACCCGGAGTGGGTCGAAGGGTGGTTCTGGCCCGACACGTGGATGTACACCGCCAATACCACCGACGTCGCGCTGTTGAAACGCGCGCATCAAAAAATGGTGCAGGCCGTTGCCCGTGCCTGGGAAGGGCGCGCTGAAGGGCTGCCCTATAAAGATGAAAATCAGCTGGTGACGATGGCCTCGATTATTGAGAAAGAGACCGCCGTCGCCGGTGAGCGCGACCGGGTCGCCTCGGTGTTTATTAACCGGCTGCGCATCGGGATGCGTCTGCAGACCGATCCGACGGTAATCTACGGGATGGGGGCGCGATATAGTGGTAAGCTGTCGCGCGCCGATCTGGAGGCACCGACGGATTACAACACTTATGTGATTAACGGCCTGCCGCCGGGGCCGATTGCCACGCCGGGTGAGGCGTCTCTGAAAGCCGCGGCGCATCCGGCAAAAACGCCATATCTCTATTTTGTTGCCGACGGTAAAGGCGGGCATACGTTTAACACCAATCTCGCCAGTCATAACCGATCGGTGCAGGAGTACCTGAAAGTACTTAAGGAAAAAAATGGGCAGTAAATACATCGTCATTGAAGGGCTGGAAGGCGCGGGCAAAACCACCGCGCGGGATGTCATTGTCGACACGCTGAAAACGCTCGGCGTTAGCGACATGGTCTTCACCCGCGAGCCGGGCGGCACGCTGCTGGCAGAAAAGCTGCGCAGCCTGGTGCTGGATATCCGATCCGTCGGGGATGAAGTGATCACCGATAAAGCCGAAGTGCTGATGTTTTACGCCGCCCGCGTCCAGCTGGTGGATACGGTGATCAAACCTGCGCTGGCAAGCGGAAACTGGGTGATTGGCGATCGCCACGATCTCTCCACCCAGGCCTACCAGGGCGGCGGACGCGGTATCGATCAAACCCTGCTCACCACGCTGCGCGACGCGGTGCTTGGCGATTTCCGCCCCGATTTAACCATCTATCTTGATGTGACGCCGGAAGTGGGCCTCAAACGCGCCCGCGCGCGCGGCGAGCTTGACCGCATTGAGCAGGAGTCGCTCGATTTCTTCAACCGCACACGTGCGCGCTATCTGGAACTGGCGGCGCAAGATCCGAGTATTCGTACCATTGATGCCACCCAGTCGCTGGAAGAGGTTGTAGCCGATATTCGCCGCACCGTTACCGCATGGGTGGAGGAGCAGGGCGCATGAAATGGTATCCGTGGCTACGGCCGGACTTTGAACAACTGGTCGCCAGTTATCAGAGCGGGCGCGGGCACCACGCGTTACTGATCCATGCCCTGGAAGGGATGGGCGACGATGCGCTGATCTACGCCATCAATCGCCTGCTGCTCTGCCAGACGCCGCAAGGAAATAAAAGCTGCGGTCGCTGCCGCGGCTGCGAATTGATGCAGGCCGGTACGCACCCCGATTATTACGTGCTTGCGCCGGAGAAAGGGAAGTCGACGCTGGGCATCGATGCGGTGCGTGAAGTAAATGAAAAGCTGTATGAGCACGCCCGGCTCGGCGGCGCGAAAGTCGTCTGCCTGCCGGATGCCGCGCAGCTCAGCGACGCTGCTGCCAACGCACTGCTCAAAACGCTGGAAGAGCCGCCCGCGCAGACATGGTTTTTCCTTGCCTGTCGCGAGCCTGTGCGGCTGTTACCGACCCTGCGCAGCCGCTGCCGTATGCACCACTTAGCACCACCCGCAGAACAGTACGCCGCGACGTGGCTTTCGCGTGAAGTGACAATGTCACAAGAAGCGATTCTTACCGCGCTGCGCCTGTCGGCTGGCTCGCCGGGTGCTGCTCAAGTGTTGTTGCAGGATGGTAAGTGGAAGCAGCGCCAGGCGCTGTGTGAAGCGGCAAACACTGCGCTGGCTGGCGGTGACTGGCTGGCAATGCTGCCCGCGCTTAATCATGACAATGCCCCGGAGCGCCTGCAGTGGCTTGCTTCGCTGATCCTCGACGCGCTGAAACTGCAGCAAGGCGCAACATTGGTGACTAACGTTGATGCCCCGGCGCTGGTGCAGGGTTTCGCCCGCCAGTGGCGCAGCGACACGCTACATGCGCTTTTGCATGCGCTGTTTACCTGCCGTGAGCAACTGCTGAGCGTCGTTGGCGTCAACCGTGAACTGCTGCTGACTGATTTACTGTTAAATGTGGAGCGTTACCTGCATTCCGGCGTGACGCTTCCTGTATCCCATCTATAAGAGAGACATTATGTTTTTAGTCGACTCGCACTGCCATCTCGATGGCCTTAACTATGAAACGCTGCATAAAAATGTGGACGATGTGCTGGCGAAAGCCGCCGCGCGCGATGTGAAGTTCTGCCTCGCGGTTGCCACGACGCTGCCCGGATACCGGTCAATGCGTGAATTAGTCGGCGAGCGTGAGAATGTGGTCTTCTCCTGCGGTGTACATCCGCTTAATCAGGATGAAGAGTACGAGGTGGAAACCCTGCGCCAGCTGGCGGCAGAAGAGGGGGTAGTGGCCATGGGTGAAACCGGCCTCGACTACTTCTATACCCCGGAAACCAAACCGCGCCAGCAGGACTCTTTCCGCAACCATATCCGCATTGGACGCGAGCTGAATAAACCAGTGATTGTGCATACGCGTGACGCGCGCGCCGATACGCTGGCCATTTTACAAGAAGAGAAGGTGCAGGATTGCGGCGGCGTACTACACTGCTTTACCGAAGATCGTGAAACGGCCGGTAAGCTGCTGGATATGGGTTTTTATATCTCCTTTTCCGGCATTGTCACCTTCCGTAACGCTGAGCAGTTACGTGACGCCGCGCGCTATGTGCCGCTCGATCGCCTGCTGGTGGAGACGGATTCCCCCTATCTGGCACCGGTACCGCACCGCGGGAAAGAGAACCAGCCCGCCATGACGCGCGATGTTGCAGAGTATATGGCGGTGCTGAAGGGCGTCTCCATTGAAGAGCTTGCACAACAGACGACGGAAAACTTTGCCCGCCTGTTCCATATCGCCCCGTCGCGTCTGCAATTAGCCTGAAAAGCAGCTTATTTTAGTACTCGTAATTAATAACCGATAAGAGTAAAGTTCACCGCCATAAAATGGGCGGTGACGGTTACAATTTGACCTAAACAGAGCGGCAAATGTAAGGCAATGTGAGTTTTATTGTCGATGCTGGCTGAAACGTGATAGCGGTCAAACAAACCTGAAACGATTTATTTTACTCTGTGTAATAAATAAAGGGCGCTTAGATGCCCTTCCCACGGCGCGGTTCTCCCCCCGTGCCAATGCGCGAAAGCGTAGAAAAAAGCACTAATACTCAGGAGCACTCTCAATTATGTTTAAGAATGCATTTGCTAACCTGCAGAAGGTCGGTAAATCGCTGATGCTGCCAGTATCCGTACTGCCTATCGCAGGTATCCTGCTGGGCGTCGGTTCGGCAAACTTCAGCTGGCTGCCAGAAGTGGTTTCCCATGTTATGGCCGAAGCGGGCGGTTCCGTTTTCGCCAACATGCCGCTGATCTTCGCGATCGGTGTGGCCCTTGGCTTCACCAATAACGACGGCGTTTCCGCACTTGCCGCCGTTGTCGCCTACGGCATTATGGTTAAAACCATGGCGGTAGTTGCGCCGCTGGTTCTGCATTTACCTGCTGAAGAGATCGCGGCGAAACACCTGGCAGACACCGGTGTTCTCGGCGGTATCATCTCTGGTGCGATCGCAGCGTATATGTTTAACCGCTTCTACCGTATCAAGCTGCCTGAGTATCTGGGCTTCTTCGCGGGTAAACGCTTTGTGCCGATCATCTCTGGTCTGGCAGCAATCTTCACCGGCGTGATCCTCTCCTTCATTTGGCCGCCGATCGGTACTGCTATCCAGACCTTCTCTCAGTGGGCTGCTTACCAGAACCCGGTTGTTGCGTTCGGTATCTATGGCTTCATCGAGCGCTGCCTGGTGCCGTTTGGTCTGCACCACATCTGGAACGTACCTTTCCAGATGCAGATTGGTGAATTCACCAACGCCGCAGGCCAGGTGTTCCACGGCGATATTCCGCGTTACATGGCAGGTGACCCGACCGCAGGTAAACTCTCCGGTGGCTTCCTGTTCAAAATGTACGGTCTGCCGGCTGCCGCGATTGCTATCTGGCACTCTGCGAAACCGGAAAACCGCGCGAAAGTGGGCGGTATCATGATCTCCGCCGCGCTGACCTCGTTCCTGACCGGTATCACCGAGCCGATCGAGTTCTCCTTTATGTTCGTGGCGCCGATCCTGTACGTTATCCATGCGATTCTGGCAGGCCTGGCCTTCCCGATCTGTATCCTGCTGGGTATGCGTGACGGTACGTCGTTCTCTCACGGTCTGATCGACTTCGTCGTGCTGAGCGGCAACAGCAGCAAACTGTGGCTGTTCCCGATCATCGGTATCTGCTACGCGGTGGTTTACTACACCGTCTTCCGCGTGCTGATTAAAGCGCTGGATCTGAAGACGCCGGGTCGTGAAGAGACCACCGAAGAGAGCAAAGCTGGCGTCACCAGCGAAATGGCTCCGGCTCTGGTTTCCGCGTTTGGCGGCAAAGAGAACATCACCAACCTCGATGCGTGTATCACGCGTCTGCGTGTCAGCGTGGCTGACGTAGCGAAAGTGGATCAGGCTGGCCTGAAGAAACTGGGCGCTGCGGGT
The DNA here is from genome assembly GCF_050435845.1 of Kosakonia sp. 1610. Lineage (NCBI taxonomy): Bacteria > Pseudomonadati > Pseudomonadota > Gammaproteobacteria > Enterobacterales > Enterobacteriaceae > Kosakonia > Kosakonia sp. 1610. Next base: position 12,148 of record NZ_JBNDKZ010000002.1, on the reverse strand, counting down.
GTGGTTGTTGCCGGTTCCGGCGTTCAGGCGATTTTCGGTACTAAATCCGATAACCTGAAAACCGAGATGGATGAGTACATCCGCAACAGCTAAGCCATAGTCTGGGGAGACTGAGGGAGCCTGATGGCTCCCTTTTTTATTGCCTGCATTTGCCTTTGTAGGCCGGATAAGGCAACGCCGCCATCCGGCAAAACCACAATGCCGGATGGCGCTAACGCTTATCCGGCCTACAGGTAGCCAATAAAAAAGGAGCCCGCAGGCTCCTTTTGTTGACTGATGCGATATCAGAAGCGGTAATTGGCGCTTACCGAGAAGTTACGCGGCTCGCCGAACACATAGGTGCGGCTGTCGACGTTGGTGTCATATTTCTTGTCGAACAGGTTATCGATATTCGCCTGCACCGAGAGCTGCTTAGTGACCTGATAACGGGCAAACAGATCGACCAGCGCATAGCTGCCCTGTTCAGAGCGGAAATTGCCGTTGGCGGTGCTGACATTCGCCCAGGTGCTGTTCTGCCAGTTAACGCCGCCGCCGACGGTTAACTCTTGCAGCATCGGCAGGCGATAGCTGGTGAAGGTTTTGATCGACGTACGCGGCAGGTTCGGGTTCACCGCATTGCCATCTTTATCATCGGCAACATAGCGTGTGGCACCGAAAGTCATCTGCCAGTTATCCGTCAGCGCGCCGTTAATTTCCAGCTCCACGCCTCTACTCACCGCGCCATCAACCGCTTCATACGCGCTTTCGCCGCTGGTGCCCGGCACCACGCCGCCGGTTGTTTGCCCAAGGTTATCCTGCTCGATACGGAACACGGCGAGTGAAGCGGTTAAACGGCTGTTCATCCAGTCAGATTTGACGCCCAGCTCGTAGTTTTTCCCGGTTACCGGCGAGAGATATTTCCCCTGCGCGTCACGGTACTCCTGCGGTTTAAAGATGGAGGTGTAGCTGGCATAGGTCGACCAGGTATCGTTGATGTCGAAAATCAGACCCGCATAGGGTGAGAGGTTGTTCTTCTCCAAATCCTGCGTCAACGTCTCAAGTTTGTATTTGGTATAACGCGCGCCCGCAATCAGATGCAGCGGATCGGCAAGCGAGATACGCGTCGCCAGATAAGCTGACTGCTGACGAATAGTATCTTCCTGCGCCAGGCTCAGCGGTGCCCACTGGGTTTCCGGGTAGTTGCCGTTAAAGTTGCTGTAGTTGCCGAGCGACGTATCGAGGATATTCTCCCACGAGCTAAAGTAGCGGTTATTTTGCTTGCTCAGATTGCCGCCGACCATCAGCTCATGCTGGCGACCAAACAGCTCATACGAGCCATTAGCAAAGGTATCCAGCGCATCGACTTTACGCATGCCGGTGTTATACCCGGTGCCGCCGACATAGGGGTAAGACGCACCATAAGGGCTGACCATCAGTCCGGTGGATTTATCGACCGTGCCGTCGACATAGAGTGCTTTACTGTCGAGTTGTGTCTCAGTATGGGTGCCGTTCACCGTCAGCAGCCAGTCACTGCCGAGGCTCTGTTTCACCGTCGCGAAGGTGCGTTTGGAGACTTTATTGTTGTAGGCCCAATCCGGCGCGGTGCTGTCGCTGCGGCTCGGGTGGGTTTTTGTGCCGTCGGTATACCAGCGCGGCAAGCCGCCCCACGTTGGGCTATCAACGTCGGTCTCCTGGTAGTCATAGCCAACGGAGAAAGCGGTCGATGCGGTCAGATCGACATCCAGCACGCCGTAGAAGAACTTCTTCTCCTGGCTGTAGCGGTCAAGCCAGCTGTCATTATGCTGGTAACCGGCCACCGCACGGCCACGGATCCGGCCATCATCCGTCAGCGGCGTGGAGACGTCCGCCACGTAACGCTGTTTATTCCAGCTGCCATACTCGGCCGAAACGTTTGAAGTGAACTCGCGGCTATCGGCGTGCTTGCGCACCATATTCACGGAAGCGGATGGGTTGCCCGCCCCGGTCATCAGTCCGGTTGCGCCGCGTACCACTTCAATGCGCTCATACATGGCCGTATCGGAAAGGGCATCGCCCAGGTTCCAGCGGGTTTCAAAAATCGTCGGAATACCGTCGACCATATAGTTATCAATCAGGAAGCCGCGCGAGTAGTAGGTGCTGCGATCGGAGTCTGCCGCGCTCTCGAACACGCCGGTGGTGTTCTTCAGCACATCGCCCAGCGTTTCCAGCTGCTGATCCTTCATCCGCTGTTGGGTAGTAATGCTGATGGATTGAGGAATATCGCGCTGCACCAGCGTCATTTTGGTGCCTGCCGCAGTGGTCTGCGTATTGTAATCCTGTTCGGTCAGGGCACGGGCGTCGGCAGCGCTGGTTCCTTCAACGACCACCGTCTCTTCACTGCCGGCGGCAAAACCGGTGGCCGGGATGAGCGCGAAAGCAATGGCAACGGCCAGCAGGGAAGGGGCGGCCGTACAGGCGCGTGCGCCGAAGCGGCCATTCTGCGGGAAAGACATGATAAACCCTTAATGGTGTGTGAGCAGAACCAGCAGCCAGTACGTTGCTGGCTACGGGAAGTAAATGCGTCAGCGCGAGGCGCGCATGGAAATGCAAATGCGAAATATACGCATTCACTTCACTGGTGTAAACAGATGTAATTATCGATTATGAAATGCGATTTCATCTCTGCCGGGCGGCGTCTGCGCCTGCCACAATCAGGCCAGGCGTAAAAGGGGAAAGAAAAACAGCGTTATAGTTGAAAGAACAAGAGAATCTCGATCATACTCTAGGGCACATAATTGACGACGACGGCGGGCCAGGCCCGCACTCATAAAAGGAAAACGTCATGGCCGAAGAGACCATTTTCAGCAAAATCATTCGTCGCGAAATTCCGGCGGACATCGTTTATCAGGATGAACTGGTTACCGCCTTTCGCGATATCTCTCCGCAAGCACCGACACATGTGCTGATCGTGCCGAACCTGCTTATCCCAACCGTCAACGATGTAACGCAGGCCCATGAGCAGGCGCTGGGGCGCATGATGACGGTTGCTGCGAAAATCGCCCGTGATGAAGGGATTGCCGAAGATGGCTATCGCCTGATCATGAACTGCAATCGTCACGGCGGGCAGGAGGTTTACCATATTCATATGCACCTGCTGGGCGGGCGCATGCTGGGGCCGATGCTGTCTCACAAAGGGCTTTAAGATGAGCGTCGCGCGTGTTGCGTTACTGCTGACGGCGTTAGCGCTTGTCGGCTGCGGCTCCCGGCCCGCAATCCCGGTCGCCAGCAATCAAACGTTGGTGATGGAGTCCTCCATCCTTGCCGCAGGCATCATCGCGCAGCCGCCGACCATGAGCCGGGAGGCGCTGCAGCCTTCCGCCTCCTCAGAGATCTATAACGAACGCCAGCAGCCCGTCACGCTGCACTATCGCTTTTACTGGTATGACGCCAGAGGTCTGGAGATGCACCCGCTGGAAGCGCCGCGCAGCGTAACGGTTCCCGGTAATGCCACCATGACACTCTACGGCAGCGCTAACTATCTCGGCGCGCACAGCGTCAGACTCTATCTCTATCTCTAAGAGGTGACACTTGATTAAGACCATTGGACGCTACGCGTTACTGACCACACTTGCCATGCTGCTTGCAGGCTGTATCACCGACCAGCAACCGGCTCCGGTTGAGCAGGCAGGCGGCGGAGCGACGCAACCCGCGCAACCTCAGCAGCCGCAGCAGCCGATTCCGGGCGTGCCTTCCGTGCCAACGCTGCCGCAGCAGCCAGGCCCGATTGAACACCCGGATCAGAACGGCCAGCCAACCCCGCGCGAGCGTCACTATGACTGGAACGGTGCGGTACAGCCGATGGTGGGCAAAATGTTGCAGGCCAGCGGTGCCAACGCCGGCAGCGTTCTGCTGGTGGACAGCGTAAACAACCGCACTAACGGTTCGATTAACACCGGCGAAGCGACGGAAGTGGTGCATAACGCGCTGGCAAACAACGGTAAATTCACCCTGATTACCGCCCAGCAATTGGCTGTCGCCAAGCAGCAGCTCGGCCTGTCGCCGCAGGACAGCCTCGGCACGCGCAGCAAAGCAATGGGCATTGCGCGCAATGTCGGCGCACAGTATGTGCTCTACTCCAACGCAACCGGCAATGCCAATGCGCCTTCGCTGCAAATGCAGTTAATGCTGGTGCAGACCGGCGAGATTATCTGGTCAGGTAAAGGTGCCGTTCAACAGCAGTAATCTGACGCGTGACGCCATCCTGTCACGCTACTTTCCGCACTACGCTCCCGTCGCCAGCCAGCATGTTGGGCTGAGCGGCGGGAGCTGTCTGATAAGCGACGGGCAGCAGACGCTGGTGCTTCGCCAGCAGCATCAGGCCGCGCCAGCCTCCTTTCTGCGCCAGTATCGTCTGTTGCGCCATCTTCCTGCCACTATTGCGCCGCAGCCCCTTTTTTTCGCGGCTGGCTGGATGGCGATCGACTATATTCCCGGCACGATCGACACCGCGCTGCCGCAGGCCGACGCGCTGGCGAGATTGCTGTATGATCTGCACCGGCAAAAATGCTTCGGCTGGCGCATCACGCTATTGCCGCTGCTGGAGCGTGACTGGCAGTGCAGCGCGCCCGCACGGCGCACGCCCTTCTGGCTGCGGCAGCTAAAACGGCTGCGGCGTCAGCGTGAGCCACTGCCGCTGCGCCTTGCGCCGCTGCATATGGATGTTCACGCCGGGAATATTGTGCACGGCGAGAAGGGGCTACGGCTTATCGACTGGGAGTATGCTGGCGACGGCGATGTGGCGCTGGAGCTGGCCGGGATCTGGTGCGAAAACGAGGCGCAGCGCAGCGATATTGCCGCGCGCTATGCAATGCAGGCGAATATCGATCCGCCTCTGCTCTGGCGGCAGGTTAAGCGCTGGCGGCCATGGGTGTTGATGCTGATGGTCGGCTGGTATGAACGCCGCTGGCAGCAGACCGGCGATCAACAATTTATTATGCTGGCGAATGAAATATGGCGTCAGCTTCAGTCTGAAGGATAAGAGAGGTAAGTGTGGGTCCAGTGATGTTGGATGTTGAAGGGTACGAACTGGATGCGGAGGAGCGCGAGATCCTGGCGCATCCGCTGGTTGGCGGCTTGATCCTCTTTACCCGGAATTATCACGATCCCGAACAGCTGCGCGAGCTGGTGCGCCAAATCCGCGCGGCTTCCCGCCACCGGCTGGTGGTGGCGGTCGATCAGGAAGGCGGGCGCGTGCAGCGTTTTCGCGACGGTTTCACCCGTCTGCCAGCGGCGCAATCTTTCGCGGCGCTGCTTGGCATGGAAGAGGGCGGACGGCTGGCGCAGGAGGCGGGCTGGCTGATGGCGAGCGAGATGATCGCCATGGATATCGATATCAGCTTTGCGCCGGTGCTGGATGTCGGGCATATCAGCGCGGCGATCGGTGAGCGTTCTTACCATGCGGATGTGCAGAAAGCGTTAACACTCGCCACCCGCGTGATTGATGGCATGCACAGCGCAGGCATGAAAAGCACTGGTAAACACTTCCCGGGCCACGGCGCGGTAACCGCAGACTCGCACAAAGAGACGCCGTTCGATCCGCGCCCGCTGGCAGAGATCCGCGCAAAAGATATGTCCATTTTTAAGACGCTGATTGAGCAGAACAAGCTGGATGCCATTATGCCGGCACATGTGATCTACACCGATGCCGATCCGCGTCCGGCCAGCGGCTCACCCTGGTGGCTGAAAACCGTGCTACGCGGTGAGCTGGGTTACGACGGCGTGATTTTCTCCGACGATCTCTCGATGGAGGGGGCGGCGATCATGGGCAGCTACGCTGAACGCGGGCAGGCATCGCTGGATGCCGGTTGCGATATGATCCTGGTCTGTAATAATCGTAAAGGTGCCGTTGAGGTGCTGGATAACCTGTCACCGATCAATGCAGAGCGTGTTACACATTTGTATCATAAAGGTTCTTTTTCTCGTCAGGAGTTGATGAGTTCGGCGCGCTGGAAAGCGGCTCACAACGAGCTGGAACAGCTGCACGAACGCTGGCAGGCGCATAAAGCTGCGCATTAACCCTGCGGACAAACCGTCGAAGTGGTGAGGATACCATGATTATCTATTTACACGGTTTTGACTCGAACAGCCCCGGCAACCACGAAAAGGTGCTGCAACTGCAGTTTATCGACCCCGATGTCCGGCTGATTAGCTACAGTACGCGGCATCCGAAACATGATATGCAGCATCTGCTCAAAGAAGTAGATAAGATGCTGCAACTCAATGTCGATGAGCGCCCGCTGATTTGCGGCGTCGGTCTGGGCGGTTACTGGGCAGAGCGCATCGGTTTTCTCTGCGATATCCGCCAGGTGATCTTCAATCCCAATCTCTTTCCTTATGAAAATATGGAAGGGAAGATCGACCGGCCGGAAGAGTACCGGGATATTGCCACCAAGTGCGTCGCCAACTTTCGTGAAAAGAACCGCGACCGCTGTCTGGTTATCCTCTCGCGTCAGGATGAGGCGCTCGACAGCCAGCGCACTTCAAATGAGCTGCACCACTATTACGAGATTGTCTGGGACGAAGCGCAGTTCCATAAGTTCAAAAACATCTCACCGCATCTGCAGCGCATTAAAGCCTTCAAAACCCTCGGTTAATCCCTCTCTTAGCGGCAGGTTTCCCCCTGCCGCAGCACCCTTTTTCCGCCTTTTTAGCGCGTAACTTGCGCCGCTACGGCTACACTTGCTCATCTTTGCGGCAGCAAAACTTGATGTACATCAATTTTGGTATGACCATTGAACCGTTCGTGATATTCTCGTGGTCAATGCATGGTTGCCAGCTCGTAAACCATTGTTAATTAAGGGCTATTTTTATAACTTTTAGTTAACAATTGGTTAATATTTTAGGGGGTCACTTTGACTACACCATTGAAAAAAATCGTGATTGTAGGCGGTGGTGCTGGCGGGCTTGAGCTGGCAACGCAGTTAGGCAAGAAGCTGGGTCGCGGTAAAAAAGCGAAAATCACCCTGGTGGATCGCAATCACAGCCATTTATGGAAACCACTGCTGCATGAAGTGGCGACCGGCTCCCTCGATGAAGGCGTCGATGCGCTGAGCTATCTGGCGCATGCGCGTAATCACCATTTCCAGTTCCAGCTCGGTTCCGTTATCGACATCAACCGCGAAAGCAAAACGCTGACGCTGGCCGAACTGCGTGATGAGAAGGGCGATCTGCTGGTGCCGGAGCGCAAGCTGGCGTATGACACGCTGGTGATGGCGCTGGGCAGCACCTCTAACGACTTCAACACCCCGGGCGTGAAAGAGCACTGCATCTTCCTCGACAACCCGCACCAGGCGCGTCGTTTCCATCAGGAGATGCTTAACCTGTTCCTGAAATACTCCGCTAACCTTGGCGCAAACGGCAAAGTGAATATCGCTATCGTTGGCGGTGGAGCAACGGGCGTTGAGCTGTCGGCCGAACTGCATAACGCGGTCAAACAGCTGCACAGCTACGGCTATAAAGGGCTGACCAACGAGGCGTTGAACGTAACGCTGGTAGAAGCGGGCGAGCGTATTCTGCCTGCGCTGCCGCCGCGTATTTCGGGCGCTGCACACAATGAGCTGACCAAAATGGGCGTACGCGTTCTCACGCAGACAATGGTCACCAGCGCCGATGAGGGCGGTCTGCACACCAAAGAGGGTGAGTATATTCAGGCCGACCTGATGGTGTGGGCTGCGGGCATCAAAGCGCCGGACTTTATGAAAGAGATTGGCGGCCTGGAGACTAACCGCATCAACCAGCTGGTGGTGGAGCAGACGCTGCAAACCACGCGCGATCCGGATATCTACGCGATTGGCGACTGCGCCTCCTGCGCGCGTCCGGAAGGCGGTTTTGTGCCGCCGCGCGCCCAGGCTGCGCACCAGATGGCAAGCCTTGCGCTGCATAACATCCTCGCGCAGATCAAAGGCAAGCCGCTGAAGAATTACGTCTATAAAGATCACGGCTCGCTGGTGTCGCTTTCTAACTTCTCCACGGTCGGTAGCCTGATGGGTAACCTGATGCGCGGCTCGATGATGGTCGAAGGGCGTATTGCGCGCTTCGTCTATATCTCGCTCTACCGTATGCACCAGGTGGCGCTGCACGGTTACTTTAAAACCGGGCTGATGATGGTGGTTGGCAGTATCAACCGCGTGATCCGCCCGCGCCTCAAGCTCCACTGATCCTTCTGCTGCTCTCCGCCTTTCGGCGCGGGAGCAGCATATCCCTCTGCCTGATGTGCCTTTAGCGCTCAGACAACTCTGAATAACTCTGCTTTCACCTGCCGAACCCCTATTTTTGCGCGATTTCTGATTGGCTGCCCTCTTGCACCATTGCAAAATTGTTACCAATAGCCAACCAGGGAGAGAATCCTGTGAATAAATCAATGTTAGCGGGTATCGGTATTGGCGTGGCCGCTGCACTGGGCGTTGCCGCAGTCGCCAGCCTCAATGTTTTTGATCGCGGGCCGCAATATGCGCAGGTGGTATCGGCCACGCCGATCAAAGAGACGGTGAAAACGCCGCGAGAGGCGTGTCGCAATGTCACGGTAACGCATCGTCGTCCGGTGCAGGATGAGAACCGTATTACCGGTTCCGTACTGGGTGCGGTAGCGGGCGGTGTGCTTGGCCATCAGTTTGGCGGCGGGCGCGGACGCGATGTGGCGACCGTTGTCGGTGCGTTAGGCGGCGGTTATGCAGGCAACCAGATTCAGGGCGGTATGCAGGAGCGGGATACCTACACGACCACTCAGCAACGCTGCAGCACGGTATATGACAAATCGGAAAAAATGCTCGGTTATGACGTGACCTATAAAATCGGCGACCAGCAGGGGAAAATCCGCATGGATAAAGATCCTGGCACGCAGATTCCGCTGGATAACAACGGTCAGCTGATTCTGAATAACAAAGCATAAAAAAGCAGTACTCTGCATATTGGCTCCTCATCGCTCAGGCTGAGGAGCCTTTTTTTGCCATAAAAAAGCCTCGCATCATGCGGGGCTTTTTCGTTGTTAAATAAAGTCTTGTTGGCGAACAACCAGCAATCCGGTAATGAGGACAGAGACAAATGCGAACAGTACCGAGCCACCCAGCAAGACCCACAGACCAAATAACAATGTAATTACTATTAACACTTTGATGAATGGTAATAGCAAAATCATTTCCATTTCCTTCTGCATGTGATTAGTCAGTAAAAGACCCTTTATCCTCATAAGAATTATCGGTACTACGCGTAGAGTGAGAGCAAGGGAAAAGTGACGCCTGAAATACATACTTATTGTTTTATATTGCCGCCGACAATGATTAGCGATGCAATAATCACAATTAAGCATAGCAAAGCCTGGAAAATGGCTGATAGTTTTTACCTATTGTTGAATTGTGTAATCACTATCACAGAGAGGGAATGAGACGGAGATCCGTCTCATTTTTTTATTACGCTTTGATCAAATCTGGCCACAGGCGCAGGGTGGTGCGGGTGATTTGCAGCAGCTTCTCAAGGCTTGCGCCTTCGCGGGCGCTGATGGACATGCCCTGTAAGATGCAGCCGAGAAACTGCGCAAGGGAGGCGATATCCACGCCTGCCGGGATCTCGCCTTTCGCCTGCCGCTGTGCGAGGAAGTGCTGCAATGTCTCCTCCTGGCGGGCATGACGCGTTTTAATCGTCTTCGCAATCTCCTGCGACGAGGCGGCAAGCGTCGCAGAGGTGTTAATCATAAAGCAGCCCGCGGGCGTATCGGTGCTAGTAAAACACCTGGCGATAGCAGAGAAATAGTCCAGCAACGCCTGTTCCACCGGCTTCTCTTCGCACTCCAGCAACGCTTCATGCTGCCTGGCGAAACGGGCGATATAGCGATCGAGGACCGCGCGAAACAGCCCCTCTTTATTGGTGAACTCTGCGTAGAGCGTCGGTGCTTTTGCCCCGGTCGCTTCTACCAGATCGGAGAGTGATGTGGCTTCATAGCCATGCTGCCAGAATAGCGTCATGGCTTTATCGAGCGCCGCTTCCCTGTCGAACACTTTCGGTCGGCCACGGCTTTTTTTCGTACAACTGCTGACTTCACTGGTCATATCGCCGCTTCTTTGTTGGTTTGTTGAATAGCCATTATAAAAATAATCCTGGTGAATGACCAGTCGCAAAACCGCACATATTAATAAATCATATGCTTATGAAAATTAAGAACTATTTAAATTAGTTAATGAGCGTTATAAAAAAATATTGACGGGTGATATAGATCACACTTATGATTTACCTATCGATCATTAACTTAATGCTTAACGACCTCCGTTCACCTGCATCAGGACAATCATTATGAAAACCATCAACACGCTGTTTACCGCCGCTGTTTTAAGTACTCTCTCATTTGCCAGCTTTGCCGCCGTTGAGGTGCAGTCCGCACCGGCCGGGCAGCAGGAGCTTACCGCCATCGGCGTGACCGGCAGCACCAACCTCGCATCCGTTGAGAAAAAAGTGGCTGAGAAAGCCGAACAGCTGGGCGCGTCCTCTTACCGCATCACCTCCGTGACCGGCTCCGATCGCCTGCACGGTACCGCAGTGCTTTACAAATAAGCTCACCACCCTCGAGCTACGCCACTGCAATAAAAAAGGCCCTGCACAACGTGCAGGGCCTTTTTGTTTATGCGCGGGCGTTACATCGCTTGCATACTCTCTTGTGCATGTTTGGTCACGTCCACCGGCATACCCGAGCGCAGCTCAATAGCCTGCGCCATCACCGCCGCATCGCTTTCAGCCTGAAACGTCTTCATCGCCGCATTGAGCGGGATCGGCAGCGTTTTCGGATCATCATTGATCGATTCGGAGAGCGGCTGATGCACCTCCACCAGCCGCGTGCCGTCTGGCTCGACGGAGGCTTTAATCGGCGTGTTGATGATATTGACCGATGTACCCGGGCTGATTGCAGCAAACAGCGCGGCAATATCGCTATCCCGCAGGCGAATACACCCGGAGCTGACGCGCATACCGATACCAAAATCAGCATTGGTGCCGTGCAGCAGGTAAACGCCACCGTAAGCGGCGAGGCGAATCGCATGATGGCCCATCGGGTTATCCGGCCCGGCTGGCATCACCGGCGGTAACTCGATTCCGCGCGCTTTGTAGCGGGCGCGGATATTGGCGGTTGGCGTCCAGGTTGGGTTGGCCCGTTTATCGGAAACGGTGGTCACCATCGTCGGCGTTAACGTATCGCCGCCCAGTTGGCCAATGCCGATCGGGTAGATGGTGACCTCGTTTTTTCCGGGGGGATAGTAGTAAAGACGCAGCTCGGCGAGGTTAATCACAATCCCTCTGCGCGGCACATCCGGCAGCAGTGTTTGCAGCGGGATGGTGACAACGCTGCCAGCGCGCGGCACGAAGGGGTCAATACCGGGGTTAGCCTGTAACAGTGCGAGGAAGCCAACGTCATATTTTTTGGCGATCGCCTCCAGCGAACCGCCATCGTTCTCAACAATATGGAAACGGTTTTCGCCCACCAGCTTGCTGCCCGCAGGCGGCAGCGGCCAGGTATTTGCCCGGGCGGGCAAGGCGAAGATAAGCGTAGCGGCGACGGCGAACAGCGTCATCCAGTGAGCGAAGCGCGACATTTTGAACATGATCATAATCCATGTAAATCATAAGGTTATTTCTATAAGACAACTCAATAGGATTATGCTCATCACGTTCGTCGGGAAACCCTGGTTATTGCAAAGCATTTGTAAATATTACAAAAAAAGACGCGGGTGAGGGGAAAACATCGTGTTCGTAGGCCGGATAAGGCGGTACGCCGCCATCCGGCAAAACGCGGGCAGAATGTTCGACTCTTGCTCCCAAAAACATGCCTGATGGCGCTGCGCTTATCAGGCCTACAAAAGGGCACGAACCCGTAGGCCGGATAAGGCGGTACGCCGCCATCCGGCAATAAAGCGAGCGGGGTGTTTGACCGTGGTTCCCAAAAACATGCCTGATGGCGCTGCGCTTATCAGGCCTACAAAAGGGCACGAACCCGTAGGCCGGATAAGGCGGTACGCCGCCACCCGGCAAAAAGCGGGCAGGGTGTTCGACCGTGGTTTCCAAAAACATGCCTGATGGCGCTGCGCTTATCAGGCCTACAAAAGGGCACGAACCCGTAGGCCGGATAAGGCGGTACGCCGCCATCCGGCAATAA